>NZ_JBNYXY010000008.1:0-437736 GCF_051380895.1 Janthinobacterium breve | reverse complement strand
GAGTTCACAGGTGATCCGTGTGATACGGAACTTCTTGGCGTTATCAAACGCGTTAAGGCGATGGCTGAAATGTAGTCAGCGACGGCCTGAAGCGAAGGTCTGCTTTGGGGCGAAAGCGGACGGACACGGCGATCAGCGACGGGATGGTGAGCTGAACTGATGCTATGGCTAAAGCAATGCTGCCTGGCGGGCTCTGCTTCCTTTTCGTTGCTCACCTTCAGCACACCGTCGCCGAAAGGCGCTCGGCCACGGTTCAGTGACGCACAATGAAAATTTGTCAGCCGCTATTGGGGCTTAATCCGCCCTGCGCGCGACTCGCGCCACCACCATCACGATCAGTTCCGCAATCAATGGCCGGAACGTGGCGGCGCTGCCGCCCTGCCCCTGCATGATGGTGCGCGTTGTCAGGTGCGAAAAAACAGCGTCAAACAGAATCTGCGACAGGTTGGAAAACGAGGTATCGGGCGCGATGCGGCCCTGGGTACGCTGCTGCTCCAGAAGACGCAGGATCAGGGCGCGTCACACTTGCGGGCCGTGTTCGTGCTTGATTTTTGGCGCGATGGGATAGTGGATGCGGCGGCGGCATGTCGGGTTTGACTTGAAGCATGCGCCGCCGGAACGCCCGAAAAACGCCCAGGGCGAGACGCGACAACAACGCCCTGGGCTACTCTCGGGTGTTACAAAGAGGCCATGTCGATGACGAAACGATAGCGCACATCGCTCTTCACTACACGCTCAAACGCCTCATTGATATCCTGGATGCGGATGATCTCGATGTCGGACACGATATTGTGCTTGCCGCAGAAATCCAGCATTTCCTGGGTTTCCTTGATCGAGCCGATCATGGAGCCGGACAGGCTGCGGCGCGCGCCCACCAGGCCGAAGGCGCTGATCGGCGGCACGGCGCCGTCCGGGATGCCGACGATGACCATGCTGCCATCGACTTTCAGCAGGTTGATGTACTGGTTCCAGTCGATGGAGGCACCCACGGTGCAGATGATCAGGTCAAACGTGCCGGCCAGCTTGCTGAAGGTTTCCGCGTCGTTGGTGGCGTAGTAATGGTCGGCGCCCAGACGCAGCCCGTCTTCGCGCTTCGACAGTGTCTGGCTCAGCACCGTCACTTCGGCGCCCATGGCGTGGGCAATCTTGACGCCCATGTGACCCAGGCCACCCATGCCCAGGATAGCGACTTGCTTGCCAGGGCCGGCTTTCCAGTGGTTCAGCGGCGAATACAGGGTGATGCCGGCGCACAGCAGCGGGGCGGCGGCGTCCAGCGGCAGGTTGTCGGGTATCGACAGCACATAGCCTTCCTTGACGACGATGCTGTCCGAGTAGCCGCCCTGCGTGGCCGTCTTGCCATCCGCCTCCAGGCCGTTGTAGGTCTGGATCAGGCCTGGCATGTATTGTTCCAGGTCCACGTTGCGCGTCTTGCAGGTGGTGCAGGAATCGACGAAGCAGCCCACGCCCACATGGTCGCCCACCTTGAACTTGCTGACGTTGGCGCCAACGGCCGTGACGACGCCGGCGATTTCATGGCCGGGCACCATCGGGAAGGCGGCGCCGCCCCATTCGTCGCGCGCCTGGTGGATGTCGGAATGGCACACGCCACAGTATTTGATCGAGATGGCCACGTCGTCTTCGCGCGGGGCGCGGCGCTCGAACGTAAACGGTTGCAGTGCGGAGGTGGGGCCCAGTGCGGCGTAGCCTTTGGCGATGGTGGTCATGAAAACTCCTGTATCTATAGGTGTGTAACGAGGGGGGGACGCGTGCCGTGCATGCGATTGCACAAGTGTGCCTGAGAAGCCAGCCCGCCGTTACCGCGATCCTGCAAGACCTTTGCACGATCCTCCAAATCTGCGTAAGATCAAGCCCTGCCCTTCCTCGCCTGACGCATACTCGCCCCATGTCCACACAGATCCTCCCGCAAGATGAAATCGCCACCCTGATCAGCCGCCACGCGCCGCGCAATGGCGACTACGCGACGTCCATCGGCAACCTTACCTTCCACCGCCAGTCGTCGGTCACCGAATCGCTGTTCCATGCAGCGCGCCCCAGCGTGGCCATCATCGCGCAAGGGGCGAAGGACGTCACCCTGGGCACGGAAACCTTCCATTACAGCCGCATGCAGTACCTGCTGACCTCCGTAGACTTGCCGGTGCAGGTGCGCGTGGCCGAAGCGAGCGAGCAGCAGCCGCACCTGTGCGTGGTGCTGGGCATCGACATCGCCGACGTGGCGGCGCTGCTCGACAGTGACAGTGACAATGGGGCGCAGCAAAAAATTCTCCCCGCCACGCGCGGCATTTCCGTCAGCGACGTCTCGCCCGAGCTGCTCGACGCCATGCTGCGCCTCGTGCACCTGCTGGACAAACCGGGGGAAATCGCCGCGCTGGCGCCCCTGATCCGCCGCGAGCTGACCTACCGCCTGCTGAACGGTCCTGTCGGCGCGCGCCTGCGCCACATGGCGCTAGCCAGTAGCCAGTCGCACCAGGTGGGGCAAGCCATCGACTGGATCAAGCACCATTACGCGCAGCCGCTGCGCATCGAGCAACTGGCCGGCATGGCGAACATGAGCATGTCGTCGCTGCACCACCACTTCAAGGCGATCACCGCCATGACGCCGATGCAGTACCAGAAGCTGCTGCGCCTGCAGGAAGCGCGGCGCTTGATGCTGGTCGAGCAAATCGACGCGGGCACGGCCGGCTACCGCGTCGGCTACGCCAGCGAATCGCAGTTCAGCCGCGAATACAGCCGCCAGTTCGGCCGCGCGCCCATGCGCGACGTGGGCCAGGTGCGCGCGCACCTCAGCGGTGCCAACGCCGGCGCCGGCACGGCCTATTCCAACTTGCCGTAGCCGCCACCACCCGGCGTCTCGATCACGAACACGTCGCCTGGCTGCATGTCGGTCTTGCCGATATGCGCCAGGCGCTCGACCGTGCCGTCCACCCGCTCCACATAATTGCGCCCCAGCGCGCCCGGCGCACCGCCATCCATGCCGAAAGGAGGATGGATACGGTTGTTCGACAAAATCGCCGCCGTCATGGGTTCCAAAAAGCGCACCCGGCGCACGCCACCATTGCCGCCATGCCAGCGCCCCGCCCCGCCCGAACCTGCGCGGATGCTGTAGCTGTCAAGCCGTACGGGGAAACGCCACTCCAGAATTTCCGGGTCCGTCAGGCGTGAATTGGTCATGTTCGTCTGCACCACGTCCGTGCCGTCGAAGCCGGGGCCGGCGCCCGAGCCGCCCGATATCGTCTCGTAGTACTGGTATTTGGCGCTGCCAAACGTGAAATTGTTCATCGTGCCCTGAGAAGCGGCCATGGCCCCCAGCGCGCCATACAGGGCGTTCGTGATGCAGGTCGAGGTTTCCACATTGCCCGAGACGACAGAGGCCGGATACTGCGGATTGAGCATGGAGCCGGACGGGATGATCACAGTCAAAGGCTTCAGGCAGCCCGCGTTCAGCGGAATGTCGTCATCGACCAGGGTGCGGAACACGTACAGCACGGCCGCCATGCAGACGGCGGACGGCGCGTTGAAATTGTTCGGCAGCTGGCTTGAAGTCCCAGTAAAGTCGATGGTGGCGCTGCGTGCAGCCACGTCGACCTTGATCGCCACCTGGATGCGCGCGCCGTTGTCCAGGTCCAGCGTGTAGCTGCCATCCTTCAGGGTGGTGATGACCGTGCGCACGGCTTCCTCGGCGTTGTCCTGCACGTGGCCCATGTAGGCTTGCACGACGGGCAAGCCGAAATGCGCGACCATATTGTGTAGTTCCTCGGCCCCCTTCTGGTTGGCCGCCACCTGGGCGCGCAGGTCGGCCAGGTTTTGCCGCGGATTGCGGGCGGGCCAGCTGGCACCCGCCAGCAGGGCCAGAGTCTCGTCTTCGCGCATCACGCCAGTGGCGCCGTCGACCAGCTTGAAATTGTCGATCAACACGCCCTCTTGCTCGATGCGCGTGGAGTCGGGCGGCATGGAACCGGGCGTGGTGCCGCCGATGTCCGCATGGTGGCCGCGCGAACCCACGTAGAACAGGATGGCCGTCCCCTCTTCATCGAAGACAGGAGAAATAACCGTCACGTCGGGCAGATGCGTGCCGCCGTGATACGGGTCGTTCAGCATGAAGACGTCGCCCGGCCGCATGGCGCCCGCATTGCGCGTCATGACGGTGCGGATGCTCTCGCCCATGGAACCCAGGTGCACGGGCATGTGTGGCGCATTCGCGATCAACTGGCCTTGCGCATCGAAGATGGCGCAGCTGAAATCGAGCCGCTCCTTGATGTTGACGGAATGGGCCGTATTTTGCAGGCGCAGTCCCATCTGCTCGGCGATCGACATGAACAGATTATTGAAAATTTCCAGCATCACGGGATCGGCATTGGTGCCAATGGCGCGCCGCTCGGGCAAGGCCACGACCCTGCGCAAGATCAAATGGCCATGCGCGGTGACTTCCGCGCGCCAGCCAGGTTCGAGGACGGTGGTGGCGTTGGCGTCGCTGACGATGGCCGGGCCGTCTATCGTATCACCGGGGCGCAGGCTGGCCGCCGCATACAGGTCGCTTGGCCGCCAGGCTCCGGCGCAGTACATGTCCACCGTTTGCACTGGCGCCAGCGCGCCGGCGCGCGCCGCATAGGCCGGCGTGGCCACTTGCGGCGCATCGGACGCGCCGATGGCTTCCACGGAAATGGCTTCGACCATCAAGGCGCGCGCCGGCATCAAAAAGGAAAAACGCTTTTTATACGCCGTTTCGAACTGCGCCTGCATGCCGGCCAGCGAATCGAACAGCACGACGAGGGCCGAATCCGTGCCCTCATAGCGCAGGTGTACGCGCCGCACCAGCGCGATGCGCTCCCCTGCCACTCCCTGGCGCAGCAAATCGCCCCGCGCCAGGTCGTCCAGGGCCGCGAAATCGCCCTCCAGGTCCACGCCCAGTATCGCTTCGATGGCCTGTTCGCGCATGGCGCTCTGGTCGGCCAGACCCATACCGTAGGCCGACATCACGCCCGCCAGGCTGTGGATGAACACCGTGCGCATACCCAGCGCATCGGCCACCAGGCAGGCGTGCTGGCCGCCCGCGCCGCCAAAGCTGGTCAGGGTATATTCGGTAACGTCATGCCCCCGCTGCACGGAAATCTGCTTGATGGCGTTGGCCATATTGCCCACGGCGATGGCGATATAGCCTTCGGCCACCTCTTCCGGGGTGGCGTTCACCGTGCGCGCCAGCGCCGCGAACTGGGCGCGCACCGTGGCCGCGTCCAGCGCTTCATCGGCGTCAGGACCGAAAACGCGGGGAAAGAAGGCGGGCTGCAGCTTGCCCAGCATGACATTGCAGTCGGTGACGGCCAGCGGGCCGCCGCGTCGGTAGCTGGCAGGGCCGGGGTTGGCGCCCGCGCTGTCCGGCCCCACCTTGTAGCGGGCGCCGTCGAAATGCAGGATGGAGCCGCCGCCGGCCGCCACCGTGTGGATGCTCATCATGGGCGCGCGCATGCGCACGCCGGCGATCTGCGTCTCGAATACGCGCTCGAATTCGCCCGCGTAGTGCGACACATCCGTCGAGGTGCCGCCCATGTCGAAGCCGATGACTTTATCGAAACCGGCCAGCGCGCTGGCGCGCACCATGCCGACGATGCCGCCGGCGGGGCCGGACAAGATGCTGTCCTTGCCCTGGAAGGCTCGCGCATCCGTCAAACCGCCGTTCGATTGCATGAATTGCAGGTGCACGCCTGGCAGTTCGGCCGCCAGCTGGTCCACATAGCGACGCAAGATCGGCGACAGATAAGCATCGACCACCGTGGTGTCGCCGCGCGCCACCAGTTTCATCATGGGGCTGACCTCGTGCGACACGGACACCTGCGTAAAACCGGCCGCGCGCGCCAGCTGCGCCACCCGCGCCTCGTGCGCGTGGTAGCGGTAGCCGTGCATCAGCACGATGGCGATGCCGCGCACGCCGCGCGCATGCGCGTGTTCCAGTGCCGCGCGTGCGGCCGCCTCGTCGAGTGCCTCCACCACTTCGCCATGCGCGCCCAGGCGTTCATTGATTTCGATCACATCGCCATACAGCAGTTCCGGCAAGACGATCTGGCGTGCGAACAGCTGCGGGCGGTTCTGGTAGGCGATGCGCAAGGCGTCGCGAAAACCGCGTGTGATGGCCAGCACGGTCGGTTCGCCCTTGCGTTCGAGCAGCGCGTTGGTCGCGACCGTCGTGCCCATCTTGATGGCGCCCACTTGCGCCACGGGCAGCGGCGCTTCGGGCGCAAGCCCCATCAGCCGGCGCATGCCGGCCAGCGCCGCGTCGCGGTACTGGCCCGGGTTTTCCGACAGCAGCTTGCAGGTGGCCAGGCCGCCGTCAGGACGGCGCGCCACGATGTCCGTAAAGGTGCCGCCCCGGTCGATCCAGAATTGCCAGTCCATCGTCCTGCCCCCGTGCCTGTGTGTGATCCTAATGAGATGGCTATTGTAGCCGCCAAACAGGCGCGCGTTTCAGGCGTGCGCGCCTTGCCTTTCACCCGGTTCGGCCTTATGTTGAAGGCATGCTGACTAACGGAACACGCGCCATGCCCCTGATCGACTCTGCAACACCGCTGTACTCCATCGCCGAACTGCGCGCCATCGAACAAGCGGCCATGTGCGACCTGCCGCAAGGGTTGCTGATGCAGCGCGCGGGCCAGGCCGCGGCCAGTGCCGCCCTCAAGCTGCTGCACGCCCAGGAAGATGCCGGCGACGCGGGCCACCGGCGCGCACTGGTGCTGGCCGGCCCAGGCGACAACGGCGGCGATGCGCTGGAAGCGGCCGCGCACCTGGCCGGCAGCGGCACCGAGGTGCTCATATGGCTGGCGCCCGAGGCGCAAGCCACGTCGCCCGAACGCGAACAGGCCCTGAGCCGCGCGCGCAACAGCGCCGCCCGCCTCATGGACGCGACGACCTCCATGGCCTCGGCCGCAGTGGGCGCCGCGCCATGGCACCTGGTCATCGATGGCCTGTTCGGCATCGGCGCGTCGCGCCCGCTGGACGGTGAATGCCGCGAAGTGGCGCAGCTGGTCAACAAGCTGGCCTGCCCCGTGCTGGCGCTCGACGTACCCAGCGGCCTGCATGCGGACACGGGCGCCATCGACGGCGTCGCCATCCGCGCCACGCATACGCTCACCTTCATCGGTGACAAGCCGGGGCTGCACACGGCAAACGGCCGTGACTATGCGGGCGAGGTGGAAGTGGCGGCGCTGGCCATCGATCCATCCCTGCTGCCGCCGGCCAAAGCCCAGCTGGGCGGCCTGCACCTGTTCGCCCGCCAGTTGCAGCCACGGCGCCAGAACACGCACAAGGGCAGCTACGGCAGCGTCGCCATCATCGGCGGCGCGCAAGGCATGGCGGGCGCGCCCATCCTGGCGGCGCGCACGGCCCTGCATGCGGGCGCGGGACGAGTGTTTATCGCCTTTCCCGACGCGCCGCCCGCGTTTGACAGCGGCCAGCCGGAACTGATGTGCCGCCGCGCGCAGGACGTGGATTTCTCGGGCCTGCACTTTGCCGCGCTGGTAGCCGGTCCCGGCCTTGGCGACGACGTCGATACGGTGGAACTGCTGCAGCGGACGTTTGAGAGCGACAGCCCGCTGCTGCTGGACGCGGACGCCCTGAACCTGATGGCGGCCGAGCCGGAACTGCAATCGGCGCTGGCCGTGCGCACGGGCGCGGGCGCGACGATCTTAACGCCCCATCCGCTGGAAGCGGCCCGTTTGCTCGACATGACGGTGGCCGAGGTGCAGGCCGACCGCCTGGGCGCGGCGCGCCAGCTGGCCACGCAGCTGAGCGTCATCGTGGTATTAAAAGGTTCGGGCACGGTGATCGCCGCGCCAGATGGCCAGGTCGTCATCAACAACACGGGCGGCCCCGCGCTGGCGACTGCCGGCACGGGCGACGTGCTGTCCGGCCTGTGCGGCAGCCTGCTGGCGCAGGGCTGGCCGGAATGGGAAGCGGCCATCGGCGCCGTCTGGCTGCATGGCGCGGCGGCCGATGCTCTGGTGGCCTCGGGCGAGGGCCCCATTGGCCTGACGGCAGGCGAATTGATCCCGGCCATCCGCAAGCTGATCAATGCCTTGTCGGCATAGTTAAAACGCTATACCAGCCGCCCTGCCGCAATCGTGATGGTGCGGCCGCAACGGGCCGCGATCGAACTGTCATGCGTGACCAGCACCAGGGTCGAGCCCCGTTCACGGTTCAACTCGAACATCAGCTGGATCACGGCCTCCCCGGTGGCGGCGTCCAGGCTGCCCGTCGGCTCGTCGGCGAACAGCAGCGGCGGCTCCGTCACAAACGCGCGGGCCAGGGCCACGCGCTGCTGCTCGCCGCCGGACAGGTATTTCGGATAGTGTTTCAGGCGGCTACCCAGGTTCACCCTGCCCAGCATGGCTTGCGCCTTCTCTTTCGCGTCCGGGTCGCCCCGTAATTCCAGTGGCAGCATGACATTTTCCAGCGCCGTCAGGTGGGCCAGCAGCTGGAAGGACTGGAACACGAAGCCCAGCTTTTCCTTGCGGAAACCAGCACGGCCGTCTTCGTCAAGGGCGAAGATATCGGTGCCATCGAGGATGACCTTGCCCTCGCTGGGCGTATCCAGGCCGGCCAGCAAACCCAGTAAGGTGGACTTGCCGGAACCGGAGGCGCCGACGATGGCCAGCGTCTCCGCCGTTTGCACGGTAAAATCGACTTGATGCAGGATGGTCAGCTCACCATCGGCATCGGGTACGCGCTTGGCCAGCTGGACCACTTCGATGGCAGGTTGGCCGTTATGACTCTTGCTTGCAGCAGGCCGCTGGGCGGCTGCGTCGGACGGGAGAAAACTGGTGGAAGTCGCTTTAGGGAATTCGGGCATGCTGATCTATCTTAAAAAATTTCGTGAACAAATAAGTGTCAAGGGCAACAGCCGCATGCGGCGGCGCGCGCTGTCCCTGCTTCCTGCGGCAGCCCTGCTGCTGGTATCGAGCATGACGAACGCCTATTCTGCACCAAAAACGCTGCTGGTGCTCGGCGACAGCCTCTCGGCCGAGTATGGCCTGGCGCGCGGCACCGGCTGGGTGGCGCTGCTGGAACAGCGCCTGGCAGCGCAAAAGAACGATACGCGCGTCATCAACGCCAGCATCAGCGGCGAGACCACCAGCGGCGGCCGCGCGCGCCTGCCCGCGCTGCTGGCCAAACAGCAGCCAAATGTGGTGCTGATCGAACTGGGCGCCAACGACGGCTTGCGCGGCTTGCCCTTGGCGGCCACCGAAGCGAATCTGCGCGCCATGGGCGAGGCGGCCAGAAAATCAGGCGCGCAAGTGGTGCTGGTGGGCATGCGCATGCCGCCCAACTATGGCCGCGCCTATGGCGAGCAGTTTTATGGCATATACGGCAAGCTGGCCAGGGAATGGAAGGCGCCGCTGGTGCCCTTCATGTTCGAAGGCATCGCCGACCAGCCACAACTGTTCCAGGCCGACCGCATGCACCCGAATGCAAAGGCGCACCCGACGATTTTGAAAAATATCTGGCCGCAATTGGCGCCGTTGCTGAAAGCCAAGTAAGCCTGCGCCAAGCCAGCACATTCTGCAGACAAAAAAATAGCCGCTCGAGAGCGGCTATTTTTATGCGTGGAAACTAAATCTTACGGTGCTGGCGCTGCGGCGGCTGGGGCGCTGACCGGCTTGACGATCTTCACCTTGGCCTTCGATTTCAGATACTCGACGTAATCGAACATTTCCTGTTGTGCCAGGATGCCGCTGATCTGGTCTTTCTCTTGCTGGCGGCGCGCTGCGTCCACTTGCGCCGGCTGCTGCACCTTGGCGATACGGTAGATACCATAACCCAGGGCTGGCAGGTCCACGCCCACGTAGGCTGGCAGCTTGCTCGTGTCCGCTTTCATGACTTGCGCGATGGCGCCACGGTTGATGCCGTCGAGCTTGCTGCGCGACACCCATTGTGCTGCGCCGAAACCGCTCGCATCACCCGAGGCCTTCAAGGCGGCCAGCTTGGTCTCGCCCGCTTTCTTGGCCAGCTTTTCCGCTTCTTCCAGGGTCACGCGCTGACGGATCATCGCTTCGACTTCGGCCAGCGGACGCTTCGTGGCAGGCTTGAACTCCACCACGCGGCCGGCGATCAGCACGTTCGGCGCGACGGTGACGGCTTCCGTGTTGCGCTTGTCCTTCAAGGAATCGTTCGAGAAGATGGCGGTCAGGAACTTGGCATTGTTGAACGGTGCCTTGCCCAGTGCTGGCGACGGCGTGCGCGACAGGTTGGCGACGGTTTCCACTTTCAGCTTCAGCTTGTCAGCCACCGGTTTCAGGCTGTCCGATTGCTCGTAGACCGTGTTGGTGAACGTTTCGGCCATTTCCGAATATTTCTTGGCAGCAAATTGCTTGCGCAGGTCGGCCGTGATTTCGCCGCGCACTTCATCGAGTGCCTTGACGTGTTGTGGCTTGAGCGAGGTGACGGTCAGGATGTGGTAGCCGAAATCGGAAGCGACGACATCGCTGATTTCGCCTTGCTTGAGCTTGCTTACCGCGCTCAGCAGTGGTGCTGGCAAGCCATCCTTGCCGATCACGCCCAAGTCACCGCCCTGTTCGGCGGAGGCCGGGTCTTCCGACTTGGCTTTCGCCACGGCAGCAAAGCTGGCAGGCGTTTTGCGCACGTCAGCCAGGATCGCTTCAGCCTTGGCCTTGGCGGCTGCCTTGTCGGCGGCCGAGGCGTCTTTCTTGACGGCCACCAGGATGTGGCTGGCCTGGCGCGCTTCTTCCGTCGTGTAGGCTTTCTGGTTCTTCGCGTAGTAGCCGGTCACGTCGGCGTCGCTGACGTCGACTTGCTCGCCGGCAGCGCTGTCGTCCAGCACGACGTATTCGATCTTGGCTTGTTCCGGGATCTCGAAGAACTTGCTGTTCTTGTCATAGAAAGCCTTGATCATGGCGTCCGTCACTTTAACTTCCGGCACGTACTGGGCGATCGGCAACAGCAGTTCCTGTACTTCACGCTCTTCCGAGGTGATGTCCGACAGGCGCTTGGAGACGGTGTTCGGTGCGAAGGCGGTGCCTTGCACGGCGCCGGCCAGTTGCTGCAGGGCCATGTCGCTGCGGCGGCGCGCATCGTACATCTGCGGCGTCATGCCTTGCGCGGCCAGCATGGACTTGTAGCGTTCCAGGTCGAACTTACCGTCTGGCAAGGTCAAGCCTGGAATTTCCAGCACTTCCTTTTGCAGCACGGCATCGCTGATGACCAGGTGGCTACGGCCCACTTCGGCAGCCACGGCGCGCTCGGCGATCAGGTTGTCGAGGATGCTCTGGCGCGCTTCCGGCGTGTCAAACATTTTCTGGTCGAACTGCTCGCCCATCATCTGGCGGTAGCGGTCGATCTGCTGGCGTTGCGCTTCTTCATATTGCTGCTGCGTGACCACCTGATCGCCGACCTTGGCGATGGTGTTCGCGCCGTCGCCGAAGCTTTGGTAGCCGCTGATACCGACCAGTGCAAAAGACGGGACGATGACCAGCATCAAGAGAAACTGCATCAAGCGTCGATGGGTACGAATAAATTCAAACATGGTCAGCCAATTCGGGATGAGTGGATCACTATAAAAAAAGGCGAACATGCGTTCGCCTTGATTTCTGCGGCGGAATGGACGGGACAGATGTCCACTTCCCCTTTAGATTCAACAACTTGGCGCTGGAACTAAAGCAGGATTCTGACGCCCAAGCCATTATCTCCTGATTCTACAATGCCCATAGCGCTATAGCAAGAGTAAATCAGGGCACGCGCCCTGCCCCGGTGCCGCGCGCCGCGCAGCCATGCCGGCAAGGCGCCAGCCTCGGCATTAAACCCGGTGAAGCTTAAAGCGGATTTAAATGGCCCTGCGTTTGATTCAAAACGGCATGCGGGAATTTCAAAATGGAAGCGCCTGGAGATAATCGGACGCATAAAAGAAAAACCCGCGCTACTTATTCAGCAGCGCGGGTTTCTATATTCTGGCGGAGCGGACGGGACTCGAACCCGCGACCCCCGACGTGACAGGCCGGTATTCTAACCAACTGAACTACCACTCCTTAAGAGCGTATTTTTTTGGCGGAGCGGACGGGACTCGAACCCGCGACCTCCGACGTGACAGGCCGGCATTCTAACCAACTGAACTACCACTCCGAAAAATACACAGTACTACTTGCATTTGCATCCAGGGTTGCGATTCGAAGAACTTCAACCCTGAAATCGCGGCACCCGGAGGCGCCGCCAAATGTTTCCGGTGATTGTCACCTCACCGAAGTCCGTTAGTTTACAGCATCCTTCAAAGCTTTACCAGCTTTAAATTTTGGAACTTTTGCAGCTTCGATCGTGATCGCTTCTTTGGTACGCGGATTGCGGCCGGTACGCTCAGCGCGTTCGCTGACCGAGAAAGTGCCAAAACCAACCAGCGTCACGCTGTCGTTGTTTTTCAAAGTTTCCGTCACGCCGCCGATAACAGCGTCGAGTGCGCGCGCAGCGGCGGCTTTGGAAATGTCAGCTTTTTCAGCAATGTGGTCGATCAATTCAGTCTTGTTCACTAGCATCCCCAATTACAAAGGTATAAAACGTTTACCGTATCGTTGCGGCACTTTTGGCACCACAGCTGTCCGGCGAAAAAAATGTGCAGGCGTATTAAACAAGCCACACTGTATATGTGTCAAGCGCTTTGGGGGCGCAATTCACGTTTCAATATAAAACAAGCGCTCTAAAAGCGCTTGTTTGGGGAAAACAGGGGTAAAACGTTAGTGTTTTACTACCTCGCCAGCCGCGTCAGGCTTGGCTGCGGCGGCCGTGACAGCCTCCACGGCAGCGACTTCCACCAACGGTTCAGGCATGCGTTCGAGGGCGATTTCCAGCACTTTGTCGATCCAGCGCACCGGCACGATCTCCAGCTTGTTCTTGACGTTGTCCGGAATTTCGGCCAGGTCTTTCACATTTTGCTCTGGAATCAGGACCGTCTTGATGCCGCCGCGATGGGCTGCCAGCAGCTTTTCTTTCAGGCCGCCAATCGGCAACACTTCGCCGCGCAAGGTGATCTCGCCCGTCATCGCCACGTCGGCACGCACGGGGATGCCCGTGAAGACCGATACCATGGCCACCGTCATGGCCGCGCCAGCCGAAGGACCGTCCTTCGGTGTCGCGCCTTCCGGCACGTGGATGTGGATGTCGCTCTTCTCGAACACGTCCGCCTTGATGCCCAGGCGCTGCGCCCGGCTGCGCACCACCGTGCGGGCTGCCTCGATCGACTCTTTCATGACGTCGCCCAGGGTACCCGTGCGGATGATGCCGCCCTTGCCCGGCATCGACACGGCTTCGATGGTCAGCAGATCGCCGCCCACTTCCGTCCATGCCAGACCGACCACCTGGCCCACCTGGTTTTCTTTCTCTGCGACACCGAAATCATAGCGGCGCACACCGAGGAATTTATCCAGGTTCTTCGAGTTGACGATGACTTTCTTGTCGGATTTCTTCAGCAGCAGCATCTTGACCACCTTGCGGCAGATCTTCGACACTTCACGCTCGAGCGAACGCACACCGGCTTCCCGCGTGTAGTAGCGGATGATGTCGCGCAAGGCCGACTCGGCCACCGAGATTTCGTCTTCCTTCAAGCCATTGTTCTTGATCTGCTTCGGCAGCAAATAACGCTGCGCGATGCTGGTCTTTTCATCTTCCGTGTAACCGGACAGACGGATCACTTCCATGCGGTCAAGCAAGGCTGGCGGAATGTTGTACGAGTTCGACGTGGCCACGAACATCACGTCGGACAAGTCGAAATCGACTTCGATGTAATGGTCGGAGAACGTGTGGTTCTGCTCCGGATCCAGCACTTCCAGCAGGGCCGACGACGGATCGCCACGGAAATCGGCGCCCATCTTGTCGACTTCATCGAGCAGGAACAGCGGATTGCGCACGCCGACTTTCGCCAGCGATTGCAAGATCTTGCCAGGCATCGAGCCGATGTAGGTACGGCGGTGGCCGCGGATCTCGGCTTCGTCACGCACGCCGCCCAGGGCCATGCGCACGAACTTGCGGTTCGTTGCGCGGGCGATGGACTGGCCCAGCGAAGTCTTGCCCACGCCCGGAGGACCGACGAAGCACAGGATAGGCGCTTTGAGCTTGTCGACGCGCTGTTGCACTGCGAGGTATTCCAGGATGCGTTCCTTGACCTTGTCGAGGCCGTAGTGGTCGCCCTCGAGCACTTTTTCCGCATTCGTCAGGTCATTATTGACCTTGGATTTCTTTTTCCAAGGCAAGTTGACCAGGGTGTCGATGTAATTGCGCACGACGGTGGCTTCGGCCGACATCGGCGACATCAGCTTGAGCTTTTTCAACTCGTTGGTGGCCTTGTCGAGCGCTTCCTTCGGCATCTTGGCCGAAGCGACTTTTTTCTCCAGCTCGTCGAGGTCGGCACCATCTTCGCCCTCGCCCAGTTCTTTCTGGATCGCCTTGACTTGCTCGTTCAGGTAATACTCGCGCTGCGACTTTTCCATCTGCCGCTTGACGCGACCACGGATGCGCTTTTCCACTTGCAGGATGTCGAGCTCGCCTTCGAGCTGGCCCAGCAGGTGTTCGAGGCGCTTGGCCACGCTGAAAATTTCCAGGATGACTTGTTTTTGCTCAAGTTTCAGGGGCAGATGCGCAGCCACCGTGTCGGCCAGGCGGCCGGCATCGTCGATGCCCGACAGGGACGCGAGGATTTCCGGTGGAATCTTTTTGTTCAGTTTGACGTACTGGTCGAACTGCTGCACGATCGCGCGGCGCATGGCTTCGACTTCCGACTCGTCGCCCGGCTCGGACTCGAGCGGCGTCAGGTCGGCGATGAAGTGCGTCGGCGAATCGCTGATGTGGTTGATACGGGCACGCTGCGCGCCTTCGACCAGCACCTTGACGGTGCCATCGGGCAGCTTCAGCATTTGCAGAATATTGGCGACACAGCCAATTTCATAAATATCCGAAGGGGACGGCTCGTCCTTCGCGGCTGCTTTTTGAGCGGCAAGCATGATGCTCTTGCCCTGCTCCATCGCAGCTTCCAGCGCCTTGATCGACTTTGGACGGCCAACGAACAGCGGTATCACCATATGCGGGAAAACGACGACATCCCGCAGCGGCAATAACGGCAGTTGAGTTTGCTCAGTTAATTTGGAAGTTGTCATGGCGTACCTTATAGAAAGCGTGTTTACGATGTTGGCGCTCGCTGCCAAAACACAAGACCGGCGAGAATAAATAATTCTGTGAAACAAACATAGAGTCTATTTCGCAAAACACACCCGCATGACTGTAACAAATGCAGTTTTAACAGTAAAAAAGCCACGCGCAGCTAAGCGCCGCGAGTGGCTTTACGATTGAAGCCTGCACTCATTGATTTAAATTGTACTGCCATGCATTAAGGAATCAAAACCCTTTTTATGCATTTGTCTCGGCAGTTTTCAATTTTCTCCGGAGGCCTTGGCAGTCTCTTGATAAATCAACAAAGGTTTGGCACCACTGGTGATGGTATTTTCGTCGATGACGACTTTCACCACATTTTGTTCGCTCGGCAGTTCGTACATGACGTCCAGCAAAGCATGTTCCAGGATGGAACGCAGGCCACGGGCGCCGGTCTTGCGCGCCAGCGCCTTCTTGGCGATCGCATGCAGGGCGGCCGGACGAATCTCCAGTTCCGCGCCTTCCATCTCGAGCAGCTTCGAATACTGCTTGATCAGCGCATTCTTCGGCTCGACGAGGATCTGGATCAACGCCTCTTCCGTCAATTCCGCCAAGGTGGCGATGACGGGCAGACGGCCCACCAGTTCCGGGATCAGGCCGAACTTGACCAGATCTTCCGGTTCCGCTTGCAGCATCAGTTCGCTGGCCGAGCTTTGCGACTTGCTGCGCACCGTGGCCGAGAAGCCGATGCCGCTCTTTTCGGAACGGTTGGCGATCACTTTCGACAGGCCGTCAAAGGCGCCGCCGCAGATGAACATGATGTTGGTCGTGTCGATCTGCACGAAATCCTGGTTCGGATGTTTGCGACCGCCTTGTGGCGGCACGGAAGCCATCGTGCCTTCGATGAGTTTCAGCAAGGCTTGCTGCACGCCCTCGCCCGACACGTCGCGCGTGATGGACGGATTGTCGGACTTGCGCGAAATCTTGTCGATTTCATCGATGTAGACGATGCCGCGCTGGGCTTTCTCGACGTCATAGTTGCAGCTTTGCAGCAGCTTCTGGATGATGTTTTCCACGTCCTCACCCACGTAACCGGCTTCGGTCAGGGTGGTGGCGTCGGCGATCACGAACGGCACGTTGAGCATGCGCGCCAGGGTCTGTGCCAGCAGGGTCTTGCCCGAGCCGGTAGGACCGACCAGCAAGATGTTGCTCTTGGCCAGTTCGATGTCGTCTTTCTTGCCCAGGTGCTTGAGGCGCTTGTAATGGTTGTACACCGCCACCGACAGGATGCGCTTGGCAGTCTGCTGGCCGATCACGTACTGATCGAGCAAGGCAGCAATTTCTTGCGGCGTCGGCAGGTCGGATTTGGTACCGGTCACCGTCTCGATGCTCGACGTTTCATCACGGATGATGTCGTTGCACAGGTCGATGCACTCGTCGCAAATAAACACGGACGGGCCGGCGATGAGTTTCTTCACCTCGTGCTGGCTTTTGCCGCAGAACGAGCAATACAGTAATTTTTCGCCGCTAGAGGATTTTTTGTCTGACATAAGGCATTTTGGTTGGAACTGCATTAACAATATTGCAAAATCGCAAGCCGGAGTGCGGTAGTTGCCCGAAAGACAGCCACCCATGGCGCAAGTCAACAACCTGCACAAGCTCCATGCTACCCGAAATAAAAGCGAAACGCCCGAACGTTTGATCGCCCGGGCGTTTACTTACGAACGTGGAGCCTATCCCGGTAGATGAATACATCCGTATCAGGCAGCCCCTCAGAAGCGGGGACGGCGTTGCTCGTCGTAGCATGGATTACCATGCGTCCTCCTCGCGCCTTGTCCGCACTCCCGAAGAGCGACCTGCTACAGACGCTCCCTACCAAGATAGGCTCCTGCAATACCGGTAGGGGCTCATCAAGCGCGGCTGGTCAACACTTTGTCGATCAAACCATACTCAACGGCCTCGTCGGCGGACATGAAACGGTCGCGGTCGGTATCCTTGGCGATCTGTTCGATCGACTGGCCCGTGCGCTCGGCCATGATGCCGTTCAAGCGGGTACGCAGGTAAAGGATTTCCCTTGCCTGGATCTCGATGTCGGACGCCATGCCTTGCGAACCACCGGACGGCTGGTGAATCATGATGCGCGAGTTCGGCAGCGAGAAACGCTTGCCCTTGGCGCCAGCTGCCAGCAGGAAAGCGCCCATCGAGGCAGCCATGCCCGTGCACAGGGTCGAGACGTCCGGCTTGATGAACTGCATGGTGTCGTAGATGGCCATGCCGGCCGAGACCGAACCACCTGGCGAGTTGATGTAGAGCGAGATTTCCTTTTCCGGATTTTCGCTTTCCAGGAACAGCAGCTGGGCGACAACCAGGTTGGCCATCTGGTCATTGACCGGGCCGACCATGAAAATCAAGCGTTCCTTCAGCAGGCGCGAGTAAATATCATACGAGCGCTCGCCGCGACCGCTTTGTTCCACCACCATCGGCACCAGGCCGAGCATCTCTGTGTCCAGCGCTGGATTACGGTTCATACCTGTCATTTCATTTCCTTGTGAAGCAGTTGGGACGCCGCCCTCGCCTCGCGGCTGGCGCGGCATCCGAATACCAACTGGTTTACGCTTGTGCGTTGCTTCCCATCAGTTCGTCGAAAGCAACTGCTTTCGTCGTGACTTTCGACAGGCCCAACACGTAAGTGACGACGTTTTCTTCCAATACAAGGGCTTCGATCTCACCCAGACGACGACGGTCGCTGTAGTAGTACTTCAGCACTTCGCGTGGATCTTCGTAGCTTTGAGCGAAATCTTCGATTTGCGCCTTGACTTGCTCAGGCGTTGCCTGCAGGTTGTTGTCGCCCACCAGTTGCGACAGGATCAGGCCCAGGCGTACGCGACGCTCGGCTTTTTCTGCGAACAGTTCTGCTGGGAAAGGCACGTCCTTGACGTTCATGCCGCGCTGCGCCATGTCCTGGCGGGTCATTTCGGCCAGGCGCTCGGAATCCTGAGCGATCAGCGTTTTTGGCACTTCCAGCTCAGCAACTTTGATCAGCGCGTCCATGACGGCTTCCTTGTTGCGTGCTTTCACGCGGCCAGCGACTTCGCGTTGCAGGTTAACTTTGATGTCTTCGCGCATTTTGGCCAGGTCGCCATCGGCAACGCCCAAGGACTTTGCGAATTCAGCATCGACTTCCGGCAGGTGCGCCCATTCCAGCTTTTGCAGGGTGATGGTGAACGAAGCGGTTTTGCCGGCGACGTCCTTGCCATGGTAGTCCTCTGGGAACGACAATGGGAAAGTCTTAGCTTCGCCCACTTTCAGGCCCAGGGTCGCTGCTTCGAATTCTGGCAGCATGCGGCCTTCGCCCAGCACGAAAGCGTAGCCTTCAGCTTTGCCGCCTGGGAATTCAACGCCGTCGATAGCACCGACGAAGTCGACCGTCACGCGGTCGCCGTTGGCAGCGATCGACTCACCGCCGTCGCCGTGTTCGCCAGCTTCGCCCTTGGTGTGGAAGTGCACGCGCTGCTTGCGCAGGATGTCGATGGTCTTGTCGATTTCGGCTTCCGACACGTCGGCTTGCACGGTTTCGATTTCAACAGCCGTCAGGTCGCCGATGGCCACTTCCGGATACACTTCGAAGGTCGCGTCGAAAGCCAGCTGGCCTTCGGCTGCTTCTTCTTTCGGCACGATGTTCGGGAAACCGGCCACGCGCAGATTGTTTTCGTTGGCGGCGTCGTTGAACGCGCGGCCGACTTTGTCGTTCAGCACTTCCGATTCAATTTGGTAGCCGTATTGTGCTGCGACCATTTTCAACGGCACTTTGCCCGGACGGAAGCCCGGTGCCTTAGCCGTACGGGCTTGCACTTTCAGGCGCTTCTCAACTTCCGTGCGGACGTCCGTCAGCGGGAAGGAGATCGTGATACGACGTTCGAGTTTGCCCAAGGTTTCGACTGCAGTTGCCATGTAAAAAATCGTCCAAAAAATAAACACTGTTGGTGCGAGAAAAGAAGACCCGACCCCTTGCGCCATCACTGGCGGCAAGACATGGGTCCAGCTTCACTCGCTCGCATATTCATCTGTAAAAGCACTGGAAAACAGGACGATGGACCTGGTCTACCCGGCTGAGGGAAAACCCGCACCAGGCACCAAACAATCCGCCGCTTCCAGTACTGCGACAGGGCTCCGAGCGTCCAGCCTTGCTTCCAAGTAAATGCAAGGCCGGCCATCATTCGGTAAAGCGTGGCATTATAACAAAGGACTTCGGGAAAGTGGCTGGCTTTGCAGCCCGGCCACAGAGGATGCCAGCGGCGGCGAACGAATCGCTACAGCCTGGGTTGCCCTGTCTTTACTCTTGCCCCGGCATTCTTTATTTCGCCAGAGACAGGCTTTCCAGCCTGCTTCGTTCATTAGTATATGCGAACTGTCGCTCCGTCCGAAACAAAGAAATGCGCTCACAGCGAAGATTTCAGCCAAAAAACCTTTGATTTACCTCAATTTGGCCATTTTCCAGGCAAATCTCCGTCCGTGCCCTGCCCTGCCGCACGATCTCAGGCAAAAAAATGGCACAAACAAAGGCATGCCGAATGACGGAAAGACAGGAATGGCAACAGAAAAACAGGAAAGACGTTTGCAACGAGGCTGAAGAACAACTTGATGGTGCTGCACCTCCGGGCTGGAACAACCCGGATTGGTGCGGATGGGGAGACTCGAACTCCCAAGCCGAAGCACTGGCTTCTAAGACCAGCGTGTCTACCAATTCCACCACATCCGCATTTTGTACTACTTGTCGCAGGCTACACACCTGCCGCTCCTGATTTTAACAACTCGGGAACGATCTGGCTACCATGGACTGCTAGAGCAAGCCCTCGGTAAAGCAAAGGCGGCATTCTACTGGATTTCCCAGAGGAATGCCGCCTTTTTTATGACTGCACCTTGGCGACGGCTCCTAGCCTTCTTTTGCGGTCACCGGCGCCGGCTTCTTGACCCGGAACCAGGCCGCATACAGGGCCGGCAGGAACAGTAAAGTCAACGCCGTCGCCAGGATCAGGCCGCCCATGATGGCCACGGCCATCGGGCCCCAGAAGACGGAGCGCGACAGGGGAATCATGGCCAGCGCTGCCGCGGCGGCCGTCAGCACGATGGGGCGGCAGCGGCGCACGGCCGAGTCGATGATGGCATCCCATGGGGCTGAGCCATCCTTGATGTCTTGCTCGATCTGGTCGACGAGGATCACCGAGTTGCGGATGATCATGCCGAACAGCGCGATGACGCCCAGGTTGGCCACGAAGCCCAGCGGACGGTGCAGCAGCAGCAAGGCAAATGCAGCGCCCGCCACGCCCAGCGGGCCCGTCAGGAACACCAGCAGGGAACGCGAGAAACTGTGCAGTTGCAACATCAGCAAGGTGAAGATGATGAAGATGGCCAGCGGCAAGTTGGTCGCGATCGACGCTTCCGCCTCGCCGCTGTCGGCCGCCACGCCCTTCACGGTGATGCGGTAACCGTCCGGCATCTTGGCCCGCAAGGCGTCGAGCTGCGGCGCCAGCTGCGTTGACACGGTGGCTCCCTGGATGCCGTCGACCACGTCCGATTGCACGGTAATGGCCCATTCGCGCTTGTCGCGCCAGACTACGCCCGGTTCCCACACGAAATGCGCACGGGCCAGCTGCGAGATGGGTACGGACTTGCCCGTTGCCGTCGGAATATTCGTGTCATTCAGCACGGAAATCGTCGCCCGTTCTTCCAGCGGCTGGCGCACCTGGATATCGATCAGCTTGTTGTCTTCGCGGAACTGGCCGATGACCGTACCCGACAGTATCGTATTGGCCGCCTGCATCACCGTCTTCGAGGTGACGCCCAGCGCGCGCATCTTGTCCTGGTCCAGGTCCAGGCGCAGTACTTTCACCGATTCATTCCAGTTGTCATTGACGCCCAGGGTGTTCGGGTTGGCGCGCATGATGTCCTTGACCTGGTCGGCGATGGCGCGCACGCCCGCCACTTCCGGTCCCGTAACACGGAATTGCACGGGATACGGCACGGGCGGCCCGTTCGGCAACAGTTTTACCCTGCCCCGCACTTCCGGGAAATCCTTCTTGAAGACATCGACGATTTGCTGGCGCAAGCGTTCGCGGTCCGCCAGGCTCTTCGGCAAGACCACCACTTGCGACACATTGGTCTGCGGGAAGATCTGGTCCAGCGGCAGGTAGAAACGGGGGCTGCCCGTGCCCACGTAGCTGGTCACGCTGTCCACGCCGTCGAGCTTGCTGACGAAGGCCTCGAATTTCTTCACCTGCTTTTCATTCGCGGCAAAGGTCGTGCCTTCGGGCGACCACAGTTCCACCATCAGTTCCGGACGGCTGGAATCGGGGAAGAATTGCTTTTCGATAAAATTAAAGCCGTAAATGCCCAGCGCAAAGATGGCCAGGGTGGCGGCGATCGTCGTCTTGCGCCACTCCACGCACCAGGTGACGGCGCGGCGGAAGCGGCGGAAGTTCGGCGTGTCGAACAATTCATGGTCGTTGTGCGCGTGCGGCTTGACCTTCAACAAGACATAGCCGATGTAGGGGGTGAAGACGACGGCCACCACCCACGAGATGATCAGGGCCAGCGCATTCACGGAGAACAAGGAGAATGTGTATTCGCCGGCGGCCGACTTGGCCAGGCCGATGGGCAAGAAGCCCGCCACCGTGATCAGGGTGCCCGTCAGCATGGGCATGGCCGTCGACGTGTAGGCAAACGTGGCGGCGTCGAAACGCGACATGCCCTCTTCCATCTTGCGCACCATCATCTCGACGGCAATGATGGCATCATCGACCAGCAAGCCCAGCGCGATGATCAGGGCGCCCAGCGAGATCTTGTGCAAGTCGATGTCGAGCAGGCGCATGAACAGGAAGGTGACGGCCAGCACCAGCGGGATGGTCAGCGCCACCACCAGGCCCGGCCGCACGTCGATGCGCAGCGGTTTCGTATGCAAGCCCAGCGCCACAAAGCTGACGGCCAGCACGATCAAAATGGCTTCGACCAGGGTATGCACGAATTCACCCACGGAAGCGGACACGGCTTCCGGCTGGTTCGACACGCGCTGCAACTCTATGCCGACCGGCAATTCGCGCTTCATGCGCGTAACCGTCGCTTGCAATGCCTTGCCCTTGTCGATGATGTTGCCGCCCTTCTCCATCGACACACCCAGGCCGATCACTTCCTTGCCATTGAAACGCATCTTGTCCTTCGGCGGATCGATAAATTCGCGTTTCACGGTGGCAAAGTCGCCGAGGCGGAAGGTGGTGCCGTTGGCGCGCAGCTCCAGGTTTTCCAGGTCCTTGACGGTCACCATGGCGCCCGTCACGCGCACTTGCAGATTGTCCGTCGGCGTCACCAGCACGCCCGTGGCGTTGATGCTGTTTTGCTCGGACAATTGCTGCACGATGGCGTCAAAAGGAATGCCCAATTGGGCGAATTTCTTGTGCGAAAAGATGATATTGATCTTTTCGTCTTGCACGCCAAACAGCTCCACCTTCGATACTTGCCCCACGGCCAGCAGTTCCTGGCGCACCTTGTCTGCGTAATCCTTCATTTCCGCATAGGTAAAACCGTCGCCGGACAGGGCGAAGATGGAGCCATAGGTGTCGCCGAACTCGTCATTGAAGAACGGGCCCACCACGCCGGCCGGCAAGGTGCCCTTGATGTCGCCGATTTTCTTGCGCACCTGGTACCAGGCGGCAGCCGTTTCCTTGGGCGGCGCCGATTCGCGCAGCTCCAGCAAGATCAATGTTTCACCGGGCTTCGAATAACTGGTGATTTCATTGATGTAGGGCGTTTCCTGCAGCTTCTTTTCCAGCTTGTCCGTCACCTGCTCAGCCATCTGCAGCGCCGTGGCGCCCGGCCAGTACGCTTGCAAGACCATGGCGCGGAAAGTAAACGGGGGATCTTCATCCTGGCCCAGGCTGGCATAGCTGAGCATGCCGCCGATCAGCAGCACGGCCATCAGGTAGCGCGTCAGCGGGATGTGTTCGAGGGCCCAGCGCGACAGATTGAAACCGCCCTTCATTTGGCCGCACCCACGCTGATTGCGGCAGCGGCGACATCAGCCTTGCTGGCCAGTTCGGCGCCAAGGATGGACACTTTCTGGCCAGGCTTGAGCAGGTTGACGCCGGCCGTGACCACCGTCTGCCCCGCTTTCACGCCCGAGGTCAGCAGCAACTCATTGCCCGCCACGCCGCCCACCGTCACCGGCACCAGCTTCACGGCGCCGTTTTCCACCACCCACACGGAGCTTTGCGACTTTTCATTGAACAGGGCCGTCAGCGGCACCTTGATCTGCGGCGTGGCCGTCTGCGAGGCAAACTGCACCACGGCCGTCATGCCCAGGCGCGCTTGCGGCGCGTCCGGGATGCTGACCTTGGCCAGGTAGGTGCGCGTGGCGGCATCGGCCACGGGCGACACTTCGCGTATCTTGCCCGGCAAGCCCTGCTTCGGGTCGGCCCACAGGCGCACCACCACATCCTTGACGCCGCGCAAGGTTTCCACCTTATCTTCGGGAATGCCGATCACGACTTCCTTCTCGCCGCTCCTGGCCACTTGCACCACGGGCGTGCCAGGCGCGACCACCTGTCCCACTTCGGCCTCGATGCGCGTGACGACGCCATCGACGTCGGCCAGCAAGCTGGCATAAGCGGACTGGTTCGCCTGGCCCCGGTACAGGGCCTGGGCCGCTTCCACATTCGCCTGCGCCGCCTTGTACGTGGCATCCTTGCCATCGAGCACAGCCTGGCTGACAAAATTTTTCTCGCGCAAATCCTGATAACGCTTCAGTTCGGCGCGCGCCAGGTCGCGGTTCGTTTCCGCGCTGACCAGCGAGGCCTTGGCCTGCGCCTGCGACAGCTGCAAGTCGGCCGGATCGAGCTGCATCAGCACTTGCCCTTTCTTCACGCTGGCGCCCACATCGACCTTGCGCGCGACGATCTTGCCGCCCACGCGGAAACCCAGCTGCGACACCACGCGGGGCACGACCTCGCCCGCCAGTTCGGCACTCACGTCAACATTACTGCTAGACAACACCATCGCGCGCACGGGGCGCACGTCTTCCACTTTGACGGCAGGCTTGGAACAGGCCGCCAGGGTCAGCGCCAGGGCGGCGGCGGCGATCAGCCGCAGGGCAGGAAGTGCAGATGCGCCGGTCTCGCGGCGCAGGGTTTTCAGGGCAAACAAGGTATTTTCCTTTACTATGCGGGCTGTAATATTTTTATGCGGAGAAACTTTTTGCTTGCCGATCGGGATAAGCCAAATTTTTTCGCACGCGATATCCTTAAATTTGTGACAATATCAGCTTGGTCATGGCGGAGAGTGTTTTTCGCCTAATGACTTTCTGGTTATTAATTATAATCGTGCGTAAAAGTTTTTAGTGACTTTTGCGTCATTAATCTTGAGACATACAACGTTCGGCAATCCTCCTGCACTGGCAGGGTGCCGGACAAAACTGCAAGACTAAAGAAGCGTGTTCAATGCCTGTAGACCATTACGAAAATTTCCCTGTTGCATCATTCCTGCTGCCGCGCCGCCTGGTGCCCGCCGTCGAAGCCATCTATGCCTTCGCCCGCAGCGCCGACGACCTGGCCGATGAAGGCGACGCCACGCCGGCCGAACGCCTGGCCGCTCTGCACGCCTACGAAGAGGCGCTGGGTCGCATAGCCCGCCAGGAAGGCCATGCCGGCGAGAACGCCGCCATGTTCGAACGCCTGGCCGCCGTCATCGCCAAATTCCAGCTGCCGCTGAAGCCGTTTTACGATCTGTTGTCGGCCTTCAAGCAAGATGTGCAAACGACGCGCTATGCCAGTTACGACGACCTGCTCGACTACTGTGCCCGCTCCGCCAACCCCGTAGGGCTGCTGATGCTGCACCTGTACGGTGCAGCCGATGAACAGAATGTACGCGATTCCGATGCGATATGTTCAGCTTTGCAACTAATTAATTTCCTGCAAGACGTCGCCATCGACCAGCAAAAAGAGCGCATCTACCTGCCGATGGAAGACTTGAGCCGCTTTGCCGTCTCCGCCGCCGCCTTCGAGCGGCCCGAGGCGCATGGCAAGTGGAGCGCCCTGATGCGCTTTGAAGTGGCCCGCACGCGCGCCCTGATGCTGTCCGGCGCGCCGCTGGCCCTGCGTTTGCGCGGGCGCATCGGCTGGGAACTGCGTCTCGTGGTGCAAGGGGGCTTGCGCATCCTCGAAGCCATCGAAGCCGTCAATTACGACGTCTTCCGGCGCCGCCCCAAGCTGGAGAAACGCGACTGGCTGATCATTTTCTGGCGCGCCCTGCGCATGTCGCGCAAAAGCCTGCATCAAGAGACACAAGTAAAAACGGCTTTTCCCCCGTCGCCCACTCTGTAAGACGATAGAATAGCGGCTTCGATCTGCAACCCTTGCTCTTTTGACTATGTCTCCCGACGAATACTGCCAACAAAAGGCCGCCCAGAGCGGTTCCAGCTTCTATTACAGCTTCCTGTTCCTGCCTGCCGAACGCCGCAAGGCGATCACGGCCCTGTACGCCTTCTGCCGCGAAGTCGATGACACGGTCGATGAATGCACGGACGAAGCCGTGGCACGCACCAAGCTGGTCTGGTGGCGCAAGGAAGTCAAGGCCATGTACGAGGGCAACCCCACGCATCCCGTGATGCGCGCGCTGCAGCCGCACCTGGACGTGTACAAACTGGAAGAAAAGCATTTGCAGGCCATCATCGACGGCATGGAAATGGACTTGAACCAGACCCGCTACCTCGATTACCAGGCCATGAGCCGCTATTGCTGGCATGTGGCCAGCGTGGTGGGTATCTTGTCGGCCAGCATTTTCGGCGCGACGCGCCCGGAAACCCTGCTGTACGCGGAAAAACTGGGCCACGCCTTCCAGCTGACCAACATCATCCGCGACGTGGGCGAAGATGCGCGCAAGGGGCGCATCTACCTGCCGATCAGCGAGTTGCAGCAATTCAATGTAACGGCGGCCGACCTGC
This sequence comes from Janthinobacterium breve, assembly GCF_051380895.1. Taxonomy (NCBI): domain Bacteria; kingdom Pseudomonadati; phylum Pseudomonadota; class Betaproteobacteria; order Burkholderiales; family Oxalobacteraceae; genus Janthinobacterium; species Janthinobacterium breve. Next base: position 411,605 of record NZ_JBNYXY010000008.1, on the reverse strand, counting down.
TGAACGCGCGCCACAGCGAAAATTTTGAAAACCTCATGCGCTTCCAGGTGGCGCGCGCGCAAAAGGCGTATGACGAAGCGTTCGCCCTGCTGCCGGCCGAAGACCGCCGTGCCCAGCGCCCGGGCCTGATCATGGCGGCCATCTACCGCACGGTGCTCAATGAAGTCGAGCGCGACGGCTATCACGTGCTGAAACAGCGCATCTCGCTGACGCCGATCCGCAAACTGTGGCTGGCCTGGAAGACCTGGGTTCGTGGCTGAGAGTAGCGTGAAGCAACGCTACGCCGTCATCGGCGCCGGCTGGGCCGGTTGCGCGGCGGCCATGGAACTGGCACGCGCCGGCCATGCCGTCACCGTCTTCGAAGCGGCGCGCACCTTGGGCGGACGGGCGCGCCGCGTCGAACGCGAAAGCACCGTGCTCGACAACGGCCAGCACATCTTGCTGGGCGCCTACACGGAAACCCTGCGCCTGATCAAACTGGCAGGACAAGACGCCAGCGAGCTGATCCTCACCCTGCCCCTGCAGATGCGCTATCCGGCGGGTTCTGGCGGCATGGATTTCATCGCGCCGCGCCTGCCCGCACCGCTGCACCTGGCATGGGCCCTGCTGCGCGCCACAGGTTTACAGGGCGCCGACAAGCTGGCCCTGATGCGCTTTTCCACCGCCATGCGGACGATGGACTGGCAACTGTACAACGATTGCACGGTCAGCGAATTGCTGCTGCGCTTCGACCAGACGGACCGCTTGAACCGGCTGATGTGGCACCCGCTGTGCCTGGCCGCGCTGAATACCCCGCCCGAACGAGCCTCGGCCCGCGTCTTCCTCAACGTGCTGCGCGACAGCCTGGGGGCGAGCCGCCGGCGCGCCTCCGACATGCTGATCCCGAAAGCGAACCTGAGCGCCCTGTTCCCCGAAGCGGCCGCCCGCTACCTGGCCCAGCATGGCGGCGCAGTGCGCACGGGCGCCAAGGTCGCCTCCTTGCACGCCTTGCCCGATGGCCGCTGGCAGCTTGATGACGGCGTCGATGACGGCGAGCACTATGACGGCGTGATCGTCGCCACCTCGTCCGTGCAGGCCGCCAGCCTGCTGCAAAGTTTGCACGACGCACGCCTCGGCGATGCGATTGAGCGAATGCAAGCTTTCACGCCGGAAGCCATCAGCACCTGCTACCTGCAATACGACGCCACCGTGCGCCTGGACTTGCCGTTCTACGCCCTCGTCGATGCACCACAGCAGCAGCACTGGGGCCAGTTCGTCTTCGACCGGGGCCAGCTCGACGCCAGCCAGGCGGGCTTGCTGGCCGTCGTCATCAGCGCGTCCGGACCTGCCGCCGAGCAAGGCCATGGGCCGCTGGCGCAAGCCATCGCCGCCCAGCTGGCGCAGGTGCTGCAGCGTCCGGACCTGGCGCAGCCCGTCTGGACCCAGCTGATCACGGAAAAGCGCGCCACCTTTGCCTGCACGCCGGACCTGGCGCGCCCCGGCAACGCCAGCGGCGCGCCGGGCCTGCTGCTGGCCGGCGACTACACGGCCAATGCGGACCGGACGCAGGACTATCCGGCCACCATCGAGGCGGCCGTGCGCAGTGGCGTGGCGGCGGCCAGGGCCGTCACTGCGGGCAAGATGGCAAAGTAGACTTGACGGTGCATCCTGCCCTGGTGTCGCTCGCCCCCGCGAAATTGCATTCTGTCGCACCGCACTGGTGCGCCTGCGTGCGCTTGGGTACAGTCTGATCATCGACAACGGCCATGCCACGGGGAATACCATGCACACCACCTTGCACTTGAAAAACAGCTTGAAAGCCGTGGCGCTGCTGGCTTGTGTGGCGCTGGCCACCCTGATCGTCATCCACGTACAGCAAGCGCCACATGCGCCATTGCTGCTGAGCCAGGCAAGCATGCTGCTGCCGGCAGTGGGCTGAAACGGCGAAGCGGACGGACAGGAAGAATATGATGAACAAACAAGATTATCTCGACGCGCTGCGGCGTGCGCTGGCAGGCTTGCCACCAGACCTGGTGGCCAAGACCCTCGACTATTACGAACAAACCTTCATCGAAGGCGCGGCGGCGGGCCGCAGCGAGCACGAGATCGCCGACGACCTGGGCGAGCCGAAAAAAATCGCCCTGACCTTGCGCAGCAGCACCCACCGCCAGGCTTTCGAACACAAGAAAACCCCCGTCAACCTGCTGCGCCTGCTCATCTCGCTGCTGGGCCTGGCCATCTTCAACCTGTTCATGGTCGTGCCTGCCGCCGTCTACGCGGCCCTGCTGGCCACCCTGTACGCCGTCGGCCTGAGCTTTTACCTGGCCGGCATCGCCATCACGGCCAGCGGCTTGTCCGGTGCCAACGAACTGGTGCTCGATGGCCCGCTGCGCCATGTCTTCATCCATGACGATGACGGCGGCGAAGACGGCGAGCGGCGCGAGACGCGCATTACCATCGGCGACACGGGCATCGAAGTCGACCACCTGCCCGGCCCCTCGCAGCGTGAACCGGCCGACCCCGGAGCCCCGGGCGCTTCGTCGCGCATGATGGAGCGGGCCGAAGCGCTGGCTGGTGGCGGCATCCGCATCTCCACCGACATGGACCGCGATGCGCGCACCACGCAAACCGTCTTCGGCGTGGGCATGCTGCTCGGCGGCATCGCCATCTTCCTGCTCAGTCTGGTGGTCACGCGCTATACACTGATCGGCATCAAGCGCTACATCGCCATGAATGTCTCCCTGCTCAAAGGTCACTAGAAAGACTGCCATGAAACGCTTGCTCAAAGTTGGCCTGTCCATGCTCCTGCTGGCACTGGTCCTGATCGCCATGTCGTATGCCGCGCTGCGCGCCAAGGGAATCAGCAATCCCAGCAGCGCTGCGGGCCGCGCCGTGCGCAGCGAAACGCGCCCGATTTCCGCCGATATCAACAGCATCGACCTGGCCGGCCCCATCGACCTGGTGCTGCGCCGCGGCGCCACGCCATCGATGAAGGTGAGCGGCGAGCAGCGTTTGCTGTCGAACGTCGCGACCACCGCCGATGGCACGACCCTGCATATCGGCCCGAAAGGCATGCTGTTCCACCATCGCCAGCCGCTGCAGGTGGAACTGGTGCTGCCATCGCTCGTGCGCATGGAAGTGCATGGCAATGGCGACAGCAAGATCACGGGATTTTCCGGCGACAGTTTCATCCTGGAATTGACCGGTTCGGGCGACGTCAGCTTCACGGGACGCTACAAGCAGGTGTCGGCCACCGTCAACGGCAGTGGCGATCTCGACATCAACGGCGGCAACAGCGACAGCGTGGTGCTGGAAATGGTGGGTTCGGGGCGCATCGCCGCCAGCGGCAACACGAAGTTCCTGCGTGCCGACCTGAGCGGCTCAGGCGATATCGATGCCGAACACCTGGCGGCCGACAAGGCCAGCGTCAGCCTGCAAGGCTCGGGCCAGAGCACCGTCTTCGTGCGCGATGCCGCCAACCTCACCTTGCGCGGCAGCGGCGACATCCACGTCCACGGCAACCCGCGCCAGCGCGATGCGCAAAAGAGTGGTTCCGGCGACATCATCTGGCATTGAGCGGGCTGCCCCCCGAGCCTGCCCCCTACTGCGCCTCGCCCTGCCGCAACTGACGCACACGCTGCACGAGTTTGCCAATGGCGTAGACCAGCATTAACAGGCCGGCGCCAGTGACAACGCTCGCCCGGGGCTCCGCCAACAAGACATGGCGTGATGCTGGCGCAACGACCACCAGAAAGAATGGCAATCCGCTTACCAGCAAGAGGACCAGGCTGCGCTGGTATTTCCGCACCTTCGATGGTACATCCGTGAAAATTTCGGGAATTTTTCCATCCACCACAGGTTTGCGCCAGCAACGCCATCCCCCCACATCCACCACGCGTTCCCAGCCTCCATCGACAAATAATTGCGTATAGACAGGATCCGCCTTTACGCCCGAAAAATCCCAGCGATATGCCATGTCCGCCGGTGCGCCGCGCTCGAACGTCATGCGAATGCCGAGGGCATCGCTGGCATGCAAGTGCAGTCCCTGCCGCGCCTGCTCTTGCAGCCAGCGCTCATGCATCCCGTCTTGCCACACCCACCACCATTTGAATTTCTTGACCAGTTGCTTGCTCATGCCGTGCCCCCCTGCAAAAGTGACAATGTTTTTTTCCCTGTGGCTGCCATGATGTCCAGGCGCCGAACCTGCTCGGCAAGGACCCGTCGCCCCCTGTCGGTCATGCCATACACCTTGCGCCGCTCCTCTTCCCTGAGCTTGACGACCAAGCCCTGCCTTTCCAGCGTGGCAAAGGCGCCGTACAAGGTGCCCGGGCCGATGCTGACGCTGCCTTGGCTGAGCATGTCCACCTTTTGCATGACGGCATAGCCATGCATGGGTTCATGCAGGCAGGCGAGCACATAAAATGTGGCCTCGGACAGCGGCAGGTAGTGCGAGAAATTGATATCTTCCATGCTACCTCCATATCGATACTCGCTATATCGTGAATCGATATATCGATCATCGATATTAACGCCTGTCATTATTTATTGTCAACAAGATTATCGAGGGAGAAAACAGCGGAAGAGCTTACGCCGCAGCAGCGCGCGGGCGCATGGCGAGGAATCAGACGCAGCGCGCCTCGAGCCAATGGATGGCCTGCTCGCCGGCCGCCTTGCCTTGCGCCAGGCAGGCCGTCAGCAGGTAGCCGCCCGTGGGCGCTTCCCAGTCCAGCATTTCGCCGGCAACGAACACGCCCGGCATGGCGCGCAGCATGCAGCCGTCGATACCGTCGAAGGCCACGCCGCCGGCGCTGCTGATGGCTTCATCGATGGGACGCGGACGCACGAGCATGACGGGCAGCAGCTTGATGGCGCGCGCCAGTGTGGCTTCATCGGCAAAGTCGGCCGCGCCCAGGCATTCGCGCAGCAAGCCCGATTTCACGCCTTTGATGCCCAGCCGGCTTTGCAAATGGCTGGACATGGAGCGGGCGCCGCGCGGGCGCGTGACTTCCTCGAAGACCCGTTCATGGCTGTGGTCGGGCGCCAGGTCCAGCCAGATGGTGGTGTGGCCCTCAACGGCGATCTGCTCGCGCAGTGCGGCCGACAGCGCATAAATCAGGCCGCCTTCGACGCCGCCCGCCGTGATGACGCACTGGCCCTGGCGCTTGACCGTCAAACCATCAATGTCATGCGCCGTGATGGCCACCGTGGCCAGATGCTCGCCCGCGTAACGGCTGCTGAAATGCGCGCCCCAGTCCACATCGAAGCCACAATTGGCCGGCGCCAGCGCCGCCACCGCCACGCCCTGCCCTTGCAGCAGCGGCACCCAGGCGCCGTCCGACCCGAGGCGCGCCCAGCTGCCGCCACCCAACGCCAGGATCACGGCGTCGAAGGAGCGCAGGCGTTCACCGTCCGGCGTGGCAAACGCCAGCTGGCCGTCGTGCCAGCCCGTCCAGCGGTGGCGCATGTGAAATTGCACGCCCGCTTCGCGCAAGCGGTGCAGCCAGGCGCGCAGCAAAGGCGCGGCCTTCATGTCGGTCGGAAAAACGCGGTTCGAGGAACCGACGAAGGTGTCCACGCCCAGGCCATGCACCCAGTCGCGCACCTTCTGCGGGCCAAACTGGTCCAGCGTGGGTTTCAGGCGGTTGGCCTGCCTGGCGTAGCGCGAGACAAAGGCCTGGTAGCCTTCCGCGTGCGTGATGTTCATGCCGCCGCGTCCGGCCAGCAGGAATTTGCGGCCAACGGAAGGCATGGCGTCGAACAATTCCACCTGTGCCCCGTGGTCGGCGGCCGCCTGGGCGGCCATCAGGCCGGCGGGACCGCCTCCGATGACGGCGATGTGAAACGGAGGGGAGCTGGAATTGGTCATGGCAAGCTGGGAAGACGGTGAAAACCCCGGCATTTTAGTCGAGATTGGCCCGGATATGGCCCGCCGATGGCGATCCCGCCCAAAAATGAGGCATACTGCGCCAGGCATGCTGCAACGATGAGCAGTTTCATATCACTTGACGACGTGACACGAGAGGAGAAACACATGGGTGCAGGATTCTGGATTTCCCGCTATTTGCTGGCCAGTTCGATTTTATTCATCATCCTTTCAGTGGTCGAGTACAGCAAGGGCACGACCAGCCAGGCCGATATCGTCAGTGCCCTGGCCTGGTCGCTGGTGGCGTCGGCCATCTTCATCGGCTCGAAATACTGGCGCCACAAGAAAGCCATCGCCTGCGCCACCTGCAGCGATACCACGGCCAGCAAGCCGAAAAGCAAGTCCTCATGAAAAAACGGCCACTTCGATGAAGTGGCCGTCTCATTTGGCAAGCCCGATCAGCCGCCCGTCACGGGCGGGAAGAATGCCACTTCATCGCCGTCCGCAATCACGGTGCCGGCATCGCACATCACCTGATTATGCGCCATGCGCAGCGCACGGCCCTGCGCCAGCGCATATTCCCAGTTGCCGCCACGGGCGATCAGCAAAGAGCGCACGTCACCGACCGTCCGCAACGACTCGCTCACCTCCAGCACTTCCTGGGCCGTGCCCACCAGCTCGCGTACGCTGGCAAAAAAACGCAGATTGATCTTCATCGACACTTCCTTAGTACAGCAATTCGTTAAACGGGATAAAGCGCAGCATGTCGCCGCGCGCAATCGACAGCCCCGGCGGGCAATCGATCAAGCCGTCGCCCCACACGGTGGATGTCAGCACGCCCGAACTCTGGTTGGCGAACAGTGCCAGTTCACCCTCGTCATTAACCTTGGCGCGCAAAAACTCGTTGCGCTTGTCCGCCTTCAGGCGCTCAAACGCGGCCGGCAGTTTGTAGCTGCGTGGCGCCAGATTTCCCGCCACGCCTTGCAGGCGCAGGATGAACGGGCGCACGAACAGCAAGAACGTGACAAAGCTGGACACGGGATTGCCGGGCAAGCCGACAAAGAACGCATCCTGCACTTCGCCAAACGCCAGCGGTTTTCCCGGTTTGACGGCGATCTGCCACATGTTCAGCCGCCCTTCCGCTTCCACGGCCGGCTTGACATGGTCTTCCTCGCCCACGGACACGCCGCCCGAGGTGATGATCAAATCATTGCCCTGGGCCGCCTGGCGCAGCACGGCGCGCGTGGCCTCCAGGCTGTCGGGCACGATGCCCAGGTCCGTGATGTCGCAGCCGAGGTTTTCCAGCAGGCCGCGCAGGGTAAAACGGTTCGAGTTGTAGACGGCGCCCGGCGCCAAGGGTTCACCGGGCATGGCCAGCTCGTCACCCGTGAAAAACACGGCGACGCGCAGCTTGCGCAGCACGGGTACTTGCGCCAGGCCCACCGAGGCGGCCAGCCCCATTTCCTGGCTGCGCAGGCGCCGGCCCGCACCGAGGATCTCGCCACCGGCGCGGATATCCTCGCCCTGGCGGCGCACCCATTCGCCCGCATGCGGCACGTGATTGACCGTCACCACGCCGTCCGCCACGGTGCACTGCTCCTGCATCACCACGCAATCGGCGCCGTCCGGCAACAGAGCGCCCGTAAAAATGCGCGCCGCCGTCCCCGGCTGCAGGGGCTGGCCCACGTGGCCGGCCGCGATGCGCTGCGACACGGGCAAGCTGGCCGCGCCGCTGGCGCAATCGCTCGCGCGCACGCAATAGCCATCCATCTGCGTGTTGTCGCGCTCGGGCACGTTCAGGGTCGACGTTTGCGCCGTGGCCAGCACGCGGCCGTTGGCGCGCATGGTGTCGACCAGCTCGACCTCGGTCACCGGGCGCGCCGCGCCCAGCATGAAGGCTTGCGCCTCGGCCACCGACAGCATCGGTTTGCGTTGTGCGGTCGGATCGCTCATCACAAGCCCGTATTTGCGGCGATGTACGCCTTCATCTTTTCCACGTCGGCATCCATCACGACGAACTTTTGCGGCAAGTCTTCGATGTTCTCGAAGCCCTTTGGCCGTTCCGCGTCCACGCCCAGCGCTTCCAGGATGGTTTCGTTGAACTTGGCCGCCAGCGCCGTTTCCAGCACGATCATCGGCACATTCGGCTCCAGGTGTTCGCGCGCCACCTTGATGCCGTCGGCCGTGTGCGTGTCGATGGTGATGCCGTAGTCATCGGCCACGTCGCGGATGGTGTCGAGGCGGTCCTGGTGCGTGGACTTGCCCGACTTGAAGCCATACTTGGCTACCAGTTTGAACTCGTCGCCATCGCTGCCTGGCTTGCCGGACAAATCGAAGCCGCCGTGCGTTTCCACTTTGGTAAACAGCGCGCGCACACGGTCGCTGTCGCGGCCCACCAGATCGTAGACGAAGCGCTCGAAATTCGACGCTTTCGAGATATCCATCGACGGGCTGCTGGTGTGGTAGGTTTCGGCCGACCTGCGCACCCGGTACACGCCCGTGCGGAAGAATTCGTCGAGCACGTCGTTTTCATTCGTCGCCGCCACCAGTTTCGAGATGGGCAAACCCATCATGCGGGCGATATGGCCGGCGCAGATATTACCAAAGTTGCCCGACGGCACCGTGAACGACACTTTTTGCTCGTTGCTGGTGGTGGCCGCCAGATAGCCGCGGAAGTAGTACACGACTTGCGCCACGACACGCGCCCAGTTGATGGAATTGACGGTGCCGATCTTTTGCTTTGCCTTGAACGGCAAATCGTTCGAGACGGCCTTCACCATGTCCTGGCAGTCGTCAAACACGCCTTCGACGGCGATGTTAACAATGTTCGGGTCTTGCAGGCTGAACATCTGCGCCGTCTGGAAGGCGCTCATTTTCTTGTGCGGCGAGAGCATGAAGACGCGGATGCCCTTCTTGCCGCGCATCGCGTATTCGGCCGCGCTGCCCGTGTCGCCCGACGTGGCCCCAAAAATATTGAGTTCGGCACCCGTCTTGGCCAGCGTGTATTCAAACAGGTTGCCCAGCAGCTGCATGGCCATGTCCTTGAAGGCCAGGGTCGGGCCGTTCGACAGCGCCTGCAGCATCAGGGTGGTCTGGCCGCCTTTGACGACGTTTTCTTCGAGCACGCGCAGCGGCGTGATGTCGGCCGCGTTTTCGCCGGCGCGGGCATTCTTGTAGACAGCCTTGGTATAGGTTTTCGCCGTCAGTGCCTTCAGGTCCGCGGCCGGGATATCGGTGGCGAACTTCTTCAGGATTTCGAATGCCAGGTCGGCATACGACAATGTACGCCAGGCATTGAGCTCGGCACCAGTGACTTGCGGATAATGTTCTGGGAGATACAGTCCGCCATCGGGGGCCAGGCCGCCCAGGAGGATGTCGGAGAATTGCTGCAAAGATGACTGTTGCGACTGCAATGGCGCTGTATCAGCGCGGGTAGACACGTAATGCATAGATTTGAAGAGTCCAGTTGAGCTGAGAGCGGTTGATCATGAATGGCAGCGGATATTATAGTGCCAGCCGCTCCCCAAGGCGAATCACATGCGTACGCAGCCGGCCCGGCCTCCGCGCCTGTTGTCAAACAGCAGCGCCCGGCAGAGCTGAAACCATTGCACTTTGGCATTTTTTTATGGTGAGATCAACGCCCCTCGTAAAGATGCGTCCGCATACTGGCGTGCGCGCCTGATTTGCGCCACACTGGTACTTGTCGGCCGAATTGCGGCCATTCATGGAACCGGCCATGTCGCTGAGTAAAAAACCGTATTTGCAAAGCGCCACGCTGCGCGCTGACGCCGTCGTCGATCTGGACCACTATCCGTTCACCATCCCCGCCATCCGCGACTTCGTGCACATGGACTTTCACCGCGACGTGACGTTTTTCGTGGGCGAGAATGGCAGCGGCAAGTCGACCATGCTCGAAGCCCTGGCCGTGGGACTGGGTTTCGGCAAGGATGGCGGCACGCGCAATGTGCGCATCGCCCTGCCGTCGGACGAGGAATCGGGCTTGCACGCACACTTGCGTCTGAGCAAGAGCTACAAGAAGCCCGATGACAGTTATTTTTTACGCGCCGAGAGCTTTTTCAATGTCGCCACCTACATGGACGACATGCCCGAATACCTGGGCAGCTACGGCGGCAAGTCACTGCACGCGCAATCGCATGGCGAAGCGTTCATGGCGACCCTGATCAACAAGCTGCGGGGCAAAGGCTTGTATCTGCTGGACGAACCGGAGGCGGCGCTGTCGCCCAGCCGCCAACTGGCGGCCCTGTCGGTGATCCACCAGCTGGTGCAGGACGATTCGCAGCTGATCATCGCCACCCACTCGCCCATCCTGCTGGCCTACCCGAACGCGAAAATCCTGATGTTTACGGGCGGCGGCATCCACGAAGTGGCGTATGAAGATACGGAACACTACGCCGTGACGCGCGATTTCCTGAATAACTACCCCAGGAGGCTGGAGCAGTTGTTTGAGGAAGAGTGAGGGTGCAATTAAGACGCAGCGGAAATCTGGGGTCAGACCCGGCGGGTCTGACCCCGGCACTTAGCAGGCTGCATGATTGACCGTGATGACATGCACGGCAAGCCCGCCCAAAGACGTTTCCTTGTACTTGTCCTGCATGTCCGCGCCCGTCTGGCGCATGGTTTCGATGACTTCGTCGAGGCTGACGAAGTGCGTGCCGTCGCCCTTCAGCGCCAGCGAGGCGGCCGTGATGGCTTTTACGGCGCCCATGCCATTGCGCTCGATGCAGGGAATCTGCACCAGGCCGCCGATGGGGTCGCACGTCATGCCCAGGTGGTGTTCGATGCCGATTTCGGCCGCGTTTTCGATCTGTTCATTCGTGCCGCCCAGGGCAGCCACCAGGCCGGCCGCCGCCATGGCGCAAGCCACGCCCACTTCGCCCTGGCAACCCACTTCGGCGCCCGAGATCGAGGCATTGCGTTTGCACAACATGCCGATGGCGGCCGCCGTCAGCATGAAACGGCGCACGCCGCCAACCGGGTCGCTGGGGCGGCAATCCTGCGCATAGTAGCGCAGCACGGCCGGGATGATGCCGGCGGCGCCGTTGGTCGGCGCCGTGACGACGCGCCCGCCGGCCGCGTTTTCCTCGTTGACGGCCATCGCATACAGGCTGACCAGGTGCACGGCGTCGTGCGGCAAGTCGTTGGCGCGGTTATCGGACGCCTTCGCCTCCTGCGCCAGACGCCATAATTTGGCGGCGCGGCGCTTCACGTTCAAGCCGCCCGGCAGGTTGCCCGTCGTCTCCAGGCCGTGCGCGATGCAGTCGCGCATGACGTGCCAGATGCGGTCCAGTCCTTCATTGAGTTCGGTCTCGCTGCGCTTGACGCACTCGTTGGCGCGCAGCATTTCCGGGATCGACAAACCGCTTTCCACGCCATGCGCCAGCAACTGCTCCATGGTGTCGAAGGGGAAGACGACTCTGGCGCTGGCTGCCGACTCCACGGCGGCTTCCGCCTGGGCTTCGCCTGCCTCGCGGATAAACCCGCCGCCGATCGAGTAATACACCTTGTCGATGCGGCTGCCGTCCGCCAGTTTCAGGGTAAAGCGCATGCCGTTCGGATGCTCGGGCAGCGATTCGCTCTTGTGCCAGATCAAACCCGTGGCAGCCGTAAACGGCACCACGTGCGTGCCCAGCAGCGCGATTTCGCCGGCTGCCTCGATGGCGGCCAGCTTGCTGTCGACGGCATCGGGCGCCACGTCCTGCGGCGTTTCACCCATCAAGCCCAGAATGACGGCCTTGTCCGTGGCATGGCCCACGCCCGTCAGCGCCAGCGAGCCATACAGGGCCGCCTCGACGCCCACTACCTGGTCCAACGGACCGTATTCGACCAGAAAACGCCGCGCCGCCGCCATCGGCCCCACCGTATGGGAACTCGACGGCCCGATGCCGATCTTGAACAGGTCAAATACGCTCATATCCATGTAGTGTCTCTTTATATTAGTATGTTTTTATGAATGCTGGTGTGGGACTCAGGCTGCCTTGGCCGCCGGCCCCGCGTCGACGTTGGCCAGCATGTCCGTGACCATCTGCTCGACGCCGATCTGCGCCTTCCAGCCCCAGTCCGCGCTGGCCTTGCTGTCGTCCAGGCTTTGCGGCCAGCTGTCGGCGATGGCCTGGCGGCTGTCCGGCTTGTAGCTGATCTTGAAGTCCGGCACCATGTGCACGATGGCTTTGGCCAGCTGCTCCGGGTTGAACGACACGCCGGCCACATTGTAGGACGAACGGATCTTGATCGATGCCGCCGGCGCGTCCATCAGTTCGATGGTGGCGCGGATCGCATCGGGCATGTAAATCATCGGCAAGGTGGTGTTCGCATCGAGGAAGCAGTCATAGCGTTCGCCGCGCAAGGCCGCGTGGAAGATGGCGATGGCGTAATCGGTGGTGCCGCCGCCCGGAGGCGATTTATAGCTGATGATGCCCGGGTAACGGATGCTGCGCACGTCCACGCCATACTTGTTGAAGTAGTACTCGCACAGGCGCTCGCCGGCCAGCTTGCTGATGCCGTACATCGACGTCGGGTCCATCACCGTCATTTGCGGCGTGTTCACTTGCGGCGTGTTCGGGCCAAAGGCGGCGATCGACGATGGCCAGAAGATACGCAAAGGCTTGCCCGCTACGCCCCGCTCGCGCGCCAGTTCCAGGATATTCAGCAAGCCATCCATGTTCAGGCTCCACGCCTTCAATGGCGCCGCCTCGCCCGTGGCCGACAGCATGGCCGCCAGCTGGTACACCTGAGTGATGCCTTCGTCGGCGATGATAGTCGCCAGGCCGTCCTTGTCCAGCACATTGAGCTGGGCATAGCGCTTGGCCTGGTACAGATTATTCGTGCCGATGTCGCTGGCGATGACGTTGTCCGCGCCGTGCTGCTGCGCCAGCGCGCCCACCAACTCACTACCGATTTGGCCGTTTGCGCCAATGACTAAGATGCGTTCCATGCTATTTTCCTGAATTCTTATTAGTTAGTAGTGGTGGTAGTGGTCAGCAGACCGAGTTCCTTGCCGGCCTGCTCGAACGCAGCCAGCACTTGCACCAGCTGTTCGCGCGTATGCGCAGCCGACAGCTGCACGCGGACACGGGCCTGGCCCATCGGCACGACCGGGTAGAAGAAGCCCGTCACCAGCACGCCCAGTTCATACAGGCGGGCGGCGAATTGTTGCGCCACGGGGGCGTCGAACAGCATCACCGGCACGACCGGATGGGTGCCTGGCTTGATGGTAAAACCGATGCGTTCGATTTCGCTGCGGAAGAAAGCCGTGTTTTCATGCAGGCGGTCGCGCAGTTCCGTCGACTTGGCCAGGCGCTCAAGCACCGACAGCGAAGCGCCGGCAATCGATGGCGCCAAGGTGTTCGAGAACAGATAAGGGCGCGATTTCTGGCGCAGGGTGTCGATGACTTCCTTGCGCGCCGAGGTAAAGCCGCCCATGGCGCCGCCCAGGGCCTTGCCCAGGGTGCCCGTAATGATGTCGATGCGGCCCATTACATTGTGGTGTTCGTGCGTGCCGCGGCCCGTCGCGCCCATGAAGCCGGAAGCGTGGCATTCGTCGATCATCACCAGCGCGCCGTATTGGTCGGCCAGGTCGCAGATCTTGTCGAGCTGCGCAATCGTACCGTCCATCGAGAACACGCCGTCCGTGACGATGACCTTGTGGCGCTTGCCTGCGGCGACGGCCGCTTGCAGCTGCACTTCCAGGTCGGCCATGTCGTTGTGCGCGTAGCGGTAGCGGCCAGCCTTGCACAGGCGGATGCCGTCGATGATGGAAGCGTGGTTCAGCGCGTCCGAGATGATGGCGTCATTTTCATCGAACAGGGGCTCGAACACGCCGCCGTTGGCGTCGAATGCGGCCGCGTAGAGTATGGTGTCCGCAGTGCCCAGAAAAGCGGAGATGGCCTGTTCCAGTTCCTTGTGCACGGTTTGCGTGCCGCAGATGAAGCGCACGGACGACAGGCCGTAGCCGTATTTCTGCGTGGCGGCAATGGACGCTTCCTGCGTCTGCAGGTCGCCGGACAGGCCCAGGTAATTATTCGCACACATATTGATCAGGGTACGGCCATCGTCGCACACCACTTCGGCGCCCTGGCGCGAGGCGATCACGCGCTCGGACTTGTACAAGCCCTGCTGGCGCAGTTGATCGAGATTCTGTTGCAGACCGCTGAAAAAGGTGTTCTTCGCTTGCTCGCTCATGATGATCCTTGTGTGTCCCTGTTGTATGGATGGTATCCGGGTGACCTCAGCCTCCATAGGGGGAGCGGCCGCTTGACCGGTGCGCGCAGTATGCTGTACCGTGAAGCGCTGTTTGAAGTCTACACGTTTCCGTGTTTTTCTTCAAAATCCACTATGTCGAACTGAAATTCAATATAGTGGATATTACCCAAGCCTATTGAACTTTGCAAGCCACCTGCCGATGAAAACCAGCGTTTCGACCAATTCTCCCCCTGAAGTGGGTGCCACCCTGCAACGGCTGCGCCTGGCGCGCGGCCTGACACTGGAGGATTTGTCGCGCATTGCGGGCGTATCGAAGTCCATGCTGTCGCAAATCGAGCGCGAAAAAGCCAATCCCACCATCGCCATCACCTGGCGCCTGGCCAACGCCCTGGGCGTGCAGATCGGCGAATTGCTCTCCAGCGCAGAAAAGGCCGTGGAAACCATCCGCATCACGGATGCCCACGAAACCCCCACCCTGCCCGGCGACCATGCGGGTTACGTGCTGCGCATCCTGGGGCCGATGGAACTGGCCGGCAAATATGAATGGTATGAAGTGACCCTGGCGCCGGGCGGCGAACTGGCGTCGCAGCCGCACGACCCGGGCACCACCGAGCATTTGACGGTTATCCACGGCAACCTGGAGCTGGAAGTGGGCACGGCAAAGAAAAAAGTCAAGAATGGCGGCACGGCACGCTATCCGGCGGACCAGCCGCATACCATCCGCAATCTGGGAAAAACTGAAGGAAAAGCTTTACTGGTGGTGATCCATAGATAGTTGCTTTTCAGCGGTGTGCAATAAGCTCTTTCACCCATGCTAAGATTTTAGAATAGACAAGATTTTCACTGTCTTTCATGGAGCCTTAGCAATGACGATTTCCGAAAGCACCACCCTCTTCCACCAAAAAAAGGTCGTCCAGTACGATCCTGATATTGCGCTGCAATCCGGGCAGGATATCGTCTACCGCCTCTCGCTCGAGTATGACGACAAGCGCAAGATGCCGGACTTGATCGCCGGCTTCCTGGAAAAAACTGACAAGAATGCGCTTGAGGCGCTGATCATCGGCATGTGGGGCGACCCCTACGAGGCGGGCGCCGACGAGGTGATCGCCGCGCTGGCCAGCCACGCGCCGCAGCTGCCCAACTTGCGCGCCCTGTTCATCGGCGACATGACGTACGAGGAATGCGAAATCTCGTGGATCGTGCAAGGCAGCTACAAGCCCCTGTTGGACGCCTTCCCGCAGTTGCAGGAATTGCGCATTCGCGGCGGCAATGAACTCGTCATCGAGCCGTTCGCGCACCAGCACCTGCGTCGCTTCACCATCGAAGCGGGCGGCCTCGATCAAAAGATCGCCGAAGCGCTGGCACAATCGAGCATGCCGCAGCTGGAACACCTGGAACTGTGGCTGGGCACGGACGAGTATGGCTTTTCCGGCGATGTCGCCCTGTACCGCAAGGTGCTGGCGCAGCTGACCGTGCCGACCCTGCGCTACCTGGGCTTGCGCGACGCGCAAATCGCCGACGACCTGGCCGTGTGGCTGGCGGAAGAACCGCTGGTGGCGCAGCTCGACACGCTGGACCTGTCGCTGGGCACCATCGGCGACCTGGGCGCCGTGGCCGTACTCAATCACACGCAGCTGGGCAAGTTGAAGCGCCTGGACCTGTCGCACCATTACATTTCCGAGGAAAACCAGGCCAGGCTGAAGGCGCTGCCCTTCGAGGTGGTGCTGGACGATCCGCAGGAAGAGGACGAAGACGACGGCGAAAGCTACCGCTACGTGGCCGTCGGCGAGTAGTCATGGTCAAATAGGCGGATTCCCACTTTGCCAACGCCTCTCACCCTGCTGGCCACCAGCGGCAGCAAGCGCGTGCGCCTGATGCAGGCGGCGCGCGCGCAACTGCGCCTGCCGCCCGCGCAAGTGCTGGAGTGGCGCGACTGGCTGGCGCAGCCGGCGCTACTGGAGGAGGCATTGCGCCAACACTGCCTGTTGAAGATCGAACCGCCCGGCGACGATCCCGCCGCCCATTTGCTATTGCTGCAGGCGGGCTGCCGGTTGCTGGACCGTCCCCTGGTCGATGCGCCCGCGCATGGCGAGCTGCTGGCCATGGATGCCTGGTTTGCCGGCTTTGCCGCCGCCATGGTCTCCCTGGCGGCGCAACTGGCTGACCTGCCGCAGGCGCGCGCCTTCAATGCGCCGACCGAGATCAGCCTCATGACGGACAAGCTGGCGTGCCAGCGCCATCTGGCTGCGCACGGCGTGCCCATACCCGCCCTGCTTGGGCCCGTGCATGGCTACGAACATTTGCAGTCGCTGCTGCGCGAACATGAGCTCGACCGCGTGTATCTGAAACCGCGCTACGGCTCGTCCGCGTCCGGCGTCGTCGCCTACCGGCGCAACCGGACGGGCCGCCAGCAAGCCACCACCTCGGCCGCCTTGTCGCGGGCGGACGGCCAGACACGTTTGTTCAATGTCAAGCGCATGGCGCGCTACGAGGCGGAACACGACATCGCGGCCCTCGTCGACGCGCTGGCCGCGCAAGAGCTGTACGCGGAAACATGGCTGAGCAAGCCGCGCTGCGGCGACAGCCACTACGACTTGCGCGTGGTGACCGTGGCGGGCCAGCCCGCGCACCGGGTGGCGCGCATCGGCGACCAGATGATGACCAATCTGCACCTCGACAACCGACGCGGCGACGCGGCTGGCCTGCTGGACGCCGCCGACATGCAGGCACTGGAGGAAACCGCCGTCCTGGCCGCGCGTGCCTTCCCTGCCAGCCAGGTGACGGGCTACGACCTCGTTGTGCGCCAGGGCCAGGCCCGCGTGCTCGAAGCGAATGCCTTCGGCGACCTGCTGCCAGGTTTGCTTTGGCAAGGCGCGGACACTTACACAGCGCAACTGACACATGTTTAAAGACACACCGAACATCCCCGACATGCACGCCGTCGTGGGCAGCCACGACATCGTTTTCATCACGCTCGACACCCTGCGCTTTGACGTGGCGCAAGCGCTGTACGAGGCAGGCGAACTGCCCGTGCTGGGACGTTTTCTACCACCGGGTGGCTGGGAACGGCGCCACTCGCCCGCCACGTTTACGTATGCCGCGCACCAGGCTTTCTTCGCGGGCTTTTTGCCCACGCCGGCCGCGCCCGGGCGCCATCCGCGCCTGTTCGCTTCCGCCTTCGCGGGCAGCGAAACGACATCGCCGCACACGTTTGCGTTCGAGGAAGCGTACCTTCCCGCCGCGCTGGCCGCGCGCGGCTACCGCACCCTCTGCATCGGCGGCGTGGGATTCTTTAATAAACAAACGGCGCTGGGCTCCGTGCTGCCGTCGCTGTTCCAGGAAAGCCACTGGAGCGCCGGCATGGGCGTGGCCAGCCGCCATTCGACGCAACAGCAGGTGGCGCTGGCCATAGCCCGCCTGGCGGACGGCGCGCAGCGCACCTTTTTATTCATCAACGTGGCCGCCCTGCATACGCCGAACCGCGCCTACCTGCCCGGCTGCCGCGCCGACTGCCTTGAAAGCCATGCGGCGGCCCTGCGCTACGTGGATAGCGCGCTGGCGCCCCTGTTTTCCGCCTGCGCCGCGCGCGCGCCCACGTTTGCCATCATTTGCTCGGACCACGGCAGTGCGTATGGCGAAGACGGTTACCGGGGCCACAGGGTCGCCCACGACAGCGTGTGGAACGTGCCATATGCGCACTTCTTCATCGCCCCCGATACCGATACACATCCCAAAGAGTCCCAAGAGTGATCCCTTCCGAACAAGCTGACACCCTGGCGCAGCGCATGCGCCACACGCCCTACCAGGCGTATTCCTACTCGTACCCGCACAAGGCGGCTTACCGCGCCTTGCCACAGGCGGCGCCGCTGGCGCCCCTGTGGGCGCAGCAAGACCGCTCCGCCCTCTTCGCCTACATCCACATCCCGTTTTGCGAGATGCGCTGCGGCTTTTGCAACCTGTTCGCCATGGCCCGGCCCGGCGCCGACATGGTGGAACGCTATGTGCAGCAAGTGCTGGTGCAGATGCGCGCCCTGGCCGGCGCGCTGGGCGAACGGCGCTTTGCCCGCTTCGCGCTGGGCGGCGGCACGCCCACCTATCTGTCGCCCGCGCAGCTCGACATCCTGCTGTGCGGCGCGCGCGATATCCTCGGCATTAACCTGCAACACACGCCGGCCGGCATCGAGGCGTCACCCGAAACCATCACGGCGGAACGGCTTGCCGTCTGCCGCGCGCATGGCATCGACCGGGTCAGCCTGGGCATCCAGAGCTTTGCCGCCGGCGAGATGCGCGCGCTGGCCCGGCCCCAGCAAAACGCTACCGTCCATCACGCCATCGGCCTGATACGCGCGGCGGGCTTTCCCACCCTGAACTTGGACCTGATCTACGGCATCGCCGGGCAAACCATCGCCAGCCTGCTGGCCTCCATCGACAGCGCGCTGGCCTTCGCGCCCGAGGAAATCTATCTGTATCCGCTGTACGTGCGCGAGCAGACGGGTCTCGGCAAGGTGGCGCGCCGCCAGGGCGCGCAGTCGCTCAACCCCATCCTGCTAGCGCGGGACGGCGACAGCCGTTTGGCCCTGTACGCGGCCGCGCGCGACCATTTGCGGGCGCAAGGCTACGAACAGGTATCGATGCGCATGTTCCGCGCGCCCCATGCGCCGGAACAGAACGGACCATCGTACTGCTGCCAGAATGATGGCATGGTGGGTCTGGGTGCGGGCGCGCGCTCCTACACCTCGCGCCTGCATTATTCGAGTGAGTACGCGGTGGCGCGCACGGACACCATCAACATCATCGAACAGTATCTGGCGTTCGATGAAGCGCGCTTTGCGCAGGCCGAACATGGCCATGTGCTCGATGACGCAGAACAGCGCCGCCGCTACGTGATCCAGTCGCTGCTGACTGAACCGGGCCTGGACCGCGACGCCTACACGGCGCGCTTCGGCACGCGCTGCGAAGAAGACTTGCCGCAACTGGCCGAGCTGCACGCGCTGGAATTGGTAGCGGAAGATGGCCCGCTGCTGCGCCTGAATGACCGGGGCTACAGCTACGCCGACACCATCGGCCCCTGGCTCGTCTCCGATACGGTGCGTGCGCTGATGGCCGAAGGCGGTCAGGCGTGCTGACAACACAGCCTGACACTTTATCCCTGCTGTACCGGGGCACGCTATCGAGCTGCAACTACGCCTGCGGCTACTGCCCGTTTGCCAAGAAGCGCGACAGCCACGCCGCGCTGACCCGCGACGCGGGCGAAGTGGCGCGTTTTACCAGCTGGGTGGCGGCGCAAAAGCGGAACATCAGCGTCCTGTTCACGCCCTGGGGCGAAGCACTGGTGCGGCGCCACTACCGCACGGCCATGCAGGCGCTGGCCGCACTGCCCCACATGCGCCAGGTGGCGCTGCAAACGAATCTGTCCGGCCCCTTAGGCTGGCTGGATAACATGGAGGGGCTGGAAAAAATCGGCCTGTGGTGCACCTACCACCCGGACCAGACGACACTGGCCCGTTTTCTCGCACGCTGCGCGCGCCTGGACGCCATGGGCGTGCGCTATTCCGTGGGCGTGGTGGCGATGACCGAACACCTGGACGCCATCCGCGCCCTGCGCGCGGCCCTGCCCGCCCACGTCTACCTGTGGCTGAATGCCTACGACCGGCGCGGCCCCCACTACTACAGCGTGGAAGACCTGGCCTGGCTCGATGCCATTGACCCGTGGTTTGCGCAAAACCGCCGCCCGTCGCCCTCGCGCGGCAAACCTTGCCTGGCGGGCGAAGCGTCGCTGTCCGTCGATGGCGACGGCGAACTGGCGCGCTGCCACTTCGTGCCCGAGCGGCTGGGGAATCTGTACACGGACGAACTGTCGGACATGCTGCAGGAACGCCGCTGCCCCCGTTTCAAGTGCGACTGCTATATCGGTTATGCGCAGCGCAAAGATTTGCCGTTTCAGGCGATGTTTGGGGTGGGGGTATTGGCGAGGATAACCCCGCTAAATGCTGGGGTCAGTCACTGCGTGATCGCAATGCGCTCCACTGGAACGCATTGCCCCGGCGGGTCTGACCCCGGTACTGCAACTACCTGATTACTGCGCCGCCACCTTGGCCGGCTCCGCCACTACTGGCGTCATCTTCAGCGAACGGCTAAGGAAGCCCCAGCGGTCCGCCACTTCTTCGATCTGCTTGGTCGTCGGCTTGCCGGCGCCATGGCCGGCCTTGCTGTCGATGCGGATCAGCACGGGTGCCGCGCCGCCCTGCGCTGCCTGGGCGGCGGCGGCGAACTTGAAGCTGTGGGCAGGCACGACGCGGTCGTCATGGTCGGCCGTGGTGATCATGGTGGCCGGATAGCAGCCGCCCGCCTTCAGGTTGTGCAGTGGCGAGTATTTCACCAGCGCCTTGAACTGCTCGGCGTCGTCCGACGAACCATAGTCAGGCACCCAGCCCCAGCCCACGGTGAACTTGTGGAAGCGCAACATGTCGAGCACGCCCACTTGCGGGATGGCTGCGGCGAACAGGTCCGGACGCTGCGTCATGGCCGCGCCCACCAGCAGGCCGCCATTGCTGCCGCCGCCAATCGCCAGTTTCGATGGCGAGGTGACCTTGTTGTCCACCAGCCACTGCGCTGCGCCGATAAAATCGTCGAACACGTTTTGCTTGTTCAGCTTGGTGCCAGCCTGGTGCCAGGCTTCGCCGTATTCGCCGCCGCCGCGCAGGTTGGCCATCACGTAGACGCCGCCCATTTCCACCCAGGCAAGATTGGCCACGGAGAAGCTAGGCGTGAGCGAAATATTGAAGCCGCCATAGCCGTACAGATAGGTCGGATTCGTGCCGTCCAGCTTCATGCCTTTTTTCGAGACGATGAACATCGGCACCTTGGTGCCATCGCGGCTGGTGAAGAATTGCTGGCGCGTTTCAAAGGCGTTCGGGTCAAAATCGACCTTCGGCTGACGGTACACGCTGCTCTTGCCCGATTTCATGTCGTAGCGGTAGATGGTCGCTGGCGTCGTGAAGCTGGTGAACGAGTAAAACGTTTCCGTGTCGCCACGCTTGCCGGCAAAGCCGCCCGCCGAACCGATACCCGGCAAGGCCACTTCGCGCACCAGCTTGCCCTTCAAGTCGACGATCTTGATTTGCGTTTGCGCATCTTTCAGGTAGTCGAGCACCAGCTGGTTGTTGATCAGGTTGACGGCGACCAGGGTTTCCGCGCTTTGCGGCACGATTTCCTTCCAGTCGGCCGGCGCCGGTTTGCGCGTATCGATGGCGATCACGCGCGATTTTGGCGCCTGCTTGTCCGTCTTGAAGAAGAACACGGGACCGTCATTGTCGATGAAGGAGTAGGAAGCGTCGAACGCTTCCAGCAAGCCCACCACCTTGGCATTCTTCTGGCGCAAGTCCTTGTAAAAGACGCGGTTCTTGCGTTCCGTGCCTTGCGTGGCCGTGATGATCAAATAATTGCCGTCGTCGCTGACGGTGCTGCCGCCAAACGCCCATTCTTTCTGGTCGGGACGGTCGAAGACCAGCATGTCGTCGCTTTGCGGCGTGCCGATCTTGTGGAAATACAATTTCTGGAAGTAATTGATATCGGCCAGCTTGGTCGCTTCATTCGGCGCGTCATAGCGGCTGTAGAAGAAACCGGTGTTGTCCTTGGTCCACGAGGCGCCCGAGAACTTGGCCCACTTGATGTGGTCCGTCAAATCCTTGCCCGATTCGATGTCGCGCACTTTCCACTCGTTCCAGTCGGAACCGGAAGCGGACGTGGCGTAAGCCAGGTATTTGCCGTTCGGGCTGATCGAAGTGCCGGCCAGAGCCACCGTGCCATCGGTGGACAGGGTGTTCGGGTCCAGCAGCAGACGGGGCTCGTCCGTCAGTTTTTTCACCGTGTACAGCACGGCCTGGTTCTGCAAGCCGTCGTTGCGGCTGTAGAAGTAACGGCCGCCCTGCTTCGTTGGCGTAGAGAAACGCTCATAATTCCACAGCTTGGTCAGGCGCTGCTTGATCGCGGCGCGCTCGGGGATGGTGCCCAGGTACGACTGCGTCAGCTTGTTTTGCGCCGCCACCCATTCGCCCGTCTCGGCGCTGTTGGCATCTTCCAGCCAGCGGTAGGGGTCGGCAATGGTGGTGCCGAAATAGCTGTCTTGCTGGTCGACTTTTTTGCTGACCGGATACGTCACGGGAGCGCCATCGCCGGCCGGGCAAGATTGCGCCATGGCATTGCCACCGAAAGCGGCCAGCAGGCTGAATATGAGGGTTGCACTACGTAATTGCATGGGTTGTTTGTCTCATTGTTGGATGTCGAGGAAAGCAGGCCGTGCAAACTCACGCTGCGGCTGCCCATGTTGACTTTCGCCAAAAGAAATCATAGCGCGGATTGCCACTTTTAAAGCACAGTTATCTGATGGATTTGCCGTCTTTTATTTGGAAAATTCACAGGAAACGCCGTGGTAAATCGCGTTTTTGAGGAGAATCGGCAAACTGAAGGGCAGGCAAGAAACATTATCAAAAGTTAATACGTTTCATCAAGCCGTCATAAATCTTCCTTACTATAGGCAACATGTTCATGGCCCGTCCAGAGGCCGTGCCGCCACATCCGCCTATGCACACTCTCGCCCTCCCTTCCGCCACCGCCGCGCCGCCCGGCGCGATGTCATCGAATGTGGCTTACCTGAAGCCGCTATCGGCCCCCATAGCCATCGAAGGAACGGATGCCTTGCACGACATCCTGGCGGGCCGCAAGCTCAGCGCGCTGTTCCAGCCCATCATCCACATGCACAGCGGCGACATCATCGGCTACGAAGGCTTGATACGGGGCCCGTCCGACAGCCCCCTGCACGCGCCGATGAATTTGTTCAAGGTGGCGCGCGCGCATGACCTGACCCTGGAAGTGGAGCACCTGTGCCGCCAGGTGGTGCTGGAACGCTTTGCCGAACTGCAACTGCCCGGCAAGCTTTTCCTCAATGTCAGCCCCGAATGCCTGCTGCTACGCAATGCCCGCCATGGCGAAACCCTGGAATACATCGAGCACATCGGCATCAATCCGGACCGCGTCATCATCGAGCTGACGGAAAACCAGCCCACCTACGATTACGAGCTGATGCGCGAAGCGGTGCTGCATTACCGCAACATGGGTTTCCAGATCGCCATCGACGACCTGGGCGAAGGCTTTTCCAGCCTGCGCCTGTGGTCGGAACTGCGCCCTGAATACGTGAAAATCGACATGCATTTCATCCAGGGCATCAATCATGACCCCGTGAAACTGCAATTCGTGCGCTCGATCCAGGAAATCGCGGAAAAATCGGGCACGCTGGTGATTGCCGAAGGCATCGAGGCGCAAACGGAATTGCTGGTCTTGCGCGACCTGGGCGTGGCCTTCGGACAAGGCTATCACCTGGGCCGGCCCAACGCGGTGCCGGCGCGCGCCCTGCCGGCCGAAGTGGTGCAGGCGCTGGGGCGCAACGGCGTAGCCGTGTATCCACAACGCAGCAGCCTGGAAAAGAATGGCGCCAGCATCCGCAAGCTGCTGCACAAAGTGGCGGCCGTTTCGCCCGAGAAAAACAATAACGAGGTGTATGACATCTTCCTGAAGGAGCCGAAGCTGATGATCATTCCCGTCGTCGATGACGGCGTGCCGCTGGGCCTGATCAGCCGCTTCGAAATGATCGACCACTTCGCCCGCCCCTACCAGCGCGAACTGTATGGCAAAAAATCGTGCAGCCTGTTCATGGATGCCACGCCCCTGATTGCCGACCACGAGACGAGCTTGCAGGAACTCAGCTACACCATGGTGCAGTCGGATGCCCACCATCTGTTCAACGGCTTCATCATTACCGAACAGGGCCGCTACCTGGGCATGGGCACGGGCCACGACCTGATGCGCGAAATCACGCAGATGCAGATCAATGCGGCCCGTTACGCCAATCCCCTCACGCAACTGCCCGGCAACGTGCCCATCAACGAACATATCGACCGCCTGCTGCACAGCGGTAGCCGCTTCTGGGTCTGCTATTGCGACCTCGACCACTTCAAGCCCTTCAACGATGTGTATGGCTACCGCAAGGGCGACGACGTGATCCAGCTGACGGGAGAAATCCTCAGCAGCCATTGCGACCCGAACCGCGACTTCATCGGCCACATCGGCGGTGACGATTTCATGATTTTGTTCCAGAGCGAAGACTGGGAAACGCGCTGCCAGGCCATGCTGGAACGCTTTGCCGCCGCCATCCTCGCCTATTACAGCACGGGCGACTGCGAACGGGGCGGCTACATCAGCGAAGACCGGCAGGGCAAGAAAGTGTTTTATTCATTGATCAGCCTATCGTTGGGCGTCATCAAGGTCGAGGCGCACCAGTACTATACGCACCATCAGATCGCCACGCAGGCGGCCGAAGCGAAGAAGCAGGCGAAGAAAATCCACGGCAACAGCCTGTTCCTGGACCGGCGCCAAGGCACGGGCGTGGCGCGCATGGATGCATAGCCAAGGCGGGCGATACGCGGCAAACGCAAGCAACGGCCCAAGCTGTGACGCAGGAGCGCCGGGTCGAACACGCACAGGGTAGCCGTATCGGCACAAACCCTGGCCGTCATCGCTGCCATCATGCCGCTGGCGGTGCCGGTCCCAGCAGGGGCTGGCTCTCGACGTACTGCGCACTGGCTTGCGCCTGCCACGGGAAATGGCCATCGCGCGACGGCCAGACGATCTGGTACAGCGTAAAATCATCGCCCTGGTAATACCAGCGCGCATAGCCGACGTAGTTGCGGTATTGCTCGACGGGCACGCGCACGAAGGCGCACGGATGACCTTCCAGCAAGACGTCCGTGGTGGCCGTGAAATCCGTGATGGCGCCGCTGCGCACGGCGTCCAGCGCCACGTCGAGTATCTGGTGGGCCATGGAGCGCGGCAAGCCCATGATGAGAAATTCCGGCTGGCCGAAGCTGTAGCCAGCACCTATCGTGAAGGCATAGCCGGGACCCACTTCATCAGCACTGATATGGACGCCATGCCAGCCATGCGTGGCGATGTCGTCGATGACTTTTTGCTCGGATGCATCCTCGCCTGCCTGCCTTACCATGTTCCACCTTTCACTGTGCCAAAAACCCGCGCCCGATGCACGCACTGTGCACGCATTGCCTCATGGCGGCACGAGATGCCTGTAGGCAATTATCGCATGCGGCGCGCGTCCATGCGCGCACAGTGGCGGCGCTTCAGTCGGGCGACGGCAGCGGCGGGGAGCGCAGCTGGTGCCATTGCCGCATGCGCTGCTGCGCCTCTTGCAGCTGTGCCGGCTCCAGCCTGGCGGCAGCCGCTTCCCTGGCCCGGGTCGCTCCGCTATCGCCGCCCTCGGCCGCCAGCGCCAGCCATATGTAGCCGCCAAGCAAATCCTTCTCCACGCCGCGCCCGCTGTTATACATGCCACCCAGGTTGTACTGCGCCAGCGCATGGCCCTGGCCGGCCGCGCGCGCATACCATTGCACGGCCAGGCCATCGTCTTGCGGTACGCCATGGCCGTTCGCATACATGACGCCCAGATTGTTCTGCGCGCTGGCATCGCCCTGCTCGGCCGCCGTGCGGTACCAGCGCACGGCGCACACGTCGTCGCGTTCCACGCCCTGGCCATTGGCATACATCACGCCCAGGTTGAATTGCGCATTCGACGCGCCCTGGGCCGCCGCCCTCGCATACCAGTCCAATGCCTGGCGCAAGTCGCGGGCGATGCCGCGCCCGCCCGCAAACATGCCGCCCAGATTGTATTGCGCCATGCAATGGCCCTGCAGGGCGGCGCGCCGGTACCAGGCAAGGGCGCGCGCCTGGTCCAGGTCCACACCCTGGCCGCGCGCCAGCATCAGGCCCAGATTGAACTGGGCGTCGGCGTCATCCTGCTCGGCCGCCCGCTGCAGCCAGGCATAGGCACGCAGCTGGTCGGGCACTACGCCCAGGCCTTCCGCATAGGCCACGCCGAGTTGCCGCTGCGCCACGGCCAAGCCCTGGGCAGCGGCCTGGCGGAACCAGGCCAGCGCCTGCGCATCGCTTTGCGCCACGCCCTGGCCGCGCTTGTAGACGAGTCCCAGGTTCAGCTGCGCCTGCGCATCGCCTTGCAAGGCTGCCTTGCGGAACCAGGCCAGGGCCAGCGCATCGTTCTTTTTCGCTCCCAACCCCTGGGCATACGCTACACCCAGCAAGGATTGCGCGCTGGCCACGCCCTGCTCGGAGGCGCGGTAAAACCAGGCCAGTGCCAGCTCGTCGCTCTGCAGCACACCCCGCCCCTTGCGGTACATCTGTCCCAAGTTTTGCTGGGCCGAGGCATCGCCCTGCGCGGCCGCGCGGCGAAACCACAGCACGGCGTCCTCGTCGCTCTGCGCCACGCCCCGGCCGTGGTAATACAAGGCGCCCAGGTGGTTCTGTGCATAAGCCAACCCTTGCAGCGCGGCCAGGCGTAGCCAGACAAAGGCGCGCGCATCGTCCTGCGCCACGCCTTCGCCCTTCTTGTACATCAATCCCAGGTTGAACTGGGCGTAGGCATTGCCCTGCTCGGCAGCCGTGCGGAACCAGATATACGCCTGGTGGCTATCTCTGGCAGTATGGTGCTTGTCCATGTGCGCCCCCATCCACATTGCGCTTGCCGGCAGCACGCGCAAAACGGCGGACCAGGGCGGCGAAATCGTGTGTTGCTTAAATTTTAAATTCGATGCGGGGGAAGGACTTGAGCAGGCTCAAACGAAATAACAAAATTATATCGTTTTGATGAGCCCGCTTCGAGAGGAAACGGAGATCAGCGGCGCGCCGGATGCTTTTGCAGGAATTGCGGCACTTTTGCGGCGGCCAGCTTGTTCAGCGACACCAGCAGGTCGGCGTCGACATCGGCGATGCCGTAGTTGCTGCGCAGGTGGCGGCCGATATGGATCAGCACTTGCGCCGCCACCTCCGCATCCGACTCTGCCCTGTGGGCGGCGCTCTTGAAGGCGATGCCCAGCTGGCTCGACAGCAAGCCCAGCTTGTAGCTGGCCATGCCGGGAAACACGCGGCGCGACAGTTTCAAGGAACACACGAGCGACTGGTGTGCGGGCGTCAGGTTCAGCCTGGCGCTTTCCGCGCGCAGGAATTTTTCATCGAAGCTGGCATTGTGCGCCGACAAGGCATCGCTGCCGATGAAGTCCAGCAACTGCGGCACCACCTCGGCCACGGGCGGCGCCTTGTCCACCATGGCCTGCGTGATGCCCGTCAAGCCCGTGATGAACGAGGGAATGCGCGCATTGCAGTTGATCAGGGTCACATAGCGGTCCGTGATCTGCCCGCCTTCAATACGCAAGGCCGCCACTTCCGTGATGCGGTCGCCCATGTCGGGTGACAGTCCGGTCGTCTCGAAGTCGATCATGACGATCGGTTTGTCAAACACATTCATGAAGTAAGGCTCTTTCTGCGATGCTGCGGTGGGCCAGCTTAGCCGAACTTGCGCACGGCGTCCAGCGCGAGTCCCGCACCGATACTGCCGAACAGGTCGCCTTCGACCTTGCGCGCGGTCGGCACCAGGGCGGCGATCTTTTCGCGCAGCAGGCGCACACCGCTCGATCCGCCCGTGAAGAACACGGTGTCGACGGCGTCCGGCGCCACGCCCGCGTCGCGCAGCAAACGCAGCACGGTTTCTTCCACGGAACCGCACAAATGGCAGATGGCTTCGTCGAATTGCGTACGTTTCAGCAGCAGGCTTTGCGCGGGCGACAAACGCTCCAGTTCCAGCTGCACTTCGGCCGCGTCGGACAGGGCAATCTTGCCCTCTTCCACTTTCATGGCCAGCCAGTGGCCGGCGCGCTCGTCGATCAGCTTTTGCAAACGGCCCATCTTGTCTTGCTCACGCGCATCGCGGCACACGTCGGCCAGCTGCACCCAGATCTTCTTGGTGTAGGCCAGGTTGATCGTGTGCCAGGTCGCCAGGTTGAAATAATAGCTGGACGGCACTTCGCTATTGTTATGCAGCCGGCTGCCATAGCCGAGCAGGGGCATGACGGATGACAGGCTCAGATATTTATCGAAGTCCGTGCCGCCGATGTGCACGCCGCCGGTGGCGAGGATGTCGTCGCGGCGCTCGGCCTTTTTCGCCCGTTCCGGCGACAGCCGCACCAGCGAAAAGTCGGAGGTGCCGCCGCCGATGTCGGCGATCAGCACCAGCTCTTCCTTGTTGATTTGCGACTCGTAGTCAAACGCGGCGGCAATCGGCTCGAACTGGAAGGCGACATCCTTGAAGCCCACGGAACGGGCCACTTCGGCCAGGGTATCTTGCGCCAGCTGGTCGGCCTGCGCATTGTCGTCGATAAAGAAGACGGGACGGCCGAACACGGCGGACGAGAATTCGCGGCCGGCGGACTGCTCGGCGCGGCGTTTCACCTCGCCAATGAATTGCGCCAGCAACATGCGAAATGGCAGCGCGCGGCCGCCCACTTCCGTCTGGCCATCGATGAGACTGGTGCCCAGCAGGCTTTTCAGCGAGCGCATCAAACGCCCCTCGTAGCCGGCCAGATAGCCGGCCAGCGCCGCGCGGCCAAAACTGACTTCCTCGTCCTCCGCATTGAAGAAGACAACGGACGGTAAGGTCGTCTTGCCATCTTCCAGGCCGAGCATGGTGCTCTGCCCGGGACGTGCCCAGCCTACCGTGGAATTTGACGTGCCGAAATCGACGCCGCAAGCATTGGCCATGTCGACCCTTCCCTGAATAAAGGGGCGTTATTTTATCAGAATGCACGCCATTGCACCAGAAAAATACTTGCGGCATGGCCAAGGCAACAAGCTTGCTTTGCATCAAGTAGCGACGGCGTGCAAAAGCTACTCTTGGGAGTGACGCCGAGCAACTCGGCAAGCTCCCGGAGACCCATCGTGCCCTACGCCCCCCTGCGCCACCTGCCCGCTGCTATGCTGCCCGCTACTTTATTGGCTATCTTCCTCGCTTCCCTTGCCGGCTGCGGTGGCGGAGGCGGTACCGATACGCAGGTGTCCGGCGGCTGCTCGCTGCACAGCACGACAGGCTGCGGTGGCAGCCCGCCACCGCCCATTGTGCCGCCCGTGATGCCGCCAGTCACCCCGCCGGTGACGCCACCCGTGACTCCACCCGAGCCTGCCAGCCTGGCCAGCGCCGTCAACCTGGTCTTTTCCAGCACGGAACTGGCCTCGGCAGGCCTGGCCGGCAGCGAAGTGGCCGTCACGGCCCTCGTCAAGGATGGCGCCAACCTGGCCTTGCCAAACGCAAAGATTTCCTTTGCCGCCGATTCCGGCATCCTCGGCAGCGTCGATGCCGTGACGGACAAGAACGGCCAGGCGCGCGCCCTGCTGGGCACGGGTGGCGCCAACAGCAACCGCAGCATCACCGTGACGGCCAATGTCGGCACGCGCAGCGGCAAGGGCACGGTGGCGGTCACGGGCAGCAGCGTGGAACTGCTGGGGCCGGCCGCACTGATGCTGGGCCAGGGCGCCGACCTCACCGTCACCGTGCGCGACTCGGCAAAGCGGCCCGTGGCCGGCGCCGCGATTGCTTACAGCACGGGCGCCGGCAATGGCGTGCGTGTCAAAGATGGCGGCGCGGCGCTCAGCAATGCGCAAGGCCAGCTGCTGCTGCGCCTGACGGCAGGCAGCCTGGGCAAGGATGCCGTCTCCGTCAGCGCCCTGGGCGCCGCCGCCACGCAAGCATATGCGGTGGCGGGCAGCGACCTGCGCCTGAGCCCGGCCGTGGGCCAGGACGCCAATGGCGCGGACGTGCTGCCGCAAGTGGCGACCCTAGCGTGCCAGACCATCGATGCGCGCTACGACAA
Organism: Janthinobacterium breve; assembly: GCF_051380895.1. NCBI lineage: Bacteria > Pseudomonadati > Pseudomonadota > Betaproteobacteria > Burkholderiales > Oxalobacteraceae > Janthinobacterium > Janthinobacterium breve. The sequence continues at coordinate 381,764 of NZ_JBNYXY010000008.1, read as the reverse complement.
GGCGGGCGTGGCGCAAACGGGCAGCGCCAGCCTGTCCACCTCGCGCGGCAACCTGTTTGCGGACAGCGCCTGCAGCCAGGCCTTGCCCGCCAGCTTGATTTTTAACAATGGCAACTTGCCGCGCAGCTACGTGCAGTCGGCCAACGCGGGCGTGGCCACCATCACGGCCGCCGTGGCGGGCGGACCCACGGCGCAGACGCGGCTGGAATTCGTCGCGCCCTTAAGCAGCGCCAGCAAGCTGGCCGTGCAAGCGGAGCCGGCCGTGCTGCGCGCCAACATGGCCGCTTCGGCCGACAACGCCAGCAGCAGTATCAGCACCATCAGCGCCGTGGTGCGCGATGGCGCGGCAAACAACCTGGTCAAGAACGCGCCCGTGCTGTTCAGCATCTTGAGCGACCCCAGCGGTGGTTACCTGCGGCAAGCGGGCCGGGTACTGACGGGCAGCGATGGCTTGGCCCGCGCCGTGTATGTCGCGGGGCCGGCCGATAGCGGGCGCGACGGCGTGCTGATCCAGGCCCGCATCGAGGGCGCACCGCAAGCGGCGGCCACGGCCGTCGTGCGCCTGACGGTGGCGCGGCAAGCGCTGTCGATCAAGCTGGGCACGGGCAGCCTGCTGCGCGAATATTCGGCCAGCGTGCTGCAGAAGGACTTTGCCGTGTTCGTTTCCGACAGCGCCGGCAACGCCGTGCCCGGCGTCGCCATCACGGCCGCCGCCTGGCCCAGCCGCTATGCCAAGGGATATTATCTGTGGCAAGCGGACAAGCCCGAGTTCCCCGACACGGGCGCCTGGCTGCTGGCCCTGCCCCACTACAGCTGCGCCAACGAAGACGTCTTGCGCAACGGCATTTTTGACGCTGCCTACGACCGCAACGGCAATGGCGTGCTCGACCCGGGCATCCCCCTGACCGTCAGCGCCAGCGGCCTGAGCGACGCGCTGGGCATGGCCACCGTCACCGTCAGTTATCCGCGCAATGTTGCTTCATGGGTGCATGTCGCCCTGACTGTGCGCGGCACCGTCAGCGGCACGGAAGCGAGCGCCACGGCGGAATTACCGTTGCCCACCCTGGCCAGCGATTTCAACGCACGCCGCATCGACCCGCCAGGACGCATCAGCCCCTATGGCAGCGGGCCGTGCGACAGCGCCGACTGAGGGGCAAGCATGATTGAGGAGCAAGCATACCACTTGCCATTCAGTCATATTTTTTGCAACATGAACAAGAAAACAGTCTTGCCATACGGCAATCTTTTGCGCTATGCTCATTCTGCCCGCCCAGGCCGCCACAAGCGGCCGGGCCTGCAGGAATACTTTGAGACAGATTGCTTGCCAGACCAATATGCGAAAAAAGAATACTGTAGCCCGGACATCCAGCCCCCGCCCAATACCCGGCGCCGGACGGCGCGTGACCTCGTATGACGTGGCCCTGCTGGCCGGCGTGTCGCAATCGGCCGTGTCGCGCTGCTTCAAGCCGGGCGCCAGCATCTCACCGGCCACCCACGCCAAGGTCATGCAGGCGGCCATCAGCCTCGACTACATCCCTAACGCGGCCGCGCGCAGCCTGATCACGCGGCGCTCGAACCTGGTGGCCGTCATCATTTCCAACCTGGCCAATTTGTACTATCCACAAGTGTTGTCCGACCTGAGCCAGCAAATCGCCCGCCAGGGCAAGCGTTTATTGCTATTTACCCTGGAGCGCGAAGCGGACATCGGCAAAGTCCTGAGCGATGTGTGGCAATACCAGGTCGATGGCGCCGTCGTGGCCGCCTGCCTGTCGGACGAGCAGATGGCCGAATTCGGCCGGCGCGACGTGCCGCTGGTGCTGTTCAACCGCAGCCCCCGCGAGCATGCCGTGCATGCCGTGCTGTGCGACCAGGCTGAAGCGGCGCGCCTGCTCGTGTCGCGCCTGGCCGAGGCGGGCCACCGCCAGTTCGCCATCATCGACGGCCCCGGCGACTCGGCTGTCGCGCAGGAACGCAAGGCCGGCGTGCTGGACCGTTTGCTGACCCTGGGCTTACCCGCGCCCATCGTCGTCAGCGGCAACTACGATTACGCCAGCGGCGGACGCGGCTTGCGCAAGGTCATCGACCGCCTGGGCCGCGTACCAGACGCCGTCATTTGCGGCAACGACATCATGGCCATCGGCTGCCTGGACACGGCGCGCCACCAGATGGGTATCCAGGTGCCGCTGCAGATGTCGGTGGCCGGCTTCGACGCGCTGGAAGCGTCCGGCTGGCTCAGCTACGACATCACCACCCTGCGCCAGCCCGTGCAAAAGATGGCCACCGATGCCGTGGCCATGCTGGGTGAACTGATGGAACGGCGCGGCGGCATCGCCGAACGGCGCCGCTATTGCTCGTATCTGGTGGAGGGCAGTACGGCGAGGCTGACTGGAGCGCCTCCCCACTTCGGCATGATGGCCGCCGCCTGAAAAACACCCATGGCGTTGTTGTCGGGGTTACTCTTGTCCTTCGCCGTACTCGCGTACTGTCTTCGGGGCGGCGCCTAGCCACAGGCGTTTTTCAGACGTTAACACCGATCACCCAGAAACCTTGCACATAAAAAAACCTCGCATCGCTGCGAGGTTTTTTGTTGTTGCATCGGCTGTATCAACCGAAGATCTTACCCTTGAGCATATTCAAACCCTGGCTGACGAGGTCATTGCCTTCTGGCACTTGACCGTTTGGCGTCAGCTTGTCGATCAGCTGGGGCAGCAGGGCTGCCAGGCCACCCGAGGCCGCGTCCGGGGCGACGCCCGCTTTTTCAGCGATCTGGGTGATCGTGTCGGCGCCCAGCGCATCCTTGATCTGCTCGCCGGACACGGGCGCATTGGCGCCGGTGCCGATCCAGCTGGCCACCTGGTCGCCCAGGCCGCTTTCCTGGAATTTCTGCAGCAGGCCGGGCAAGCCGCCATGCTGGTTGACCAGGTCCATCACACTGGCCATCAATCCCGATGGCGCTTCCCCGTCCGCGCCCTTGTTGCCCAAAGCGCTCATCGCTTGTCCTGCAAGTTGATCTAGCAAACTCATCGTATTCTCCTGAACGCTATCGATTCGTGCCGCGTGACCGCAGCCTCCGGCATGGCACAGACCATTCTGCGCCATGGAAAACATTATACTATGAATAATAACAATGCTATAATTACAATCTCGCAGCGAACGCGTGGACTGACTCACTGTCGAGCCACCCACCTCCATCATATTTAGTTCAGCACAACATGCAAGCGTAAATTGACGGTTCGCAAAACCGTGTAGAATTATTTTTCCTACTTACTGAGGAGTATCAACACATGAACATCAATAAAGCGGTAGACAAAGCCTACGAAAAAAAGACGTTCAAGGAAATCGCTGATGCGCCCGTCGATGCGCTGCAAGGCGTGAGCGAGAAGGATGCAGAGCTGCTCAAGCAGGCGTTCAATATCAAGACCGTGCGCGATCTGGCGAACCTGAAATACTCGAAGTGGGCGCGCGCCATCGTCACCCTGGCCGATACGGAAGAATAGACCGGGCCATGCCCTTGGCAAGCCTGTCAGCACAGCCCGCCCCAGTCGGCGGGTTTTTTCATTCCGGCCCACTATCGGCTGGCAAGCCGATAGCCACGCGGAGGCGCCATTGAACACGCCGCTGACCCTGCCCGGCATCTGCTGGCCCCTGCAAGCGAGCACGGGCCATCTTGCCGTCACCACCGCACACATCACGGGCCACTTTCGCGCCGGCGCGGGCGAAGACGCCATCGTCCTGTGCGACCTGCTACCGGCCGGAAAGTTTCGCAACGGCGCGGCGCGCCACTGGTGCCGCACGCACCAATGCTACTGGGGCACCCAGGCCGACCTGGCCGGCTGGCAGGCGACGCGGCAGATGCGTTGCCGCCAGCACGCCAGCCCCATGGGCTATGTGCTGTATCCGGCGCTGTTCGACCCCAGCCAGTTTCACGCCACCACCTTGCACCTGGGTCCCGATGGCCTGCTGCAACTGCGCGCCCGGGCCAATGACGGCGGCGCCCTGTTCAGCCGCGACCTGCCTGCGCTGGCCATCGACTGCCGCGCCCTGCCCGGCTTGTTCCCTCCCGACATCGTGCAACTGAATATCACGCCGCCCGCCGCGCAGGCGCTCGCGGCCGCCTTGCAGGCGGGCACGCCGCTGGACTGCAGCAACTGCGCCCGCTGCGGCCACCCGCACCTGGACCTGGGCAGCTTCGCGCTGGCGCCGCACCGCCGCCACAGTTGCGGCCATTGCGGCCATGACGCCTCGCACAGCGCCACGCCCATCGTCTCGACGCCCCTGTGGCGGCTGCGCCAAGACATCACGCAATGCTTCTGAAGGTGCGCCGGGCCACAGTCGGCCTGGTCGCTTGTGCGTAGACTGGCCCCATCACCACCACGAGGATGGCCCCATGCCACAAGCGCAACACCAGGATGAAGATGACCAGCCAGGCGACGAAGGCGACTTGTCCGACCTGCTCAGCGAATTGCGCATCCTCTTGCCGGGCGCGCAAATGCTCACCGCCTTTCTCATCATCCTGCCCTTCAACGGCGGTTTTGCAAAGATCGTGCAGGCGGAAAAAATCGTCTTCCTGCTGACGTTTTTCCTCTCCATGACCAGCCTGGTGCTGCTCAGCGCGCCAGCCATCCAGCACCGCGTCATGCGCCCCCTGCAAGACCGCGAGCGTTTCAAGCGCGTGGCCGACCGCATCATGATGGCGGGTGCGCTGTCGCTGGCGCTGGCGTTCATCCTCGGCACCAATTTAGTGATATCGGAAGTGTTTGGCCACATCGCCGGTATCGTCGCTTGCGCGCTGATGGGGTCACTCATCATCTGCATGTGGTGGTGGCTACCCTTGCATTTGAAGCACGCCAGGAAAATCTAGGTGGCTACGCCCGCCTGCTGCAGCAAGGTTGCCCGAAAAACCCCCACCAGCGGGCGTAAATTGACCTTGTGCCAGGCCAACCACAGCGGCGTGCGGTAACTGAACCACGGCAACTCGCGCACTACCACGCCGGCCGGCGCGTGCTGGCGCAGGCTGCGCTGTATCATGGCCATACCCAGCCCGGCCGCCACCAGGCCCAGCGCCGTCAGCGGTTCCGTGGCTTCCAGGCGGATATCGGGCGTAAAACCGGCGCGCGCGCAGGCGGCGACGAAATTGTCGTGTTTCAATGCACTTTCCTTATGCAGCACGGCGATCCATTCCTGGCCGCCCAAGTCCTCCGGCGTGAGGTCGGCCTTGTGCGCCAGCGGGTGCGTCTCCGGCATGGCCAGCAGCATGGGGTCGCTCAGCACTTGCGCGCAATCGAGGTCCGGGTCGTTTGGCAGCGGCGGTTCGCACAGCAAGGCGATATCGAGGCTGCGCTGGCGCAAGCCCTCAATTTGCTCGGCAGAATGCAGGTTGTACAGGGCAATGTGCACCTGCGGACGCGTGGCGCGCAGGCTGCGCAAGCCGTCCGGCAACACGCCCGCATGCATGGCATTGTCGATGTAGCCGATGCACAGGCCCCCTTCGTCGCCGCGCCCCAGGCGTTTCGCCAGCGCTTCCAGGCGATTCCCGTGGGTAAGGAAGGCGCGCGCTTCGGCCAGGAAAGTGTGGCCGTCGCGCGTGAGGCGGATGCGCTGCGCGCTACGCTCGAACAGGGTCAGGCCCAGCTTGTCTTCGAACTGGGCGATTTGCCGGCTCAGCGGCGATTGGGAAATATGCAGGCGCTCGGCGGCCCGCCCCACGTGTTCTTCCTCGGCGACGGCGATAAAGTAGTGCAATTGGCGTATGTCCAGCATAGCAGACCTTTCAGGACTCAAGTTACGCCAATTATGTCTTGGACAGGCTTAACTTGTCCAGCTATTCTGCCAGCACTACTCTACTCATTGAAGGAAAACACCATGACGATCAAACACTTACTGACAGGTAAACTGGGTTTTGGCACGGCGCCGCTGGGCAATATGTTCCGCAACATTCCTGAAGCCGAAGCGTTGGCCACCGTCGACGCGGCCTGGGAATCGGGCATCCGCTACTTCGATACGGCCCCGTTCTATGGCGCCGGCCTGGCCGAGCTGCGCCTGGGTGCGGCCCTGAAGCAGCGCCGCCGCGACGATTACGTGCTCAGTACCAAGGTGGGCCGCCTGATCCTCGATGAACTGGAAGACCCGGCCTCCCGCGAGCTGGGCGAAAAAGGCGGACTGTTCGAGTTTGGCCGCAAGAACAGGATCGTCGATGACTACTCGGCGGACGCCACCCTGCGTTCGATCGAAGACAGTCTGACACGCCTGGACACGGACCGCCTCGACATCGTCTGGGTGCACGACATTGCGCAGGATTTCCATGGCGACAACTGGCTGGCGCAATTCGAGATTGCCCGCACGGGCGCCTTCCGCGTACTGACCCGCTTGCGCGAAGAGGGCGTGATCAAGGCCTGGGGCGTGGGCGTGAACAAGGTGGAGCCGCTGGAACTGACCCTGGACCTGGCGGAAGCCCAGCCGGACGCGTTCTTGCTGGCCGGACGCTATACCCTGCTCGACCATGAACGGGCGCTGCAGCGGCTGATGCCGGCCGCAGCGGCACAAAACGTCGACATCGTCGTGGGCGGCCCTTACAGCTCGGGCATCCTGGCCGGCGGCGCGCATTTTGAATACCAGAAAGCCTCACCCGAGATCATTGCCAAAGTCGAAAACATCAAGGCCATCGCCGCGCGCCATGGCGTCAGCGTGAAGGCCGCCGCCCTGCAATTCTCGCTGGCCAATCCGGCCGTGGCCGCCGTGATCCCCGGCGCCAGCCGTCCGGAACGCCTGGCCGAAGACCAGCAAGCATTGCACAGCGTCATCCCCGCCGCCTTCTGGCAAGACATGCGCGCCGGGCAGCTGGTGTCTCCATTCGCTCCGCTGCCAAGCGGCTCCAACTAATAGACAAGGAATTCATATGGCACATACCACCACCTCGATCGACATTGCCGCCACGCCAGCGCAAGTGTGGCAACTGATCGGCGGCTTCAACTCGCTGCCCGACTGGCTGCCCTACATTCCCAGCAGCACCCTCAGCGATGGGGGCCGCATCCGCCACCTGGCCAACCCGGCCGGCGACGTCATCGTCGAGCAACTGGAAGCGTACGACAACGGGGCGCGCAGCTATAGCTATTCGATTTTGCAGGCGCCCTTTCCCGCCGCCGATTACCTGTCGATACTGCAAGTGAGCGACATTGCTGGAAGCGAGGGCGCACGGGTCACCTGGTCGGGCCACTTCACGCCCGTGGGCGTGAGCGAGCGGGAAGTGACGGACCTGTTCCACGGCATCTATGTAGCGGGCCTGGAGGCGCTGCAGCAATCATTGGCAAAATAACATGTAACGCAGACCACTCCGCCACAGCCGGCTTTTCTTCGCCTGCTCCGTGGCGGAATCGCGCGCATTCCGTGTTATCGTTAACAACAAGAGCAAACGCTGTCGTGTGCAGTGCAGCAGATTTTGGCCATCACACAGCAAAGCTTGCCCGAATCTTTTACAATGTTGTCCTTGAGCAGTTCCTATAGCCCGAAAATATCGGCCAGCCGTCGACTCTGGTGGCGCTTGGCCACTTCCGGTCGGGCCACAGCGCGCCGCTCCACCCTGACATTCTTTACCCAACCAACAAGAACATGCACGCCTCCGTAGATCCCCTGATTCCGCGCGTCACTGCGCCTTTTGGCGCTGGCTATGCCGACCTGGCCCTGGCCATCGGCGGCCTCGCCATCGGCACGGGCGAATTCGCTTCCATGAGCATCTTGCCCGTGGTGGCCGACGACCTGGGCACGACCTTGCCGCAGATGAGCCATATGATCAGCGCCTACGCGCTGGGCGTGGTCATCGGCGCGCCATTAATCACCATCTTCCTGGCGCGCATGCCGCGCCGTTTAATGTTGATCTGTCTGATGCTGATGTTCGCTGGCGGCAACTTGCTCAGCGCCATCGCCCCCAACTACGGCTTGCTGGTGGTGGCACGCTTCGTGGCCGGCATCCCGCACGGCGCGTATTTTGGCGTGGCAGCGCTGGTGGCGGCAGCCCTGGCCGAACCGGACAAACGGGGACAAGCTGTCGCCCGTGTCCTGATGGGCTTGACGGTGGCCAACATTTTCGGCGTGCCGCTGGCCACGTACATCGGCCAGACCCTGGGCTGGCGCTCGGCCTTCTTGCTGGTCGCCGCGCTGGGCTTGCTGACCATGCTGATGGTACGGATCTTCGTGCCCATGGTGGCTGCAGGCGATTCCAGCCCGCGCCGCGAACTGGGCGTGTTCCGCCGCCTGCAAGTGTGGCTGACCCTGCTGATGGTGGCGATCGGCTTCGGCGGCATGTTTGCCGTCTACACGTTTATCACGCCCACCTTGCTGGAAATCACGAAAGTGTCGCCGCTGGTCATCTCCATCTTGCTGGCCATCATCGGTGTCGGCATGACCTTGGGTAACCTGATCGGCGGCTGGCTGGCCGACCGCTCGCGCCTGTGGACCATCTTTGGCGTGCTGCTGTGGAACGTGGCCGCGCTGGCCGCGTTTACTTATACCAGCAGCAATGTCTGGTTGACGGCAATCAACCTGTTCGCCATCGGTGCCGGCATCGCCGTCGCCCCCGCCGTGCAGACGCGTTTGATGGACGTGGCCGGCGACGCGCAAACCGTGGCCGCCGCTCTCAACCATTCCGCCTTCAACATCGCCAACGCCCTGGGCGCCTGGGCCGGCGGCATCGCCATCGCCATGGGCATGGGCTTGCGCTCGACGGGCTGGGTGGGCGCCATGCTGGCCTGCGGCGGCATCGTCGTGCTGGGTATTTCCGTGCTGGTGGAAAACCGCAGCCGCAACCTGGGCGGCGCGCAGCCGGCTTGATGGTGTCAGCGAGCGGCGGCCGGCTCAGGCGGCCGCGCATGTGCGAGCAGCTAGTCTTCGATGGCAAACGCCACCGCCGCCTCGCAATGAATCGCTGTGGTATTAAATAGCGGCAAGTCGACATCGCCCTGCCGGATCAGCAGCGGTATCTCCGTACAACCCAGAATCACGCCCTGCACGCCTTGCAGCCGCAGTTTCTCGATGATGCCCAGGAAGATCTTGCGGCTGGCGTCGGTAAAGATATTTTGCACCAGTTCCGTGTAGATAATCTCGTGGAGGATTTCCTGATCGGCCGCGTCGGGCGTCACCGTCGCGATGCCGCACTGTTCCAGTGCCCGGTGATAAAAGCTGTCCGCCATCGTTTGCTTGACGCCCAGCAAACCGACCTTGCGCACCCCCGACTGCTGCACCCGTCTCGCCGTTTCCTCGACGATGCTGATAAAAGGCAAGCCGATCCGCGGCACCACGGCCGGCGCGAAACGGTGCGCGCCATTCGCGCACAGCAAAAAGAAATCCGCGCCCATGCCTTGCTGTACGTTGAGATCAGTCAGGAGGATGCGGGGACAGACTCATGCAACATCAATGCTCTCGCCCCGGAGCGCACGCCGAGCATAACGCACGGCAGAGGCATCGTCGGACTTCTTGACGGACTGTGCTCCAGACGCCAGGTTATCCTGCTCAAACTGGCGCAATTCCTGCAGCAGCGTGTCCAGCTCTGTTTCACCGCAGCGGCGCACTAGTCCTTCCATGGAATACAGGCCATAGGCATCGACCAGCCGGTAAAAGCCATCCGTCATTGCCAGCAGTTGCGATTGCCGGTCCATGTCAAACGCATATTGCCTGGCCTTGAATTCCCCTTGCGGATACATGCACAGTATGCCCGGCGCCTCGTGCAAGTTCTGAAATGCGCGCCTGTCCCGCAACATCGGCAGCAAGGCCGCGAATACTTCCGCCGTGTCCTCAATACCTTGCGCTTTTAACTGCGCAATGGCCGCCTTCAGAATGTCTTCCTGCGCATTCTCATAGGGATCGATATCGCGCACGTCCCCGGCTGCGTTCGAGACAAACACCTTGCAATCGCCGAGAGCATATATCTGTACAGCGGCGCCAGCGTCACCTTCGATAATACGTGCCCACATCACGGCGGCAATGGGATAGGCATACGCAGGAATGTGCGTCAGATCAAGACGCGCCTGCACATCGCGCTGGAAACGCGCCAATGCCAGCTTGATGCTGTCATGCTGGCTCAATCCGGGCGCGACCACCTCTTTCAGCAAGGCGGAAAAAGTCGACACGAACCAGGCGGCATCGCCCGCTACCGTATCGAAATAATTCTTTTCGGACACCGAACTTGCACCATCAAAAATCAGGATATCCACGATTCCCGCATTGTGCAGATAAACCGTTACCAGATCTTCATTATTCTTTGCGCCGGCAGCATCGGATACGTGGACAATTTTCATCAGTTGTATGGATTCTTCTCTTGAGGATTGTTGGCAAGGCCGGCATGGCCATTCCCTAGCCCGGCATGACATCATTGCCGGTTCGACGTCTCGCGGCTGTATTCACGTTCGAACGCAGCCAGACTCTCCGCCTGCGCCCAAAGGCTGGCGATATAGTTGAATTCATCCTCGAACGGCTGCTCGAAATCGGGCACATCCGTCGCATACTCGCAATTGCGGCTCAGCATGACCAGCCAGTCGGGGTAGCCGAGGGCCGGATACAGCCGGCTCAACTTGGCATCGAGCGACGACACGCTTTCACGGCCTGCCAGATAAGCGGTGCGCAATTCGACGATGTATTTTCCGGCGAGAAATTGGTCACAGAGCCGCTGCGTGCCACGGTAGCGTTCGATGATGGCTTCGGCCAGCGGCAGCACCTCGACTATGCCCCGGGCGCTGGCCAGAAGCACGATATCGAGGTCGTCGCCTTCCTGATCCAGGCGCAAGCGTTCCACGGCCCAGTCCACGCAGCGGTCTGCACGGCCATCGCCATGGCGCAGCTGGAAGCATTCCAGCTCAAGTTCTGTCAATTGTTCCATTGTGATTTTTCCCGTACGCGTCATGGACGTAACTGAACGCAATGCTTCAACGACGTCCCGGATACGCGCCCGGTTCGCTGCTATAAACGGTGAACGGTGAACGGTGAACGGTGAACGGTGCCCGGCACCTGGAAGGATGGTTGCTGCGGCCGTATTATACGATGGGCAGCGAAAATCCCGCGCTGGGGATAACGCTTGAGAAGACTGGAGCATGCTTCGGCATGAAAAAAATGGGAAACCAATGATGATACTGCCGGGCAGTGGGGAATTTAATCAGAACAGGAAAAATGAATCCACTGGAAACGAAAAATTTCTGGCGCATCAGGAAAATATTCTCTTAAAGAAACACCAAGGCAAAGAAAGCCATGCGCGCAGCATGCCGAACATGGCCATCACGTCGCTTATTGCGGATTCGACGCCACGATGAACGGATCGAAAGTCAGCAGCGTGTTTTTCGCCAGCAACAAGGTCATCGTATATTGCACATGGCTGCCTTTGGCATTCACGCGGCCACCCCATACGGTGTTGTCGTATTGCGGGTATGGCGCCGGATTGATCATGCCGCTGGTGATGGCAGTGCCGGCGAAGTTGTGAATGGAAACTTGCTCGGCCGGGTCCAGCGAGGTGACGTTCCAGACGATGGTGTCGCCATTCTCGCACGTTGTCACCAGTTCATTGCCGCCTTCGCCGCCGCTGCCCGAGTAGCCGGTCGTGTCGACCATGAAGACATATTTGCTCAGATTTTGTTGTGCCACTGCCTGACCGACATTGACCGCTACCAGTACATTAATTGTTGCCATGGTTTTACCCCTCTTTGGAATGGAATTAAACATTACAACTATCCTTTGTGCGATGAAATAATGAAGACCCAGTCAAAATACCGGCAGCGCTTTCGCGCAATCGGACTCCATCACTGGCGCATAAAAATACGCGAAATGTATCAATTAAAAATACGCAGAATATATCAATAAATCACCAAATCTATCGATAATATTATACATCCAATTATCAATAAGACTTTTTGATCCTCATTACCGCAGCCACGAAGAGAGGATATTTTATTTATTTTTTCAAGTCAAATTATTTTTAATAATATTTAAAATCTATCCATTAATAACATATATTTTTTAAATTAAATTTCTTTTATCTTGAATATTGGTATTCCGTGTTTGATTTACCGCAAACCATAGTGGTATACCAACGGAAATAGATGATGGGGGAGAAAGAAAACAGGCGCAGGCAATGGGTGCCGCATGCGGGCCGGACGGCCCTACGGCAACTCAGGTGGTTTGCAGCATCGTTTGCAGCACCGCATCGAGCTCATAAAAATCCACGGGCTTGGTCAGGTGCAAATCAAAGCCTGCATCGGACGCCATCTGGCGGTCCTTGTCCTGGCCCCAGCCCGTGACAGCCACGAGGATAGCGTGCCGCCCGCAGGGCTGGCTGCGCAACAGTCTTGCCACGTCGTAGCCGTTCATGTGCGGCAAGCCGATGTCGAGCAGGATGACTTGCGGCATGAAGTTTTGCGCTGCCGCCACGCCGGCCGCGCCGTCGTAAGCCGTGCGCACATCATAGCCGAGGATGTCGAGCGCCAGCGCCAGGCTTTCGGCCGCATCGGCGCTGTCGTCGATCACCAGCACGCTACCCTCGCGCGTGCCTGCCAGCAGGCGGCGGTTGGCCTCGGGCGGCGCTTCCAGCGGCATGGCGGGCAGCGGCAAACGCAGTTCGAAGGCGCTGCCCTGCCCCACGCCAGCGCTGTGTGCGCTGATGCTGCCGCCATGCAAGTCGGCCAGGCCCCGCACCAGCGACAGGCCGATGCCCAGGCCGCCCTGGGCCCGCGACAGGGCCGGCTCCAGCTGCGAAAACAGGTCGAACACCTTGTCCAGGTGCTCGGGCGCGATGCCGATGCCCGAGTCGCGCACGCTGATCAGCACCTCCTCTTGCGTGCAGACCACGTCCAGCCCGATGGCGCCGTTGGCGGGCGTGTACTTGATGGCGTTGGTCAGCAGGTTGGCGATCATCTGCCCCAGGCGCGTGGCGTCGGCGTCGAGCCAGATCGGCTGCGGCCATTGCTCCACGTGCACGCTATGGCCCGATTGCGCCGCCAGCTCGGCCACGCTGTGCAGGGCCGCCTCCACCACGGGCGCCAGCTCCACGCTGGCGCGGCGCAGTTCCAAACGCCCCCGCGTGATGCGCGACACTTCCATCAAATCGTCGACCAGATGCGTCATGTGCCCCACTTGCCGGCCCAGCACGTCGCGGACCCAGCGTAATTGCGGGTCGTCCAGCTGGGCCAGGCGCAACACTTCCAGCACATTGCGGATCGGCGCCAGCGGGTTGCGCAGCTCGTGCGCCAGGGTTGCCAGGAATTCGTCCTTGCGCCGGTCGGCCGCCGCCAACTGCTCGTTGAGCTCGCCGGCCTCCTTGCGCGCCAGCTGCAGCTGCTGCTCGTATTTGCGCCGGTCGCTGGCGACAAACACGGCGACCTCGTCATAACGCACGCCCTCGTGCACGCGCCGCACGGCGTTGAACAGCATGGGAATGGCTTGCCCCTGGCGCTGGCGCATGTCGAGCAGAATTTCCGACACGCTGCCCTGCACTTGCATCAGGGGCAGCCAATGCGTCTGGTGAAACACGCGCCCGCCGATGGTCAGCAAGTCTTGCAGTTTCTTTTTCCCGAGCAATTCCCCGGCGCCATAACCGAGCCAGCCGCAAAAGGTGGCGTTCGCCTGCACAATGGTACCATCGGCCGTACACAGCAGCAAACCGCAAGCGGCATGCTGGAACAAGGTATGGGCGTCAGGCAAGGAAGGCATCGTGTCACGCATTACAGGTGCAAGCCGTCGAGAAAGTGGCGGATGGCGCGGTAACTGGCATCGGGCACGCTCATGTGCGGGCAATGGCCCACATTCTCGACCACGCGCAGGCTGCTTTGCGGCAACATTTCGCGCATGTACTGCCCTACGGACGGCGGCGCGATGAAGTCATCGCTGCATTGCACGATCAGGGCCGGCGTGCTGTTGCGCGGCAAGATGGCGCGGTGATCGGACAAGAACGTGGCTTGCGCGAAATGCCGGGCAATGACGGGATCCGTGCGGCAAAAGCCGTGCACCAGGTCTTGCCCCAGCGCCGGCTGCCCGGACGCGCCCATGATGGCCGGCGCCATGCTGGCGGACCAGCCCAGGTAGTTGCTATCCATGGCATCGAGCAAGTCGTCGATATCGGCACGGCTGAAGCCGCCCCGGTAGCCGGCCGCCGCGTCATCGATATAACAGGGCGACGGCGCCAGCATGACTTGCGCGGCGAACAGCTCCGGCTCGGCAATGGTAGCCAGCAAGGCGCTCATGGCGCTGACGGAATGGCTGACGCAAATCACGGGGCCGCCGCCGACGGCATAGATAACCTGGCGCAAATCGGCGCCATGGGCGTCGAGCCGCGCGTAGCTATCGAAATCATAGGCGCCCAAGTCCGAAGCGCCGCTGCCGACCAGGTCGAACAGCACGGTACGGTAATACGGACGAAACAATGGCTCCAGGTAACGCCACATGGTCTGGTCGCAGCCGAAACCGTGCATGAACACCATGGTGGTTGCCGCGCCCGCCTGTGGCGCAGCGCTGCATTCGTTCACGCGGATATTGTTCCGATCTTCTATGCGCATGCCTTGAATATTTCTATGTGGAATGTAAATTAACTTCTTGCTAGCATCTTAGCATGTGCGATTTGACCCTGGGCAACACCATTGACACTGGACAAATGGCATGCCACGGCGGATAATGAGAACGATTCCCATTATCAGACTACCAGGCGTGTGCCTGGATTTCCCTGTGCGCCCCGGTGGCGCCCGCTGGCGGCAACAAGCCGGTTTCATGTTGAAGGTTTGTACCGCATGCGCGCTTTCTGGACTGTCATACACCGCTGGGCTGGCCTGACCATCGCCCTCTTTCTGATCGTTGCGGGCCTCACGGGCGCCATCACCTCGTGGGACCATGAGCTGGACGAATGGCTCAATGCCGACATCATGGACACGCCGGGCCGCGGCCCCCTGCAGGCGCCGTTTGCGCTGGCGCACAAGGTCGCTGCCGCCGACCCGCGCGTGGAAGTCAATTACATGACCCTGGGCCTGGAAGAAGGCCATGCCGCCGCCTTCATGGTGCGCCCATTGACCGACCCGAGCACGAACACGCCGTTCGTGCTCGACTACAACACCGTCTACATCGACCCCGTCACGGTGCAGATCACGGGCACGCGCGATTCGACGGCCATTTCCCTGTCGCGCCGCAGCCTGATGCCGTTCTTGCGCCATCTGCACTACAGCCTGCACGTACCCGCTTTCTGGGGCACGGACCGCTGGGGCTACTGGCTGATGGGGACGGTTGCCCTGATCTGGCTGCTCGACAGCATGGTGGCGTTTTACCTGACCACGCCGCGCCGTTTGCGTGAACGGGCCGACGCGCCGCGCCACCGCGACGCCGCCAACTGGTGGCAGCGCTGGAAACCGTCGTGGGTGGTGCGCTGGGCGGCCGGCGGCTACAAGCTCAATTTCGATCTGCACCGCGCGGGCGGCCTGTGGGTGTGGGCCATCATCCTTGTCGTGGCGTTTACGTCGTTCTCGCTGAACCTGTACCGCGAAGTGTTTTATCCCGTCATGTCGCTGGTATCGACCACCACGCCGGGACCCTACGAAACGCAGACGCCGGCACCGTACGGCAGCTACATCACGCCCGTGATCGGCTTCGAGCAGGCCGTAAATATTGCCAAGAAGCAAGCCTTGCAGCGCGGCATCACGGCGCCCATCGGCGGCATTTATTATGGCGGCAATTATTCCTTCTACAACGTCTCGTTCTTCGACCCGGCCGACGAATTCGGCGCGGCCGGCATGGGCCTGTCGAACCTGTACGTCGATGGCATGGACGGCAGCATCATCGGCCAGCACAAGCCGTGGGAAGGTACCGCGGCCGACGTCTTCGTGCAACTGCAATTCCCCCTGCACTCGGGCCGCATCCTCGGCTTGCCGGGACGCATTTTGATGTCCTTCATGGGCATCATGGTGGCCATGCTGTCCGTGACGGGCATCGTCATCTGGGAGCGCAAACGGCGCGCGCGCCGTCTGCAGGCGAAGAGCCATTGAACTTCAGCTGAAGCAGCGATTCCATAACGGCGCAGGCGGATTCAGTCAGTCTGCGCCGCACACCTTGCCACCGGCCCGAGCATGCGCAACGCGCAAGGAATAGCGGTCATCGCACCTCCACACTTTGCTACCCAATAGCCGGCACATGCCGGCTGTCTGCGCTGCGCGCTTTCCGTACGCGGCCCGGCCAACGCCATCAAATGCAGTTTACTTGCAATAGAATTACGCGCAAGCTACTATTGCAACTCGATTGCATTTAAACATTCGCGCTGCGCCTGCGTCCAGCGCCAGCACCCCATTCCGCCTTTTTAGAGAGTCCTATGCGCCATCACGTATTCGCAGCCGCCATGCTGTCCACTGCCCCGCTCACTTACGCGGCAGACGACGTTACCCTGCAAACCATCAAAGTCCGGGCAGACAAACCTGCGACCATCGACAGCGTCGTACTGGTCGAGAATACGCAAGCCCAGAACAGGACACTCGGCGGCATGCTCGAGCATGTCTCGGGCGTGCAAAGCAGCGCCTTTGGGCCGAATGCCGGCGCACCGGTGATACGCAGCCTGAGCGGCAGCCGGGTACAAATCCTGGAAGACGGCCAGTCCATACTCGGCATGAATGCGCTCAGTGGCGAAATCAACATCCCCTTCGATCCGCTCTTTGCGCGCAGCGTGACCGTGAACAAATCGTCCGATACCGTGCGTTTCGGCGGCAATGCGATAGGCGGCAGCGTCGACGTCGATTCCGGCATCATTTCCAGAAAGATGGAAAACAAGGAGAAGGATCTGGAATTTGTCCTGCGCAAGGGCTTCAACGATGCCGACGCCCAGGGCCTGCGCATGAACTTCAACGATCAGAAGCACTTCTCGACCAATCTGCAGATGTCCTTCCAGAAAATCGGGCATTACGATATTCCGGGCAACAGCAAGGCAGGCGCTTGCAACAGCCAGCTGTTCCCCTTGAAGGGCGGCGTGAATACCTTTTTGGCCGACAGTTGCCAGAAGGAAGCAAGGATCCAGCAAATCTATAACAAGTCCTCGCAGCCCTTTATCGACCAGTTCATGACAGAAAATCCGGACTGGGCGGATGGCGATTTTTCCTTCTATACCAATGCCCCGACTTCCGTCTGGCAGCGCAAGACCTACGTCAATCCGGCCAACCCCGCTTACGTCCCGGGCACGCCAACGACGGTACAGAAGAAGATCAACAAGGACGTTACCCCCGATTACCACGGAACCTTGGGCAATAGCCATGCCAGCAATTCCCACTTTGCCGTCGGCACGACCTACTTTTTTGATCGTGGCTACGTGGCCGTCAGTCTCGATTCCAAGGAAAGCGAGTATGGCGTCCCGGGCTTTTCCATGGAAAACAAGTCGTTCGGCTCGAATTACGACGAGGGGCTGCCCGTCGGCGTGGTGATCAAGCAGGATAAATATGCGCTGGAAGCCAATCTGCTCGCCCCTGTTGCCTACGTTGAAAGCGTGCAATTGCGCGTTTCGCGCTTGAACAATGCGTCGGGAGAACGTCTTGGCTCCACCAGGGCGAATGACTACCGGTTTGACACCAATCAAGCCGAGATCCTGCTCGCGCATCGGCGCGCGGGGCCATTGAGCGGCTTGCTTGGTTTGAGCCATAAAGCCAGGGATATCGCCGGTACCGGGTCGCAACTTTACCTTCCCGATGCGAGCACGGCTAGCCGCGCGCTGTTCGTAAAGGAGAGCCTCGACTTCGACTGGGCCGCCTTCGAAGCCGGCTTTCGCCATGAAAAAGTGGAGCACGAGATCCGCAAGAGCGGATTCAAGACGTCGAGAAATGCGAGCAATTCAAAACTCGAAGACAAGGCGTTCAGCCTGAACAGCTATAGCCTGGGCGCCTCGGCCAGACTTGGCAAGCTTTTCGGCGCGAAAGTGCGCTATTCATCGTCGGAAAGAGCGCCCGACGTCAATGAATTGTATGCGAGCAATCGGCACTATTCGATCCTGGCCCAGGAAGAAGGAAACCAGAACCTCAAGGCCGAACGCGCAAGGAATACCGAACTTACCGGCTCGTTCGGAAATGGCGGCTTCAAGCTGTCGGCAACGGGCTACGTCATGCAGTACGAGAACTATCTCTACCTTGGCCACTCGGGAGCCGCGATGGCAAATCGCCTGCCCTTGAAATATTGGAAGCAGACCGATACGACTGTCAAGGGGTTCGAGGTCGACGCCTCCCAGGTCATTCAGCTGGGCAGCTATGGCAAGCTTAACCTCTCCGCATTTGCCGACCTGGTCAAGAACAAGGCGGACAATCCGGACAAGCTGCGCGCGCACAACGACGGCGAATATCTGCCCAATATGCCCACCAACCGCTACGGCGCGAATCTGCTGTGGGAAAACAAGGGGTGGAAGGCCAGGCTTTCCAGCACCTGGTACGACAAGCAGAAGTATCTGGGCAAAAGCGTCAGCGAGGAAGTGCCGCTCGACGGCTACACCATGGTGAACTTCCAGGTGAGCCGCGCACTGCAGGTGCCCAATTCGCCGTTTGCAGGGATCGAAGTGTTCATCAGCGGAACCAACCTGCTCGATGACGATGCCCGGCCGCACAATTCCCCACTGAAGTACATCGCGCCGTTGCCAGGCCGTGGCTTCCAGCTTGGATTGAGCGCCAAGCTGTAATGCGCGGTGGCAACGTGCCATGGCGGTCAGTTGCCACCCCGCTCCCGCTCCCGCTCCACCAGCGCCAGCAGGCTGTCGCCCCGGTTGCCGTCGCAGCAGACGGCCACGCCATCCGTGAAGTCAGGCGCCGTCAGCCGCGTCAGCACGCTGCCGGGCGGCATTTCCAGCGCCAGCCGGGCGCCCCGCTCCCACGCCAGGCGCGAGGTAGCGGTCCATTGCACGCGCTGCGCCATGTTGGCGGCCAGGCTGTCGCGGATGCGGGACGGGTCGAACAGCGCGCGCGCCGCGCTGCTGCTCAGGTAGACGAGCGAGGGTCGGCGCACGGTCACGCCGTCGAAGGCGGCGCGCAAGTCCAGTGCGGCGGCATCCAGCAGCGGGCAATGCGACGGCACGCTGATGGCCAGGCGCTTGGCCTTGCTGGCGCCGTGCTCCAGGGCCAGCGCCATCACGGCTTGCAGGGCGGGCTCGCTGCCGGCAATGGCGATCTGGCGCCGCGCATTCAGGTTGGCGATATACACGGGCGTGGCGGCGCAGTGCACTTGCGCGAGCAGCGATTCGAGTTGCGCCAGATCAAGCCCGATGACGGCCGCCATGCCGTAGCCGTCCGGATACGCCTGTTCCATCAGCTGTCCGCGCCGCGCCACCAGACGCAGGGCATCCGTATAATCGAGCGCGCCAGCCACCACCGCCGCCGCATACTCGCCGATGGAAAAGCCGGCCACCATGTCCGGTAGCGCGCCGCGCGCGGCCAGCGAGCGCGCCATCGCCACGCCGGCGATCAGCAAACACAGTTGCACGGCCCCAGTCGAGGCCAGTGCGGCGGCCGTGTCCAGTGCCAGCGGATCGCGGCCCAGCACGGCCGCCGCTTCGGCCAGGGCCTCCCGCACCGCCGCATCATCCGGCAGCGCATGCAGCATGCCCGGAGTCTGGGCGCCCTGGCCGGGAAAGGTGAATAACACGCTCACGCAAGCTCCCAAGGCGTCGCCGTCAGCACGGGTCCGTGATCCGTCTTCAGCAATACCCTGCCCCGCCCCGCCGCCCATTCGGCATACGCAAAACCGCCATGGCCCGTGTCGATCTGCAAGTCCAGCCGGCACGCCGTGACACTCGCTGCGATGGCGCGCAGGGCGTCGGCCTGCGCGGCGTCCGGCGGCGCGGCGATGCGCAGCAGCAGATCGAGGTCGCTGTCGGCGCGCAGCACGGGCAAGCCGCTGGCCAGCGCGAACCCCACGCCGCCCGTCGGCCCCCAGGCCCAGCCCGTGGCGTCGAGCAGCGGCGCCACCTGCCGCAGCGCGTCCAGCGCAGCGCAGGAAGGCCCAGGCAGCGGCGCGCTCGCCAGCCGCGCCAACATTTCCGGCGTCATCCGGCGCACGACGGCGGCGGCATCCACTTCGCACGCATGCCGCTCGCTGCGCAGCAGGCCACGCAAGCCCACGGGAATGCGTCCGGCCGCACAGCTGGCGCGCCGCACCACCAGCGGCGCCGCCTGCAGCCAGGCCGCGTCCAGCCAGGCGGGCAAGCATGCGTCGTCCGGCAGGCCGGAGGCCCACAGCAAATCATGCGCGCGCCAGGCTTCCATCAGGCCACCACCGCCTTGACGGCAAAGAACAGCAACGATGGTCCCAGCAGGCAGCCCAGGCCCGTGTGAAACGTGGCCACCAGCGCGCCATACGGCACCAGTTTGCGGTCGGTGGCGGCCAGGCCGGCCGATACGCCGCTAACCGTGCCGGCCAGGCCGCCAAAGACCATCGCCGAGCGCGGCGTTTTCAGGCGCAGGAAGCGCGCCGCGGCGGGCGTGCCCACCATCACCAGGATGGCCTTGATCACGCCGGCCGCGATACTCAGGGCCATGACGTCCGAGCTGGCGCCGATGGCCGCCCCTGTGACGGGGCCGACGATATACGTGACGGCGCCGGCGCCGATGGTGGTCATGCTGACGGCATCCGAATAGCCAAACGCGTAAGCCACGCCCGCGCCCACGACGAAGGGCAGCACCACGCCCAGCATCAGCGCCACGACGCCGATCAGGCCAGCCTTGCGCGCCTCGGTCGCCTGCACCTCGAAGGCGGTGGCGACGATGGCGAAGTCGCGCAGCATGGCGCCGCCCATCAGGCCGATGCCGCCGAACAGCGACAAATCGGCCAGGCCCTTGTGGCCGCCGCTATGCACGCCGCCCCAGTAAGCGAGGCCCAGGCCGATCACGATGGCAATCGCCGAACCATGCACGCGGCCCAGGGTCAGATACTTCGACAGCGCTACCGACAGCAGCATGATCAGGCCGACAAAGGCGAATGCCGTCACCAGGCCATTGTGGATGGCGGCTTTTTCAAAGATGTCAAGCATGACGGTGCTCCTTGATCAGAATCGACTCGGCTTCTGCGGCGGCGACGGCGGCCGGGCTTTCCATCCTGTTAATCAGAGAAATCACGGCGCCGCAAACGAGTACGGAGCCGATGGCGGCCAGCACGGCCACCGGACCGCCGCGTAGCGCGGCGACCACATCCTGCTGCGCCGCCATGGCCACCACCACGGGAATATACATGGCGCCCCAGTATTCGACGCCCCGTTCCGTCATCTGCGGCAGCCATGCGCGGCGCTGCATGTAGAGCCGGGCGCAGATCAAGAGCAGCATGGCGATGCCCACGCCGCCCACATTCGTTTTGACGCCCATCAACTGCCCGAGCAGGTCGCCCAGGAAGATGCCGAGCAAATGGCACAGGGCCAACAGTGCGGTTCCGTAAATGATCATGATTGTCTCCGTTATAGGAATAGGAATGACTTTTTGTCTTCTCTGTTGTTTCACCTACCACTGCTGTCCCAGCACCTCCCTTACTTTTGCCGAGGCCTGGCGGTGCGGCGCACCCAGCCGGCTGGAAAGGTCCGTCAGCGGGTCGGCGCGGATGTCGGCCAGCGCCGCCTGCAGGCTGGCGCGCACCTGTGCCAGATCAAGCTCCGACGGCGCATCCGGCTGCGCCACCTGCAAGGTTTGCCACAGCAGCCCCAGGGTGGCGTAGTTCCTGATGTCGTAAGCCATGGGCGCGATGGTCTCGGCCAGCGCTTCCAGTGCCTCCACCGTGCGCAAGGTGATGCGGGCGGCCGACGCCTTGCCCATGGCATGCACCATCACTTGCGGATCGTCCAGGGCGATCAGGCGGTTGGCCTGGTAGCCGTGCGCGAGAAAAGCGCCCGACATGGCCTTGCCGACGATCAGGCCAATCACGGGATGGCCTGCCAGGCGCGCCTCGGCATAGGCCCCTGCCGCGCCGGCCAGCGCCTGGTGGATGCCGTAAGCCTCTTCGCGCCGGCCATACGCCTGGCTGGCCACGTCGATGACGGCGACGATGGGACGTTTGACGGCCAGCGCGTGGTCCTCAATAAGCACCTGCTGCACGGCGCGCGCCAGCTGCCACGCTTCGACCAGGCCGATTTCACCCGTGCGGGCGCGCGTAAAACGGTTGTCCGGGTCGGGCAGCACGGCCAGGTAACGCGCTGGCTCGCCCGCCAGCGGCGCGTCCACCACGCGCACGGAAACGGGGTAGCCTTCCAGCGGCGCAGTGCTGTCACTCAGGGCCGCCAGCCAGATGGCGCCGCGACTGGTATCGGTGATGGCCTTCATGCTGCTACTCCTTTGCTGTAGATCAAACGCACGGCGTCCGGCGTGGCTTGCACGGTCGCGTCGACGTCGGCCAGGCGGGCCAGAAAGCCTTGCGCCAGATCGCTGCGGTGCTGCGCCGGCACGCCGCGCCGGAACAATGCGGCCACGGTGGCGCGCATCTGCGCCGTGTCGTCTGCCACATAGGCGTCGGCCAGGCCGCTGTGGAAGCGCTGCTCGCCGCCCGTCAGGCTCCAGATGAACGGCTTGTTGCGCGAGTCGAATTCGTCCACGCCCGCCTCCTGCTCGATCACGGCCGGGCCATTGAGACCCAGGCGCGCCTCGCGCGTGACCACCAGATAGCTGCACAGGCCCGCCGCGATCGACATGCCGCCGTAGCAGCCGACCGTGCCGGCCGTGATGCCAATCACGGGCTGGTAGCGGCGCAGGTCGACGATGGCGGCATGGATGTCGGCGATGGCCGCCAGACCCAGGTTGGCTTCCTGCAGGCGCACGCCGCCCGTCTCGAACAGGATCACGGCGCGCGTCGGCACGCCCTGGCGGTTGTCGCGCGCCGCCAGTTCCAGCGCGCCGGCGATCTTCGCGCCCCCAACCTCGCCCATGCTGCCGCCCTGGTAGGCACCTTCGATGGCCAGCACCACGGCCGGCTGGCCGTCGAACAAGCCCTTGGCCACCACCACGCCGTCATCAAACTGGGCCGTCACGCCCTGCCGCGGCAGCCAGGGGGAAGCGATGCCGCAGAACGGGTCGAGCAATTCGCGCATGCTGCCCGCGTCCAGCAAAGCCTTGGCCCGGCTGCGCGCGCCCCGTTCGATGAAGCTGTCGCGCTCCAGCAGTTCTTGTAATGTGCTCATGCCGCCCTCCCCGCTTGCAATTCTTCGTAAGCCTGCTCGATGCGCATGCGCACCACGCCTGGCGTGGCGCCGCAGTCGTTGATGACGATGCTGGCCGCCGGCAGCGGTTCGCCGCCGAATACGCGCTGCAGGAGCGCATCCCAGACGGCGCCCTTGCCGTCGACGGAGGTGTTGACCACGATACGGATCACACCATCGTCGTGCGGCTGCAGCAACACTTCCAGGTCGCCCGAACCCACCACGCCGGCCAGGGCGCGCCCTGTCGCCGCCGGCCCACCGGCAAATTCGTAATTACGCGTTTCCATGCGCTTCTCCTTCTGTCAATCGATCCAGGAACAGGGTCGCCGCCAGGAGATCGGCCGCGCCACCCGGCGACACGCCACGCGCCAGCGCCACCGCTTCCAGCGCCAGCAGCGCCTGCGATCCCTCGGCCGTGGCTGCGCCGCCGGCCGCCTGCACCCGCGCCGCCCCCGTTTGCAGCGCCAGCAGGGCCGTCTCGCCGCCGCGCGACAGCACGCAGGTGTCGTCCAGTTGGCTGATAATCGCCAGCAAGGCATTCAGGCGCGCCGTCGTCTCGTTGTCGCCGCGCGCCCGCGAGGCGTGCAAAGCCGGCAATCCGGCGCCCGTCACCAGGGGAAAACCGGCGCGGGCCTGGCCCCGTGCGCCATCGACCCGATACTGGCGGCACGCCAGTTCGCCCTTGTTGCCGGTGGCGACAGGCGCACTGCGGTCCTGCAAACGCGCCAGCGCGCCGGCCCGCGCCGCCACGGCTTGCGGCGCCAACGATGCGCCTCGCGCGCCCTGCTGCGCCGCCGCCGTCACCAGCAAGCCCAGCGCCCAGATGGCGCCCCGGTGCGTGTTTACGCCGCCCGTGGCTGTCAGCATCAGCGCTTCGCCATCGCGGCCAATGGCGCCGATGCGCTGTCGCAGGCCGTCGTCATCGTCGCTTTCCAAACCTGCTTGCGCCATTGCCGCAAACACGGGCTGCAGCGCGCAAGCCGAATGACACATCAGGGCCCAGTTCAAGTCCGCGTGGGCGCCACGGCTGCGCAAATCGACCAGGCCCGGTTTCGGCGTCAACGTCACTTCGTCGAGCAGCGCCTGCAACACTTGCTGCGCCAGCGCGGCGCAGCGTTCCCGCACCGGCATCATTGTCATCGTCGTCATTACCAGCTCCTGAATTTGGCGGGGGGTTGGTACAGGCCGTCGGACCATTCGACCAGGTCGGCGATGCTTTTTGCCGCCAGCAGCGAGCGGCTGGCGGCGCCGCGCTGCACGCCGATATCCTCGGGCAGCGCGATCAGGCCATCGGCGCGCAGTTTTGCCGTGGTTTTCGGGTCGTGGCGCAGGCCGATGGGCGTGACGCCGGCGACCGCCGCCAGCATGGCCTTGCGCTCGTCGAGCGAACGGGCCTTGTACAGGTAGGCGATGCCCTCTTCCGTCAGCACGTGGGTGACGTCGTCGCCATAAATCATCACGGGCGCCAGCGGCATGCCGCTGGCCTGGCCCACGGCCACGGCATCGAGCGATTCGACGATCGTCGGTTGGCCGCCATCCTGGAACGTCTCGACCATCTGCACCACCAGCTTCTTGCCGCGCACCAGCGGGTCGTCCGTCTCGATCAGGTCCAGCCAGGCGGGCGTCGGGTGGCGCCGGCCATGCGGGTCGTGGCCCATGTTGGGCGCGCCGCCAAAGCCGGCCAGGCGGCCATTCGTCACGGTGGACGAGTTGCCCAGGCCATCCATCTGCAGGGTGGCGCCGATGAACAGGTCGACCGCGTACTGGCCGGCCAGCTGGCACAGGGCGCGGTTCGAGCGCATGGAGCCATCGCGGCCCGTAAAAAACACGTCGGGCCGCGCGGCCGCATAGCCTTCCATGCCCAGCTCCGCGCCGAAGCAGTGCACGCTCTCGACCCAGCCCGTTTCGATGGCAGGGATCAGGGTGGGATGGGGGTTGAGCACCCAGTTGCGGCAAATCTTGCCCTTCAAGCCCAGCTGCTCGCCATAGGTGGGCAAAATCAGCTCGATGGCGGCAGTATTGAAGCCGATGCCGTGATTGAGCGACTGCACCTGGTGTTTTTCATACACGCCGCGGATCGCCATCATGGCCATCAGCACATGCACGGGCTTGATCACGCGCGGGTCGCGGGTAAACAAGGGCTCGATGAAGAACGGCTTGTCGGACTGCACCACGAAGTCGACCCACGAGCCGGGCACGTCAACCCTGGGCAGGTCGCTGACGTCGTCAACGATCTGGTTCACCTGGGCGATGACGATACCGTCGCGGAAGGCCGCCGATTCCACCAAAGTGGGCGTGTCTTCCGTGCTGGGGCCCGTGTACAGATTGCCCTGGCGGTCGGCCATGTAGCCGGCCACCATGACGACGTTGGGCGTCAGGTCGACAAACAGGCGCGCATACAACTCGATATAGGTATGGATGGCGCCCACTTCCAGCAAGCCATCCTGCAGGAACTGGGCGATGCGCAGGCTTTGCGTGCCGGCAAAGGAAAAATCGAGCTTGCGGGCGATGCCCCGCTCGAACAGGTCCAGGTGCTCGGGCAGGCTGACGCTGGGCATGATCAGGTGCAGATGGTGGATCTTGTCGGGATTGACCTGGGTCAACATGCGGGCGAGGAAATCGGCCTGCTTCTGGTTATTGCCTTCAAGAACAACGCGGTCGCCCGGCGCGAGCAAGGCTTCGAGCACGGCGACCATGTCGCCCTGTTGCAGCACGGGACCGTTCGCGTAGTGGCGCACGGCGTCGAGGCGGCGGCGTTTCTCGGTGCGCCGCGTGTCCCATTGTTTTTGCCGCTGCGCTGGCGCTGCTGTGGCGGTTGACATCATGCCTCCGGATGAGCTATCGAAGCCTGACGATAGAACGAAAGCGTCACCGCGACAATCAACCTGCTACCATGTTCATTACTCTGAAGTTAATGAACCTCCATGAAAGAGGCTAGCCATGGCCATCAACGAAGAAATTACCCTGAAAAAGCTGGAAGTATTTCTCAGCTTTATGGAATTGAACAACCTGGCGCGCGTGGCCGATGCGCTGGGGCAGAGCACGGTCAGCGTGCACCGCGCCCTGCACTCGCTGGAAGACGGCTTGCGCTGCCCCCTGTTCAAGCGCGAGGGGCGCAGCCTGATCCCTTTGCATGCGGCCTACACCTTTGCCGAATCGGCCCGGCGCGCGCTGGCCGAATGCGAGGAAGGCGTGCGCAAGGTGCGCGAAATGTCGGGCATCAACCCCGTGCGCCTGAAAATCGGTTCGCTGTATTCCTTGACCCTGCACTGCATCCCGCAGTTGGTGATCGCCCTGAAGCTACGCCGGCCGGGCCTGGACATCGACCTGACCCTGGGCTCGAACCGCGACCTGCTGCAAAGCCTGGCCGATGGCCGGCTGGACGCCATCATCATCGGCGTGCAGGAAGACGAACAGCATGCCGGACTGGTGGCGGTGCCCCTGTTCCAGGACGACGTCTACCTGGCCGCGCCACTCGGTTCGCCCTATGCGGGGGCGGCATCTGTGGACTTGCAGCAGCTGCGCAATGACAAATTCGTCACGCTCAACGAGGGTTTCGTCACCTCGCAAAGCTTCAACCACGCCTTTGAACTGGCGGGTTTCCTGCCCGACACGGCCATGCGCGTGGGCGACATCTTCTCGCTGATCAACCTGGTCAGCGGCGGCATAGGCTACAGCCTGCTGCCGGGCCGCGTGCGCGCCTTCAGCTCGCGCATCGAACTGCTCCCCCTGGACGCGCGCTACGGCTCGCACCAGCAAATCACCCTGCTGATGCTGAGCAGCCGCGAGCGCGATCCGAATTTGCTGGCGCTGGCGGCGGAGTGCCGGTTGTATGGGCGTGGCGAGCGCGCGACTGGTAGCTGAAATGGAGTCGCACGTCGAAACGGTGACACAGGAGCGCCGCGCTGCGATGCTGGGGCATATGGAAAACGAGGCCACTTGCAATCTTCAACTGGGCAGTATCAGCTCAAGTTGGAAATTCTCCGCGCATATAGGTTTTCCAGAGATTGTCGATAAAGTCGATCTCGACTTTATTGTGACATGCCTGCGCAATCAAGCCCATGTCGTCCGACACATATCCAGCAAGGTCGGAATTTTCAGTGATTTGATACACTTTCTTGAATGCGATCTCCCTGATCTCCTTCACCAGGGCGCCTTCGGGTGGACAAGATGAGGTCACTTTTTCGTAGCTGGCACACCATGCGCCATCAAACTCAAAAGAGTCCCTGGCGCACAATGCAGCATCCCAGTCAGTATCTTTCTGAAAAATAGTCTCAAAAAAAATACTCTCATTTATTGTCGCTAAAATTTCGCTTATGGTCGTCATTTCGATATTTCGTATTCATCTGTGTGGATGCCATTCGGCGTTTCGTTTGCCGGCGCGCCAACGATTGTTATGACCTGACGCTAAAACGCCCGCAAGCACGTCAACACGCCCATTATAGGGACTGGCATGTACTGCTCACGGGAATGGAGGACGATACAATTAAATCGCACTATCCCAAGGCGCCGACAGCCTTACCGCGCAATTGATCAAGCCCACCATCGAATACGTCTGCGGGAAATTGCCCCACATTTCGCCTGTTACGGGGTGTGTGTCTTCCGACAGCAGGCCCAGGTGGTTGCGCGCCATCAGCATCGTTTCGAAGATTTTGCGCGCCTCGTCTTTCCTGCCGATGCGCGCCAGGGCGTCGATGCGCCAGAAGGTGCAGATGTTGAAGGCGGTCTCGGGTTTACCGAAGTCATCGGGCGCTTCGTAGCGGCGCATGTAAGGACCGTCGCACAGCGACGCTTCCAGCGCATCGACTGTGGCGATGAAACGGGGGTCCATGGGGTCGATGAAGTTGACTTCCGCCATCAGCAAGACAGAGGCGTCGAGGTCGCGCCCGCCCAGGCTTTCGGCGAAGGCCTGGCGCTCCTCGCTCCACGCTTCGCGCAGCAGGCGTTCGCGGATCAGCACGGCGCGGCTGTTCCAGTGGTCGGCCCGGTCCGGCAAACCCAGCTTATGCGCGACCTTCGCCAGGCGGTCGCAGGCGGCCCAGCTCATCAGCATCGATGAGGTGTGGACCCTGGCCCGCGTGCGCAACTCCCACATGCCCGCGTCCGGCTCCGCGTGCAGGCGGAAGGCCTGGTCGCCCACGGCTTCCAGCGCGGCAAACTCGGCCTTGCCGGCCCGGTGGAACAAGCGGTGGTCAAGAAACGCCTGCGCCGCGCCCAATACAATATTGCCGTAGACGTCGTGCTGGAAGTGTTCCTGTGCCTGGTTGCCCACGCGTACGGGGCCGTTGCCCCGGTAGCCGGGCAAGTGGTCGAGCGTCGATTCCGGCAACTGTTCTTCCAGGCCGATGCCGTACAGGGGCTGGATATGGCCGCCTTTCGAACGTGCCACGATATTCGTCAGCCAACGCAAATACTCTTCCATCGTGCCCACTTCGGACAGGCTGTTCAGGGCGCGCACGACAAAGAAGGCATCGCGCAGCCAGCAGTAACGGTAATCCCAGTTGCGGCTGCTGCCGGGCGCTTCGGGAATGCTGGTGGTCATGGCGGCGATGATGGCGCCCGTGTCTTCATATAAAGACAGTTTTAATGTGATGGCGGCGCGGATGACCACGTCCTGCCATTCCAGCGGCACGGCCAAGCGGCGCGTGTAGGTGCGCCAATAATTGATGGTTTCCTTTTCAAAGATGCGCGCCGTCTCGTCGATGCCGCCTGCCAAAGTTTCATCGGGGCCCAGCAGGAAGTTGGCGATGCCGCCCAGCACGAAATACGTTTCGCTCAGTACATAGTTGAGCGACACATCCGTGTTCAGGCGCAAGGTCTGTTCCGGCCCCACATAGCGGATGTGGTGGCTGCCCTGCGTGATCTGCGGCGCCAGCCTGCCCCAGTCGTAGCGGGGGCGCAGGCGCACGCGGATGCGCACGGCGTGATCGAGCGGGCGCACGCGGCGGATCAGCATCAGCGGGCGGAACATGCGGTCGCGGCTGAGGAAACGGGGCGCGAAATCCGTGATTTCCACGCCGCGCCCTTCCGTGTCGTACAAACGCGTGCGCAGTACGGCCGTGTTCGGCTCGTAGAATTGCTCGCTGCGCGCGAAGTTTTCAATGTCGATGGCCCACACGCTGCCGTTTTCCGTGTCGTCCAGCAAGCGGTTGAAGACGGGATCGCCATCGAAACGGGGCAGGCAGGACCAGACGACCTGCCCTGCCTGGTCGATCAGGGCGTTGAAAGCGCAATTACCCACCACGCCGCAGTTGAGGCTAGCCTGGATGGGCGTGGCGGGTGCCGACGCGCTGGCCGCCGCAGTGGCGGAAGCGGCCTGCGAGGTGGCAGCGCCGCTGGGCGTGTCATACGCTTGTTCTTGGGAACTCGTCATCATCTACTCCTTCTGGGGATACGGAGGCGGCCAGCAGCACGGTGCGCAAGGCGCCCGGGCTGGCCAGGCGCAGGGTGGCGGCGCTGGGGCCGCGGCCCACTTTCACGCCCTGCCCGCCAACTTGTTGTACAAAAGCAAAGCCTGCCTCGTCGGTGGTGTCGTCGCCTGCGAACACGGGCCGACGGCCCGCGAATGGGGCCTCGGCCATGAAGGCGGCGATGGCGCCACCCTTGTCGGTGGCGGCCGGTTTGGCTTCCAGGACCATTTTGCCATGCAACAGCAACACCCCCGGGCACGCTTGCACGGCGGCTATCATTTCCTGTAAGCACAAATGTTCGAGTTCGGGCGCCAGGCGGTAATGCAGGGCCACGGCGCCCCGCTTGTGTTCCACCAGCAAGCCGGGATGAATCGCCGCCAGCGCCCGGGCGCAGGCCAGCACGGGTGACACGTCGGGCGTCGCCGCCACCTGCAGCGCGCCATCGGCGCCGCGCCGCTCCACGCCATGCACGCCGGCCACCGGCAGCATCAGGGGCGCCAGCATGGCATCGATCTGCGCCACGGGACGCCCGGAAATGAGGGCCAGCGCGCCGCCATGGCGCTCGGCCAGCAGCGCCAGCGCTTCGACCACGCCCGGTTCCAGGCGCACGCCATCGGGCGTGGGCGCCAGGTCGACCAGGGTGCCGTCGAAGTCGAGAAAAACGGCGCTGCCGGGCATGCTCAGAAGCTGCAACAGGGCCGCGCTATCATCAGGCATGTCCGTCATCAAATCCCCTTGCGCCGCTTGATGCGGCTGTGGGCGTCGATCTTGGTCATGACCTTGTCGCGCTGGCGCAAACGGGCCGCGTCCAGCAGCATGCGCCCGGCCCAGCGGTAGACATTGAAATGTTTGACGCGGGCACGCATGCTCTTCATGCGCTCGCGCTGTTCCACGGGCGGCATCACTAGGCCACGGTAGAGGGCGTCTGCGCCCTGCTCGATGTGATAGGGATTGATGATCAGCGCTTCGTGCAGTTCCCGCGCGGCGCCCGTGAATTGACTTAGAACAAGTACGCCCATCTCGTCATCGCGCGCGGCGATGAATTCCTTGGCCACCAGGTTCATGCCGTCATGCAAGCTTGTGACCATGCACACTTCCGAGGCACGGAAATAGCGCTGCAAGTCGTCCTGTCCATGGTGTTCCGCTTTCAGCAGGATGGGCACGTAATCGCCGCTGCCGAAGCGGCGGTTGATGCGCTCGACCATCTTGCGCACGCGCGCATCGAAGCTTTGATATTCATCGAGCGAAGCGCGGCTGGGGGCGGCGATTTGCACGAAGGTAAAATTGCCCACCATGCCGGGCTGCTGTTCCAGCATGCGCTCGACGGCCTGAAAGCGCTCGACGATGCCTTTCGTGTAATCGAGCCTGTCCACGCCGATGCCCAGCAAATGGTCGGGCGCCACGCCCAGTTCGGCACGGATCTGCGCGCGGCAGGTGGCCACGTCGGGCTGCGCCGGGTCGTCTTCCGGCCAGGCGATGGAAATCGGGTAATCCTCCACCTGCGTCATCTCGCCGCCATAGGAAATGGTCGACGCTTCCGGCTCGATGCGGGTTTCCAGGTAACGGTCCACCGTTTCCAGGAAATTCTTGCGGTGGAATGGCGTGTGGAAGCCCAGGATCGTGCTGCCCAGCAAGCCATCGAGGATTTCCTCGCGCCACGGGCAAATGCCGAACGATTCCGAATTCGGCCAAGGGATATGCCAGAAGGTGATAATGGTCGCCTTCGGCAAGGCTTCGCGCACCATGCGCGGCAGCAAGGCGAAGTGATAATCCTGCACCAGCACGACGGGGTTGTCTGTCTTTGCCTCGGCGATCACGGCTTCGGCGAAGCGGCGGTTGACCTTGACGTACTGTTCCCAGTCGGACGAGCGGAACACGGGGCGCACGTGGGCGATATGGCACAGCGGCCACATGCCTTCATTAGCAAAGCCATAATAGTATCCCTGCTCTTCCTCTTCCGTCAGCCACACGCGGCGCAAGGTATAGCTGGGATTGTCGGGCGGCACGGGCACATGGTCGAATTTATCCACCGTGTCGCGGTCGGCGGAACCGGCGCCATGCGCGATCCACGTGCCGGAACAGGCGCGCATCACCGCTTCCACGGCCGTGACCAGGCCGCTGGCGGGGCGCTGCACTGCTATCCCCTCTTCCGTTTTGGTGTGGATATACGGTTCGCGGTTCGATACCACCAGCACTTGATCTCCCGCAAGATCCGCTTCCAGCAAGCCGCGCAGTTTTTCCGGCGTCCACTCCGAGGTCCAGCCACTGTCGCCCTGGCGTTCAAGGTGGTATTCCTGCAGCAGTTCGCGCAAGTCGCCGATCAGCGGCTGCATTTCCGGCGGCGGTGCGGGCGCGGCGGCGGGCGCCGTGGCGGCGGCCACTGCGCCATTACTTTTCGACAGCAACTCGCCCCGCAAGATATCCTTCACGGCCGACAGCCAGCCGCGCCAGCTCAGGTGGGCGACGAACACGGTCATCAGGGAAATCAGCACGGCCAGCACGGCCAGGAAGGCAAAGATGAAACGCTTGGTATCCGTATTGCGGCGCTCGACAAAGCTCATGTCCTGCACCAGCACCAGGCGGCCCAGCTGGGTAGCGTCCTGCATGACGGGCGTTTCGCTGATGTGGACTTGCCCTTGCGGCAATTGCGCCAGGGATTTGTACAGGCCGCCCGCGGAAGGCGTGCTCCAGCAGCCGATGGAGGCCGGGTATTGCGCGGATTGGTAGACGAGGTGGCCCGCGTTGTCGCAAAAGCCGATGGCGATCAGTCGTTCGTCGCGCGTGGCGCCCTGGAACAGTTCGCCAATGCGGGTGGCGTCTTGCGCGGGCAGGTATTCGGTGAGCGAGGGCCGGAGGGTTCCAGCGAGCAATTCCGCCCGGCTGTCGAGGTCGCGCACATACCAGCGCAGCGTAATATTATCGAGCAGGGGTACCACAATATAAGCAAACAATCCCAGCACCAGGGCCAGCGGCAGGATGAAGCGCAAGGACATTCGGAGTGATCGTACTATCATCGTTTTCCTTTGCAGACATGAACAACCATTGCAAGTATGGCTATGTTTCCATCACGGCGGCGCCCGCTTGCTTTACGTATTGGAACGTCAACGTGGCATGGCGCAGCGCAGCAATTTCTACCAGTATCTACCTTGACCCAAGTCTTATCCGTACGGCAACGCACGTCCCCGCAACGTCATCTGCCCGTAAAATAGCCGCTTCCGACATCCATTTCACTCATATAGAAGGAGTTTTCGCCTATGGATCTCAGCACGTTTCACTCGCTGATGGGAGGCCCGCTGCGCTCGGCGCTGACCGTGCTCGTTTCCGCCCTGCTCGTCACCCTGGTCGCCATCGTCGTGCACCGGGCCGGCATCGGCTTGCTGAAAAAACTGGGCTATGGCCACCCGTTCACCAGCAACGTCGCGCGCGTGGCCTTCCGCGCCAGCCAGTTGTGCATGATCGTCTTCGGCCTGCGCATGGTGCTGGCCGGCGCACCCGACGACACGCCGGGCCTGGTCGCCATGTCGCATCTCACCAGCGTGGCGCTGATCATCGCGCTGACCTGGCTGGCCATGCAATGCATCGAGTCGCTCAGCATCACGATTTCCCAGATCAATCCCGTCGACGCGGCCGACAACCTGCGCGCGCGGCGCCGGATCACCCAGGCCCGCGTGCTGACGCGCAGCGCGCACGCCATCGTGGTCATCCTGGGCCTGTCCTTCGTACTGCTGACCTTGCCCGGCGCGCGGCAGATCGGCGCCAGCCTGCTCGCTTCGGCCGGCGTGGCGGGCCTGGTGGCCGGTATCGCCGCCCGCCCCGTGCTGGGCAATTTCATTGCAGGGCTGCAAATTGCGTTCTCTCAACCCATCCGCATCGACGACGTGCTGATCGTCAATGGCGAATGGGGCACGGTCGAGGAAATCAAGGGCACGTATGTGGTCGTGCGCGTGTGGGATGAACGCCGTTTGATCGTGCCGCTGCAGTGGTTCATCGAAAACCCGTTCGAGAACTGGACGCATACCTCCTCGGACATCCTGGGCACAGTGTTTCTGTGGCTCGATTTCAGCATCCCGATCGAGCCGCTGCGCGCGGAACTGACGCGCATCTGCGAATCTGCCAAGCAATGGGACGGCCGGGTCTGCACCGTGCAAGCGACGGATTCGAACGAGCGGGCCGTGCGCGTGCGCTTTCTGATCAGCGCGAAAGATTCGGGCACGGCCTTCGAGCTGCGCTGCATCGTGCGCGAACAAATGCTGGCCTTCATCACCACCTACTACCCGCTCAGCCTGCCCCGCTTGCGCTCCACGCACGACCCCATCGAAGTGCGCGAGATGCAGGCGCAGAACGACAGCGTGTCGCTGTACAGGGCTTAAAAAAACCCTGCGGCGCGCTGCCCCTGCCCGCACGCCGCTACAATGACACGCATGAGCACCACCGCCTGGTTCATCCTGATCGGCTGCCTGATGCTGGCGCGCGGCCTGGGCGCCGACCGCATCGCGCGACTGCCATGGACTTCGGCCATGGCCTACCTGGGCGTGGGCCTGCTGCTGGGCCCCATGTTCCTCGGCCTGTTTGCGTTCGACCTGCTGCAACAGGCGCCCCTGCTGGAAACCCTGACGGAAATCGCCGTCCTCATCTCCCTGTTTTCCGCCGGCGTGAAGATGCCCGTGCCCTTCAGCCTGGCCCGCTGGCTTCCGTCGCTGCGCCTGGCCTGGCTGTCAATGACCGTCTCCGTGGCCCTGGTGGCGGCCTTCTCATGCCTGGTGCTGGACTTGCCCCTGGGCGCGGGCGTGCTGCTGGGTGCCATCCTCGCGCCCACCGACCCCGTGCTGGCCACCGACGTGCAGCTGCGCCATGCAGGCGACAGCGAGCAATTGCGCTTCATGCTGACCAGCGAAGCGGGCATGAACGATGGCAGCGGCTTTCCCTTCGTCATGTTGGGCCTGGGCTTGCTGGGCCTGCATGAACTGGGGCCGCATGGCGCCACCTGGCTGTGGCGCGACTTGCTATGGGCCAGCGGGGCCGCCATCGCCCTGGGCGTAGCCGGCGGCGCGCTGCTGGCCTGGCTGGGCTGGCAGGTGCGCGCCAAGGAGCCGAAACACGCGATGCTGGACGACTTGGCGGCCCTGGGCCTGATCGCCTTCGTGTATGGCGTGGCCACGTGGTTGCACGCCTGGGGCTTTCTGGCCGTGTTCTTTGCCGGCGTGGCCTTGCGCCAGACGGAACTGCGGCTGGCAGGCGCGCCGCAAGACCGGCAAGGCTTGCTGCAGGCGGAGGAAACCCATGCCGTGTCCGCCGCCAAACCGCACGACAGCGAGGTAGCGCTGACTGTCAGCGGCGAATCCCTTGTCTTCAAGGAACACCTGGAACGCCTGTCCGAACTGACCCTGGTGCTGTTGCTGGGCGGCACCGTCACGGCCGACGCCTGGAGCTGGCAGGCGTGGAGCGTGGCGCTGTTCCTGCTGCTGGTGGCGCGCCCGGCCAGCGTGATGCTCGGCTTGCTGGCTTCGGGCACCAGCGTGCGCCTGCGTGGCCTGGCCGCGTGGTTCGGCGTGCGCGGCATCGGCTCGCTGTACTACCTCAGCTATGCCATCGCGCATGGCTTGCCGCGCGGGCTGGCGCGCGAACTGGCCGACATCACCCTCGTGGTCGTCATCCTGTCCATCGTCGCGCATGGCCTGACCGTCAAACCCCTGCTGGAACGCTACTGGCGCAAATAACTGGTGCAAATAAGCACCAGTCGGCCCCCTTTGTCATTACTGAAAAGCAATGATTTGTCAATTGCCCCTATGGCGGGCGGAAATATTGTTAAGATCATTAAAAACAGCAAAGAGAGTATCAATGAAACGAAGAAGCGTGCTGGGACTGGGCGTCTCACTGGCCCTGCTGCAAACGGGCTGCGCCACCGATCCGGCCAGGCTGGCGTGGGAAACGGAATTTGACAGCTTCATGCGCGATGGCCTGGCCCGCACGGAAACGCCGGGCATGAGCGTGGCCGTGGTGCGGGGCGAGCAAACCATCTTCGCGCGCGGTTATGGCTGGGCCGACATCCAGGCCGGCAAGAAGGCCGATGCCAACACGGTGTTCCATATCGCCTCCGTCAGCAAGCTCGTCACGGCCACGGCCATCATGATGCTGCTGGAACAGGGAGCCTTCCAGCTCGACGACAAGGTGGCGGCCTATCTGGACTTCCCGCTCATGCATCCGAAGTTTCCCGACGTGCCCATCACCTTTCGCCATTTGCTCAGCCACACCTCGGGCATTTCCGATGCCGTGTACGAAAAGACGACGGCGTTTGCCGTGCAGGGCGATCCGCGATTACCGCTGCGCGACTTCGTCAAGGGCTATCTGTCGCGCGGCGGCGCCTGGTATGACGCGGATGTGTCGTTTGCCGCCCGGCCCGGCACGGAATGGCGCTACAGCAATGTAGGCGTCGCCCTGCTCGGTTATCTGGTGGGCCGCTTGAACCCCGATGGCCTCGACGCCTACGCGCACGAGCACCTGTTCGAACCGCTGGGCATGGACAGCACAGCCTGGAACCTGGCCGGCTTGCCCCGGCGCGCCATCGTCGCCCAGCCGTATGCGCACAAGGAGCCTGGCCTGAAAGTGCTGCCGCCCGTCGGCTATCCCGACTGGCCGGCCGGCTTGCTGCGCAGCTCGGCGCATGACTTTGCCCGTTTCCTGGCCATCTTCAGCAATGGCGGCCGGGTCGATGGCCACCGCTACCTGCAAGATGCCACCTTGCAATTGTTTTTTGCCCCGCAAGCGGCCGCCGTCGCGCCTGCCGATGCGTCCGTGCGCCAGGCCCTGGTCTGGCTGCTGCGCGACGTCAACGGCAAGCCGCTGGCCACGCACAGTGGCGGCGACCCGGGCGCCGCGTCCGTTGTCTGCGTCGACCGTGCCAGCAGGACAGCCGTGCTGGCCTTCGCCAACGTCAGCGCCGACAAGGAGTTTCGTTCATTCCAGAAAGAAGTCGTGTTGCGCCTGCTGGCCCATGGTGGCAGCGGCGCGTCGGATGCACCGAAACGTTAGGCGCCGAACCAGCCGCGCAGCTTGTCGGCGGCGCGTTCCTTGACGTCGGCCGTGATGTAGGTGGCAACCGTGGCGACGGCCGCCGCCAGCACGGCCAGGTCGTCCGCATAGCCGATCACGGGCGTGATGTCGGGAATCGCATCGATGGGCGAAATGAAATAGCCTAGCGCGCCATAAATGGCCGTCTTGGCCCACAGCGGGGTATTCGGTTGCTGGGCCGCGTAATACAGCCACAGGGCTTTTTCGATGACTTCGCGCCCCGCCGTCCTGGCGAACTTGACGACCTTGTCCCAGAAGCTGTCTTCCGTGTATTTCTTTTCATACTGCTTGTCAGCCTGGGGGGCGTGGTCTTCTTCCAGATTCTTTTTTCTGCCAAACATCTGCTGCTCCTGTCTGCCGCGCACGGCGTTACGAATGCGCACCTTAGCATAACGGCGCGCCGGGTGCGCGGCGTGCAAGGTAAGCTATCGTCATGGAAATATCTGCCACCAACACGGCCCGCGCCGCCGGCCTGCGCTACACGGGCGACCACCAGAATGGCATCGCCCGCCTGGGCAAGCCCGGCAAGTTCCGCTACCGCGACGCGGACGGCCAGATCCTGCGCGACGCAGCCACCTTGACGCGCATCAAGGCGCTGGCCATTCCCCCCGCCTGGACGGACGTGTGG
The DNA here is from genome assembly GCF_051380895.1 of Janthinobacterium breve. Lineage (NCBI taxonomy): Bacteria > Pseudomonadati > Pseudomonadota > Betaproteobacteria > Burkholderiales > Oxalobacteraceae > Janthinobacterium > Janthinobacterium breve. The sequence goes on along the minus strand of NZ_JBNYXY010000008.1, from coordinate 344,530 downwards.
ATCTGCCCGCGCGCCAACGGCCACTTGCAGGCGACGGGACGCGATGCGCGGGGCCGCAAGCAATACCGCTACCATGCGCGCTGGCGCCAGGTGCGCGACGAGGTCAAGTATGAGCGCATGCTCAGCTTTGGCCGCGCCCTGCCCGCCATCCGCGCCGCCGTCGCGCGCGGCATGCAGTTGCCGGGCTTGCCCCGTGAAAAAGTGCTGGCCACCATCGTGCACCTGCTGGAATTGACGATGATGCGCATCGGCAACGAAGAATATGCGCGCACGAATAAATCGTTCGGCCTGACCACCCTGCGCACTCGCCATGTGCAAGTCGACGGCAGCGCCGTGGCCTTTCACTTCAAGGGCAAGAGCGGCGTGCGCCACGATATCCGCCTGAGCGACCGGCGCCTGGCCCGGGTGCTGCAGCGCATGCGCGAATTGCCGGGGCAGGAACTGTTTCAATATGTCGATGAGGATGGCGCGCGCCACGGCGTCGATTCCGGCGACGTCAACGATTACCTGCGCGAAGTGACGGGCGAAGAGTACACGGCCAAGGATTTCCGCACCTGGTCTGGCACCTTGCTGGCCGCGCTGGCCCTGCAGGCGTTCGAACAGGTCGATTCCGAAGCGCAGGCCAAGAAGAACATCGTACAGGCGATCGAGTCGGTGGCAAAAAAACTGGGCAACACGCCGACGATCTGCCGCAAGTGCTATGTGCACCCGGCCGTGCTGGAGTCGTATCTGGATGGAAGTTTACTGGAAGGCATGCGCGCGCGGGCGCGGCAACAGTTGCAAGAGGACTTGCCAGCGCTGGCGCTGGAAGAAGCGGCCGTGCTGGCCTTGCTGCAGCAACGGCTGCAAAGGGTCGCTCAGGTCAAGCCTGGCGCCCAGGCTGGGGCTGGCACTGGGCCGACAGTGTGAGGGCATCGCTGCTGCAGACCGGCAAGGCGCCATGACCCGCATCGCGCGCCACGGCGGCCGGCGCAGCATCGTTCGTCTGCGCCTCGCCCGTATTCATCAGCGTGGCCGCCAGGGTCGAGAAGGTGAACAGGCAGATAAGCAGGAACGGCTTGTTCAAATGGTTGGGCTTGGCTAGCTTGGGCATCGCATACTCCGTCGGACTGGTTGGCTGTTGCAGCATGAACACGATCATCGCGTGTTTCCGCAAGGCATACAATCAGACAGTTTCGACAAGATGGGTAGGACAACGCTGACAGGCTCAGCCCTATGGGCCAGTGTCGGCAGATTTGACACCAGCACCGCCCTCCTCCAGCCAAGCCCTTGTTTTTACAGAACAATTTGTACGGGAACGCTTCCTGCTTGACCTCTTGCCTGGGCACGCTTGACGCCAGTCAACGGGGGAATGATCATGAGCTTCATCAAGCAGGCGCTGCTGGCGCTGCTGCTGTGCGCAATGTCCGTCGCGCGCGCCACCAGCATCGGCTACACGGCGACCTCGCTGGGCGGCACGCAGTGGCGCTACGACTACACCGTCAGCAATACCATGCTGGCCATGCCCATCGAGGAATTCACCTTGTTTTTCAGCGTGGGACAGTACGCCAAGCTGCACAACATCTCCACGGCGCCGGGCTGGGACGTGCTGCTGGTGCAGCCCGACCCCGCCATTCCCGCCAGCGGCTACGTCGACGCGCTGGCGCTGGCGCTGGCGGGCGGCATCGTTCCCGGCGCCACGGCCACGGGCTTTTCCGTCACCTTCGATTACCTGGGCGCGGGCAACCCCGGCGCGCAGCCGTTCTCCATCCTCGACCCCGTCTCCTTCATCGAGCTCGAGGCGGGCAGCACGCAGCCGGCCGCCGTCGCCCTGCCGTCCACGCCATGGCTGCTGCTGGCAGGCGTGCTGGCCATGGCCTGCCTGCGGCGGCGCCAGCCGGCCGCCACCGCGCTCGCTACTGCCCTGGCGCTGGGCCTGTGCGCCTGCGGCGGACCGAACGATCCCACGCAGCCGCCAGTGCCGAAAGTCATGCTGGCCGCCGCTGCCACTGCCGTCCAGGCCGCAGGGGATTTCGAAGTGACGCAGCTGGAAAAAGTGGCCGAACAGCGCGTCAGCCGCACGGCCTGGGACTACACTTACCGCGTACACATCCGCAACAACAGCAGCGCGGCGGCCAGCAATGTGCAAGCCGTGCTGACCGGCACGCCGCAAGGCAGCACCATCATCGATGGCGACGTACTGGCCGGCAACATCGACGCGGGCGCCACCGTCACGTCCGACGACACCATCATCGTGCGCATCGAGCGCAACATCGCGTTCCAGAGCGCGGCCCTGGCGTGGACCTTCAGCGCCAACGCCAGCATCGAACTCGATCCCGTGCTGCCCGCGCAAGTGGTGACGCTGTCGCTGGCCGACCTGGGTTTTACGGATGGCGCCGACAGCGTCAAGGTCAGCGGCGCCGTCACGGACGTGCTGCTGCAGGACGGCAGCCTGCGCTTTTCCACGCCCGGCGACACGGGCGTGGAGCAGCACGCGCAGTTTTCCATCAGCAAGGGCAACAAGGTCACCACCCTGGGCGTGCTGATCCAGACGGAACTGCCCACGGCCGTGGAAACCTATGTGGAGCCGGACGACGACGGCAACGTGCCGGCAACCGCGCCCGTGCTGGCCATCACGGGACTGGGGCCGAACAACCGCCTGCAGCCGGGCGCCCTGGCGTTCCGCCTGGTAGGCGCGCCGTCACTGGCCCTGCAGGACGACAGCGACGGCTTGCTGTCCATGCCGGACGGCGTGGCCGTCAGCCTCAAGCAGTATTGGGTCTTCGATGCGGTCAGCGGCGCCTTCAGCATCAGCGCCACGGCCATGCAGCAATTGCTGGCATCCTTGCCCAACGGCAGCTACGACCTGAACCTCAATTTCGTCTCGCAGGATGGCGAATTCACTGCCAGCTATGCCTTGATCGTCGTCAAGTCATCTACCTCGCTACAAGGCCAGCTGCGCACGCCGGCAGGTGGCAATGTCACGGGGCTGGCCGGCAAGAAGATGTTATTGGCTGGCTACAACAACCACCAGCGCCAGGTGGCCGTGGTCGACGCCACGGGCGCCTTCCACTTCGATGGCGTGCTGCCCGACACCTACCAGCTGACCTTGAACGACCTCGTCCACCCGAACGTGGTCAGCGTCAGCGCCGTCGTCTTCGACAACAGCAGTACCGTCAGCGTCGGCATCGTGTATCCGTACGAACCCGGCCTGGCCCAGCGCACCGCCCCGGCGCAGAGCTATGTGGCGGGCAGCGTCACGCAGGATGGCGCCGGTCCGCCCGCGCGCCAGGTCGTCGCCAGCCCCCGTGGCGCGGGCGACGTCACGCCGCAGGATGACGAGGGCAGCAAGACGTTTACGGCCACGGCGGCCGCGCAAAACCAGACCATCACCTCGCCTGTCGCCTTCACGGTGCCCAAGGGCACGAAAAACGTGGGCGTGAAAATCACCGTCAGCACGGCCGAGTACCCCGTCTACACGACGGCGCAAAGCCAGTACAACGATACCTGGTCGTACGCCGTGACCGGTTTGCCCGGGGTCAACCTGGCCGCCACGGGCGCCGTCAACCAGACCCATTACACGCAGGGCACCATCGTCAGGACGGAATGCGTCGATGTCAGCAAGCAAACCAAGGAGGGGGTACTGACCCTGGGCGGCAATGTCAGTGCCACGAATATCGGCGACAGCGCCCTGGCCACCGTCACGACGGTGGAACTGAGTCTCGTGTGCAAGGGTTTGAAAGTGACGCAGGCGAAATTCCTCTCGCCCAACAAGGCCGCCCATCCCGTGCTGCAGCCGATCAAGCTGACGGGCAATCTGCCGGGACCGTATGTGTCCGTGTCGCAAGGCGCGGCCACGGCCACCCACACCTTGCCGCTGGAATTGCACTACACGCCGGCGGCCGCGACGATTACGGAAGTCAATATCGGCATTTCGGCCGGCGGCGGCAATCCCGCCTTCAGCACGGAGAATTTATTGTCCCAGACCAATACCAAGAGCGCGGGCAAGGTCACATTCCCCAGCTTGGTGCTGCCCGCCTTTGCCGGCGCCAAGCTCGACAAGAAGGCCGTCGTCACGCTGCGCCTGAAGGGCCGCGTCGACAATGCCGATGCCAGCTCCGACCCGGCCGAAGGGGGGCAAGTGGAGTTCAAGGGCGCCACGGCCTACATCCCCCTGTACCTGGCCAACAACGAGGCGGCGCTGGCGGCGCGGCGCTACGGCACGCGCGACGCGGGTGGCGATTCATGGGCCACGCGCCTGGCCATCGCCTGGCTGGCGGGCAAGGCTTACCGCTTCGACGACATCAGCGGCCAGCATGTGACGCAGACGGCGGCGGGCCGCTCCATCCTCGGCCACAGCGGCCACAGCGATGGCCAGCAGATCGACTTGCGCTACGCGGACGGCGCGGGCGGCTACTCGGACGCGCTGGGCGGCCAGAACAATGGCGCGGCCATCCACCAGTTGATCATTGACGCGAAGGCGGAAGTGGTGGCCAACCCCGCGCAAAAGCCGAAACTGGCAGCCCTGCAGGCGTGGATCGCGGCAAACCGCGCCATGCTGGCCCAGGAAGCGGCGCCGGCCAGCACGCGCGTCGTCTACATCGGCCCCAGCTTCGTCAAGCTGGCCCTCGTCGACGGGCGTTTTTCCGCCGCGCCGGCCGACAAGATCCCGGGCGCGGGGGCCTGGATCAAGCCCGTCAAGGTGCATATCGAAGCGGGACACCTGAGCCACTGGCATATCAGCATCACGGCCCATCCTTGACCATGATCGTGAGCATGCAGCAGCGCTGGCGTCAGGCGGGCAAGTCGGACAGTTCCAGCTCCGAAAACCCGGCCCGGCGCCGCGCTTCCAGGTTGAACGGGCCGCGCAGGGTGGGCGCTTCGTAGCGCAGCGCCAGTTCGGCATAGGTGGCGCGCAACTCCAGCCCCCGCTGCTCGCACAGGTAGCCATACCAGCGGTTGCCGATTTCCACATGCCCCACTTCATCGCGCAGGATGATGTCGAGGATGGCGGCGGCGGCCATGTCGCCCGCCTGCGCCAGCTTGGCGCGCAGCGGCGGAATCGCGTCCAGGCCCCGCGCTTCCAGGGTGCGCGGCACCAGCGCCATGCGCGCCAGCACGTCGCCGCGGGTCTTGTCGACCATTTCCCACAGGCTGTCGTGACCGGGAAAGTCGCCATACGTATGGCCCAGCACCTGCAGATGCGCCTGCAGCATGGCAAAGTGCGTGGCTTCCTCTTTCGCCACGCGCAGCCAGTCCCAGTAGTACTCGGCAGGCAGGTCCGGGAAGCGCCACAGGGCGTCCAGTGCCAGGTTCATCGCATTGAATTCGATATGCGCGAGCGCATGCACAAGCATGGCGCGTCCTTCCGGCGTGATCATCGAGCGCCTCCCCACCAAGCGCGGCGGTACCAGTTCCGGGCGTTCGGGACGGCCCGGCACGGGGCCGGTGGGCGCCAAAGCTGCCTGCGCATCGAGCGAAAGTTGCGCCTCGGCCATGGCCGCCACCATCGCCACCTTGGTGGCCGGATCCGGTTCCAGCAGGCAAGCGAGCGCAGTGGTGCGCAATTCCGCTGGCGCGGTGGGGGTCAGTGGGGATGGCTGCATGGGACTGCTTTCTGGCGCGTTTATCAATCAGGGGCGCAGTGTATCAAATAGCCTGCCCCAGCAGCCAGTCCAGCAACGCCTGCACGCGCGCCGGCAGCGCGGTGCGTCCGCTGTGCACGAGGTAATACGCCTGCGGGCTGGCCAGGGCAAAGCCGCCGAAAGGCAAGACCAGTTGGCCGCTGGCCAGCCACGGCTGCACCAGCTGGCGCCGGCCCATGGCCACGCCCGCGTGGTGGATGGCCGCCTGCGCGCACAGGTCGGCGCGGTCGAAACGCAGGCTGCGCGTGGGCAAGTTCACCTCCGGCGCCTGCCCATCCAGCCACAGGCGCCACTCCGCATCGGGCGCACAGGCGGGCCAGGCCAAGGTGTCGTGCAGCAGGGTCGCGCTGGACAGGTGTTGCGGCGCATCTTGCAAGCCGTGTTCGCGTGCGTAGGCGGGGCTGCAGACGGGCGCCAGCCATTCATCCATCAGCTTGCGCGATGCGAGGCCGGGAAAGCTGCCATCGCCATAATGCAAGGCCAGGTCGACCTGGCCGGCGCGAAAGTCCACGCTATCATTGCCCACGCGCAAGTCAAGCGACAATGCCGGATACTGCGCAGCGAACCCTGCCAGGCGCGGCACCAGCCAGCACTGGGCAATCGAGGGGCGCGCATGCACGGTGATGCTGCCCGCCAGCGCGTCGCCGCCGGCAATGGCCGCATGCAGGCTGTCCCAGCCAGTTTGCAGGACGGCGAAGATGCGCTCGCCGTCCGCCGTCAGCTTGACTTTCCGCGTCAATCGTTCGAACAGGCGCAAGCCCAGGCTGCTTTCCAGCCGCGCGATGCGGTGGCTGACGGCGCTGGGCGTGAGCGCCAGTTCCTGCGCGGCCAGCGCGAAGCTGCCATGGCGCGCCGCCACAAGAAACGTGTGCAGGTTGGCGAACTGGCTGGCCGTCAGCGTGGCCCCAAGCGTGGCCCTGATCGGCGCGCCGGCCGGCATCACGCGTCCCCGGCCGCCAGCAGCGCGCGGCCGCGCGCCACGTAGGCCGCCATTTCTTGCTCCGGCACCATGCTGCCGCCCGTACCCCACACCAGGTGCGTGGCAGTATCGATGTGCTGCTGGTATTGCGGCGCCGCCAGCACGGGTGCTATGCCCGCGAAACCGGCCACGGCGGACGGTTCCAAACGCAAGCCTTGCGTTTGCTCAAGCAGTGCCAGCAAACGGTACAGCTCGTCATCGCTGACGGTAGCGTAACCGTCGATCAGCCGCTGCATGGCGCGTCCCACGAAACCGGACGGACGTCCCACGGCCAGGCCATCGGCGGCAGTGAGGTTGTCGATGCCGATTTCCTGCACGCTGATGCCGTCGTGCAAGCCCGTGTGCACGCCCAGCAGCATGCAGGGCGAATGGGTCGGCTCGACGAATACGCAGTGAACGGCATCGCCAAACGCCAGCTTCAAGCCAAAGGCCACGCCGCCGGGGCCGCCGCCCACGCCGCACGGCAAGTACACGAACAGGGGATGATCTGCATCCACCACGACGCCGTTTGCCTCGAACTGGGCTTTCAGGCGCTGGCCCGCTACCGCGTAGCCGAGGAACAGGTCGTGCGAATTTTCATCGTCGACGAAGTGGCAAGTCGGGTCGTTCTCCGCCTGCTTGCGCCCCGCTTCCACGGCCACGCTGTAGTCGGTTGCGTACTCGACGACGGTTACGCCATGGCTGCGCAATGTATCCTTCTTCCACTGGCGCGCATCGGCCGACATGTGCACGGTGGCACGAAAGCCCAGGCGCGCGCTCATGATGCCGATCGACAAGCCCAAATTGCCCGTTGACCCGACGGCGATCGCATACTGGCCGAAAAACGCCCGCACGGCGTCGCTGGCCAGCAGGCTGTAATCATCGCCCTCCTTCAGCAGCCCCGCATCGAGCGCCAGCATTTCCGCGTGTTTCAGCACTTCATAGATGCCGCCGCGCGCCTTGATAGAGCCGGAAATGGGCAAATGGCTATCCTGCTTGAGCCATAGCTGACCGCTCGTCATGCCTAACGCCAAACCTAGCGCCGCCTGCATGGCGGGCAGCGGCACGACGGGCGACTCGATGACGCCGCCGCTGGCCTGCGTTTCGGGAAACGCCTTGGCCAGGTAGGGCGCAAAGCGCGCCAGGCGCGCGCTGGCGTCGGCCACGTCATCCGCCGTCAAGCCCACATCGTTCAAGGCCTCGGCTGCCGGCGCGATGCCGGGATTGAACCAGCTCAAGGGCTGCAAAGCCATCAGTTCTGTAATCAAAGGAAATTTTTCGCGCAGCGCGGCGATGGCGTGAGTGGGCAGCATGGCAATCTCGTGTAAGAACAAGCCATGATTAGACCGCATCCGGGCGCCGCTGGCAAAGGATGGTTGATCAGGCAATGGGTGACGGGAGATCACCTGTCATGATCGGGATGGATGGAATGGCTGCTACTGCAAAAAATACTATTCCCCAGCAGAAAGGACCTTGGATTTTCTGCTGCTTAAGAATGATGCAATAAACACCGCTGGAAAGCAGGCCAGCCAGAGATAGTATCCGGCACCGTATCCCAGCACCCTGGCGGAATCGTAATCGTCAGGTATTGTTTTGAGGCCAAAGGCTGTCAGTGCAAGCGCAAAACCAAAAAAGACAGCCAGTTTTGCGGCGACTGGCTTCTCTTTCGAGAAGTACATGGCAAAAATAAGCAGCGGATTGGCAAACCATGCAAAACTACCGGCCAAAGGCCCTAGCCAGCCGAGCAATAACACGCCCCCTCCAAGCATGACCTCCTTGGAGGTCACTATTCCTGTCAATAATAATGACGCCACATACGCAACGACAGCGATGGATAGAATGATGGCGGAGGTATCCTCGCCAAGTAATTTCTTATATTTCACAGGTTTCCGATGGCATAAATTGGTGAAGCAGGACGATGGTAATTGGGCTGCTATTGCCCCCCCCCCCCCCGTCCATCCAATATTAACTAAGAGCAATATCAATCTGCTTACGGTTTCAACGGCACGTAGCCCACTTCATACCAAACCCGAATACCTCGTTCAAGCTGAATGACCCTCATCCAGCCACTGGTTTCCGTGATGGCTTCGATACTGACAGGGCGAACTCTTTTTTTAATGGCGGCGCTGACGCGCCAGCACCTCGTCCAGCGCCACCAATTCGCCATCACTGCCTGGCGCTGCGCACTACCGCCTCGACGCATTTGAACAGTGCATTACTCTTTTCAGAGCCATGAAGCTGTTGGCACTTTTCCACCTGCGGCCGCAGGGTGGCAAGGCCTGGCGCCCTTGTACCGCCCAACGTTTCGCCAAAGCAGGCTTCGGCGCGGTAGGCAAACTGGGACTGCGTCGAAAGCTCCGGTAAATCAAAGGCATCTTCAACGTTCTCGCGCATGGCACTGACCACGCGCAATGTCATGCCTTTCGGGCTATCGGGCAGCAGCGCCATTACTTCCGCCTTGCTGCGTCCCTGCTGCCGCAGTTCCCCTGCGGCCAAGGCCGACTTCACCTGTGCGGCGCAAAGGGTATTCGATGCTTCGATTAATGCCATGGGGTCGGGAATCGACCAGGGCTCCGGCGTTTGCGCATGCGCCGCGATACTAAAAACCGTGGCAAAGATAAAACAGGAGAGGTTTTTCATCATTCTGAATGGCCGATAACTTTACAGTAAAGGCCAAATCATAACTGCACGGCCGATATTTGTTATCGATATTTCCAATAAGACGCACCTTCGCCCTTTTTATGACCAGAACGAAGGCGCGTTATTTCCGTTTTAGAATGTCAGCTGCAGCCCCACATCAATCGACCGGCCCTCGGCCGGCAAGGCTTGCAGCGCGCCGCCACTTGCATTCAGGCCCGACAAATACACGCCACCGAGCGGATCCGCATACGCGCGGTTGAACAGGTTGCTCACGCCCGCGCTCAGGCTGGCCATCTTGCTCAATGCCACGCTGCTGCGCAGGTTGACGAGGGCATAACCGCCCGTCTCAGGTTCGAAGCGGCGGGCATCGACCTTGTCCTTGCGGGCAACGATCTTCGTTTCGATGCGGCTGCTCCAGGCGCCCAGCTTGTGCTCGACGGCCAGCAAGGCGTTGAACGGCATCATGCGGTACAGGTCGCCGCCATCGCTGCGTTTGCCACGCGTGTAAGCCGCATTGCCCGTGGCCATGAAGCGGCCCCAGCGGGCGCTGCTGGCCAGCGGCAGCTGCCACGCCAGATTGGCGCCGTAGAGCTTGGCGTCGTGGTTGGCAAAGCGCAGCAGGTTGCCGTTCGCGCCCATCTGCATGTACGGATGGAAGGACGCCAGCACATCGACGTCGATGTAATTGTCGACCTTGCTGTAGTAAGGATTCAGACGCACGAACCAGCCCTCCTCGCCGCCGCCATGCCAGTCGGCCGTGAACGCCGCCGTGTAAGCCGTCTCGGGCTTCAGGTCGATATTGCCCACGTAACCGTTGCCGTCGCCAAACCAGTTGGTCATGGTCATCGCCATCGAGCCGCGGCCCCAGGAATAACGCTCGTACAGGTTGGGCGAGCGCACCTTGCGCGCCAGCGCGAATTCATAGCTGCTGGCAGTGTCTGGCGTGAAGGTCGCTTGTGCCGAGGCATCGATATTCGTGTCGCGCTGGCTGCGGCTGCGCGCATTGAAGGCCCTGGCAGCCATCACGTCCGGCATGTTCATCATGTTGGTGCCGTACGATTGCACGTCGCCCGTGTCCATGCGCACGGATTCGCCGCGCAAGCCCAGCACGCTGCTCCAGCGCGCGTCATGGCGCGTTTCCAGTTCGCCGAACAGCACGGTCCGGTCGCGCTTGCCGTCGTTGATGTTCAGGTAAGTGCGCGGCCCCATCATCATGGAACCGGGCACGGCCGGCCAGTAATCGTCGAGGCGGAATCCGTGCCACTCCTGCCCCAGGCGCAACTCGCCCGCGCCCGTGGGCAGGCTGGCCATCAGCGCATAGCCCGTGTTGCGCCCGTGCGTGAGCATCGGCATCGTGCCTGTGCGCTCGGGCGTGAAAAAGCCCATTTCATGGTCCGTCTGTTGCCAGTAGGCACGCGCGTCAAACACGCCCCAGGCAAATGTGCCCTGGTAAGCGAGATTGGCGAACTGGCCGTGGTTGTCCGTCATGTCCATGTACTGGTTGGGAAAACCCTGGTACGGGATGTGCTGCACGCCGGCGCGCAGGGTCAGCTGCTGGCCCTGGCCCTTCGCCGCCAGCACGATGGCCTGGTTGATGCTCTCGAACATGCTGCCCAGCACCTTGTTGCCGTGGCCATCGTCATAGCTGTGGCCACGCGTATAGGCGCCGTTGTAGCCGACGCTCAGCACGTCGCTGGCGGCCGAGGCATGCACGCTGGTCGCCACGCTATTGTTGACGCTGCGGCCCGACACGGCAAAGCTGCCTTGCGTCAGCAGCGCCGCGCCGGGCTGGGCGAACACGGGTGCGTTTGACTGCACCTCGATCGTGCCGCCGATGCTGTCGCCGCCCGCGCTGACGGGCGTGACGCCCGCGATCAGGCGGATACGCTGCACTTGTTGCGGATCAATGTAGGACAGCGGTGCATTCATGTGATTGGCGCAAGCCGACGTCAATTCCATGCCATCGATGCGAATCTTGATGCGGTCATCGGCAAAGCCATTGACCACTGGCAAGCCGGACACGCCGCCGCCGGCCGCCACGCTGTAGCCAGGCGTGCTCGACAGCATTAAGGCCGTGTCAGCGGCAGGCCTGTAGCCGTCACCAATGGCTGTAACGATGACTTTCATCTCGGGCAGGACGGTGATATCTGCTTCACTGGGGGATTGCGCCAAGGCAGGCATGGCAATGGCGAGGGAAATCAATAACGGTAAATGTTTCATGGTGCTGCTTTCAAATTCTGTATAAGTAAAACGAACAGACGCAAGCGCACGACACGCGCGGCGCAAGGCAGTTCAGGGAAAGGGGCAGATCAGAAAGCGGCGGGCGGACCACGGGGCTGGACGGGCGTCCAGGCGAACAGGGGCGTGGCGGATTGGTAGAACAGCAGGGGCAGCAAGCCCGTGATGATTTCTCCGGAAGCAAGCACGAGGGTCGTTGGGGGAATATCCAGGGTGGCCGCATGCATGCTGCAGCACGGGCAATCGCCCATGCGCATGCTGCCTTTGGAGGTATCGGGCGCGTCCGTGGAGAGTGTTGCGGGCAGCATGGTCATGCCGCCCGCCACCGAGCAGATTTCCAGGCTGGGCACGGCCATGCCGCTGGCGACCGTCAGCGCGCGCGATACCGTAGGGGCGAGCGCGGCCAGGAAGATGGCGACACACGCGATCCACAGGACGATGCTGGCCTTGCCTTTGCTGATGAACATGGCAACATTGTATCAGGGCAAGCACCCTGCGCACAGGGCGCAGGTCAAGGCTTCTTACAAATCCACCTTCATCGACAGCTTGATGGCGCGCGGGGCGCCCGAGGCCAGGCGCGTGCCGGCACCAGCCCAGTAGCGCTTGTCGGCAAGGTTTTCCACGTTCAGTTGCCACACGACAGACTTGTTCATTACCGTGCTGGCATAGCGGGCGCCCGCGCTGAAAAGTGTCACCCCGCCCAGGAAGGCCTGGTTCAAGTCGTTGACGGGACGGGCGCTGTAGTAATACGCGCCGCCGTTGACGGACAGGCCCGGCACGGCGTCGAACGCATAGGCGAGGAAGGCGCTGCCCGTACGCTTGGACGCGTTTTCCGGCGCCTTGCCGTTGTAATCGGCGTTGATGTGCGCAAAGCTTGGGTCGAGGAACTGGGCCGACGTCTGCCACGACAACTGGCGCGTCAGCTTGCCCTGGGTCGACAGTTCCAGGCCGCGATAGCGCTGTTCGCCATCCGACGTGAACACGTTGCTGGCATTCGTGTAATAGCCGGGGCGCGTGATGTCAAACAGCGCGGCCGACAGCAAGCTGCCGCCCGGCGTCAGCCAGCGCGCGCCCAATTCTTTCTGCTTGCTCACGCCGGGCGCCATCTTGACGCCCTGGTTGATGGTGCCCGTCGGGCCCGTTTCGCCCTCTTCCAGCCCCCGCGCCGACGAGGCGTAGAACGAGATGGCTGGCGTCAGCTTGTAGATCAGCGAGGCCATCGGCGTCGTCTTGCTGACGTCATAGTGGCTGGCGCCCTGGTCGCTTTGATAGCTGCTGCGGCGCACGCCGATGATACTTTGCCATTGTGGGCTGAAGACCATGCGATCGAGCGTATACAGGCCCGTGTCGCGCGTGTCCAGCGCGGCCGTCGTGGGCGCCGTCGGCTTGGGGCTGAACACGACATTCGTCACGGGCACGGGCTGGTACAGGTTTTGCGACGCAATCGTGTAATTGCTCTGATAAATCGGATCTTGCGATTTGTCCGTGCGCGAGGCGCCCAGGGTCAATTCATGGGCGATGAAACCCGTCTTGAAATTGCCGGCCAATTCCGCGCGCAGCAAGTCCGACGCCGTCACGCTGTGCTGGATATTGCCCGTGATGCGCCCCGCCCCCGTGGCCAGCGCGGCCGCGTTGTTCAAGCGGAAGATGGCCAGGCGGCGGTCGCGCGCCGTTGCCGAATGGCCCGCCTCCACCGTCAGGGCCCAGCCCTCCGTGATGGCGTAGTCGGCGCGCAATTGCGCGTTTTTCGTCTGTGCCTCGAACGCCGACCAGTCGGGGCCGATAAGCTGACGCGGATCGACGGCGCGTGGCAGGCTGATCACGCCTTTCACGGCGACCGGCAGGGCCACTCCCGCCTGCTCCGTCACCTTGCGGCGGTCGTATTCCAGATCCGCTTTCAGCAACAGCTTGTTCGTCACGCGCCAATCGAGCGCCGTGGCAATAAAACTGCGGTTGCCGTTGCCCACCTTATCCAGGTAGGAACCCAGCGTCCCGCCGGCCGCATTGATGCGCACGCCGAATTCCTGCTCCACGCCAAAGCGGCGGCCCACGTCGATGTTTGCCACGCCACTACCACGATCATCGAGGCTCAAGCCCACGCTGGTGACGGGCTTGCTGCCGGCCCGCTTGGTGACGAAGTTGACCACGCCGGCCGGCGAGGTAAAACCATAGTACAGGGCCGAGGCGCCCTTCAGCACTTCCACTCGCTCCTTGTTTTCCATGGGCACTTGCGAGAAGTTCATGATGGGCATGGAACCGTTGAGGCGGTAATTCGTGCGGTTTTCCACGGCAATGCCGCGTATCACCAATTGATCCCACGTTTCGCCGCCATTTTGCTGGCGCGTCACGCCCGCCGTATTGCGCACGGCGTCGTACAGGCCGGAGACGGCTTGCTGCTCCAGCAATTCGCGCGTGATCACGTTGACGGTCGAGGGCACATCCATGATGTTGGCGCCACGAAAACTGCCCGCCTCCGTGGTGACAGGCACCAGACCTTGCGCGCGCGCCCCTGTCACCTGCACGGCTTGCATGACTTTCTCATCGCCAGCCGTCAAGTCGTCCTGGCCGCTGGCGCCATTGGACGCGCTGGCCGCGTGGGAAGCGAAGGCCAGCGACAGAGCGGCGGCCACTGGAAGTAGTTGCAAGGAGGGAAAAACAGCGCGCATAAAAACAGGTCTTTCAACAGAAAACAGTAATGGAAGGAAACTTCAAGTTACGCGGCATGATATCTGTAACGAGAATCATTCGCAATAAATAAGTGACAATTCGTGAGAATGTACGCGTTTTCACAAGATAAACAGTGCGCCTGGCAGCCTGTTGTCACATGAACACGTTTGGATTTTGCAGACGAGGCCGCAAAGAGGCATACTGACAGTCATGGCACGCAGGATGTGCCGCCCAACAAGATCAAAAGGTTAGTTCGTGAACACAATCGACAAAAAAAGCGTGCAGACGAAAACATTTCGCTGGAAACGCTGGCAGCGCTGGGCCGTTGGCACAGGCTGCGCCCTGGCCGCCTACAGCGCGGCTGGCTTCTGGCTGGTGCCCTACGTCATCAAAAACCAGTTACCCAAATTTGCCGAGAAAGAACTCGCGCGCCAGGCCAGCATCGCCGACGTGCGCTTCAACCCGTTTACCTTGCGGCTGGAAGCGGACCAGATCGCTTTCAAGGAAGCGCCCAGCGCAGATGGCAAAAGCGGCGCGAGCGCTGCCCCGCTGCTCTCCATCGGCGCCCTGGCCGTGCAACTGGAATGGAAATCCATCGTGCGCCGCGCCTGGAGCCTGGCGGAAATCCGCATCACGGCACCACAGGCTCATTTGACCATCACGCCGGACGGCAAGTTCAACCTGGCTGAAGTGCTGGCTACCTGGCAACGCAATCATCCGGAAAAGAGCGACGGCGGCATGCCGCGCCTCGTCATCGCCCACTTTGCGCTGGAACAAGGCAAAGTGGACTGGCAAGACCAGAAGGCGGGCTATGCGGACAACTTCACGCCGATCAACTTCACGCTCGACAATATCTCGACCCTGCCCGACGCCAACGGCAGCTACAGCCTGAGCGCCGACGCGGCGCGCGGCGGCAAGCTGCACTGGCGCGGCACGGCATCGCTCAGTCCGATTCGTGGCGAAGGCGAACTGATACTGAACGACGCGTCCCTGCCCGGCCTTGCCGCGTATTTGAAAGCCTATACGCGCGCACAAGTGACTAGCGGCAAGCTGTCGGCGCGCCTGCCCTACGCCTTTTCCTATGCCGACGGCACGCTGCAAGCGACGGTCAAAGGCGCGGGCCTGGCCTTGCGCGACTTGGCGCTGGTGCGCGACGGCAAAGGAGAGGCATTTACCTCGCTGACTACTTTGGGCATCGCCGGCGTGAACGCCGACCTGGCACGCCAAAGCGTCACGGTGGATAAAATCAATCTGTACGGCGGCAAGGTGGCCGTGCGGCGCGACAGCAAGGGCGAGATCGACGTGGCGAACCTGATGCGGCCGGGCAATCCCGCACCCGTTACCGACGCGCCTGCAGCCGCACCAGCAAAACCGGGCAAGTGGAAAGTAGACTTGAAACAGCTGGCGCTGGCCAACGTGGACGTGTCCGCCATCGATGAAACCGTCTCGCCTGCTTTGCAGCTGAGCGCCAAACAGCTGCAGCTGAACTTGCAACTGGCCTTGCAACAAGGTCCATCGGGCATGGCTACCGTCATCGACGGCGCGAATTTCAGCCTGGCGGATCTGGCCATGCAGCGGGGCGCGCAAATGCCGTTCAAACTGGATCAATTGGGCTTTACGGAAGGCAAGGTCGACCTGGCGGCGCATACCGTGCACCTGGCCGCCGTGACGGCCAGCGGCGCGCAGATCGACCTGGCGCGCAACCGCCAGGGGGAATTTGCGATTGCGCAAAAGCTGCCCGTGTTTGCCTCCGGCAAAGCCGACACAAACAAGGATGCGCCGTCCGCGCCGTGGTCTACCAAGATAGACAAGGTGGAACTGAGCAAGTTCGGCGCCCGTTTCGATGACGCGGGCACCGGCATCAAGGGCACGCTGCAGGATGCCCGCCTGTCCCTGCAAAACGTCAGCAACGATATGCAACAGGCATTGCCGTTCGAACTGGGCGTGGGTTTGCACGAAGGCGGCTTGCTCACGGCCAACGGCAAGTTCGTGCCGGGCACGGGCGCCGTCGATGCGCAATTGAATCTGAAACAACTGGCCCTGGCGCCCGTGCAACCGCTGCTGGCCCAGCATCTGAAACTGAAGCTGGCAGGCGGCTCTCTCTCCGGCAGCGGCCGCCTGACGACGGGCGGCGGCGCGCCGAAAGCGCCGAAAGTACGCTATGAGGGCGGCGTGGATATCGCCGGCCTCGTGCTCAATGAAACGGATGGCAAACGCTTCGCCTCGTGGAAAAGCGTGCGCGCCGACAAGCTGACGGCCAGCGTGGCGCCGGACTTCCTCGACATCCCCGAACTGCGCGTGGTGGAACCAAACGCCCAGCTGATCATCGAAAACGACCGCAGCCTGAACGCGCAGCGCTTGCTGGTCAAGGCGCCGGAGCCAGCAACGGCACCCGCTGCGGCCGCCACGTCGACACCGGACGCCGCCTTCCCCGTGCGCGTGCGCCGCGTGCGCCTGCAAAACGCCAAGCTGGACTTTGCCGACTTGAGCCTCCGGCCCCAGTTCGCCGCCAAGATCTATGAATTGAATGGCGTCGTCACGGGCCTGTCGACGAAACGCGATGCGCGCAGCCAGATCGAACTCGATGGCCGCATCGACGAATTCGGCCTGGCCCGCGTGCGTGGTCAGCTGAACCCGTTCGCGCCCACCGACAACACGGACTTGAACGTGGTCTTCAAGAATGTCGACATGGTGTCCGCCTCACCGTACACGATGAAGTTCGCCGGCTACAAGGTGGCGGAAGGCAAGATTTCGCTGGACTTGCAATACAAGGTGCGCAACCGCCAGCTCGACGGCACCAACCAGATCGTGCTCGACAAGCTGACCCTGGGCGAGCGCATCGACAGCCCGGATGCCTTGAAACTGCCGCTGGAATTGGCGCTGGCCATCCTCAAAGACTCGGACGGGCGCATCGACCTGGGTTTGCCCGTGTCGGGCGACATGAATGACCCGCAATTCAGCTATGGCGCGCTGATCTGGAAAGCCGTGGGCAATGTGCTGACGAAAATCGTCACGGCGCCGTTCCGCGCGCTGGGCAACTTGCTGGGCATCAGCGCCGACAAGCTCGAAGCCATCGACTTCGATGCGGGCAGCGCCGTGCTGCTGCCGCCCGAGCGGGAAAAACTCAAGCAGGTGGCGCAAATCCTCGCCAAGCGCGAACAGCTGAAGCTGGCCGTGCCGGGGCAGTACAGCGACACGGACGGGGCAGCCCTGCGCGCCCAGGCCGTGCGCCGCGCCGTCGCAGCCAAGGCCGGTATCAAGCTGGAAGCGGGCGAAGAGCCAGGGCCGTTGAACCTGGGCGAACGCAAGGTACGGGGTGCCCTGCGCGAGCTGTATGGCGAGCGCTTCGGCAAGGCCGAGCTGGACAAGCAGAAGAAGGCGGCGGAATCAGCCGCGCCTACGGCAGCGGCAGCGGCGGCATCCGCCAGCGCTTCCGCTCCGGCTGCAGCAAAAATTCCCGTCTTCCAACGGCTGGGCAAGCTGATCGAGGGAGAGCCGCAAGTGGCCGATACAGGCGCCTTCTATACCGGCTTGCGCGAGCAGCTGGAAGCCAAACAAGCCTTGCCTGCCGACGCCTTGAGCAAGCTGGGCACCCAGCGCAGCGCAGCCATCCTGGCGGCCCTGCAGCAGGACGGCACGCCGGCAGCCAGGGTCAGCACGGGCGCGCCGGAAAAAACGGAAGCCGCACCGGGCAAGCTGGTGGGCTTGAAGCTGGGATTGGCGGCGCAATAAGATACGGAGATCATCTGACGCATGAAAAATCTCGACAAGGTAGCGCCCTATACATCGTCTATCGCACAGGGCGACTTGGGTACCATGACAACGCTAGTAGCCGAAGGCGGAATATCGGCAAAAGACAGCATTTCATTTGGTAAAAAGACGCTGCTAACGAACTATGTCTACGAAAAAAATGGCACGTATAAGCTGATTTATACGACTGTTGAGATTGATGGAAATATCGATACCTACGTCGAGGATGACGGAATCTTGCCGACACTGTTCCTGAGTCCGGATCAGGAAAACTATGTCTCCGTCATCCCCTATCATCCTGATAAAGAACTGGAAATCAGCATTCCCATCTTTCATCGCGAAGATGTGGAAATACCAAAGGGTAACCGTCCATTTACAGCAAACTTCATTGGAACAACGGGCTCATATTCGATATTTCACGATGTGGATTTTGACGATAAAAAACCCGACAAAATCCTGGCCATCGAGTTTATCAATGGGAAACTGAAGAAGAAAAACAATGTCAAAATTCCATTGCCCGCAAATAACAGAATTGCCATTTCCAACAAGACGATTCATTTGCTGGCCAATGACGGCAGCCATATTCTGCACAGAGAGATTGATGAAAAAGGCAATGTAACTCGCCATCGGGAAATCGATGCGAATGATATATATGTCTTGCAGATATTAAGTTCATCCTTCGACAAAGATTCTTATCTGCTGGCGCAAGAAAAAGATAAAATCATTATCGAAAAAATAGATGCGGATGGGGCAAGCGAAATCATTGAATTGGTAGACTTTGCTGATCCACTTTTCAATACATGGCAGCCAGTCAAAATCGCTGACGACACTTTTGTCACCCGTTTCAATAGCGAGTTTGGAAACGGATGGTTGACCACGAAAAATGATCAGTTATTGGAAATATTCTATAGCAAAGGCGAGCAAGGCTACAGGAACTTGCTGACAAACGAGGTTCTGCCGATACAGCGTGACAATTTGATCATTTCAAGCATAAACAAGACCACGGAGCATGGTTATGCGGTCGTGCTCTACCCGATGCCAGGCGATAAATCGGGCAATGCCGAACTGATCGTCTTGAATCGTCGCTTGCAGTAGCGTCGAGCGCCTCAATGGCATCTCATCCGCGGCATTGCCAGTCAATGCCGCGGATGACCATCGCTTACTTCGCTTTCCCCGCCTCCTTCACCGCCTCATCCGGCAAGGCAAATGCCACCAGACTATCGCCCATCTTCGTGCCCAATGAGCCATGGCCACCGGCCATGACGACCACATATTGCCTGCCCGTCTTGTCGGAAACATAGCTCATCGGCGTGGCCTGGCCGCCGGCCGGCAAGCGGGCCTTCCACACGGTCTTGCCGTTGCGCACGTCGTAGCCGCGGATGTAATAGTCGAGCGTGCTGCTGAGGAAGGCCACGCCACCGCCCGTGGTGCTGATGCCGCCCAGGCTGGGCACGCCCAGTGGCAAGGCGATGGGCACGGGAGCGCTGTCGCGCGTGGTGCCGTTCTTGTGCATCCACACTTTTTTCATGGTGCGCAAATCGACGGCGGCGATGTAGCCCCAGGGCGGCGCCTGGCATGGGAAGCCCAGCGGCGACAGGAAGGGCTTGATTTCCACGGCAAACGGTACGCCCGTCTGCGGCTGCAAGCCCATTTCCGTGCCCGTGCCGCCCTTCGCGTTGGCTTGCGCGCGCGGCACCAGGCGTTCCAGAAAACCCATGTAGTCAGGGTTGACCAGCAGCAACTGCCGGACCGGATCGACGGCCGCCCCGCCCCACTCGAAGATGCCCAGGGGGCCCGGCGAGATGATGGCGCCCTTGATCTTGCCTTCATCCACGGTTTGCGGCGTGAACGGCCCCTCATAACGGTGCTGGCGGAAGATGATGCGGCAGGCCAGCTGGTCGAACGGCGTCGTGCCCCACATATCCGTTTCGCTGATGTTTTTCTCGGGCAGGAACGTCAGCGCCGAGAACGGTTGCGTGGGCGACAGCTTGTCGCCAGGCGCGGCGTTGGCGGTCGGCACGGGTTTTTCCGGCGCCGGCACCACCAGGCTGCCATCGCGCCGGTCGATCACGTAGATATCGCCGCGCTTGGTGGTTGCCACCACGGACGGCACCTTGCCTTTCGGCGTGTCGATGTCGACCAGGGTGGGCTGGCCGCCGATGTCCATGTCCCAGATATCGTGGTGCACGGTCTGGTACACCCAGCGTACCTTGCCCGTTGCCAGGTCCAGCGCGACGATGGCGCTATTATATTTCTCGCCGTTCGGGTTGCGGTTGCCGCCCCAGGTATCGGGCGTTTCATTGCCCATCGGGATGTACACCATGCCCAGTTTTTCATCGACGCTGGACACGCCCCAGGAATTGGGTGAATTGTTGGTGTACGTCTTGCCGTCGGCAATCGGCGCCGTGTCGTCCGGGTTCGAAGCATCCCAGTTCCACATCAGCTTGCCGGTGACGGGATCGTAGCCGCGGATCACGCCTGACGGTTCTTCCGTGGAAAAATTATCGGTCACGCTGGCGGCCATCACCACCACGTTCTGCGCCACGGCCGGCGGCGACGTGGGCATCAAGAAGCCCCGCTTCTTCATGCCCATGCCGTGGTACAGGCCGATCACCCCGTTTTCGCCGAAGCTCTTGCACGCTTCGCCCGTATCGGCATTGACGGCGATCAAGGTGGCGTCCATGGTGGGGGCAAAGATGCGGCGCGGACACTCCATGCCGGCCGCCTGCGGCGCCGGATCATCCTTGGCGCGGCCCGCGTTGACATCCCAGTACGCAACGCCGCGGCAAATCATGTGCTGGTAACTGGACGCGTCGCGGTTGATCTTCGGATCGTGGCGCCACAGCTCCTTGCCCGTGTCCGTGTCCAGCGCGATGACGATGTTGTGCGGCGTGCACAGATACAGCATGCCGTTCACTTTGAGGGGCGTGACTTCGTTGGCGATCTCGCCCGGGTCGTTCGGCCCCTTGAAGTCGCCCGTGTTGTACACCCACGCCTGTTTCAGCTGCGCGGCATTGGCTGGCGTGATCTGCGCGGCCGGCGCGTAGCGGTCGCCATAGCCGGAACGCCCATACGCGGCCCAGTCGTTGGGCGCAACGCCGGGCGCGACATCGCCTTGCGGCACGGCGGCCATGTTCTCGGCCGGCACTTCACCGTGCAAGGTATAGTAATCCTGGAACAGCGAGAACACGCCCACGGCAGCGGTGGCCACCACGGCGGCCACCAGCGCGCTCTTGCCCGCGTCGCGTGGTTTCGCGCCGGCGGCCAACGGCGGATCGAGGCGGCGGTCGATGAAGGGCAGCAGCAGCCAGACGGCGGCGGCGAACCAGATATCGAGGCGGGGCAGCAATTGCCACCAGTCGAACTTCACTTCGATGACGGACCAGATCAGGGTGGCGAACAGCAGCAGCGCAAGGAACAGCTGGGCGCTGCGCCGTCCTTTCCACACCAGCGCACCGGCGACCAGCATGCCGATACCGGCCACGACGTAATACCAGGAGCCGCCAAGGCTGACGAGCCAGGCGCCGCCGCCGGCAAGCGCCAGGCCCAGCAAGATGAAGATGACTGCGGTGATGAGAAGCAAGGGTCCAGGCCGGGCAGAGGCAATCATGATGCTCCTTTACAAGAGTCAATCGGCGGCACGCGATGGCGCACCGTATTTGATGGCGATCAAGGAATACCATTTTTTCACTATTTAGCCAAGCGTGGCACACGCCAGAACGCGATGTCCGCGCGGTGTTGCTTTTCATCATCTCCCATCCTCCGCTCAGCCCGCCCTTCAATCAGCTGGCCTCATAAAAACACAAAATAAATCAAATAAATCACAAATTTCTCGAATAAATCAAATTTATGACGTAAAATGAAAATCAGTAACCCTGCGACCGATTTTCCCGATTCTCAACTTTCACGTGGAGCGGCACCCATCATGACTATCGCCCAACGCCTGTATGCATTGATACTCTCCGTCGTCCTGGGACTGGCCGCCCTGGCCGGCTTCAGCATCTATGAAATGGACCGCGTGTACACGGCGGCCAGCTATGCCACGGTCAACACCATTCCCAGCCTGCTGACCCTGAACCAGGCTTTCGTGCCCTTCACGCAAATGCGCACGGCCGTCTGGCAGCACATGACCAGCAAGGATGCCGCCGTGCGCGACAAGCTGGAAGCGGGCATCAAGGAAGCGCGCGCGGCAGTCAACCAGGCACTCGACAAATATGAGAAAGAAGATATTTCCGACGAGCAAGATAGAGCGCTGTTAGCCGCGGACCGCGCAGTGCTGCTGCGCTACGACGCCGTGCGCGACAAGGTAATGGCGCTGTCGAAGGCGGGCGAGCCCGACGCGGCGCGCGACTTGCTGATGCAGAACCAGCCCATCGTCAAGGAACTGGTCGACGCGTTTGCCGCCCACCACCACTACAACGAAAGCCTGGCCGCCAAGGGCGCCGCCGACGGCGCCGTTACCGTTGCCAGTGCACGCTGGATTTCCAGCGGCCTGGCCCTGGCCGTGACGGTGCTGGTGGCTGGTATGGGCCTGCTGCTGGCGCGGCGCATCGTCGCCTCGCTCGCCAGCGCCATCGGCGTGGCCCGCACCATCGCAGGCGGCGACCTCAGCGTGCAGGTCAAGGCCACTTCAAAAGACGAAGTGGGCCAGTTGATGACAGCCATGGCCGAGATGAGCGAGAGCCTGGTGCGCATCGTGGCCGAAGTGCGTTCCGGCACGGAGACCATCAGCACGGCCTCGAGCCAGATCGCGGCGGGCAACCTGGACCTGTCGGCACGCACGGAACAGCAAGCCGGCTCGCTGGAAGAAACCGCCTCGGCCATGGAAGAACTGACGGCCACCGTGCGGCAAAACTCGGACAATGCCCGCCAGGCCAAGCAGATGGCCGTCAGCGCCTCGGAAAAGGCGGTGCGGGGCGGCGAGGTGATGGGCGACGTCATCCGCACCATGGACGCGATCGACAACTCGGCCAACAAGATCGCCGATATCATTGGCGTCATCGACGGCATCGCCTTCCAGACCAACATCCTGGCCCTGAATGCGGCCGTGGAAGCGGCGCGCGCCGGGGAGCAAGGGCGCGGCTTTGCCGTCGTGGCAACCGAAGTGCGCAACCTGGCGCACCGTTCAGCGGCGGCCGCCAAGGAAATCAAGGTACTCATCAGCGACTCCGTCGAGCAGGTGGAACAAGGTGGCAAGCTGGTCCAGCAAGCCGGCGCGGCCATGACGGAAGTCGTCGACACGGTACGCAGCGTCACCGACATCGTCAGCGAAATCTCGGCCGCCAGCGCCGAGCAGAGCACGGGCATCGACGAAATCAACCGCGCCATCACGCAGATGGATGAAGTCACGCAGCAGAATGCGGCCCTGGTCGAAGAAGCGGCGGCGGCATCGCAATCGATGCAGGAGCAGGCGGGCAAGCTGGCCAGCGTGGTCGGCACCTTCAAGCTGGCGCATGACCAGGGCAACGCGACGCAACAGAGCACGCCGGTGCGCCACGCCGCAGCCACCCAGCGGCCTGCGCCGCGCAAGACGGCGCCGCTCAAGCTGGTCGCCCGGCGCGACCCCGGCCCGGCCCGCAGCACGGCCAGCACCAGTGCCGGCGGCGACTGGGAAGAATTCTGAACCCGTCGCCACACAGGATCACCGGCATCGATCGCCCTGGAGCATCGCCATGACATCCGCTTTCAACCACTCTCACTACATGCAGGCATAGCCATGAGCGCCTTCCTCGCCGTCCATCCTTACCTTCGCTGCGGCGACGTCTCGCTGATGCGGCCGGCGCTGGTTCTGGCAGGTCTGCTGTTGCTGCTGGCCGCCCTGCTCTGGCACCGCCTCCGCTGGCGCCATGCCGGCCGCGCGCCGGCTGCCGATCTGCATCAGCAACTGCAAATGCGCAGGGCCACCAAGCCGGCCAAGGCGGCAGACACGGCACCGACGGCCGAGCCCGAGGCGCGGGATACGCCGCCGTTCGAGCTGGCCCGCCTGGATGCCATGTTCGGCTACGACCGGCGTCTGCAAGGCGAGATTCTGGCCCTGTTCGTGGCCGAGACGCGCGACCGCCTGGCCGGCATCGCCCATGCGCTGCGCTGCGAACGCCCCGCCCCGGCACGCGTGCTGGCACAGGAAATTCTCGACAGCAGCCAGGCCATGGGACTGCTCCCTCTGCAGGCCCTGGCGCGCCAGGCCGTGCATGCGGGCTTTTCCAACGATATCGGCGCGCTGCGCCGCCTGCATGCGGACCTGCTGATGGCGCTTGACGTGCTGTCGCAAGCGGTCACCGCCCTGCAAACGGGCGCCGCGCAGGCGGATGACTGCAGCGGTATTGGGAGCCGGCCATGAATGCGCACATCGATCTGGCGAGCCTGCTCGGCGGCGCCATCCTGCCCTCGCCCGCCTGGCGGCGCCACTGGCTGGCGACGCTGTGCCGGCAGCAGCTAACGTTCGATGAACTGGCCGAACAACTGGGCTGCGATCCATCCCTGACCGGCAAGGTCATCGGCCTGGCGAATGCCGCCGTGCCGCCGGGCGAGCGCGTGCATGCGGCAGTCGACGCCGCGATGCTGGCCGCCATCGGCCTGCCCGCCCTGCGCCAGGCGTTCGCCATCCCGGCCCTGCCAGCGGCCACGTGTGCGCACTTCGACGAGCAGCGATTCTGGTCGCACTCGCTGGCCATGGCCTGCGCCGCCCGCGTGGCGGGCGATGCGCTGCAACTGGCGCCGGCCAAAGAGCTGTACACCTGCGGCTTGCTGGCCAACATCGGCCAACTGGCCCTGGCCATGCTGCATCCGCAAGCGTATGGACAACTGCTGGGCCAGCACGGCAGCGCTGCCAGGGCGCTGCTGCTGTGCGAAGAATCGCGGCGCTTCGGCCACCATCAGCTGGCGCTGTCAGCCAGCCTCATGCGGGGTTGGGGCATGCCCGACGTCCTGTGCGACGCCGTGCGCTGCCATGCCGCGCCGCCCGGCTTCGGGCAGGCCGGACGCATGACAGAGCTGGCCTGGCTGCTGAAACTGGCCAGCAGTTTCGCCGACCTGATACTGCGCAATGGCGTGGGGCCGCGCGGGCCGGCCATGGCCGCAGCGCAGGTACTGGGTCTGGATGCGGATCACATGGAAACCCTGCTGCGCCACAGCAACGCGGAGTGGAGCGAATGGCGCGAGATCCTGGAGCCGCACGCCCATATTGCCGTTTGCCGCACGCGCAGCAGAATCCGGCCCGCCGCACGGCAGGTTTTTAGTGAATTCATCTAATTTGTTGAAATTGATTTTTTGAGCGTGATTGCGTATCATTCCATTCAACTTCATCCTCGAGCATAAAGCCCATCATGCACACTGCAGACGTATGCACTACCCAAAAGGCCGCCGAAATCCTCGGCATCTCGGTCACATCGGTGCAGCAACTGGTCGAGGCAGGCGTGATCGAAGCCTGGAAGACCAAGGGCGGCCACCGGCGCATTCCCCTCGCGGCCGTCGAGGCCTACAAGGGCAATCCCGGCCAGCCAGGCCAGGAGCAGCGCGCGGCGCGGGCCAAGCGCCCCGCACCATCGAGCCGCCCGCCGTCCATCCTGGTGATCGAAGACAATCCGATCGAACGCGCGCTGTATGAAAAACAGATCGGTTCATGGGGCTTGCAGGCAAGCTTGCGCTTTTGCGAGAACGGCTACCAGGCGCTGATGGAAATCGCCCGCGACCAGCCCGACATCCTGTTGGCCGACATCATCATGGAAGGCATCGACGGCTACGAGGTGATCCGCACCATCCTGGCCGACCCGCTGCTGGCGGACATGCATATCGCCATGCTGTCGAGCCTGACGCCGGAGGAACTGGAAGAGCGCGGTGGCGTGCCGCCCGGCGTGGTGTTCTTTGCCAAGCCCGTCAATTACGACGAGTTGCGCGGCTATCTGCGCGCCTGCTGCGCCGGCCATGCGCGGCGCAACAGCCTGGCCGCCTAGCCCGCCACCGCTTCCCCTTCGCCACGGAGCCCCCATGCAAGCCTATCGCCACATCGATCCAGCCGTGCTGTTCCAGGCCACCGGCCACGACCTGGAAATGTTCCGCGCCCTGTCCCAGACCTACCTCGACACGTCGCCGGCCATGTTTGCGCGCGTGGAACAGGCCGTACGCAGCGGCGCGGCGCAAGCCATCGTGCACGGCTGCCATACCTTGCGCGGCACCGTGGCCCTGCTGGGCGCCAGCGCCCTGGTGGCGCGCCTGGCGGAGCTGGAGCAACTGGTGCGCCACCAGGGCGTGGCGGCAGGCGGCTGGCTGGCGGAAACGGCGGCGCTACTCGGCGCAGTGGAGCAGGAGGTACGCCGCAGCATGCGCGAGTACACCGGCGCGCAGGCATGACCCCACGCCAGGCCGTCCTGCGCCTGGCGCACCGCTATCGCCCGCGCACCACGGCAGCCGTGGTGGGCCTGATGCTGGTGTGCCTGCTGGCGCTGCGCATCGTCGTTTCCGGCGTGCTGCTGCACCGCGAAGCCGTCGATGACTGGAAACAGGACCTGTCCAACCTGTCGCTGCTGCTGGCGGAAAACACGGCGCAAAGCATGACGGCGGCCCGCCTGGTGCTCGACAGCGTCAGCAACGACATCCAGGCCGCCGCCCCCGCGTCCGCCGACGCGCTGGCCGCCGCCGTCGGCACTCCGGCCATGCACCAGCTGCTGCTGCACAAGATCGGCGGCGTGCCGCAAGTGGACGTCGTGTCCATCGTCGGCAGCGATGCCAGCGTGCTGGCCTTCAGCCGCGCCTATCCCGCGCCGCCCATCCGCCTCGACGAGCGCGATTACTTCGAGTATCACCGGCGCCACCCGGACGGCGGCATGCATGTCAGCGCGCCCGTGCAAAACAAGGGCAATGGCGCCTGGACCTTCTATATCAGCCGGCGCATCAGCAGCCCGGACGGCCGCTTCCTGGGCGTGGTGCTGGTGGGCCTGTCGTGCGACTTCTTCAGCAAATTCTTCCAGAACACCAGCATCGGCGAACACACGGCCTTTTCCCTGTACCGCAGCGACTACACGCTGCTGGCCCGCTGGCCAGCCGTGCCCGCCATGATGGGCAAGCGCAACCTGACGGGCAGGACCTACCGCCTGCTGGAACAGGGCAAGACGCATGGCGTGCTGCAGGTGGAATTGCCGCGCGCGGCCGAGCAGGGACGCACGGTCGACCGCCTGGCAGGCGTACGCCTGGTGCGCGACTTTCCGCTGGCCATCAACGTGACCATCACCGACGACGTCTACCTGGCGGACTGGCGGCGCATGCTGCGCACCATGGGCGGGGCGGCAGTCATCAGCCTGCTCGTGCTGGCCCTGTCCATCGCGCTGATCACGGCCCTGCTGCGGCGCCAGGAGCGCGACGCGGCCATGGCGCTGGCGCTGCAGGCAAGCGCGGAAGCGGCGAATGCCGCCAAGTCGCGCTTCCTGGCCATCATGAGCCACGAGATCCGCACGCCCATGGCCGGCATCGCCGGCATGGCCGAACTGCTGCAGGAAACCGGACTCGACGCCTCTCAGCAACAATATGCGCACCGCATCGGCGATGGCGTGCAGCACCTGATGCGCATCCTGAACGACATCCTCGACCTGTCCAAGGTGGAGGCAGGCCAGATGGGCATCGAGCTGCGCGACTTCGACCCGCGCCTGCTGCTCGACGACGTGCTGGCGCTGCACCGCCCGCAAGCCGACAGGAAGAAGCTGCACCTTGTCAGCGAAATCGGCAACAGCGTGCCACAACGCGTGTGCTCGGACCGCACGCGCCTCGCGCAAATCCTCGGCAACCTGCTCAGCAATGCCATCAAATTTACGCCCTCGGGCAGCGTGACCGTGCGCCTGCACCTGGAAGCGGCCACGCCGGACAGCGCCAGCGCCTGCCTCGTCGCCAGCGTCAACGACCAGGGCATCGGCATGAGCCAGCAGCAGCTGAGCCGCATCTTCGAACCGTTTTGCCAGGCCGACGACAGCATCAGCGGCGCCTATGGCGGCACGGGCCTGGGCCTGAGCATCTGCAAGCACCTGGTGACGCTGCTGGGCGGCGAGATTTTCTGCAGCAGCGCGCGCGGCGCCGGTTCCCGCTTCACCGTGCGCCTTCCCTGCCAGGCGGCCCAGGCGCCAGCCGCTTCCATGCCGGAGACGGCGCCAGCGCCGCCCGCCGCAGCCGCAACCCCACCCGCATCGGCATCCGTGCCGGGCGCGCGCATCCTGCTGGTCGAGGATACGGCGCTGAACCGCCAGCTGGTGTGCCTGCAGCTGGCCGCCCGCGGCTACAGCATCGACACGGCGGAGAACGGCGCACTGGGCCTGCAGGCACTGGCCGCGCAGCGGTACGACCTGGTCCTGATGGACTGCATGATGCCCGTCATGGATGGCTACCAGGCTTGCCAGGCCCTGCGTGCCCGCGAAGCGTCCAGCGGCGCGCCGCGCCTGCCCGTCATCGCCCTGACGGCCGGCGTCACCGGGGACGACCGGCAACGCTGCGTGGCGGCCGGCATGGACGATTATCTGTCCAAGCCCTTTACGGCCGCCCAGCTGCGCGCGATGGTGGAGCGCTGGCTGACGCGCTAAGTAAGCCGGCCCGGCGCTGAATACAACATTTCCTCGCAAAAATCAATTTATTCGATAAAATCAATTGTATTCGCTATAATTGATAAATTAACGCGTCAGTGACGCCGGGCATCCGCGCATAACGGAAGACTTGGCAGACCTGGCAGACCTGGCGGAGGCAACATGCGGGAGCACAGAAACTGGAAGGCCATGGCTTGGGAGCGCTGCGATACGCGCACCCTGCTGTCGCTTTTCATGGCGCTCCTGCTGGCGGGGCTGTGGAGCATCACCGTGCTGCAATTGCAGCGCGCACACGACGCCGCCATCAGCGATGCCGGGCGCGATGCGCACAGCATGGCGCGCGTCTTCGACGAACACGCGATCCGCACGATCGAGGCGGCGGATCAGGCGGTCACCTACCTGCGCAGCCGCTACCAGGCGCTGGGCAAGCGCCTCGACATCGTGGCGGACCTGCAGCAAGGCCTCAATCCCGGCCCCCTGTACAACCTGTTTACCATCGTCGATGAACAGGGCGACACTGTACTGTCGAGCCACCCCTTCAAACCGACCAAGCTGGCCGATCGCGAGCACATCCGCGTGCACATGCAGCGCGACAGTGGCGAACTGTATGTCAGCAAGCCGGTGCTGGGCCGCGTGTCGAAAAAATGGTCGATCCAGATGACGCGCCGCATCAACCATGCCGATGGCAGCTTCAAGGGCGTGGTGGTGGTCTCGATGGATCCGTATTACTTCACGCGTCTGTATGACGAAGTCGACCTGGGCGGCAACAGCTCCATCGCGATCATCGGCGACGACGGCGTGGTGCGTGCGCGCCGGGTCGGCTCCGTCAACACCATTGGCCAGGATATCGGCGGCAGCAAGGTATTTGCCTTGATGCAAGGAAAAATGCGGGGCAACTTCACCGAACGCAGCCCCATCGACGGCATCGAACGCTTCTACGCCTTCGAAAAACTGGCCAACTACCCGCTCTACATGCTGGTCGGACTGGACCGCGACACGGTATTGGCCGACTACGTCTCGCGCCGCAACCAGACCTTGCTGATGGCTGCCGTCACGAGCGCGCTGATCGTGCTGTCCTGGGCTGCGCTGGTGCTGCTGATCGGCCGCCTGGTCGACAGCCGCGCCAGGGCCATCGCCGCCAGCGAGGCCAAGTCGCGCTTCCTGTCGAACATGTCGCATGAATTGCGCACGCCCCTGAACGGCGTCCTGGGTTTCTCCGAGCTGCTGCTGGAGCGGCTGCGCGAGCCGGAACAGGCCGCCTACGCGCAAACGATACAGGACAGCGGCCGCCAATTGCTGGCCATGGTCGAGGCGGCGATGGAACTGAGCGCGCTCGAAAACGACCAGGTGCGGCTGGAGTCTGCCGCCGTGCCGCTGGACCAACTGCTGGCGCTGGCGCTGGCGCCGCACCGGCAGCGCGCGGCGCACAAGGGCCTGCTGCTGGCCTCGCAGGTCGCGCCCGCAACGCCGCTCAGCATCGATTGCGACCGCGTCCGTCTGGTGCGCGTGCTCGATATCCTGCTCGACAATGCCATCCGTTACACGTCCGCAGGGCGGGTCGATGTTCATGTCCTGGCGAGTGGCGCCGACTTGCATATCGAGGTGCGCGATACAGGCATCGGCATTGCGCAGGCGCAGCAAGCCGAGATCTTCGAAAAATTCTCGCAGGTGGACGACTCGCCAAGCCGCGCCCATGGTGGCGCCGGCATGGGCCTGGCCATCGCGCGCCAGCTCGTCACCTTGATGGGCGGCAGCATCGGCGTGGAGTCCGCGCCGGGCCGCGGCGCCACCTTCCGCCTGCGACTGCCGCTGGGCGGCAAATTGGCCACACTATCGCATGCATAGTTGTGCGCTAAAGTTGTTATCCATCCCTATCGGGTATAGCATCGCCCCATGACTTACCACACAGATGCGGCGGCGGTACGCAGAAAATGGATCGAATGGCTGCTTTTACTCCTCGGGCTGCTCCTCGTGGCTGCCGCCCTTGCCTACGCGCATCTGGCCGAAGCCTCGCGGCACGACGCGGCCGAACGTGAACGGCTCAGCGTGCTGACGGCACTGCTGGCAAAAAATATCGAAGTCGACCTGGCGGCGACCAACCTGGTGCTCGACGGCGTGATCCGCGACTATCTTGGCGCCGGTGCCGCGGCGGACTCCGGGCAAGCCCTGCCCCGGCGCCTGGCCGCAGTAGTCGACGCCATGCCGGGCGTGCGCACCATGCTGGTCATCGATGCGAAGGGCAAGCCGATCGCCACCAATATCGCGGAACTGGCCGACCAGGATTTTTCGCGCCGCGCTTACTTCCAGACGGCGCGCGACGCCCCTGATGCGCGCATGCTGTACATCTCGGCGCCCTTCCACTCCTTCAAGGGGGACCTGGTCATCACGGCGTCGCGCATGGTGCAGGACAGGCAGGGCCGCTTTGCCGGCGTGGTGGTGGCCACCCTCGATCCTGAATACTTCACGGCCAAGTTCCGCACCGCCATGTATGCCCCCGACGTCTGGGCCGTAGTGTTGCATGGCGACGGCCGGCAATTCCTGAACTATCCCGCCAAGGCCGCCGATGGCGGCAATATGGATGTTCCCGGCAGCTTCCTGCGGCGCTTCCGCGACAGCGGCTATCAAGCTGGCGTCCTGAGCGGCGTCGAGATTGCCGGCGCCGCCGCACCCCGCATCATGGCCATGGCGACCATCGCGCCTCCCGCGCTGCACATGGACCGTGCCATCATCATCGGCCTGAGCCGAGAAGAAGCGGCCATCGCCTCCCCGTTGCAGCGGCAGGCGCTGGTCTACATCCTCTGCTTTGCCATGCTGGCGCTGGCCGGGGCCAGCCTGCTGTTCTGGAGCCAGCGGCGGCGCCAACAACAGGCCGCCTGGCATGCAGAACAGGAAACGGAGCGCCAGACCATGCAAGCCGTGTCCGACAGCGAAACGCGCTTTCGCACGCTGATCGAAGATGCGCCCGTGGCCATCGCCATCCTGCGCCACGGCCGCTTCATCTACTCGAATCCCCGCTACCGCAGGCTGCATGGCTACTCGTTTGAAGACGATCTGAACGGCCTGCCCTGGTCCGCCATGATTTCCGCGCAATCGCAGGCGGCACTGGCCACCAACGAAGCGCTGATCGAGGCGGACTCGCCCAGCGAACAGGTGTTCGAGGCCATCGGCCTCGACAAGCAGGGCCTTCCCGTGCCCGTGTTCAAGACCACCGCGCGCGTGATGCTCAAGGATGGACCGGCCACCTTGATCTTTGTGCAGGATATTTCCGCGCAAAAGCAGGCCGAAGAGGCCATGCTGCTGGCGCGCGATGCGGCCGAAGCGGCCAACCGCAGCAAGGCGGAATTCCTCGCCAACATGAGCCATGAAATCCGCTCGCCGCTGAACGCCATCCTCGGCTTGGCATGGCTGCTGGAACGGGGCAGCCTGGACGGCGAAGGACTCGAGATGACGCGCAAGATCCGCGCCGCCGGCCAGTCCTTGCTGGGCATCATCAACGACGTGCTCGACGTGTCGAAAATCGAGGCGGGCCACATGACCATCGAGCAGGCGCCGTTCCGCCTGGCCGAGGTGATCGAGAAGATCGCCGCCAGCATGGGCGTTGCCGCGCATGACAAGCCCATCGCCGTGCGCACCGGGCCACTGCCCGACGGTGTGGACCGGGTGCTGGGCGACGCGCTGCGCCTGGAACAGGTGCTGGTCAACCTGACCAGCAATGCCATCAAGTTCACGGCGCGAGGCACGGTCGAGCTGTTGACCACACTGGAGCGCCGCGATGGCGACGCCGCCGTGCTGCGTTTCAGCGTGCGCGACACGGGCATCGGCGTCGCCCCCGAGGTGCAGGAGACGATCTTTTCCGCCTTCGCGCAGGCCGACACGTCCACCACGCGCCGCTTCGGCGGCACGGGCCTGGGCCTGACCATCTGCCGCCAGCTGGTCAGCCTGATGGGCGGCTCGCTGCGCCTGAAAAGCGGCCTGGGCCAAGGCAGCGACTTCAGTTTCACCGTGCCGCTGCAATTGCTGCCCGCCGGCGCCCTGTCCTCGCCCGACATGCAAGCCTTGCATGCCCTGCTGGTCGATGCCAACGCCGACACGCGCGATGCCGTTGCCGCCGTGGCGCGCGGCCTGGGCTGGAGCGTGCATGCCGTGTCCGGCGGGCGGGCGGCCCTCGACCATGTGCTCGCCTGCGCCGAGGGCGCGCGGCCCGGCATCGTCCTGCTGGCCGCGCGCATGCCGGAGCTGGACGGCGAAGCCACTGCGCGCGCGCTGCGCGAACACCTGCCACCGCAGGACTGCCCCATCATCATCCTGGCGGCCAGCGGCGCGCCAGCCACGCGGCCAGCACGCCGCCATACCGACCCGGCCGATCCGGCCGATGCGGTCCTCAACGAACCGGTGACGGCGTCCAGCCTGTACAACGCGACGATGGAAGCGCGCCAGCAGCGCGCCAGGGCTGCCGGCATGGATGCCAGCCTGGGTACGCTGGAAGAACGCATGCTTGCCGGCGTACGCGTGCTGGTGGTCGACGACAGCGAAATCAACCGCGATGTGGTCAATCATATCCTGTGCGACCAGGGGGCAGTGCCGTCGTTCGCCTGCGATGGCAGGCAGGCGCTGGACTGGCTGCTGGCCCACCCCGCCGCCGTCGACATCGTGCTGATGGATGTGCAGATGCCCGTCATGGATGGCTTGCAGGCGACGCGCGCGCTGCGCCAGCTGCCGCAGTTTCAAGACCTGCCCGTGGTGGCGCTGACGGCCGGGGCGTTCCAGACACAGCGCACGGCGGCACTGGAAGCGGGCGTGAATTATTTCATCAGCAAACCATTCGACGTGCCGCAGACCATCGCCCTGATCGCGCGCGCGCATCGCCGCCATGCGCAAGGGCTGCCAGCCCTGACGCCGGACATGGCCGAAGCGACGATGCCCGTGCCGCCGTGCGGCGCGGCATCCGTCATCGACCTGACGCAAGGCATGGCGCTGTGGCTGAATGAGGCGCCCTACCGCCAGCATCTGTCGCGCTTTGGCAGCACCTACCGCAACTCGGTGGGCGCCATGCGCACGCTGCTGGCAGCCAACGCAAGCGACGATGCCGCCGCACTGGCGCACAAGCTGGCGGGCGAGGCTGGCAGCCTGGCCCTACCCGCCACCTTGCAAGCCGCGCAGCAAGCAGAACAGTTGCTGCACGCCGGCGACGATGCGTCGGCCGCGCTCGATACACTGGAACAGGCCCTGACGCACGCCATCGATGCCATCGCTGCCTTCACGGCGCAGACGCCAGCGGCCGGCCAGCCGGCCTTACCAGAAACTCAACATGGCAGTGCATGCCAATGATAAACTTGCCAATATGAAAATTTGGGAGACGCCATGATCTGGTGCAGGGATTTGCTGCTGAGAGCCTTCATGCTGGGCATGCTGTTATTTGTCGTGGGCGAATCGCTGTCCTACTGGACGCCGGAAATCAAAAAACTGCTGGCCTGGCGCCCTTTCTGACAGCTTAGCCTTCGCGGCCATCCACCCTGGCGCGCCACAGATAGGGCGCGTACACGCACGCATACAAGCCAAAGGCCAGCGACCAGCACGCGCCTGCGGCCAGCAGCAGCGGCATGGACAGCGCTGCAGGACCGACAGCGGCCAGCAGGCGTGCCAGCGCGCCCAGCTGGATCAGCCAGTACATCGCTGCTTCCGCCCTGCCGCCCGTCAAAGGACGCCCCGTGTGACCCAGGGTGGTGCGCGTCATCATGCCGATGATCAATCCCGCCATCGACCCCACCGTCAGCGCGTGAAATGCGGCGCTGGCCGGCAGCAGCCCCAGGCTGGCCAGCGCCAGCAGCGCAAAGCCGACGCCTATCCACGCATACGACAGGTGCAAAATCCACAGCAAGGGCACGCGCAAGGTGCGCTGCGGCTGCCAGGCCAGCAGATTGGCCAGCGAGACGCCAGCAGCGCAAAAAGCCAGCGGCGCCGTCAGCCAGGCTGGCGCGCCTGCCAGCCACGCAATGGCGGCCGCCGCCATGCAGGCCACGGCGACCAGCGCCCGCTTCGGACTGGCCACCGGCGTACTGCCTGGCGCCCCGTTGCGCGTAAACATGGGGATCACGCGCGCACCGATCACCGATTCGATCAGCACGATGATGAAGATGGCCGCCTGCACGGGCACGAACAGCGACAGCGGCAACGCGCCCAGCACGGCCGCATGGAACAGGCCATTGGCCAGCGCCAGCAAGGCCAGCAGGCCCACCAGGAACAGGTTGCGCGTATTGCCCGAGCGGCGCAGCACCTGGTACAGGGGCCAGGCGGCCAGCGGCAGGAACAGCCACTCGACCAGCGCCGCCACCAGTCCGGGGCCGCACAGCATGGCGATGCGCCCCGCCAGCCACAGCGCCACCAGCGCCATCAGTTGCGCGCCGTGCGGCGTGGGCAAGCCCGTCCAGTTGCGCCCCGCCGTGTACAGGAAACCCACGACGACGGCCAGCGCGAAGCCGAACACCATTTCATGCATATGCCAGCCCAGGCCCACCTGCAGGCCACCTTGCAGCAAACCGGCATAGCTGGCCAGCCACAGGGGGATGCTGATGGCCGCAAACACGGCCGCCACCAGATAAAATGGGCGGAAACCCAGCTGCCAGACGGCATGGCGGACATGCCAGGGAGCGGCGCTGGCTGTCGTGGAAGGTGGGGAAGGTTCGCTGATCGGGGTGATGGCCATGATGGACTCGTATTTGAGATATATGCGTTAAAGATATATTCAATATACTACTTTAAAAGCGCAAATACCGCCATCGGCAAAAGGACTAAGCGGCTAGCCCGCAGTGACTAGCCGGCACTGCGGGCTACTTGCCCTGGCGGTGCTCGACCGCATACACGGCCGCCTGCACGCGGCTGGTGAGGTTAAGTTTTTTCAGCACGTTCTGCACATGGATCTTGACCGTGCTTTCGGCCAGGTCGAGGGTGCGCGCGATGCCCTTGTTGCTCTCGCCGCGCGACAGGCAGTCGATGATTTCCTTTTCGCGCGGCGTGAGCTTGTCGAGTTCCGACACGGGTTCCTCGCGCCGTGAGCCCGCCTGCAGCTGCGCCACCAGCTTGCCCGTCATCGCTTCGGCGATGACGACTTCGCCGGCGGCCGCTCGGCGGATGGCGCGCACCAGGTAGTCGGCGTCGATATTCTTGATCAGATAGCCGCAGGCGCCCGCGCGCAGGGCCGTCGCCAGGTCCTCGGCGTCTTCGGAGACGGTGAGCATGACGATGGCCGTGTCGGGACAGTCGTGCTGCATCAGCTGCAGCGCTTCGACGCCCGACATGCCGGCCATGTTCAGGTCCAGCAGCACCACGTCGGGCTGCAGCTGAATGGCGCGCTTGATGCCTTCCACGCCGTCGGCCGCCTCGCCCACCACGGAAAAGTCGGTATGCCGCTGCAGCAGCGAGCGGATGCCGCTGCGGAACAGCGCATGGTCGTCCACCAGCATGACAGTGATCGGTTTGACGGGAGTCTCCATTTTTTTATACTTTCAGATAGTTGCTTATGCGGCGCGGCGCTGCTCGCGCGACAGATGCAGTTCGACCGTGGTGCCGCCACCGGGGCAGGCATGCACGTCGAATGTGGCCTCGATGCGCTGCGCGCGCTCGCGCATGATATGGATGCCGACATGGCTGTCGCCCTTTTCCAGCACGGCGCAAGCATCGAAGCCGACGCCATTGTCGCTGATCGTCAGCGTAAAGTCCTGGTGATCGGCCAGGCGCACCTCGACATGGCTGGCCTGGGCGTGCTTGCGGATGTTCGACAGCGCTTCCTGCACGATGAATAGTAACTGCAATTGCTGTTCGCGGGGGAATGGCGCGCCATCGACATCGGCCAGCAGCTCGGCGTCGATGCCCGTCTGGCGGCGGAATTTGTCCACCGCCGCGCGCAGGGAGCCGATCAGATCGTCCTCCATCAGGCGGCTGCGGAAGTTCACCAGCAGTTCGCGCACGTCTTCATAGCTTTCCTTCACGCCCGCATGCAGGGCCGGCACGATGCCCGCCACTTCATCGAAGCGCGCATTGCGCACCGAATCGTCGAGCATCTGCACTTGCAGGTTGAGGAAATTGAGGCTTTGCGCGATGCTGTCATGCAGGCCCTGCGCCACCAGGTTGCGCTCTTCGGAAATGGCCATCTCGCGCTCGCGCGCGGCCAGGCGCAGGTTTTCCAGCGCGATGCCCAGCAGCTGGCCCAGGGTTTCCAGCAGCGCAAGCTCGCGCGCGGAAAACACGCGCGCATGGCGGAAATGCAGGTTGAAAAAGCCCAGGTGCTGTTCGTGCGCGTGGATATGGAAGACGGAGACGGTGGCAAAACCCTCGCGGTGGCAGCGCAGCTCGTGCGCCTTGTCGATGCGGCGCATGTCGTGCACCTTCGCCACTTTCATCTCGACGGCCGTGCCGCACAGGCAGTCGCCCACCTTCAGGCAATGCTCGGACGCCACCAGTTCTTCCGACAGGCCGTGGTGCACCACCATGTGCAGGTTGCCCCGCTCGGCATCGAGCACGCGCACGGTGGAGCCGTCCGCCTCGAAGTAATCGACGATGCGCTGCATGAAGCCGCCGCAAATGTCGGCCAAAGGTTGCGGGCGCTGCAGGAAAGCGGCGCTTTCGTACAGCAGGGCCAGTTCGCGGTTGCGGTATTCCAGGGTGGCCGTCTTGCTGCGCACGCCCTCCTCCAGGTTGCCGTACAGCGCCTGCAGGCGGTCGGCCATCTGGTTGAAGCCACTGGCCAGCTGGCCGAATTCGTCATTGCTTTCGACGGCCAGGCGCACGCTGAAATCGCGCTCCTTCATGCGCTGCATGCCCAAGCGCAGCCGCGTGACCGGTTCAATGATGAGCATGAACATCAGGTAAATCATGCTGACCGTGCCCATGACAGCCATGCCCACCAAGATCAGCTGCGAAGCGCGCAGCCAGAAGGTGCGCTGCTCGCTATCGTGCTCGATCAGCCGCACCAGCTGATCGACCTGGCCGACAAAGGTATCGGCGTCGTGCTCGAACTGGCGCGCGCGCGCGGTGGAATCGGAGGCCAGGGCGGCCGGGCGCAAGGCGCCACGCCAGGCGACGCCGATGCGTTCGAATTCCGACTTGATGGCGGTGCTGGGGGGC
The DNA here is from genome assembly GCF_051380895.1 of Janthinobacterium breve. Classification (NCBI taxonomy): domain Bacteria; kingdom Pseudomonadati; phylum Pseudomonadota; class Betaproteobacteria; order Burkholderiales; family Oxalobacteraceae; genus Janthinobacterium; species Janthinobacterium breve. Next base: position 306,974 of record NZ_JBNYXY010000008.1, on the reverse strand, counting down.
AGGAACAAGGGACGCTGCGGGTCGCCATGGCCGATCTTGGCCAGGGTCTCGTCGATCAGCAGCACTTGCTGGCGCGCTTGCTCGCCGGCATCGCTGGCGAGCAGCAGGGTCAGGCGATAGGTCTGCATGCGCAGCCGGCCCGTTTCATTGATGGCGGCAGAGCTGCCTTCGAGTTGCCACGACAAGAACAAGGTGCAGCCGATGGCACTCAATGCCAGCACCAGCATGAGCAGCAGCGCGCCGACGATCTTGGTCGACAGCTTCTGCCAGGAGGAAAACATCGCCTTGAATTTCATACTGCCCTTGAATGTAAATACAAGCTGCCTCAGCCGCCCGTCTGCGCCATGAACCTGATAATTTTATCGGGCTGCGTATTGAAATCGTGCTGCTGCGGCTTCAGTTCGATGGCGGCGCGGATCGCCGCTTCGATCTCCGCATCGGTGGCCCCGCCGCGCAGCATGGGGCCGAAGGCGAATTTTTCTTCCTGGCCCAGGCACAGGTACAGGGTACCATCGACGGACAGGCGCACGCGGTTGCAACTGGCGCAGAAATGCTGCGACATGGGCGTGATGAAGCCGATGCTCGAGCGACCATCGGGTGTCGCCATATAACGCGCCGGCCCGCCGCCCAATTCTTGCGCCTGCGGCACCAGGCCAAAGCGGGTCGCCAGGCGCTCACGCACTGGCCCCAGCGGCATGTAGCAGGCATTGCGGCCCGTACTGCCCATCGGCATGGCTTCGATCAGGCGCAGGATGAACTGCTGCTCGATGCAAAACGCGGCCATCGCCTCGATCTGGCCGTCATTGACGCCGCGCATGGCCACCATATTGATCTTGATGGGGTCAAAACCGGCTGCCTTGCCCGCCATCAGGCCGTCTAAAATAGGCTGCAGGCTGTCGCGTCCCGTGATCTGCTGCATGCAGGCGCGGTCCAAAGAGTCCAGGCTGACATTGATGCGGTCCACGCCCGCTGAGCGCAGGGCCACGGCGTGCTTGCCCAATTGGGTGGCGTTCGTCGACAGCGACAGGTCCTGCAAGCCGGGCAGCGCGGACAGCTTTTGCGCCAGCTCGGGCAGGTTGCGCCGCAACAGCGGCTCGCCGCCCGTCAAGCGCACGCGGCGCGTGCCGAGACGAACAAAAATACCCAGCAGGCGTTCGATCTCATCGAACGTCAGCCAGTCCTTCGGCTCTTCGAAGCCGCGAAAGCCCTTGGGTATGCAGTAACTGCAGCGCAAATCGCAACGGTCGGTAACGGACAGCCGCACATAATCGATCGAACGGCCAAAACGGTCCTGCAACTTGACGCTACCCATGACTCTACTCCTGTTACTTCCTTGATTGTAAGGGCTGGGGCACGATCTGGCTGTGCCCCAGAAGGCCTAGCGGCCTACGCCTTCCGGACTACGCATTTCAGCCTACTGAACCAACGGACTGGCTGTGCCTTCGAGCTCGATGCCGGCGATGTCGGCGCGCCCCACCAGCATATGCAGATACTGGTGCACGGCGCGCTGCCACGCTGCGCGCGACAGGCGGTCGGCGATCTGCGCCTGCACCGCCTCGTAGGCGATAGCCTGGCCTTCGACCCGGCGCAGCACCTGCACGATGTGGTAGCCGAAGCGCGTTTCCAGCAAGTGGCCGGCCAGCGCGCCCGCCTCCAGGCGGAACAGCAGCGCGTCGAATTCCGGCACGCTCTGGCCCGGCGACAGCTGGCCCAGGTTGCCGCCCAGCGCGCCCGACGGGCAGTTCGAATACTGCGCCGCCAGTTCGGCGAAGCGTTCGGGCGCCAGTTTGATGGCGTCAAGCACGGCTTGCGCCGTGGTGCGCAGCAGCTCCAGGGGCGCTTCCGGCGTCACCTGGAACAGGATGTGGCGCGCCTCGACCAGCGCGCCGCTACGAAACAGCTGCGGGCGCTGCGCATAAAAGGTGCGGCAAGCCGCATCGTCGGCCGGCGGTACGCGCACTTCCTGCTCGAACAGCGCTTCGACCAGGGCATCGTGGCCATCTGCTTGCAAGCGCAGGCGCTGAGCCTCGTCCAGCAGCAGACGGCGCAGCACCAGTTCATGCACGGCCTGCTTCAGCGGATTGCCCGCCTGCTGGTGGTGCGGCAGTTCCTGCGCGATGTCGGCGTCGTCGATATCGATGCCGTTGACGGAAATTCCCATGATGATTCTCCTTTCAATGACCGCCTTAGCGGCGGCGCACCAGTTGATAGGCGCGGCCAAGATAGCCAATGGCGCCAAAGCCGCTCCACACGTGCACCAGGCGGGTGAACGGGAAGATGACGAACAGCGACATGCCCATGAACAGGTGCAGCTTGAACACCAGCGGCGCATCGACGATGAAGCTGGCGGCGTCGCCGCGGAAGGTGACGATGTGCTGCGCCCAATTCATCAGCAAGACCATCATGTGGCCATCCATGTGCGAGGCCGAGACAAAGATCGACGACAGGCCCAGCAGCAAGGTCAGCAAAATCCACACCATCACCAGCTTGTCGCCGGCCGTGGTGACGGCGCGCAGGCGGTCATTGGAAAAGCGGCGCACCAGCAAGATCAGCAAGCCGACCAGGCACAGGCCGCCCATGATGCCGCCGGCCGCCATGGCCACGCCCTGTTTCAGGCTGTGCGTCACACCCAGCGTATCCCACACCCAGACGGGCGTGAGCAGGCCGGCCGCATGGCCGAACAGCAGGCCGATGATGCCGATGTGGAACAGGATATTGCCCAGGCGCAGGCTGCCACGGTGCAGCATCTGGCTGGAATCGGACTTCCACGTGTATTGCTCGCGGTCGAAGCGGATCAGGCTACCCAGGAAAAAGATGGCCAGCGCGATGTATGGGTAAATGCCATACACAAATTGATGCAAATAATTACTCATGATAACTCCTCGTCATGCGGGCGCGATTCAAGCGGCGCGCCGCGGCTGCGGGTGAAAATGCACGGGATGGACGCCGCCCGGGGCTTGGCGCAGCAACGGCTCGACGCCATCCGCACCGGGACCGAAGGTTTCCAGCGCTTCATCCATGTCGCGGATGGGCGGTTCGGCCAGCATTTCGGCCGCCACGGGGCTCAGGCGTTCGAGCACCGTGAAGACAGGCGCATACGGACTGCCGTTGGCCGTCAGCTTGCGGCCGACGTGCGCCAGCACGTGGACGGCGTCGCCCAGAAGAGGCGCCGAAGCCGCCTCGTCGAGCTGCGCCAGGAATTCCAGGAACAGGGGCACGAAGTCGGGCAAGTCGTCGCCCACCATCTGCAGGCCGTGGCGCTTGTATTCCTCCATCAGGTCGACCATGGCCTGGCCCCGGTCGCGCGATTCGCCGTGGATATGCTCGAACAGGTGCAGCGAGTGAGACGGGTTGCGGTCGAACGTGGCCACGTACTGCTGCTGCAGGTCGATCAGGCTGCTGCTTTCCAGGTGCGCCAGCAAGGGCCGCAGCAAGGGGTACATCAAGGCGTGCTGCTCCGGCATGGCCGCCAGCGCCGCGTCCAGCTCGGGCAGGTGGGCGATCAGCTCGGGTTCGGGATACAGCAACAGCCGCGAGAGGATTTGATAGTGATTCATAGCGTGTGTCATATCGGTTCCTTAAGCGCCTGGCGCCGTTTTGCGCGACTTCGGCATCTGCATGAAGATGGCCGAACCGTGTTTTTTCTTGCCGAACAAGGTCGGTTCGCTGGTGCCGTCCGAGCAGCCGTTGCCGAAGCTGAAGCCGCACGAACCCTTCTCGTTGAAGCTGTCCTCGGCCATTTCCTTGTGGCTGCTGGGGATGACGAAGCGGTCTTCGTAATTGGCAATCGCCATGATGTGGTACATGTCCTCCACCTGCGCCTTGGTCAAGCCCACTTGCTTGAGCACCGTGAGGTTCTCCACCTTCTCGACCGTCTTGCTGCGCATGTAGGCACGCATGGCCAGCATGCGGTCCAGCGCCGAGACGATGGGCGGCTGGTCGCCTGCCGTCAGCAAATTGGCCAGGTATTGCACGGGAATGCGCAGGCTTTGCGTGTCCGGCAGCATGCCATTCACGCCCAGCTTGCCCGATTCCGCGGCCGCCTGGATCGGTGACAGGGGCGGCACATACCACACCATGGGCAAGGTGCGGTATTCAGGATGCAGCGGGAACGCTACCTTCCATTCGACGGCCATCTTGTACACGGGCGACTTGGCGGCAGCTTCCAGCCACAGGTCGGGGATGCCCTGGCGGCGCGCCTCGGCGATGATAGCCGGGTCGTGCGGATCGAGGAACAGATCGAGTTGCGCCTGGTACAGGTCCTGCTCCTGCGGCACGGAGGCCGCTGCCTCGATCTTGTCGGCGTCATACAGCAGCACGCCCAGGTAGCGGATGCGGCCCACGCACGTTTCCGAGCACACGGTAGGCTGGCCAGCTTCGATGCGGGGGAAGCAGAAGGTGCACTTCTCCGCCTTGCCGGACGACCAATTGTAGTAAATCTTCTTGTACGGGCAACCGGAGATGCACATGCGCCAGCCGCGGCACTTGTCCTGGTCGATCAGCACGATGCCGTCGTCTTCGCGCTTGTACACGGAGCCGGACGGGCAAGACGCCACGCACGTCGGGTTGAGGCAATGCTCGCACAGGCGCGGCAGATACATCATGAAGGTGTTTTCGAAGGTGCCGTACATTTCCTTCTGCATGTTGTCGAACAGTTTGTCCTTGCTGCGCTGGGCAAATTCACCGCCCAGGTCATCTTCCCAGTTCGGACCCCATTCGATCTTTTCCATCTTCTTCCCCGTCAGCACGGAGATGGGACGGGCCGTCGGCGGCGTCTGCGACAGGGGCGCGCTTTGCAGGTGCTCGTAATCGTAGGTGAACGGCTCGTAGTACTCGTCGATGGCCGGCAGGTTCGGGTTGGCGAAAATATTCGCCAGGATTTTCAGGCGGCTGCCCTGGCGCGGCTCGATCTTGCCCGCGTCCGTGCGGCGCCAGCCGCCATTCCATTTGTCCTGGTTTTCCCACTGCTTCGGATAGCCGATGCCCGGCTTGGTTTCAACGTTGTTGAACCATGCGTACTCGACGCCGTCACGGCTGGTCCATACATTTTTGCAGGTGACGGAACAGGTGTGGCAGCCGATGCACTTGTCCAGGTTCAGCACCATGCCGATTTGCGCTCTGATTTTCATACTATGCTCCTTCTTCCTGCAACGGGCCTTCCAGCCAATCGACTTTGTTCATTTTGCGCACCAATACGAATTCATCGCGGTTGGAGCCCACCGTGCCGTAGTAATTGAAGCCGTAAGCCAGTTGGGCGTAGCCGCCGATCATGTGCGTCGGCTTGGGCACGGCGCGCGTGACGGAGTTATGGATGCCGCCCCGCTTGCCCGTCATCTCCGCGCCGGGCACGTTGATGATCTTTTCCTGGGCGTGGTACATCATCGTCATGCCGGCCGGGATGCGCTGGCTGACGACGGCCCGCGCCGTCAGGCTGCCGTTCACGTTGAAGACTTCGATCCAGTCGTTGTCGACGATGCCGGCCGTTTTCGCGTCCGTCTCCGACAGCCACACGTGCGGTCCGCCGCGCGACAGGGTCAGCATGCGCAGGTTGTCCGAATACGTGGAGTGGATACCCCATTTCTGGTGCGGCGTCAGGAAGTTCAGCGCCAGTTCCTTGTTGCCGTTCGGCTTGGTGCCCAGCAGCGCTTCCGTCGTCTTGGTGTTAATCGCCGGCTTGTACACACACAGGCCTTCACCAAAATCGCGCATCCACAGGTGATCCTGGTAAAACTGCTGGCGGCCCGTCAGCGTGCGCCATGGGATCATTTCATGCACATTCGTATAGCCGGCCGTGTAGCTGACTTCTTCGCTTTCCAGGCCCGACCAGGTGGGCGAGGAAATGATCTTGCGCGGCTGCGCCTGCACATCGCGGAAGCGGATGCTGTCATGCTCGCGCGGTTTGGCCAGATGCGTGTGCTCGCGGCCCGTGATGCTGGAGAGCGCGGCCCAGGCCTTGACTGCCACGTGGCCATTCGTTTCCGGCGCCAGCGTCAGGATCATCTCGGCCGCATCGATGGCCGTGTCCAGGCGCGGCTGGCCCTTGGAGACGCCTTCTTCGAGCACCGTGCGGTTGATGCCGCGCAGTACGTCGACTTCATGCCCCGTTTTCCAGGAAATGCCCTTGCCGCCATTGCCGATGGTTTCCAGCAGCGGTCCGATCGAGGTGAACTTCTTGTACACGTCGCGGTAATTGCGCTCGACCACCGTCATGTTCGGCATGGTCTTGCCCGGTACGGCTTCGCATTCGCTGGCGCGCCAGTCCTTGGGATCAAAAGGCTGACCCAGCTCGCCCGGCGTGTCGTGCATCAGCGGCGTGAGGATGATATCTTGCTGGGTACCCAGCAGCTCGCCACCGATTTCCGAGAACTTCTCGGCGATGCCCTTGTAGATCTCCCAGTCCGACTTCGATTGCCACAGAGGCTGCACGGCTTCCGACAACGGGTGGATGAACGGGTGCATATCCGAGGTGTTCAAGTCGTCCTTTTCATACCAGGTGGCCGTCGGCAGCACCACGTCGCCATACAGGCAGGTGGTCGACATGCGGAAGTCCAGCACCACCAGCAGATCGAGCTTGCCTTCGGCGGCGGGACGTACTTTCACCTGTGTCGGCGTGATGCAGTCCGCTTCGTCGCTGAGCAAGCCGTTCTGCGTGCCCAGCAGGTATTTCAGGAAGTATTCGTGGCCCTTGCCCGAGCTGCCCAGGATATTCGAGCGCCAGACAAACATATTGCGCGGGAAGTTGGCTGGATTATCCGGGTCGTCGCAAGAGAACTGCAGCTGGCCGGCCTTGATCTGGTCCAGCGCATACGCGGCCGGCGCCTGCCCCGCCGCCTTGGCGGCCTTGGCCACTTCCAGCGGATTGGTTTGCAGCTGCGGCGCCGATGGCAGCCAGCCCATCCGCTCGGCCTTGGCGTTGTAGTCAAGCAGGGTCAGGTCGCCCGTGCCGCTGGCGGCCGATGGCGAGGCGATGTCGCCCGTTTCCAGTTTTTCGTGGCGCCACTGGCTGGTGTGCGCATAGAAGAACGAGGTGCCGTTCATCTGGCGCATCGGCCGCACCCAGTCCTGGGCGAAGGCCAGCGGCGTCCAGCCCGTTTGCGGACGCAGCTTTTCCTGGCCCACGTAATGGGCCCAGCCGCCGCCGGACTGACCGATACAGCCGCACATCATCAGCATATTGATGATGCCGCGGTACGTCATGTCCATGTGGTACCAGTGATTCAGGCCGGCGCCCACGATGACCATGCTCTTGCCGCGCGTCTGGTCCGCGTTTTGCGCGAACTGGCGCGCCACGGTGATCACGTCGGCGCGTTTCACGCCCGTGTGCTTTTCCTGCCATGCTGGCGTGTACGGCACGTCGTCGTCATAGCTTTCCGCCACGTTTTCGCCGCCCAGGCCACGGTCGATGCCGTAGTTGGCCAGGGTCAGGTCGAACACGGTGGTGACCAGGGCGGTAGTGCCGTCGGCCAGGCGTATCATCTTGACCGGCACTTTACGCAGCAGCATGTCGGCCGCATCCTTGCCGCCAAAATAGGCGAAGCCCACTTCGGTGACGGCGTCGCTGTCGTTGATCAGCGAGAGCATCGGCACGATGGGCACGCCGCTGCCACCCGCCTTCTGTTCCAGGTTCCACTTGCCCGACTCGCCCCAGCGGAAGCCGATGGAACCGGCCGGCGCCGTGATGGTGCCCGTGGTTTCGTCTATGACCAGGGTTTTCCATTCAGGATTGTTGGTCTCGTCGAGGTTGTTGTCCAGGTGCGAAGCGCGCAGGAAGTAGTCGGGCACCAGGGTGCCGTTATGCTCCTTGAGCAGCACCAGCATGGGGAAATCCGTGTACTGGCGCGCATATTCGCGGAAGTAGTCGGACTGGCCTTCCGAGTGGAATTCCTTCAGGATGACGTGGCCCATGGCCAGCGCCAGCGCGGCGTCCGTGCCCTGCTTGGGCGCCAGCCAGATGTCGCCGAACTTCACCATTTCGCCATAGTCGGACGAGATGGCCACGGTTTTCGTGCCCTTGTAGCGCACTTCCGTGTAGAAGTGGGCGTCCGGCGTGCGCGTCATCGGCACGTTCGAGCCCCACACCATCAGATAGGTCGAGTTGTACCAGTCGGCCGATTCCGGCACGTCCGTCTGTTCGCCCCACACTTGCGGGCTGGCCGGCGGCAAATCGCAGTACCAGTCGTAGAAGCTCAGTGCCACGCCGCCGATCAACGACAGGTAGCGCGTGCCGGAGGCATAGCTGACCATGGACATGGCGGGAATCGGCGAGAAGCCGACGATGCGGTCCGGGCCGTATTTCTTGATCGTCAGCGCATTCGCGGCGGCGATGATTTCATTCGATTCTTCCCACGTGGCGCGCACGAAGCCGCCCAGGCCACGGATGGACTTGTATTGCTGCGAGCGCACGGGGTCCTGGCTGATCCAGTCCCAGGCGGTGACGGGGTCCATGGTCTTGCGCGCTTCGCGCCACATTTCCATCAGGCGGCCGCGCACCATCGGATATTTCACGCGCTGGGCCGAATACACATACCAGGAATAGCTGGCGCCGCGCGGGCAGCCGCGCGGCTCGTGGTTGGGCAGGTCGGGCCGCGTGCGCGGGTAATCGGTTTGCTGGGTTTCCCAAGTGATCAGGCCATTCTTGACATACACCTTCCAGCTGCACGAGCCGGTGCAGTTCACGCCATGCGTGGAACGCACAATCTTGTCGTGCTGCCAGCGCTGGCGGTAAGCGTTTTCCCAGGTACGGTCTTCATCGACCACGGTGCCATGGCCGTTCGAGAACGGCTCGGCAGGCTTGCTAAAAAATTTAAGACGGTCCAAAAAGTGACTCATGCTACCTCCACATTGCGCCGCAGGAGCGGCGCCAGGTCTCAAAAAACGCTACAAGCAGGATGGCTCAAGCGTCGATACAAACAGTCTATCGATGCGCCCCGCCCGGCGGTATTGGCAAGAAGTCGGTTTCCCGCACCAGGAATGCATAGGCGCGTAGTCACCCTGGTAGTCACTATTGCCTATGGGCGCCGCGAGCGTGCTGCGGTATACCTGTCGTCATCGTTCAACACAGAGAAAGAGCACCATGTCCATTACCGACTACGCCAGCCTGCTGCGCAGCGCCCGCGACCAGGAGCAGCCGCAACGCCTGCTGTTCACCTTTACCCAGGCGCAGGCCCAGCCAGGCGGCCAGGGCAAGTCGCTCACGCCCGTGATGTGCGCCGACAAGCTGCCCGATGAACTGGGCAGCTTCGATACATTGATGGAGGAGTCGAAACAGATGCAGACGCACTGGGACGTGGTCTTCGTGGCGGGATTGGCGGGCCAGGACGGCCAGCCGCCCGCCGCGCAGGAATGCGAAGCGCCCCTGCGCGCCATGGTGACGGCCATCGAGCAAGGGCGCATCGACGGCCTGCTGGCGTTTGACCGCAGCGGCGATCTGTTACGTTTTAGCTGAATCCGGCCAAGGGCGCTCGTGCAGGTGGCGCGCCCGCTCGATTGGGCAAACCAGCGGCAAGAACTGCTGCTGGCGCGCCGAATAGGCCATCAGGGCGCCGCTGTCGATGTCGAAATACCAGCCATGCAGTTTTAACACCCCCTGCTCCACCCGGCGCTTGAGCCAAGGGTAGGTCAGCAGGTTGTCCAGCGACTGCAGGATGCTGGCCAGCTCGCACGCATGGTGCTGCTCTTCCGATGAACGGTGCGCCAGCTCGCGCCGTACGCGCTGCGCCACAGGTTCGGCAATGCGCATCCACTGTCCCACGAAGTCCGTTTCCTGTCCTTCCGCGCGCGGCTGCGGTTCCAGCAGCGCGCGGATGCCGCCGCAGCGCGCATGTCCTAACAAGATGACCCTGGCCACTTCGAGCTTGCAGACGGCAAACTCGATGGCCGAACTGACGCCGGGCGGCGCGTCGGGCGTGCACGGCGGCACCAGGTTGGCGATATTGCGCACCACGAACATGTCACCCGGGTCGCTGCCCGTCAGCAGCATGGGGTCGACGCGCGAATCGCAGCAGCCGATCAGCAAGGTCGTGGGCCGCTGCCCGTCGCGCAGGCTGTCGTACAAGGTCTGCGGCTCGCTGAAGTACTGCTGCTGAAACAGGCTGAAGCCGTTGACGAATTTTTCCAGTTCTTCCATGACTACCTCGAATACTTTGTACAACGCCCGGCAAGCAGGACTTGCCAGGCGTTCTGCTCACTTAACAAGGCATGGGCGCGTTCTTGCGCGCATAGCACCACCAGGTGATCGCGATGCAGCTCACATAAAAGCCGATGAAGCACCACAGGGCCGCGTCAGGGCTGCCCGTCAGCGAAATCGAGGTGCCATAGCTTTTCGGAATGAAGAATGCTCCGTAGGCCGCCACGGCCGACGTGAAGCCCAGGACTGCCGCGCCTTCCTTGTTGGCGTCGACGATGGCTTGCTCCTGCGCCACCTTGCCCTTGCCGGCTGCCGCGCGCTGGTGCTCCGTCAAAAAGATCACGGGGATCATGCGGAAGGTCGACGCATTGCCGATGCCCGTGCCGGCGAACAGCAGCATGAACATCCAGAAGAAACCGCTGAAGCTTCCACCCACGCCCGCTTGCGGCATGAAGTACAGCACGCCCAGCACGGCGCCTATCATCAAGAGGAAGGACCACAGGGTGACTCTGGCGCCGCCCAATTTGTCGGAAATCACGCCGCCGGCCACGCGCGCCAGCGCGCCCACCAGGGGGCCCAGGAAGGCGTAATCGAGCGGATTCACGTCAGGGAACTGGATCTTGATCAGCAGCGGAAACGCGGCCGAATAACCGATGAAGGAGCCAAAGGTGCCCGTGTACAGCCAGCACATGAGCCAGTTGTGCTTGCGCTTGAAGATCACGGCCTGCTCGGAAAACGAAGCCTTGGCCGAGGCCAGGTCATTCATGCCGAACCAGGCCAGCAAGGTCGACAGCGCGATGAATGGCACCCAGATGAAGCCCGCGTTTTGCAGCCACATGTCCTTGCTCACGCCATTCTTGACCCAGGTGAGCGAATCGCCGCCCCAGGCGCCGAAGACGGCGAAGGTGATCACCAGCGGCACGACGAACTGCACCACCGACACGCCCAGGTTGCCCAGGCCCGCATTCATGCCCAGCGCGAAGCCCTTGCTCGCCTTCGGATAGAAAAAGCTGATGTTGGCCATCGACGAGGCGAAGTTGCCGCCACCGAAGCCGCACAGCAGCGCCAGGATCAGCATGGTCGGATAGCCCGTGTTCACATCCTGCACGGCCAGGCCGATGCCGATGGCGGGAATCAGCAGCGACCCCGTGGAAATGGCTGTCCAGCGGCGGCCGCCAAAGATCGGCACCATGAACGAATAAAAGATGCGCAAGGTGGCGCCGGACAAGCCCGGCAAGGCCGTCAGCCAGAACAGCTGGTTATTGCTGTAGGTGAAGCCGATGTTGGGCAGGTTGACCACCACCACGCTCCACACCATCCACACGGCGAACGCCAGCAGCAGCGCGGGAATCGAAATCCACAGATTGCGCGCGGCCGTGGCCTTGCCCGTTTTTTGCCAGAAACTCGGGGTTTCCGGCTCCCAGGTATTGATCATGTAGCGGCTCACGGGGTTACTCATAACGTTACTCCTGCAGGTTGATTGGTTGGTGCCGCGCGCAGCGGCTTGAACGAGAAATACATCCAGACGAGGGAAACGCAGACGGTGCCGTACAGGAGCATGAAGGCGCTCGAACGCACGCCGGTGAAGTCCACTAGGGCGCCGAACATCACGGGCAGGACGAAGCCACCGAGACCGCCGGCCAGGCCCACCACACCCGAGACGGCGCCGATGTTGTCGGAAAAATCATCGCCGATGAACTTGAAGACGGACGCCTTGCCCACAGCCATGGCGATGCCGACAATGAACAGCAGCGCGGTGAACCACAGCGGCGACAGGCCGATATGGAAGGCCAGCGGCCCCGTGACGGTTTCCACCACCATCTGCGTTTGCGGATACGACAGCAGGAAGAAACACACCCAGCACACCCACATCACGGCCCAGGTGACTTTGGCCGCACCATATTTGTCCGAGATCCAGCCGCCCAGCGCGCGCAGCACGCCGCCCGGCAGCGAAAAGCAGGCAGCCAGCAGCGCCGCGTGCTTCAAATCAAAGCCGTATTCGGCCACGTAGTACTTCGTCATCCACAACGCCAGCGCCACGTAGCCGCCGAACACCACCGAGTAATACTGGCAGTAGCGCCACACGCGCGGATCCTTCAGCACTTTCATCTGCGCCGAAAAACTCTCGCCCGATGGCGCCAGGTGCGATTTGTCCGTGTACGAAAACAGCCAGAAGATGATGGCCGTGGCCAGCATGGCTACCGCATACACCTTCGGCAGCATTTGCCAGCCGAAGGCGGCGACGATGCCCGGCGCGACGAACTTGGTCAGCGCGGAACCGGAGTTGCCGGCGCCGAAAATGCCCATCGCCAGGCCGCGGCGCTCCTTTTCATACCAGCGCGCCACATACGGCGTGCCGACGGAAAACGAGCCGCCCGCCAGGCCCACGAACATGCCCAGCACAAGGAAGTGCCAGTAGGCGGTGGCGTAGGAAATCAGGTAGATCGGCACCACGCTGGCCAGCATCAGCAAGAAGAAGACGCGGCGTCCGCCGTATTTGTCCGTCCAGATGCCCAGGGGCACGCGCACGAGGGAGCCCGTCAGCACGGGCATGGCGGCCAGCAGGCCGAATTGCGTTTCCGTCAAGCCCAGGCTGGTCTTGATGGGGATGCCCAGTACGGCAAACATCATCCAGACTGCAAAGCAGATGGTAAACGCGAAGGTACTGCTGATCAGCACGGACGCCTGCTTGCGCCGCATGCCCGGTTCGACTGCCTTGTTACTACTGTTGTTCTTAGTGCCATCTAGGGTAGCCACGATGTTTCTCCATGAATGCACTGGCCGTCTGGCCAGCCGTCCCGACCAGCTTACGTGGCAGAGGGGAAAGGCACTATTGGCCACAGGGTGATTCTGGAAAGGCAATCTGGATAGCCGTATCGGCAAAAGTGACTAGATGGCGGGGTGTGGGACTAGCCTGGATGGCGGGTATTTTACAAAAGGACGCGTTTTTGGCACACTCGACGCCTGGAAAAAGGAGCGGCATGGAGAACGGACACGAACCAGAGCAAATCATTACCCGCGTGGCCAGGCCTGGCGACGTGGAAGCCATGCTGGCCTGCGATGCCTATGCACAGGCGCACCCGGAGCGGGGCAACGCCGTGCGCACCGCCGTCGACAGGGATCTATGCATGGTCGCCATCCGGGCCGGCCAGGTCGCCGGCTATGCGCTGCTGCACGAGGACTTCTTCGGCTACGGTTTTGTCTCGCTGGTGGCGGTCGCTCCCGGGCAGCAGCGGCGCGGCGTGGGACTGCGCCTGCTGGCGGCCGCCGAAGACGCGTGCGCGACAGCGAAACTGTTCACGTCGACGAACGCCTCCAACCTGGTCGCGCAACAGCTGTTCGCCAGGGCGGGCTTCGTGCGCAGCGGCCGGATCGACCATCTCGATGAAGGCGATGCGGAACTCGTGTACGTCAAATTCCTGCCTTAGGAGCGCAGACAGGAGCGCCTCATCCCGACGGCGTATGGCGCGGCGCGCCAAAGGCGGCTATGCTGTCGCCACCGTCAATCAACGCCCCCGACATCACGCATGGATTATCTGAGCCTCAAGCATTTCCACATGGGTTGCGCCGCCGCCAGCGGCTTTCTTTTCCTGTTGCGCGGCGCCTGGATGCTGCGCGCCCCGGCCAAGCTGCAGCAGCGCTGGGTGAAGGTGCTGCCGCATCTGGTCGACACGGCCTTGCTGGCCAGCGCCATCGCCCTGGCCGTGTGGAGCGGCCAGTCGCCCGGCAGCCAGCCGTGGCTGGCCGCCAAGCTGTGCGCGCTGGTCGGCTACATCGTGCTGGGCACCATCGCCCTGAAACGGGGCAAGACGCCGGCCGTGCGCGGCGCCGCGTTTGCCGGCGCCGTGCTGCTGTTTGCCTACATCGTCGGCGTGGCCGTCACCAAGCAGGCCTGGCCACTCTGATGCATCAAAAGATGTAGCGCAGGGTCACGCTGGCGTTGCGCGGCGCGCCCCAGTAAGCCTGGTTGTACATGCCGAGCTGGCTGTAGTAATGCTTGTCGAACAGGTTGTTGACGTTTGCCTGCAGCGACAGCTGGCGCGACAGCGCGTATTTCGCCATCAGGCTGGCCACGGCGTAACCGGCCTGCTCCACGCGTTCGACACCGTTCGGGCCCGTGGCGTCGCGGTAGGCGCCGCTCTGCCAGTTCACGCCGCCGCCCACCGATAGCGCCCGCCAGTCGCCACGCAGCTGATACGTGGAAAACACGCGCGCCAGGGTTTGCGGCACATAGCTGTTCAGGCGCGCGCCAGTGCTGTCCTCGGCCGCTGCATGCGACACGCTGGCCGACACGTTCCAGCCCTTTGCCAGCTCGCCCGAGACGTCCAGTTCCACACCCTTGCTGGTGGTGCCCGATGCCGCGAAATACGCCTGCGTCAGCGAATTGCCGACAACATGGCCCGTATCTTCCTGCGCCAGGCCATCCTGCGCGATGCGGAACACGGCCAGCGCCGCATTGAGTTTTCCGCCGAAATACTCGCCCTTCACGCCCGCTTCCACGTTCTTGCCCTGCACCGGGTCGAGATAGCGGCCAAACCGGTCCTGATAGCCCTGCGGCTTGAAGATCTTGCTGTAGCTGGTGTACAGCGCATGCTGCGCATCGATATCCCACACCAGGCCCGCGTACGGCGTGACGGCATGCTTGGCGTAGGCGTAGCTGCCGCCCCAGTCATCGACGTGATCAGCCTTGTAGCGGCTGTAGCGCGCGCCGACGATCAGTTTCAAAGGGTCGGCCAGAGAAAGGCGCGCCGTGCCGTAGATGCCGCGCTGCTGCACCGTGTCGAGCAGCTTCCAGCGCGAGAAGCCGGGATCGTTCCAGTCCGGCTCCGGCGTCACGCCCTGCCACCGCTCAAAATTGCCGTAATCGACGCTGCCGCCGGCAATGCCCGGATTGCTGGAGAACTGGTTGCTGCCCGAAACGCCAAACGCCAGGTCGTGCGTGCGGCCCAGCAGTTGCACCGGCCCCTGTACATAGGTGTCGACGCTGTCCTGGCGCCGCGTGCCCGAGTAAAAGCCCGAGTAGCCCGTCACGCCCTGCCCCGTGGCCTTGTCCGGCCAGGTATTGGCGAAGAGTTCGGCCGCCGAATAATTACCCCAGCCGTGATTCAGCATGGCCGTCAGGTTCCAGCCGCTGCCCAGGCTTTGCTCCAGGCGCAAGAAAGCCGTCTGGCTGGTGCTGAACCAGCGGCTCCAGGTGGTGGCCGTGGTGGCGGAGCGGGAAAACGTGGCGCGCTCGCCATTTGCATACCACAGCGGCAAGCCGCCATACATGCCGCCGCGCGGGCGGTTATCCTGGTATTCATAGCCGGCGATCAGCACGCTGCCTGGCGCCAGATCCGCTTCCACGGTGGCATACGCCATGGCCTTCTTGCCGTGGTACAGATCCACATATGATTCGCTGTCCTGGTAGCTGGCCACGAAACGGCCACGCACCTTGCCATCTGCAGTCAACGGCGTGGACAGGTCCGCGCTGACGCGCGCATTGTTCCAGGACCCCAGGCTCAGGGACGCCGCGCCGGCCAGCTGCGTCGACGATGCGCGCTTGCGCACCAGGTTGATGGTGGCCGACGGTTCGCCCGCGCCCGTCAGCAGGCCCGTGGCGCCGCGCACGATCTCGACCCTGTCGTAGGCCGTCATGTCCAGCGTGCTGTCGCCCACGCTGAACGCATTGTCGACCGTGGTGGGGATGCCGTCATACTGATAGCTGGCGATGGAAAAGCCGCGCGCAAAAAACGAGGTGCGGTCGCTGTCGTAGCGGTTGATGGCCACGCCGGCCGCGTTTTGCAGCACGTCTTCCACCGTTTGCAGGTTCTGGTCATCCATTTGCTGGCGCGTGACCACGCTGACGGCTTGCGGCGTCTCGCGCACGGACAGGCCCAGGCGCGTGGCCGAACGCATGCTCTGCGTCGTATACGAGCCGCTGCCTTCCGTCGCGCCGTTGGCATCGGCGCTGGCGGTGACCTTCGTCTCGGGCATGGTCTGGCCGCCGTCGGCCGGCGCCACGTCGAGCACATAGCCGCCATTCGCCTGTGGCACAGCGCGCAGGCCCGAGCCGGCGACGATGGCGCCCAGCGCTTCAGCCACGCTGTAGCTGCCTGTCAGTCCGGCGCTGCGCTTGCCTGCCAGCGCGGCTGCCTGGTAGGAAATCATGGTGCCCGTCTGCTGGCCGAAGCGCACCAGTACCTGTTCCAGGGTGCCGGCTGGTATCGCCAGTTCGATGCGCGCCGCATTGGCTGCCTGGGCAAGGGGTGCGGCAGCCGAAGCGCCGCTGGCGGCCAGCAGCCACAGGGCCTGGCTGACGGCCAGTGCCGCCACGCTGCGGCGGCATGTGCTGGAAACGGAAGAAGCGTAAATAGGTGTTGTGCTGGGCATGCGGACTGGTTTCCTGAAAGTGAATGAAGGGTTCACTTGCTATGTCACGCGAAAATCGCAAACCCCTCACTTTTCAGAAAATAATCATGAATTCTTCCGATGCGGCACCACGGTCACCCAGAAGCGCGTGCTCTGGCGCACATCGATGGGCAAGGTGCGCGTCAGCATGTCGAGCACCTGCCCCGTATCAGCCAGCGGGTAGATGCCGGACACGCGCAGCTGGGCGACGGCCGGATCGCAAGCCAGACGCCCATGACGGTAGCGCGCGAGCTCGCCGATAAAGTCGGCCAACGGCATGTCGTGCGCTACCAGCATGCCCGCCGTCCAGGCATCCGCGCCGGCAGGCAAGGCCTCGACTGCCCCCATGCGATCCGCCGTGAACATCGTTTGCTGGCCGGGGTACAGCCTTTGCACGGCGCCGGGCGCCAGCTTTGGCATGATGTCGACAGCGCCCGCGAACACGCCCAGGCGCGTGGCCTCGCCACCGGCGCGCACGGCAAAGCGCGTGCCTACAGGCTGCAAGCGGCCCTGAGCCGTCTGCACGATAAAAGGCCGGCCGGCAGGATCACGCGCCGTGCTGACCATGATCTCGCCCTTTAATACAGTCACTAGGCGCTGGCCTGCATCATGGCGCACGTCGATGGAGGTGGCCGTATTCAAGGCGATGTGCGTGCCGTCTGCCAGCACGATGTGGCGCAATTCGCCCGTGGCCGTGCGGTAATCTGCCAGCCAGCATCTTGCCTGTTCATCGCCGCCCGCCAGCCAGGCACCGCCGCCCACTGCCAGCAGTGCCAGCAACTTGAGCGACTGCCGGCGCGCGGCACTGGCCTGCGCATGGATCGGTTTGCGCGCCAGGGTGCCATGCGCCAGCGGCGCGGGCAAGGCACGCATGCGCGCCATGCAGCCTTCCACGTGCAGCCAGGCTTGCTCGTTTTCCGGGTCACTGCCGCGCCAGGCGCGCCATGCCTGCTCCACTTCCGGCGTGGCGTCGCCAGCCTGCAGGCGCACCAGCCACTCCACGGCCTGAAGGCTGGCCGCTTCCGGCGTGAAGGCGCCCATCACGGCGCCGGCTGGCAAAAGAAACACTGGTGCATGGCTTTGACCAGGTGGCGCTGCACGGTGGCCAGCGAGATATTCAGTTCCAGCGCGATGGCCGCCTGCGGCATGCCATCGAGCTGCGACAGCAGGAAGGCGCGGCGCACGGCCGGCGCCAGGCCATCGAGGCGGCGGTCGATGTCGAACAATGCTTCGAGCAGAATCGCCTGCGCTTCGGGATCGGGCGCGTGCTGTGCCGGCAAGCTGGCCAGGGTGTCCAGGTAGGCCGCTTCCAGGTCGCGGCGGCGGTACAGATTACCCAGCACGCCCTTGGCCACCGTCGTCAAAAAGGCCCGCGGCTCGCGCGCGGCGATGGCCACGTCGCGGTTCAGCAGGCGCATGAAGGTGTCATGCGCCACGTCGGCCGCGTCAAAGGCGTTGCCCAACTTATGCCTGAGCCAGCCTTGCAGCCACCGGTGGTGTTCGTGATACAAGCCGCCCACCTCCTGGTGAGCGCCGGGTTGGGCAGCCGACACGTTGCATACTCCCTAGTTTGCAAATAATAATGATTCGCATTCTAACTTGCATTGCGCTTCTCTTGCAACTGCACGATACATGCCAAATGCGCGCAGTAGCACGCGCGAGGCTGCCCGTCTGACACTGCTGCAGTTACTGCATCGGCAAGGCGCTCACATCGACGGCCGGTGCCTGCCCCGTCGCGGGCCGCGTGAAATTCTGGCTGGTTTTCACGACATCGGCGAAGAAACCACCGTTATGCAGGTAGAACTTGCCGTTCTCCAGGCCGCCCGCGTAATCCATGCGCTGCGCATTGGTGGCCGTGGCGTCGCCCGTGAAGCGCCCTGCCGTCACTTCCGACCAGGTGCCGGAAACGTTCCTCGCCCACTGGTTGCCAAACTGGACGCGGCGCTCCGTGTAGCCCAGGGTATCGATGAAGTTCTCGAGGAAGGAATGCACGCCCGTCAAGTACGTGCTGATGGCCGGCCGCTTCCAGGTGGCGATGTAGCGCCACTTGCCCGTTTCCGGCGCAAAGAACCAGGCCGAATAATCGCTGCCGCCCTTGCCGTCGGGCCGCGCGCGCGTGATGAAGCGGTACGTGGTGCCGGCCGTCCAGTTATATGAAAGGTAAGTCTGTCCACCTGTGCCCTCGCCGCCAAACGCATTGTCGACCACGCCGGCGCCCTTGCTGACCAGGGTGGTCTTGGCGCCATTGTCGGCATCCCACACGGAAAACAAGATCCAGCGCTCACTGGGCGACTTCACCTGGATGCCCATGTAGCCCTGGCCGAAGCCGTTGGCCATGAAGTAGGAGCCGATGGCGTCCTGGCCGACGGGTATCGTCATCTCGTTGTAAAAATACTCGGTATTGGCCGGCACCGTGTAGCCCATGTGCACGGACGGCCCGCGACGCGACCAGTAGTAATTGGCCGGATCGTTGGCATAGTTCAGCGTGGCGCCGGCCGTCACCTTCAGCGCGGCGACCTCGCCAAACGTGCCCTTTGCGCGCGACAGCCCCTGCATGTCGACCTTCACATAGCCGGCCGCCGGCACGTTCACCGTGCCCACGGCGTAGGTCTTGCGCGCCTTACCGGCCAGCTTGACGTCGAACGGCGTGCCGTTGATCTTCACGCGAATGGTGCTGTTGCCGCCATCGGCCAGGCTGGCGTCGAGCGCCACCTGGACGGGACCCGCCTCAGCCACGCGGAAATACGTGCTGGCGACGGCAGCCGGATTGCTCCAGCCGGCCAGGCCATGTTCACCGATGACGGCGCCCTCATTCCCGCTGGTGATGAAGGCATTGCCGGCCAGTTCCACGCTGGCGGACGTGGCCGGCGCGGCCACGCTGGCGGCCAGCAAGGCGGTGCCGCCCGTGCTGGTGGCGGTAGCGGTGGCGCCGCCGCAGGCTGCCAGCAGCAAGGGCATGGCGGGAAGGACTGCGTAGCATAATGAACTTCTGTGTTTCATCAACGTCTCCTGGAATAGAAAAAACCCGCTACGGCGGCAGGCGCGGTAGCGGGCGTATGGTGCTTAGTACTTGCCGTCGAGGGCGAAGATCGGCTTGCGTGCTTTCCACTGGCCGCCCGTGAAGTCCGGGAAGTCCAGGGTCTGGAAGTTGGCGGCGATCGACTGCTCGGACAGCGGCGTAATGGCGCTCCACGTCACGGCATCATAGATATCGATCGGCATCGGCGCGTTGGCCTTCAATGCTTCGACAAAGGCGTGGATGACGAAGAAGTCCATGCCGCCGTGGCCCGCGCCTTCCGCTTGCGCCGCGTACTTGCGCCATACCGGGTGCTCATACTTGTCCTGGTAGGCCTTGAAGTCATCCCACTGGTGCGGCTTGCTGACGCCTTCGATGTGGATCGAGTTGTTCAAGTCCATCCACAGGCCGTCCGTGCCTTGCACGCGGAAGCCCAGCGAATACGGGCGCGGCAGGCTCGTGTCGTGCTGCAGGATGATGGTTTCGCCGTTTTCGCACGCCAGCGTCGTGGTGACGACGTCGCCCAGCTTGAATTTCACCTTGGCGTTCGCATGCTGCGCGCCGCCTGGCTGCTTGACGATGTAGTCGTGCAAACCGCGCGCCTTGGTGGCGAAGGCATTGATGCGCGTAAAACGGTTGCCGCGGTTGATGTTGGTGTACATGGCGCACGGGCCGATGCCGTGGCTCGGATACAGTTCGCCATTGCGCTCGACCGAGTGCTGCGTGCGCCAATGGGCTTCCGACCAGCCTTTTTCGCCGAATTCCACGCCGCCGCCATACGGCTTGGCCGGATTGCCGCTGTTGAATTTGACGGCGCGCAGGTCATGCTGGTAGCCTCCCTGCAGGTGCAGCAGTTCGCCGAACAGCCCCGCGCGCACCATCTGCAGCGCGGCCATCACGTCGCGGCGGTAGCATACGTTCTCCAGCAACATGTAGGGCGTACCCGTCTTCAACTGGGTATTCAGGACATCCCAGTGGTCTTGCAGGGTGATGCCAGCCACCACTTCGCAACCGACGGGTATCTTCGCCTGCATGGCGGCGATCGCCATGGGCGCGTGGAATTCCCACGGCGTGGCGATGATCACGCCATCGAGGCCGCCCGCGTCCAGCATGCGCTTGTAGGCTTGCGTGTCGCGGTCTTCGCCATACGTGCGCGGACGCGGCTTGCCGGCTTTGGCCACCTGGCCCAGCGCATGTTTCAGCATGATAGGCTCGATATCGCACAGGGCGACCACTTCCACGTCGTCGCGGCGCACCAGTTCAGCCAGCAGCACCTGGCCGCGCATGCCCGTGCCGATCAGGCCCAGGCGGATCTTGTCGCGGCCGGCGGCAGCTACGGCGTTGGCGTCGCCAGGCAGCAAGGCGCTGCCTGCCATTGCGCCACCGGCCAGCGCGGCGCTGGCGGACAGGAAATTGCGTCGATTGAATTGTGTCGTCATTGGTCTCTTCTCGCTTCCATTGGTAATGTTCGTCGCCGGCCCGCCATACAGCAGGCCGGCTGCAGTTTAATAGGTGTATTCAGCCGTAAAGCGCACCGAACGCGGCGCCGTGCGTCCAGCCACCTGCAAGTAGTTGCGGGCGATGGCGCCATGGTCTTCGCGCGTTTCGTTATAGCGGGTCACTGTCTGGCTGTTGAACACATTGAAGACGTCCACTTTCAGGCTTAGGCCTTTGACGGCGCTGGGAGTATAGGCCACATTCATGTCCAGCTGGGCTTGCCATGGCAGGCGGCCCTGGCTGCCGCGCGGCGCCGGCTTGCCGTTGCAGTAGAAATAGGAATCGCCGTAATCGTTCTCGAACTTCAGGTTATCGGGCAGCGCGCCGATGCAGTTGCGCGGCGCACCTGAGGTCAGCGACAGGTTGGCGCCAACCATGACGTCGGGGATAACCTGCATGAAACCGTAGGCCTTGAAGGCATGACGATGGTCGCCCGGCAGATAGCCATACGCGTTGTACATCAATTCCTTGTGGTCGTCGCTGACCGTCAGGCCCACGTCGCCGCCGCCGATACTGTCCGTCTGGCCTTCCATATTGCCCTTCAGCGCGGACAGGGTGTAGGTCAGCTTGCCGTACCAGCCGTTCGTGTACGGGTGCTCGACGAACATGTTCAATGCGCGGTAGGTGCGCGATGGCAGCGGATTGCCCCACTCTGCCGCCGAAATATCCACGCGGCGCAAGCCCTTGCCGTCGTCAAAGTCCACCATCAGGCTGTTGTCGCGGCCCGGGTTGATGATGGCGCACTGGAAGCCGCCCCATTTGCTCGTGTCGACGCTGTTGCGCGTGGCCCAGGCTTGCAGCGGACGCGCGTCGCAAACGTCATCGTTGGTGTCGTTCAGCTTGCGGTACAAGACGCTGGCGCCCACCACCAGTTTCTTGCTCAGGGCGCGTTCGAAGCCCAGCGAGAATTCATCCTGCGACAGCGGTTTCAGGCCGATGGCCGTCACTTCGCGCGCATCGCGGCTCTGACCATACGCATTGTTGGCCGAATACGGCTTGCTGATCGCGTGCAGGCCCGTTGGCGCGCCTGTGACCGGATCGACGCCCGTGTAGGTGTACATCTCGCTGGTGGCCAGGAAGGGGCTGGCCATATTGCTCGACAAATTCGATGGCACCGGCAAGTGGTAGCGGCCACCGTTGGCGAAGAATTTCAGGGTGCCGTCGCCCAGGTAATCCCAGGTGGCGCCCACGCGCGGGGCGATCATGTTGCGCTGCGAAATGAAGGCCACGCCATCGGTGCTGTAGTTGGTGAACTGTTCCCGGCGCAGGCCCAGGTCCAGCAGCACCCGCTCGGTGACCTGGTAGTGATCCTGGATGTACTGCGCCGATTGCACGCTGGTCGGACGCGCCAGGTTGGCGTTCAGGTCCTTGCTGACGTAATAGCCCTGCGTGCCGTAGCCGCCACCCTGGGCCGGCGTCTCAAACGCGCCGTTGATCGTGCGGTTCGGATCGTCCGCTTTCAGATAGCTCCAGCGGTAGCCTCCCGCCAGGCTCAGGCCCACCTTCGATTCCACGTCGATGCGGTCGATGCCGCCGCGCAGCGAGTGCTTGCCCAGCTTGTATTCGAGGTCCAGGCGTTTGGCTTTCTGGCGGTCTTCCGAGGAAGGATCGACCAGGGTGCCCGTCACCGTTTGCGGATTGGCGTACGTCAGGCCAGGTACCTGGGTCGACGTGTTCGACGAGGTCTGCGCCAGCAGCGGATTGTAGCCATTCGGCGTGCGCGTGTGCGCAGTGCGCGATTCGCCCATCATGGCCGTCACGGTCAGATTCTCCGTCAGATAGCCCGTGTACTTGAAGATGTCAATGTTCGCGCCCGGCGCAGCCGATGAACCGCAACAGTTGACCGTCGTCTCGCCCTTGCCTGCCTGTACGCCATTGCTCGCATGCGTGGCGTAGCTGTAGCCGTACGCCTGGCTGTCCGTCTTCGTGCGGTCATACAGCTTGGTGTATTCGAAGTGATGGTCGTCCGTCAGGTTGTAGTCCAGCTTGGCCATCATCCGGTCTACCTTGCTCTGGCTGGTGCTCCAGCCGCGCGCCAGGGCCGAGCCCGAGTCGGCGGTGGCGGCAACGGCCTGGCTGTCGGTGCGCGTCTGCTCCAGCGCCACGAAGGCGAACAGCTTGTTCTTGATCAGGGGACCGCTGCCATACAGGCCCACCACCTTGCTGGTGCTGCCGTTGTCGCGGTTCCAGTACAGCAGATTGCCGTCCGTCTTGGGATTGGCACCCGTGTTCGGATAGTAGGTGTTCTCCGGTTCACCTTTCAGCGAACGGGGAATGATGGACACCTTGCCGCCGAATTCGACCTTGTTGCCGCCGCTCTTGGTGGTGATGTTGATCACGCCTCCCGTGGAACGGCCAAATTCCGAGCCGTAGCCGCCCGACAGCACCTGCAGGTTGGAGATCGCGCCGAACGGCAGCTCCGACGCGCCCACCTGCGTCAGTATGTTGGTGATGGGGAAACCGTTAACGTAAAACGCGTTTTCCGACTGGCCCGAACCGCCGATCGATGGCGCATTGCCATACACGCTGTTGGTGCCGCGCGCCACGCCCGGCGTCAGCTGCACGATGGAAGCCACATCATTCCCGACTGGCAGCGCTTTCAATTCCTTGGCGGTGAAGATCACGCCATTATTGGTGTTCGACACGTCGATCGGGTTGCGCGACGCTTTCACCACGACGGTCTGCTCCTGGCCCACGCTACCGGCCACGCTGGCCGGGCCGAAGTTCGCTTCCGCACCCGCGCCGATCAGCGCTTCGACTTCCTGCGATGCTTCGACCGAACCGGCACGCAGCACGCGCACCGCATAGCGGCCCGGCGGCATGGAGTTGGCCACATAGCGGCCCGAGCTATCCGGCGTCAAGGTGCGCTGCACGCCCGTCGCCAGGTTTTCCAGCACCACGGTGGCGCCGGCCGGCGCGCTCACTTCGCCGAAAATGGTACTGGTGGCGTTCGACTGTGCCCAGGCCTGGCCTGGCACGCCGGCCGCCAGTGCGATCACGATCGCGGCGGCGCGGCTGATGTCGCGCAATTTGAGTCGGGTGCTATGCATGGTGTCTCTCCGTCTATATCGAGGGTTATACGCGCCCTCCCCGCTCCGGGGCGGAGTCGGGGGAACGCAATTTTTATGGTAGTCGTCGGCCGGTGCAGCCAAGCAGTTGCACCTTTCGAGAAATCAGTCCGTATCGGCTGATTTTCGTTTTCTTGGGATTACTTTAAAAAGAAAAATAAGTATCGTCAACAAAAAGAAAGTTATAACGCAAATTTATCGCTAAACTCAACACATAAAGGCGATTTATCTTTCGATTTACTTAACGGATCGATAGATTGCTTTCGTTATCGTGGTGTGGCAGATACACGCGAACGCAAGGAGATGGTCGGAAGCGCACAATCCGCGCAGTAATCGGGGAAGAAAAATGCGAAAGAAGACACGACCATCTCCTTTCACTTACGCTTATCTTTCGTATTACTGATTTCGGAATATGGTCTTTTTCTTTTCATGACAATCCCCCGGCCCGCCCCGACGCAGGCCGCGCGGGCGGGCCGGGGCAGTGTCACACCTTAAAAGAACTTGTAGCTGGCCGAGAGGGCAAACTGGCGGCCAAACAGGTCCTGGCTATGGTTGTAGCCTTCCCAGCCATTCGGGTCGTAGTACGGCTGCTTGTTGAACGCGTTTTTCACGTTCAGGCCCACGTCCAGGTGCTTGATCGGCTTCCAGCTGAAGGCCAGGTTCACCGTGGTGTACGACGGCGCGCCCTTGCACTGGCCCGCAGGCAGGGCCACGGAGGCGGCGGTGCAGTTTTCCGGCGTGTTGTCCTTGTCCCAGGGACCGTAGGCCCAGCGCGTCTTGCCCGAGTAGTTGACGAACACGCTGCTGACGAAGTTGCGGTAGCTCCAGTCGGCATTCACGGTGGCGCGGTAACGCGGCGAATCGTAGTAGCCGACGGTGTTGCCCTTGATGTCGCTGCCGTCTTGGCTGTCGTGGGTGTTGCGCTTGCTGATGGTGGCCGCGATGCCGGTACTCAGCTTACCCCAGTCACCCAGCGAAAAGCGCGTGCGCGCATCGATGTCCACGCCGTCCATCAGGGTGCGGCCGCGGTTCGAGTACGAGTTGATCAAGCCGCCCAGGTTGCCCACCGAGTAGCCCGGTACGCCGCCCGCGCACACGCCCGCGTTGGCGGGATTGGCGCACATGGCTGCCACCGCCGCCATGTTGCCCCGATCCGCGTCGGTCAAGCTATTGCGGATGGCGCTCGGCGTGCCGGCCAGGGTCGGGCCATACTTGTCCACCAGTTCCGTAAACAGCTCGTTGAAATCCTGGCGCACGATTTCGTCGCGGCGGTTGATGAACCAGTAATCGATGGAGATGCTCACGTCCTTGGCCGGCTGCAGGACCAGGCCCACGGTGGAAATCTTGGCTTTTTCCGGACGCAGATTCTGGTTCGGCGGCGTCAGGCCGCCCACCGTCGTGGAGCAATTCGAATTGAGCAGGCTCTTGCCCAGGTCCGCATCCGTCGCCACCCTGGACTTCATCAAGGCGCGCGCCATGGCATTCGTTTCGTCGCAGCGCACCGTATCGCGGATGCCACCCACCTGCGCAAAGACGCCGCCCGACCCCGCTTCGGCCAGGTTGGGCGCGCGGAAGCCTTCGGAATACGTCCCGCGCAGCATCAGGTCGGGCCGCGCGCGCCAGATCACGCCCAGCTTCGGTGCCAGGTTGGCGGCAAAATGCGGGTATTTGTCCAGGCGCGCGGCCGCATTGACTTCCAGCGTGTCGCTGAGCGGCACGACCACTTCGCCAAACACGGCGGCAATGGTGCGCTTGCCGTCGAACCAGGAACCGCCCTGCTGCGTGATCAAGCCATTGGCCGCATCCGCGTTGCCGGGCGTGAGGAAGCTCTCGCGCATGATATTGGTGCCCACGGCGGCGCGCACTTCGCGCTCGCCGAGCTTGAACAGGGTACCTTCCAGCTTCGCGTCCCAGGTCATCAGCTTGGTCCACGATTCGATGGCGAAGGTCGGATAGGCGGCACGCAGGAGCGCAGCATTGGCCTCGCTGATTTCGCCGAACTTGTAGGCGGGATTATCCGAGATGTACGTGCGGCCGCTGACGGGGTCTTTCGTAAACGGGCCGAACGCCTGCTCGAAGCCCTTGATGTTGATATTCGCCGTCTGGAACAAGGTGGAATGGCTGCCCGCCACGCTGAGCGCCGTTTCAAAATCCCACCCGCCGCCGATGCTGCCACGCAGGCCCACCAGCGCGCGGTAGTTTTCATCGACATTCTTCTGGCCGAAGTGGCCCGTCGCATCCTGCAGCAGGTAGTTCAAGCCTGCCGCGCCGCCCATCCTGGCCACCATGTCGGCATCGAGCTTGCCCTTCAGGTAGACGTTGTTCGGGCTCAGAAAAGGCGTGGCGAAGGTGTTCAGGGTATTGCCCGTGTTGCGCGCAAACCAGTTGTTGGAGCTGCCGCTGTTGAAGCTGGACGGCCCGTTTTCGCCACGCATCTTGATATGGGTGAAGGCGCCTTCCGCAAACGCTTCCATGTCGCCGCCCAGTTTCAGCCGGCCGCTCAGGTATGCCGTGGCCCGCTCCGAGGTAGGGCCCGTGTCGAGCTGGTTGGGCAGCGCATTCCACACGCAGCGCGTGCCCGACGCTTCGGTGATGCTGTTGTTGCAGCCAGGCGCGGCGCGCTGGGTGCGCGCATTGTTGTTGGCCTTGTCGAAGACAAAGAAGGTCCCGGGATTCATCACACCCGGTTCGCTGCCGACGCCCACGCGCATATTCGGAATGAAATTGGGATTGTTCACATAAAAATACGAGGGACGCTTGCGATAGGTATCGGCCAGCGCGATGCGGTCGCGCTGGTAGACGTTCACGGAACCGTAGATGTTGTAGCCGTCGCTGACCATGTCGCCCACGCCATACAGCACGCTGGCCTGGCGCTCGCCATAAGCTTTCACGCTGGGCGAAAACTCGCCGTTGGCGCGCGCTTCCAGGCCTTGATACGACTTCTTGGTGATGACGTTGATGACGCCAGCCACGGCATCGGAGCCATACACGGCGGAGGCGCCATCCGTCAAAATTTCCATGCGCTCGATGGCGGCGGCGGGAATGGCGTCAATATTGACGAACATGGTCTGGAAGCCGGCCGGCGCGCCATAGAACGACAGGCGGCGGCCATTCAGCAGCACCAGCGTGCCCTGCGCCCCCAGACCGCGCAAGTTCGCTTGGGAACCGCCGTCCGACCCCGTAAACATCGAGCGGAAGTCCTGCTGCGCCGGACGGGCGGCGGGCAGGTTGTCGAGCACCTGCAGCAAGGTGAGCGCGCCCATGTTTTCAATCTGCTTGGCATTGATTACCTGTACGGGCGACGCCGTTTCCGCGTTGATGCGCTTCAGGCTGGAGCCCGTCACTTCGACGCGCGCCAGCTTCTCCTCCTCCGCTGCCAGCGCCGTTGAAGCCAATCCTACCGCCACCATGACGGCCATCAGTTTTTTCAAGTGCATTCCCATCTCCCTTTTTATAAGTGATTTGTTTTCGTCAGGCTGCAAGAGCCCCTCCCCGGTCCGAAGAGGGGCTCGTTTTTAGTGAAATGATGATGTGTCTAGCGCGGCTTGACGGTCGCGCCCTCCGTGCCAGTGAGTACGGCGTTGGCCCAGTTGCCGCAAACCTGGGCCGGTCGGACGCCGCGCGCGCCCAGGGTGCGCAAACTGAGCTGGCTCAGGCCGCGCACGTCGATTTCGGGTTTGACCACCCCGGGAGCCGTGACCAGGCCGCTGTCATACAGCAGCCGCTCACCGCTCCAGACCTGGAATTGCAAGCCGCCCGCGCTGCGGCAGCTATCGTCCACGCCCAGGTCGGCGCGCAGCAGATTCCAGTTGCCCGCCAGCTGCAAGTCGATGCGGCTGGCAGGTCCCACGCCGAGGCCCTTGCGGAACCACAGCCCGTTCATGCGCATTTCGGCCGCCTTGCCAGCCGGCCGGTCGCGTCCGATATTCTTCGGCAGCGCCAGATCCGACAGGTAGCGCTGTACTTCGGCGCCTTCGGCCACGCGGTGCTCGAGCACACGGAATTCGGACAAGGTGACGGGCGCCACGTCGGTGGCCAGCGCCGCATCAAACGCGCGCGCCACCGGCCCCGCCTGCGCCGCCGTGACCATCGGGTCGGTGGACGCCGCGCCATCGCCTTCCGGATTTTGCGTGCTCATGACGCGGAAGCGCAGCAAGCGTCCGGCC
Source organism: Janthinobacterium breve (assembly GCF_051380895.1). Taxonomy (NCBI): domain Bacteria; kingdom Pseudomonadati; phylum Pseudomonadota; class Betaproteobacteria; order Burkholderiales; family Oxalobacteraceae; genus Janthinobacterium; species Janthinobacterium breve. The sequence goes on along the minus strand of NZ_JBNYXY010000008.1, from coordinate 278,711 downwards.
GTGGCGGGGAAATTGATCGTCTGCGTGCCTTCCTGCAGCTTGAGGGTGCCCCGCTGCAGCGGCGCACCCCATTCGCCGTTGTTGTCGCCGATGTAGATTTCATAGTCGCGCACCTGGCCATGCTTCCAGTGCTGATCGTTGCGCGGCGCCAGTTCGATGCCGTCCACCAGACGCCGCTCCGTGAAGCCGATCACCCATTCATGCGGTCCGCTTTTCACGGAAGGGCTGCGCACGGTGCGGAACCACGTCTCCGGCTTGCCATCGAAGGCGTTTTCCAGCGGATAACCGTTTTCTTCAAAGGGACGCGCCACCACCTGCATGGCGTCGGCCGGCAAGGCGCGGCCCGACACGGGAGCGGCCGGGAAGTCGGCGTCCAGTCTAGCCACGGCCAGCGCGCCATCGACTTGCAGCATCAAGGGCTGGAGGATATCCTGCGCCGCCACTTTCACGTGCAAGGTGCCTTGCCTATCCGCAGGATCGAAGAACCAGCCCTCTGCCACCTTGTCGTAGGCGGCGCGGTCGCCAGCAGCGGCAAGCAATCGCTCGCCAGCTTTGACCGCTACTGGCCGCTGCCCCGCCAGCATGCGCAGCGCATAACTACGGCGCGCTTCCTGGCCCTGGTACTTGCCATCAACGGCGCCGATGTCGACCTGCACATCGCCGCCCGTTTGGCGCATGCGGATGATTTGCTGGCTGAAGGCGCCGCCCTGGTACTGGCGCGTGTTGCCATCGTCTTCATACAGGGAGTATTCGGAATCGCCATGCGGGTAGATATCCAGCGTGAGCTGATCCTTCGGTTTCTGGCCGTCGTACAGCATTTCCGGATACATGGGCAGGATGGCGCCGGCGCGCACGAACACCGGCAGCTTGTCCAGCGTCACCTGCATATCCAGGTCGCGGCCCTTGGCGTCGGCAGTGGCCTGGCGGCCATCCCAGTAGTCGTACCATGTGCCCTGCGGCAGGTGGATGCCCTTGCGCCAGCCGCCGCTGACGGCCTGGCTACGGTAGACGGGCGCCACCAGCACGTCGCGCCCCAGCAGGAATTGATATTTATAGGCTTCCGTGTAGGCGGCCGGGTCTTGCGGGTAATCCCACATCAGGCCCCGCACCAGCGGCGCGCCCGATTGCTCGGCTTCGCGCACCAGCGTATACATATACGGCGTGAGGCGCATCTTAAGCTTCAGATAGCGGCGGTTGATGTCACGGTACGGTGCATCGAACCACCATGGGTGCTTGCGCTCGGCCGCGGCCCAGCCGGACATGCCCATCAGGACGGGCGTAAAACTCTTCCACTGCAAATCGCGCAGATAGGTTTCCGGGCTGCCGCCGAAGATGGCATCCACGTCGCCCGATGCATACGCCTGGCCGGACAGGCCCGAGCCGATCAGGGTCGGGATATGCCAGCGGATGTAATCCCAGCTGGCGCTCTGGTCGCCTGTCCACGCCACGGCGTAGCGCTGGATGCCGGCCCAGCCCATCACCGTCCACAAAAATGGCCGGCTGTCGGAATTGTTCAGGATGCCATCGTAGGCCGACTTGTTCGCATCCATGGCGAACTGGTAACCCTTGCCCGTCCACGCCACGTCCAGCTTTTGCACGCGGCTGCCCGCCTGGCCCACTTCCCAGGCGATCTTGTCGACGCCGTTTTCCGTCCACAGGCCTGTGCGGAAGCCATAGCCGGCCAGGCCCTTCACCGTTTCCGGCAAATTCGTGTAGCCGCAGCCATAGCCGTCGTTGGGCAGTATCCAGCCGCCCGGCATATCGTGTTCGCGGTACTGGCGCGCCACGGTTTCCACCACGTCGGGCGTCTTGCCCGTGGGGCCATCCGTCCAGCCCTTCGGCACGGAGCCGGGCTTTTTCACGTTGTCGCCATCGTTGTAGCAATCGGCGTCGCCATATTCCAGCGCCCAGCGGGGCAGCATGCGCGCGCGGCCCGTCAAGTCCGTGTAGCGGGCCACGACGTCGCGCAAGTCCTTGCCGACGAAGAAATACGCGTCGAAACGGCCTTCCGCATGCTGCAGCGAGATCTGCTCGTTATCGCGCAAGTCGTAGTGCCCGTCAGACCAGGTATTGCGCAGCACGCCCCAGCCCCGTGAACTCATCAAGAATGGCGCGGGATTCGGCCGGTCGCCCTCTTCCCAGCCGCCCGAATACGACACGGGCACCTGCTTGCCCTTGAATTCGAAGCGGCCATTCTGCTGGCCGCCGCCGAAATAACGCTCGCCCGGCAAACTCGACAGCACCTGCACGCCCTGCTTGTCGTCGAGCGACAGCGGCTGCACTTCGCGCCACAGGGGCACCGCGTCGCCCTTGCGGAACAGGGTAAAGCGCAGCGGTCTGCGGTCGATGCGCAGGCTCAGGGCTTCGGTGCTGATCAGGATATGGTCGGACTGCTCGCTGAGCTGGTACGCCACCTGCGCGGCAGGCTGGCCCACGACGATGGGCGCGGCCTTGTCGCCCGGCCCCGTCAAGCCCGCCTTGCCGCCTGCCTGGATGCGCAGCACGTCCGCCTGCGGCAGGCTGATGCGCAGCTGCATGCCCGTGTCGCTGCGCAAGTCCCAGCCCAGCCCCTCCCCCTTGGCCACGTCGGCCGCGTGCATGGCGGAAATCGTCTGCAAATTGCCGATAGCCGCGGCCTGCAGGCCCGGCACAGCCAGGGTGGCGAGGGCGGCAAGAACACAGGCGGCAAGGGCGCGGCGGGGAAGCGGGAGAGGTTTCATCTGAGGGCTTTCAAAAATTGATGCGATGGAAATACTTTAAGAAGAAAAATAAATATCGTCAATAAAAAGAAAGTTAAAGCGGCAATTTATTAATAAAATGCCCAAAACCGGCGCATTAATCTTACGTTTCATCAAAATGTCACAAAACATACTTTCGTTATCGTCGCATTTCAGCGACAAGCCGCAGCACCACAGGGTTTCATGCGGCACCGCAACACGATTTCACGGAGATAAAACGACATTATTTCGCAAGCTACCAAACATTTTACTTTCGCTTTACTTTCGTATTTGACTTTTCGAAATTTAGTATTTATGCTTTCCCCAACAAACACTTTACTGACACTCCATGACTACCCTTCTTCAGCGTGACATTCAAACCTGGCGCGACATCGGCGGCCTGCACACGGCCGAGGAAATCGCGCACCAGCCGGCCATCTGGCGCGCGCTGGCCAGCATTTTGCGCAAGGAACAAGCCAGCCTGGCCGCCTTCCTGGGCGACGCGCTGTCCAATCCGCAGCAACGCGTCATCCTGACGGGCGCCGGCAGTTCGGCCTATGTAGGCGAAATCGTCGTCGATACCCTGAATGCCGCCTGGCCCGCGCAGATCCGCGCCATCGCCACCACCACCCTGCTGACCCACCATGAGCTGTACCTGGAAGCGGACGCGCCTACCCTGCTCGTCTCGTTTGCCCGCAGCGGCGACAGCCCGGAAAGCCTGGCCGCCGTGGAACTGCTGCGCCAGATCGTGCCCGGCGCGCGTTTTTTGAACATCACCTGCAACGCCGATGGCAAGCTGGCACGCCAGGGCGCCAATGACAGCAATACGTATAACTTGCTGATGCCGGAAGGCAGTTGCGACCGCGGCTTCGCCATGACCAGCAGTTTCAGCAGCATGCTGCTGGCGGCCCTGTCGGTGCTGGGCAAGGACACGGATTGGACGCGCCTGGACACGCTGGCGCAGCTGGGCGAACAAGCCTTGAGCGACTGGTCCGCCCCCGTGGCGGACCTGGGCTCGCGGCCTGTGCAGCGCGTGGTCTACCTGGGCAGCGGCCCGCTGGAAGCGCTGGCCAAGGAGGCGGCATTGAAAATCCTGGAATTGACGGGCGGCCGCGTGATGGCGATGGCAAATACCGCGCTGGGTTTCCGCCACGGCCCGAAATCGGCCGTCACCACGGAGTCCCTGGTGATCCTGCTGCGCAGCAGCAAGCCGCTGGCGCGCCAGTACGAAGACGACCTATTGAAAGAACTGCAGCGCGACAGCGTGGCGCAAACGTGCCTGACGGTGGGCATCGGCGGCGACCTGTCGGCCGACGCACCGGCCTGGCCCGACGCCTGGCTGGCGCCATTGTGGCTGCTGATGGCGCAGCAATATGCGCTGCACCAGTCCGCGCTGCTGCAACTGCGCCCCGACAATCCATTCGCCGGCGGCATCGTCAACCGTGTCGTGCAGGGCGTCACCATCTATGGCCATGACCAATTCTAATCAGACAACGGGCTACCACGCGGGCTACCACGGCATCGACATCGGCGGCAGCAAGATGGAGCTGGTGGCCTTTGCCGACCACGACGGCGCGCTGACCGAGGTGTTCCGTGAGCGCGTGGCCACGCCGGGCGACGATTTTGCCGCCTTCGTGCAAGCCATCGTCGACCTGGTGGCGCGCGGCGACGCCGCCCTTGGCACGACGGCGCCCGTCGGCATCGGCTTGCCCGGCGTGATCGACAGCGCCAGCGGCCGACAATTGAGCTCCAACGTGCCCGCCCTGAACGGCCGGCTGGTAGCGCAAACCTTGCAGCAGGCCTTGCAACGCCCTGTCGCCATCGGCAACGATTGCCAGTGTTTCGCCCTGTCGGAAGCGCAAGGCGGCGCGGCCGAGAATGCCGCCAGCATGTTCGGCGCCATTCTCGGCACCGGCGCCGGCGGCGGCTATTGCGTGGGCGGCCAGCTGCTGCGCGGCTTTAACGGCGTGGCCGGCGAATGGGGCCACTGGAGCCTGCCCGCCACCCTGATGGCGCAGCATGGCCTGGCCGACTATCCCTGCCCATGCGGCAAGGCGGGCTGCCTGGAACGCTATGTCTCCGGCCCCGCCATGCGCAAAATCCACGCGCATTTTGGCGGCGACGGCGCCGAGCCGCTGGCCATCGTGGCCCGCGCCAACATGGGCGACGCCGTGGCCCAGCGCACGGTCGCCGTGCACCTCGATGTGCTGGGCCACGCGCTGGCCGGCCTGGTGCTGGCCTACGACCCGCACGTCATCGTGCTCGGTGGCGGCCTGTCCAAGCTGCCCCACCTGTACGACAGGCTGCCGGCCGCCGTCAAGCGCCATCTATTCCCCGGCGTGCACGTGCCGCCCATCTTGCCGCCCCGCTTTGGCGACGCCGGCGGCGCGCGCGGCGCGGCCCTTTTGATACGACAACATACAAAGGCGTCAACATGATGAAGCAAGTGGAAAACCCGACTTTTACCTTGTCCCCGATCCAGCAAGTGATCAAGGCGCACCGCCGCGGCGAACGCGTGGGACTGTACGCCGTCTGCTGCAGCCACCCGAGCGTGCTGCGCGCCGCCATGCGCGTGGCCAGCGACTACGACACCGTGCTGCTGGTCGAAGCGACCTCGAATCAGGTCGACCAGTTCGGCGGCTACACGGGCATGACGCCGGCCGTTTTCCGCGACACCATGCTGGCACTGGCGCGGGAACAGGGTTTCCCCGCCAGCCGCCTGGTGCTGGGCGGCGACCATCTTGGCCCGAACGCCTGGCAGCACCTCGATGCGGCCACCGCGATGGCCCACGCCGAGACCCTGATCGCCGCGTATGCATCGGCCGGTTTCCACAAGATCCACCTCGATTGCAGCATGCGCTGCTTTGATGACCCTTTGCAGCTCGACGATGAAACCGTGGCGGCCCGCTCGGCGCGCCTGTGCATCGTCGCCGAAGCGGCGGCCGCCGCGGCCGGCTTCGCGCCGCCCGTCTACGTGATCGGCACGGAAGTGCCGATTCCCGGCGGCGAAGCATCGCTGGCGCAGGCCGGCGCCGTCACCAGCCCGCAAGCGGCGCGGCGCACGCTGGACGTGCACCGCCGCGCGTTCCTGGAAAATGACTTGCACGGCGCCTGGCGCCGCGTGATCGCCATGGTGGTGCAGCCGGGCGTCGATTTCGACCAGAGCAGCATCCAGCATTACGATGCGGATGCCGCCACCGAGCTGTCGGCCTTTGTTGCCGAGCAGCCCGGCCTCGTGTTTGAAGCCCATTCCACCGACTACCAGCGCGAAACGGCCCTGCACGCCATGGTGCGCGACCATTTCGCCATCCTGAAAGTGGGCCCGGCCGCCACTTTCGCCCTGCGCGAAGCGCTGTACGCGCTGTGCCAGATCGAGCAGGAACTGCTGCCGGCGCACGCCACGTCGCAGCTGATGCAGGTGCTCGACGACGTGATGGTGGCCAAGCCGAAGAACTGGATCAAGCACTACCTGGGCACGCCGCAAGAACAGCGTTTGATGCGCCGCTATGGCTTGAGCGACCGTTGCCGCTATTACTGGGGCGAGCCGGAAGTGGCTGCCACCGTCGACAAGCTGCTGGCCAACCTGGACGCCGTGACGATTCCGCTGCCGCTGCTGAGCCAGCATTTGCCAGAACAGTACCTGGCCGTGGTGCAGGGCAGCTTGACAGCCGAGGCGCCGGCCTTGATCGAGCACAAGATCGGCAGCTTGCTGGCGCAATATGCGCGCGCCTGCAACCGCAATGCTGCCCTCCCCGTCGTTGCCGAAGCGGCAATCTGTTAAGCTCGATATTTTCATTTTTTACTGAGCCCGCCACCATGCGAAATACCAGCCAACGCCGTGAATCCATCCTCCAAATGCTTGCCCAGCAGGGTACGGTGCAAGTGACCGATCTGGTGGAAAAACTCGGCGTGTCCGCGGTCACCATCCGCAGCGACCTGAATGCGCTGGAAGCGCAAGGCATGGCCACACGCAGCCACGGCGGCGCGACGCTGACGCGTACGCCGCCGCCCGAGCACACGATACGCCAGAAGGATGCCATCAACCACGAGCAGAAGGAGCGCATCGGCGCCTTCGCCGCGCGGCTGGTGGAACCGGGCGACAACATCATCATCGACTCGGGCACCACCACCATCTCGCTGGCGCGCCATTTGCGCGATGCGACCGGCGTGACGGTGGCCACGAATGGCCTCAATATCGCATGGGAACTGGCGGACGCACCCGGCGTGGACCTGATCCTGACGGGTGGCCTGCTGCGCAAGCAGTCGCTGTCGATCCAGGGCAGCCAGGCGGAAACCTGTTTGCAAGCCTACAGCTTCGACAAGCTGTTTCTGGGCGTGGACGGCTTCGACCTGCAGTTCGGCGTCACCACCCACCACGAAGCGGAAGCGAGCCTGAACCACAAGATGGTGGAACGGGCCAAGAAGATCATCGTCCTCACGGATGCCTCCAAGTTCGGCCGCGTCAGCCTGCACCGCATCGTGCAGCTGGACCGGGTCGATACCGTCATCACCGATGCCAGCATCAGCCAGGAATACCGCGAAGGGCTGCAAAAGCTGGGCATCGAACTTTTTATAGCGGAATAACACATGCTGAGCGGCAGAATCCTTACCCCATCTGGCTGGATCACGGGCACCATCACTTTTGACCAGCGCATCGTCCAGATACAAGAAGACCCTGCCGCCGACAGCGCGCTGACCATTTTGCCCGGCTTCATCGACCTGCACGTGCACGGCGCGGCCGGAGTCGACATCATGGAAGGCGGCGACGCTGGCGCCACCGTGGCGCAGGTGCACGCGCGCCACGGCACCACGGCCCTGCTGGGCACCACCCTGACGGCCAAGGAACCCTCGATCCTGCGCGCCCTGCAAGGCCTGGCCGGCGTCATTGCCGAGCGCCCGGTCAACGGCGCGCGCATGCTGGGCGTGCACCTGGAAGGACCTTTTTTAAACCTGCACCGCCTGGGCGCGCAGCCGCCCGACGTGGTGCAGGCCAGCCTGGCACTGGTGCAGCGCTTTCACGCCATCGCCCCCATCAAGGTGCTGACCATGGCGCCGGAAATCCCCGGCCACCTGGAACTGATCCCGCAACTGGCGGCGATGGGCATCCGCGTGCAGATCGGCCACAGCGCCGGCACGTATGACGAAGGCGTGGCGGCGCTGAAAGCCGGGGCCTCCGGTTTTACCCACCTGTACAACGGCATGACGGGCATGACGCATTACGACCCGGGCATGGTGGGCGCGGCGCTGGGGCATGCCGAATACGCGGAAATCATCCCCGACCTGCAGCACGTGGCCAAGGGCGCCTTGCGCGCGGCCCTGCGCGCCATCCCGCGCCTGTATGGCGTGACGGACGCTACCTCGGCCACCGGCATGCCCGACGGCGAATATGGCCTGGGCACGCAGCACGTCTACAAATGCCTGGGCTGCGTGCGCCTGGCCACGGGCTCGCTGGCCGGCAGCGTGCTGACCATGGACCAGGCGCTGCGCAATTTCGTCGACCTGGGCCTGGACCTGGCCGACGCCTCGAACCGCCTGTCGCTATACCCCGCCGACTACCTGGGCGAATCCGAGCGGGGCCGATTGGCACCGGGCGCCTGGGCCGACATCGTCGTCCTCGATTCCACACTACAGCCAGTGTCCGTCTTCGTCGAAGGCGCGGCCATCGATCTTTCCACCCGCTAGACCACCCACCCTACCTCAACCCCGTCCCGGAGTTTTCATGCACGACACGTCACACAAGGCCCCCGTGTGGGCCATGCGCTACCTGCTATTTATTGCCGGCATGGGGGGATTGCTGTACGGCATAGATATCGGCATCATCGCCGGCGCCCTGCCCTACCTGGAATCAACGGCCTCCGTGGCCTGGAAACTGACGGCCCAGCAGCTGAGCTTTATCGTTGCCGCCGTGCTCCTGGGTTCAGTCCTTTCTTCCCTGTTCGCCGGCGCCCTGGCCGACCTGCTGGGCCGGCGCTGGGTGATGTTCCTGGCCGGCGCCCTATTCAGCGCCAGCATCCCCCTGATCGCCCTGGCCGACGGCTACATGGCGCTGCTGCTGGGCCGCCTGCTGCAAGGCATCAGCGGCGGCTTCATCGGCGTCGTCGTGCCCCTGTACCTGGCCGAATGCCTGCCCGCGCAGCAGCGGGGACGCGGTGCCGCCCTGTTCCAGCTGCTGCTGACCATCGGCCTGGTGGCGGCCGCCCTGATCGGCCTGCAACAGGCGCAGACGGTGGAAATGGCCACGCAGGCGGCGCAAGCCTTGCCGGAAGCAGGCCGCATCGCCGCCATCTTCACGGCCAAGGACCACGCCTGGCGCAGCATCTTCTGGGTCTGTCTGACGCCGGGCCTGGTGTTTACCATCGGCGCCCTGCTGCTGGCCGAGTCGCCGCGCTGGCTGGCACAACGGGGACGCATCGAACAGGCGCGCCAGTCGCTGCTGCGCACCCGCCTGCCCGCCGTTGCCGAGCTGGAGCTGCGCGAAATGCTCGACACGCCCGAGAACGCGGTCAAGGCCAACGGGAGTGCCAAGGCGAAGGACCCGCTGCTGAGTCGCCGTTACGTGCTGCCCTTCCTGCTCGCTTGCCTGATCCTGGCCTGCACGCAGGCGACGGGCATCAATTCCATCCTCGCCTATGTCGTCAACATCCTCAACCAGGCGGGCTTGTCCGGCGCCTCGGCCAACATGGCGGACGTGCTGCTGAAAGTACTGAATGCCGTGATGACGGTGGTGGCCGTGCTGCTGGTGGACCGCAAGGGTCGCAAATTCCTGCTGATGCTGGGCACGGGCGGCATCGTCGTCTCGCTGCTGGCGGCCGGTTTGCTGTTTCGCGGCGCCGAAGCGCACCTGGCCGACGTGCGCCCCGCCATCGCCACCCAGGTACAGGCGGACGGCCTGACCCTGCACCTGGACACCGCCACCCTGCAAGCCCTTGGCGCGGCGGCCGACGGCACGCCGCAGCAGCTGACCATCGCCTACGCCTACGGCCCGTTCACGAATGTGAAAAGCCTGCGCAGCGACGATCCCGTGCTGCGCCAGGTGACGATCGCCCGCGAAGACGCCGTGCAGGCCGACAGCGTGATCGGCGTATTCTTCCGCAAGCTGCACCTGAATCTGTTCGCCGACCCGGCCGCCGGGCGCGAAGCGCCGCTGCGCATCGAAAAGGCCAGCCTGGGCCCCGTGCCGTCGTCCACGCATGGCTGGCTGGTGGCGATTGCCATCTGCGTGTTCGTTTCCAGCTTTGCCGTGGGACCGGGCGTGTGCGTGTGGCTGGCCCTGTCCGAACTGATGCCGACCCGCATCCGTTCGAACGGCATGAGCATCGCGCTGCTGGTGAACCAGTTCGTCTCGACGGTCATCGCCGCCATCTTCCTGCCGACGGTGGGCTTGCATGGCTATTCCACGCTGTTCTTCTTCGGTGCCGGCTGCACCGTGCTGTATTTCCTGGCGGCCGCGTTTTTATTACCAGAGACGAAGGGCAAGACGCTGGAAGAGATCGAAGCACATTTTGCCAAGTAGGTAATTAAAGCAGTCTCCTTTACGGCCCCGGTCCATCATCCCGGGGCCGTTTTTTTGCCTGCGGGGCAAGCTTGCAGGCGGGCGCGCACGGCACGGTACAGTTTTCCTTCTGGAAAGAGCGCAGCCTGGGCTAGAATCTGGCTGCGTCGTGCTACTCACGAGGCGGCAATGGCGCCATGACAAAAACTACCAGGAGACACAGTGAGCTTATTTAGAACCAAGAATTTGGATGACATGATTGCCCACAGCAAGAAGCCGGGAGGACTGGCCAAGGTGCTGGGGCCCTTCGACCTTGTCCTCATGGGCATAGGCGCCATCGTTGGCACCGGCATTTTCGTGCTCACCGGCACGGGTGCGCTGACGGCCGGCCCCGCCCTATCGCTGTCGTTTGTCGTGGCCGCTGTCGCCTGCTGCTTCGCCGCCCTGTGCTACGCGGAATTCGCCTCCACCGTACCCGTGGCCGGCTCCATCTATACCTACAGCTATGCGACTTTGGGCGAGCTGGCCGCCTGGATGATAGGCTGGGACTTGCTGCTCGAGTACGGCCTGGCCGCGGCCGCCGTCTCCGTCGGCTGGTCCGGCTACTTCCAGTCCCTGCTGGCAGGCGCTGGCATCACCCTGCCTGCGGCCCTGACGGCCGCACCGGGCGCCCTGCCGGGCGTCACGACCTTCATCAACCTGCCGGCCCTGGTCATCATGCTGCTGCTGACGGCCATGCTGGGATGGGGCGTGCGCGAATCGGCGCGCCTGAACAACATCATGGTGGCCATCAAGGTGGGCGTGGTGCTGCTGTTCATCATCTTCGGCGCACGCCACGTGCAGCCGGCCAACTGGCAGCCCTACATGCCGTTCGGCTACCACGGCATGCTGAGCGCCGCCGCGCTCGTGTTCTTCGCCTTCATCGGCTTTGACGCCGTCACCTCGGCCGCCGAGGAAGTCAAGAAGCCGTCGCGCGACTTGCCGATCGGCATCATCGGCTCGCTGGCCGTGTGCGCCGTGCTGTATGTGATCGTCTCGGCCATCATGACGGGCATCGTGCCGTATCAAAAATTCCTCGGCGTCGACCATCCCGTCTCGCTGGCCCTGCAATATGCGGGCGAAAACTGGATCGCCGGCTTCGTCGACCTGGGCGCCATCCTGGGCATGACGACCGTCATCCTGGTGATGGCCTTCGGCCAGACGCGCATCATCTTCGCCATGTCGCGCGACGGCTTGCTGCCCAAGCGTCTGTCGACCGTGCATCCGCGCTTCCACACGCCATTCTTCGCCACCTGGCTGGTCGGCATCGTCTTCGGCCTGATCGCCGCCGTGATCCCGCTCAACATCCTCGCAGAGCTGATCAACATTGGCACCCTGGCCGCCTTCACCATGGTGTCGATTGCCGTGGTGGTGCTGCGCAAGCGCCGTCCCGACCTGCCACGCGCCTTCCGCTGCCCCGGCGTGCCCTACGTGCCGGCGCTGGCCGTGATCCTGTGCGTGGGCCTGATGACGTTCCTCAGCTGGGTCACCTGGATGGCCTTTACCATCTGGCTGGTGATCGGCCTGGTCATCTACTTCGGCTACGCGCGCCGGCGTTCGCTGCTGCACCCCCCGCAGTAAAAAGTCCCCTGCGGCGACATATTCTGTCGCTGCCGCAGTTAAGATGGCGGTCTCGCAACCAATGCAGGCCGCCATCCATGCAACGTTCCCCCGACCTCATCGCACAACTGGACCAGAGCACGGACCAGCTCAAGCGCGCGCGCCTGCGCAGCATGCAGTGGCTGGCCGTCGGCTTGCTGCTGCTGGCCGCGCTGGTCTTCGCCGTGGCCCGCTCGCAGCGGGGCGGCCATCCCGCCTGGGGCTATATCGAGGCATTCGCCGAAGCGGCTATGGTAGGGGCGATTGCCGACTGGTTCGCCGTGGTGGCCCTGTTCCGCCACCCGCTGGGCATCCCACTGTGGCATACGGCCATCATCCCGAACAGCAAGGCAGGCATCGGCCGCAGCCTGGGCGCCTTCGTGGAAAACCATTTCATTACCGAGCAAGGCATCGCCGAGCGCATCGTGCAAGCCGATCCTGCCGCGCGCCTGGGCGCCTGGCTCAGTGACGAGGTCCACGCGCAGCAGCTGGGCATGGCCAGCGCCGGCGTGGTGAAACAGCTGCTGGCGATGGCCGATCACGACAAACTGGGCCGGCTGCTGCGTGTACAGGCCAGCAGCTACCTGGGCCAACTGAATTTGTCGAACGTGGCAGCCGACTGCATCGACGCGCTGATCGCCGACGGCAAGCCGCAGGAGTTGCTGGACTTTATGCTTGACCGCAGCGCCGCCTACCTGGACGACGAGGCACACCACGCCGCCATCGGCGACTTCGTGCTGGGGGCCTTCCAGATCGAGAACGCGCTGGTGAAAAAAGCCGTGAAAGCGTACGAGCCGCGCATGATCGCCTCGCTGCAAAAGTTTGCCCTCGCCGTGCGCGTCGATCCGGCCCATCCCCTGCGCCAGCGCATCGCCGGCTGGATCGCCGACAGCGCCTTGCACCTGAAGGCCGACCCGCACTGGCAGGAAACCGTGCGCCGCTACCAGCTGCAGCTGGTAGCCAGCGACACGGTGCAAGCCATGCTGGGCGACGTCTGGAACAACATCCGCACGCGCCTGCTGGCCGACCTGCACGCCGACCAGCCCGTGCTGGCGCAAGCGCTCGCCAGCCTGGCGCGCAACACGGGCCAGGTGCTCGGCACGGATACGGCCGCGCGGGAATGGCTGAACGACGCCATCGTCGCCGGCAGCGGCTCGCTGGTGCGCCGCTACCGGGGCGAAGTGGGCGCCTTCATCGCCAGCCGGCTGGACCTGTGGAGCAAGGAAGAAATGAGCGAGCGCATCGAACTGGCCATCGGGCGCGACCTGCAATTCATCCGCATCAACGGCACCATCGTGGGCGGCCTGGCCGGTTTGCTGATCTACGCCGTCAGCCACGCGCTTTAAGCCTCCCTTACCAGCGCGGCACGGCACCGGGCAGCGCCGCATGCGATGGAAAATGCGGCAGCACTTCCTGCGCCAGTTCCTGCAGCACCTCTGCGGCCGGGCGCTGTCCATGCTGGATACCCAGCGCCGCATGGTTGACGCCCGCCGCGCGCCATTCACCAAGCAAGTCGATCAGCCCCTTGCGCCCCGTGCGCAGCACATAGCCGCTGCGCACGGGCGTGCGCGGATAATCGGGGTCGTCCACCAGGTCCAGCCACTCATTGCACATGTGCGGGCGAAAGCCGCCATCCGGTATGCAGGCGCGCCAGGCGCGGATCTTTTCCGCCAGCCTGCGCGGCCCGTCCGGCGTATCCGTCGCTTCCGGATACGTCAGCCAGCCATCGGCATGGCGCCCTATCCATGCCAAAGGCTGGCCCGAGGAACTGGTGACGACCAGGGGAATGGCGCCCGCCACGGGTTTGGGCAGCAGTTCGAGGCCATCGACCCTGCCCAGCGGGCCTTTGACGCTGGCGGCACCTGCCTGCAGCAACTGGCGGAACATGTGCACGGCCTGTGCATAGCGCTCGCCCCGTGTGGCGTATGGCACGCCATACGCGGGAAATTCGCTGGCCCGGTCGCCCGAAGCCGTACCCAGCACCAGGCGCCCGCCCGACAATTGGTCGATGCTGGCGGCCGCCTTGGCCAGGTCGATGGGATGGCGCAGGGTAAAAATGGCGCTGCCCGTGGCCAGGGCCAGCGACTGCGTGCGCGCCGCCAGATACGCCAGATAGGTCCACGGGTCGAACAGCTGGCCCGCATCGCCGAAACGCGGGTCGAACAGGGGAATGTCGCGCACCCAGGCAGCGGCAAAGCCTTGCTTGTCCATGGCGGCGACCAGGTCGGCCTGGCCGGCCAGCACCTGCATGTCGCCCTGGTAAAAACGCAGCGGCAGGTAGATGCCGAGGGTGAGCGCGCCGGACGCGAACATGCGGCGGTAGCCGGCATGGTTGGCAAACGCGTGCGAGGAAGCGCCGCTGGTATCCATAGTCATGTTATTCCTTGAAGTAGATCAGGCGCCCGTGGCAGGAGCGGGAAGCGTGATGCCCAGCTGCACGGCCGGGCGGGCCGCCACGCGGGCGTACCAGGCGCCCACGTGGGGCCAGGCGGAAAAATCAAAGCCGACCAAGTGCGCGATGTGCAGCCAGCCAAAGCTGGCGATGTCGGCGATGGAATATTAGTCGCCGGCCAGATAGGCGTTGTTCGCCAGGCGGCCATCCATGGTAGCCAGCGCGGCATCGCTCAATTGGCGAAAGTGCGCCGTGGCGCCCGCATTTGCGCCCCCTTCCGCAATCTCGAAATGCACGCGCTGGCCCAGCATCGGTCCCATGCTGGCCGCGTGAAATTGCAACCAGGTGATGGCGGCCCAGCGCGGCGCGGGCTCCTTGGGCAGCAGCCGCCCCGTTTTCTCGGCCAGATACAGCAGGATGGCGGCCGATTCGAACACCGTGATGCCCGCGTCGTGGTCGACCAGCACGGGAATGCGCCCGTGCGGATTGAGGGCCAGGAAAGCGCGCTCCCGGTGTTCGCCCTGTTCGAGGCGCACATGGCGCAGCCTGTATGGCAAGCCCAGTTCGGCGAGCGCCATCGTGGCTTTGAAACCGTTGGGCGAACTGTCGGTGTAGAGTTCCATCATGATGCCGCCTCCTGGCGCGCGGCCTTGCCGGGCAGGATGGCGATGGCGCACGCCAGGCCCGCTACCACCAGGCAGGCGGAAACGAGGATGGCGCTGCTGTAGCCCTGCGCTGCCGTGCCGCCGCCGGCCAGCACGGCGATGCTGACAGCCACGCCCACGGCCAGGCCGACGGCCGACCCGACTTCCTGCGTGGTGGTCAGCATGCCACCCGCCAGGCCATGGTCCGCTTCCGCGACGCCATCGATGCCGGCCACGGTCCAGGCGGGAAACGCCAGACCATAGCCGATGCCGGCCAGTACGCTGCCGGGCAGGATGGAGGCGCCCCACGAAGCGAGCGTGGCCAGCGACGCGCCCAGCATGGCCAGGCCGCCGATGAAGAGCAGCATGCCGCCGACGATGACGGGCTTGGTGCCGCAGCGGGCGATCAGCGCCGGCCCGGCCCACGCGCTGGCCAGGGTAAAGGCGACGGCCATCGGCAGCAAGCCCAGTCCCGTGCGCGTGGCGGAAAACGCCAGCACTTCCTGCATGGCCAGCGCCACCACGACAAAGGTGGGGCCCAGGGCCGTGTTGGCCAGCAGGGAGACGATATTCGCGCCGCCCGTCGAGCGGCGCCGGAAGACGGCCAGCGGCATCAGGGGCGCGGCAACGCGTCCCTCCACCCACACGAACAGCGCCAGCAAGGCCAGCGCCAGCGCGACCGGGGCAAAGGTGAGCGGATGCGCCAGTCCCACATGTTCGCTATTGGCAAAGGCAAACACCAGCGTCGCCGCGCCCGACGCCACCAGCAGCGCGCCCCACACGTCAAGCGTGCCAGTAGCCACAGCGGTATCGGCATCGGGCCGGCCCAGGGGCAAGGCCGGCGACAGGGCCAGCACCAGCATGCCGACGGGCACATTGATCCACAGCACCCAGCGCCAGCCCAGCAGGTCGGTGATGAAGCCGCCCAGGATCAGGCCCGCGACAAAGCCGCTGGCCGCCACGGCCGTCCAGGCGCCCAGCGCCCGGTTGCGCTGGGCCGGCTCGGGAAACACGGCCAGCAGCAGGGAGAACGCGGCCGGAGAAAACATGGCGGCGCCGAAATCCTGCAGGGCGCGCGTGGCCACCAGCATGGTCGGACTGTGTGAAAAGCCACCCAGCAGGGACGCCGCCGTGAACAGGACCACGCCCATGAGGAAGACGCGGCGGCGGCCAAACTGGTCGGCCGCGCGCCCGCCCAGCAGCAAAAAGCCGGCGATGGCCACGCCATACGCATTGATCACCCATTGCAGGCCGCCGGGCGTGAAGCCCAGGCTGTGCTGGATTTGCGGCAAGGGGATCATGGTGATGGAAAAATCGAGCAAGGCAACAAATTGCGTGGTGCATAGCAAAACCAGGCAAAGTTGCCGGTGTGAAAGTAACATGAGATCCTATCGATATAGTTTTACTCGACGTCAAAACAACGCCGCATGCCCCTATAATTCGTTTTTCAAGAGCGAAACTGAAGCGATGATTTTTCGCTCGCAACTATAGAAAAACTATATCGATGAAGCATCCTTTACCACTCCAGGCGCTGCGCGCCTTTGTCGAAGTGGGCCAGCGCGGCAGCATCAAGGCGGCCGCCGAGGCGCTGCACGTGACGTCGGGCGCCGTCAGCCAGCAAATCCGCCTGCTGGAAGAACGGGTCGGCATGCCGCTGTTTACCCGCGAACGCCAGGGCTTGCGCCTGACCGAGGCGGGCGCCATGGTCCACCCCGCCCTGCTGGGCGCCTTCGCGCAGATCGCCAGCGCCAGCCAAGCATTGGAAGACATGGGTGGGCGCCAAACGCTCACCGTCAGCACGGTGGCCACTTTTGCCGCCGCCTGGCTGGTGCCGCGACTGGGGCGCTTCAACCAGCGCCATCCACATATCGAGGTGCGCGTGGAAGCGACATCCGCGCTGGTCGACTTGCGCCGCGACCGCGTCGACGTGGCGCTGCGCCACGGCCTGGGCGACTATCCGGGGCTGCAGGTAACGCGATTGATGGCGCCCGTGCTGGTGCCCGTCGCCAGCCCCGCCCTGATGCCGGGCCAGCCGCCCATCGCCACGCCGGCCGATTGCCTGCGCTACCCGCTGCTGCACGATATGGACCGCGCCGACTGGCCCTTGTGGCTGGCAGCGCATGGCGCGCCGGACGACAGTGCCGATGCGGCGCGGGCGCTGCGCGGCTCCGCCTTCGAAGATGATTTTCTGTTGATCCGCGCAGCCGAGGCGGGCCAGGGCCTGGCCCTGGTGCCGCAGCTGTACGCGCAGGAGGAAATCGCCGCCGGACGCCTGGTGCAAGTGCTGGACTTGCCCTGGCCCGCGCGCTTTGCCTACTACATGGTGGCGCGGCCCGACGCGGCCACGCGCCCTGCAGTACAGGCATTCATGGCATGGATCTGCGAGGAAGCGCAGGCCGCCGGCGCAGGCGGCTAAAGCGCTCCATCTCCGGCCGCGCACGAGACCACGCCGCACACGGTGCTGAACAAGTTCGGCATGCCAGCGCGCCCCGTGGCGATGCAGGTCAGGGCCGGTATCACCGCCAATAACAGCGTCAGGTAGGCGATCGCCTTCAGGCGCTGCACGGGTGAGCGGAACACGCCCGCGCCCGGCCCTTGCGGATGGCGCGCGCTGCCGGACGGCGGCTGGTCCTTGTACACCGCTTCGCTGTCCCTTGCCGGTATTTTCGTCAGCATGTCCGTCTCCTCCATCCACAGTAACCAGCCTGGCATGTCAGGCCGGGCGCGCCACACGCGTGCCGATCTGCATGCATTCCATTTTGCCGCATAAATTTACCAAATACAATAAATAAAACCACAAAAAAATAGTTTCCCCTATCGATGAACAAGCAGCATGATGGAAAAAATCGCCCTGACAGAGAGTGAAAAAACCTATAACACGTAGAAATTCCCGTCAAGACCTGAATTTCTTTGTGTGTAAAAATCAAATAAATCATGAAAATCATAATATTTGTTGGAATCATTTTTATTTGATGTATGATGTTTTTTAAGAAAATATCAAGGCGATGCAGCAGCTTTCTTTGTTTCGGTCGCCCGACATCTCTGCCTTCTTTGTAGGGGACAAGCACATGAACAAAATCCTGGCCTTGCGCCTGCTCGACGCAGCAGATGACGCCGCCATCATCATCGATGCCGGCTCGCGCATCCGCTATGCGAACGACGCCATGTATGCGCTGAGCGGCTATGCCCCGGACAGCCTGACGGACCAGCAGCTCGACGCGCTGCTGCCGGACGCCGTGCGCGAACAGCATGGCGCGCAGATCGGCGCCTATCTGGCCGGCGAAAAGATGTCCACGGTACTCGGGCACAAGCGCCATTTCGCCATACGCCACCGCGATGGCACGATGCTGCCCATCGTGCTCAAGGCCATGGATCTGGGCAAGCTGGGCGATGAAAACTACATGGGTGCCTTTTTCATCGACCAGCGCCACGAACGCGCCATCGAACAGCAGAATGCGGCCCGCTGGCAGCAGCTGCAGCGCAGCGCCCTGAGCGACTCCCTGACCCGCCTGCCCAACCGCCGCGCCTTCGAGATCGACGCCGTGCGTTCGGCAGCGCGGGCCATGCGCGCGGGCAGTCCGATGACCATCGGCATCGCCGACATCGATTTCTTCAAGAAGGTCAATGACCAGCATGGCCACACCGCCGGCGACGCCGTGCTGCAAGCCATCGCGGCCGTGCTCAAGTCCCAGGCGCGGGCCTCCGATGTCGTCGCCCGCGTGGGCGGCGAGGAATTCGGCCTGCTGTTCCCGCATACGGCCATGGCCATGGCGCACCAGGTGGCCGAACGCATCCGCCTGGCCGTGGCCGCAAGGTGCGTCGACTTCGAGCAGACACCCATCACGGCGACGATCAGCATCGGCCTGGCGCCGCTGCCGGCAGACGGCGACTGGAAAGCCGGCTTCGAGCTGGCCGACGCCGCGCTGTACCAGGCCAAGAAAAATGGCCGCAACCGCGTCGAGGAAGCTTGAGCACCGCCTCCTTAGCCGCCATTTCTTTCATCCAGCATGACCTGACAGGAACAAGCATATGGAAACCACCAGGATACAGGCCGCAGCGAGCCAGCTGGCACAAGCGGGCGCCCGAGAATTCCCAAAGCCTGATCGCGCAGCATGTGTCGCAAATCAGCAGCCGCTGTTCATGCAGGAAACGGGCGCGTCCATCCAGGCGGCAAGCCGCACGCTGCACGCATCCGGGCAAACTTGATGTAGATCATAATTTTTTGAACAAGCTCTTGCTATCCTGTAAAAAAATGACAGGAGTCCTGGATGAGCAAGACGCAGGCTAGCAGTGCGGAGCAAAAAGTTGAACATGAGCGCCTGGGCAGCGCCTGGCAAGGCCTGCCGGCGCCCGACTATCCGGAGAGCGCGCCGGAAGGCGCCACTCTGGACCTGCTGCTGAACGCCTGGCTGGGCAAGTTTACGGGCGGCATTTCGCCGGCCGCGCTGGGCAACGCCTATGCCGACTGGCTCAGCCACCTGGCGCTGGCGCCATCGAAGCAGCAAACCTTGCTGCAGGAAGCGTGGAAGAAAATCTGCCGCTGGCAGCAGTATGCACTGCAATCTGCGCTGCAGTCGGCCCAGGGCGGCAGCGCCAGCGAGCCACCGTGCATCACGCCGCTGCCGCAGGACCGGCGCTTCGAGGACCCGGCGTGGCAGCGCTGGCCGTACAACCTGGTCTACCAGGGCTTCTTGCTGCAGCAGCAATGGTGGCACCGCGCCACCACGGGCGTGCGCGGCGTCTCGCCGCACCACGAGGATGTCGTCACATTCACCGTGCGCCAGTGGCTCGACATGCTGGCGCCGTCGAACTTCATGCTGACCAATCCTGTGGTGCAGCAAACAACCCTCACAAGCGGCGGCACCAACCTGGCGAACGGCGCACAACACCTGGCCGACGACTGGCGCCACGCCGCCATGGGGGCATATGCGCCCGACCAGCGCACCTACAAGGCAGGCGACAACGTGGCCGTCACGCCCGGCAAGGTGGTCTACCGCAATGACCTGATCGAGCTGCTGCAATACGCGCCGGCGACAGCGACAGTGCATGCCAAGCCCCTGCTGTTCGTGCCGGCGTGGATCATGAAGTACTACATACTCGACCTGTCGCCGCACAATTCGCTGGTACGCTACCTGGTGGAGCAGGGCCACACGGTGTTCATGATTTCATGGAAGAATCCGCTCGAAGAAGACCGCGAGCTGTCGCTGGAAGACTACCGCCAGCTGGGCGTGATGGATGCGCTCGACGCCGTTGCCCGCATCACGGGCGCGCCGCAGGTGCACGCGGCCGGCTACTGCCTGGGCGGCACCCTGCTGGCAATTGCCGCCGCAAGCATGGCGCGCGATGGCGATGCGCGCCTGGCCAGTCTCACCATGCTCGCTTCACAGGTGGACTTCAAGGAACCGGGCGAACTGTCGCTGTTCATCGACGAGAGCCAGGTGAGCTTCCTGGAAGCGGCCATGTGGAAGCAGGGCTACCTCGATACGCGGCAGATGGCAGGCGCCTTCCAGCTGCTGCGTTCGAACGACCTGATCTGGTCGCGCCGGCTGCGTCATTACCTGCTGGGCGAAGACGAGCAGGACAGCGACCTGATGGCCTGGAATGCGGACGCCACGCGCATGCCCTGCCGCATGCACTCGGAATACCTGCGCCGTTTGTTCCTGCACAACGACCTGGCCGAAGGCCGCTACCGCACGGCAGGCCGGCACATCGCCCTGCCCGACATCGACGCGCCCATCTTTGCCGTGGGCACGCTGACGGACCACGTGGCCCCATGGCGCTCCGTCTACAAGCTGCAACTGCTGACCGACACGAACGTCACCTTCCTGCTCACCTCGGGCGGCCACAACGCGGGCGTGGTCTCGCCGCCGGGCCAGGCGCGCCGCAGCTACCAGCTGGCCACGCACCGTCACGACGCGCCCTACATCGACGCGGACAGCTGGCAGCGCGACGTGCCGCGCCACGACGGTTCGTGGTGGCCAGCCTGGCAAGCCTGGCTGGCAGAGCGCTCGGGCGCACAGGTGGCGCTGCCGGCCATGGACGCCGGCTTGGCCGACGCGCCGGGCGACTACGTGCTGCAGACTTGACAACCGACTTCCGACAACCGAGGAAAACACCATGCCCTACACCACCCTGCTGGTCCACGTAGACAATTCCCGCCACTGCGCCCAGCGCATCCGCCTGGCCGCGCGCCTGGCCATTGCCGAAGGCGCCCACCTGATCGGTTCGGCCATGAGCGGCATCTCGCGCTACGCGTATGGCGGCGGCGTCAACGCGCTGCAATTCGCGCCGGCGCAGATGCAGGCGCTGCGCAGCCAGGCCAGCGAGGCCTTGCATGAATTCGAGCGCATCGCCCGCGAAGAAGGCCTGGGTACCTACGAAACGCGCTTCGTCGACGACGATGCGCAAGGCGCGCTGCTGCTGCAGGCGCGCTATTGCGACCTGCTGATCCTTGGCCAGACGGACGCGCAAGATACGCCGTCGCGCGTCATCGCCGGCACGCCCGAATACCTGATGCTCCATTGCGGCCGGCCCGTGCTGATGGTGCCGCACGCGCCAGCCGCCGCGCTATCGGATACCGCGCAGCATCCGCTGCTGGCCTGGAACGGCAGCGCCGAAGCGCTGCGCGCCATCACCGATGCGCTGCCGCTGCTGCAACGCGCGCAGCAGGTGACCCTGGCCGTCGTCAATTCGCACGCCCAGCCGGCCGCGCACGGCGAGCAGCCGGGTGCCGACCTGGCCCTGTACCTGGCGCGCCACGGCGTCAACGTCGAAGTGCTGCAGCACGACACGCCGCCGGGCCAGGACGTGGGCACGGCACTGCTGGCGATGGCGACGCAGCGGCACTGCGACCTGGTGGTGATGGGCTGCTACGGCCACATGCGCCTGCGCGAAGCGCTGCTGGGCGGCGTCACGCGCACGGTATTGCAGGAAATGACCTTGCCGGTGCTGGTATCGCACTGACAGCGTCAAGCTGCCGTGGCGCCGAACAGCGCACCGATGCCCGATGCCGCCGCCATCGACAGCGCGCTCCAGAACACCACGCGCAGCACGCCCCGGCCCACGCGCGCGCCGCCTGCCCTGGCCGCCAGACCGCCAAGCAGCGCCAGGAATAGCAACGCGGAAGCGACGATGGCTGGCGCCAGCATGGACATGGGCGCCAGCAGCACCACCAGCAGCGGCAACGCCGCACCGACGGCAAAACTGAGCGCCGAGGCCAGCGCCGCCTGCAGCGGGCGCGCGCGCATGCTCTCGGTGATGCCCAGTTCATCGCGCGCATGCGCGCCGATCGCATCGTGCGCCGTCAACGCCCTGGCCACCTGCGCGGCCAGCACCGGCTCCAGGCCGCGCGCCACGTAGATGTGCGTCAGCTCGTGCAGCTCTCCCGTGGGATCGCCGAGCAGTTCGCCGCCCTCGCGCTCCAGCGCCGCCTGTTCCGTATCGGCCTGCGACTGCACCGAGACATATTCGCCCGTGGCCATCGACATGGCGCCCGCCACCAGGCCGGCCACGCCCGCCACCAGGATGCTGTCGTGCGTGGCATGGGCCGCCACCACGCCCAGCACCAGGCTGGCCGTCGAGACGATGCCGTCATTGGCGCCCAGCACGGCGGCGCGCAGCCAGCCCACGTTGTCCATCCGGTGAAATTCGCGGTGTCGCAATGGCATGGTCAAACTCCTTTATGCATGAATGGACGGGCCGGCGGGTGGGGGAAAGCGCACCGTCACCACCAGGCCCGTGCCGTCCGGCCCGGCGGCCAGCTGCACGCTGGCGCCATGCGTTTCGGCGATGCGCCGCACGATCGACAAACCCAGGCCGCTGCCTGGCTGGTGCGTGCCGGCAGCGCGGAAAAAGCGTTCGAACACGCGCTCGCGCAGCTGCTCGGCAATGCCGGGCCCCGTATCGCTCACGCGCAGCAGCACGCCATCGGCCTCGGTACGGCAGGCCAGCGCCAGCGTGCCGCCGGCCGGGGTGTAGCGCATGGCATTGTCCATCAGGTTGCGCGCCAGGATCAGGACATGGTCCAGCTGCAAACGGCACGGCGCCGTGGCCAGGTCGGCCCGCAGCAGCAAATCCTGGCGCTGCGCCTGCGCCATCCAGGCAGGCAGCTGTTCGACCAGCACGGCGGCCAGGTCCAGCACGGGCAGGCCGGGCGGCGGCTGCGACTGCGGGTCGAGCCGGGACAAGGTCAGCAACTGCCCCACCAGGCGCGTGGCGCGGTCCACGCTCAGGCCCAGGCCCGTCACGGACTCGCTGCGTTCCGCATCGCTGCGCGCGCGCTGCAACACCTGCAGGTTGGTCTTGATGGCCGCCAGCGGCGTGCGCAATTCATGCGCGGCATCGGCCGTGAAGCGCTGCTCCTGCTCGCGCGTCTGGCGCACGCGCACGAACAGGCGGTTGATGGCCTGCAGCAGCGGCTGCACTTCCACGGGGGCGCCCGTCACGCTGACATTGGCGAGATCGTCGGGCGTGCGCTGCGCCACTTCATCGGCGGAGCGGCGCAAGGCGCGAAACACGCGGTTAATGCTCCACCAGATGGCCAGCGCCGCCAGGGCCGCCATCGGCAAGCCGATGGCCAGCAGCTTCAGGGCGAAGCGGCTGCTGATTTCCTGGCGATGGCTGGCCGGTTCCGCCACCTGGATCTGCAACTGCGCGTCGTGATTCCAGCTCGTATAGATGCGCCACAGGAGGCCATCGTTGTCGCGCCAGCTGTAGCCGACATCGGCCGGCGCGGCGAACGCCTGGTCCGGCGCGCCGGCGTTCTTGTACAGCAAGCGGTGCTGCGCATCCCATACCTGGAACAGCAGGTACTGGCGGTGGTTGCGGTTCTGCGCCGCCGGCATCACCAGCGACGTGCTCGCACCATGCTCCTGCACTTCGTGTTCCGCCAGGGAGAGCAGCAAATGCCCCGTCTCGGCCAGCGACTGGTCGAACAGTTCCTGGCTTTCGCGCCCCGCTTCCAGGTACACGATGGCGGCGCTGAAGCCCCATAGCGTGAACGTCAGTCCCAGCAGCACGGCCAGCAGCGTGCGCCGCAGCGACCATGCGCCGGCGGCGCGCGGGATGGACGCCGTCACGGGCACGCCTGCCTATCGGACGTAGCGGGCTTGTCGATGCTGTAGCCGATGGCATGCACGGTGCGGATCAGCGCCTTGCCCAGCTTGCGCCGCAGGTGATGGATATGCACCTGCAGCGCGTTGCTGTCGACTTCCTCACCCCAGCTGTAGACGCCCTCTTCCAGCTGCACGCGGCTCAGAATGCGCCCGCGCTGCTCGACGAGCATCAGCAGGATGCTGAACTCCTTGCCCGTCAAGGGCACTGCCACGCCGGCTTGCAGCACTTGGCGCGCCGCGACATCGATGGAGATATCGCCATGCACGAGTTCTTCGTGCGTGCGCCCGGCCGCGCGGCGGCAGGCGCTGCGCATGCGCGCCGCCAGCTCATCAAGGTCGAAGGGCTTGACGATGAAGTCGTCCGCGCCCCCGTCCAGGCCCGCCACCCGGTCGACGATCTGGTCGCGCGCCGTGACGATCAGGATCGCTCCGTCGTAGCCGCCGCGGCGCAAGGTCGCCAGGGCCTGCATGCCATCCTCGCCCGGCAGGGCCAGGTCGAGCAACAAACAGCCATAGCAGTGCAGGCGCACGGCCATATGCGCGCTTTCGGCCGACTGCACCCAGTCGACCGCATAGCCGGCCTGCTCCAGCCCCATCTGCGTGGCGCGCCCCAGCTGGGGGTCGTCTTCTGTCAGCAATATGCGCATCGTGGCCTGTCCTGTCTGAACTTCATGCAGGCAGCGTAGGCGCCGGACATTAAGAACTTCTTAACATCTGCTGGCGACCATCCGTCCATCGTCCACTTTCGGCCGCCTCCCATGCCCGCTTCCCCCCATCTTAACCGCTGCCAGCCTTGCTGGACAATACTGGCCCTGTTCGGCCCACTGGCGGCAGGCGCTCGACGCGCACGCCATCTGGTCCATCGACTGAGGCGGCGCCGACACGATTCATCCACGCGACTCACAGAGAAGGATCTACCATGAACACCGAAAAATTGACGACGCAAGGCTGGCGCTATGCGGCCCCGGCACGCCTGCTGCACTGGCTGATGGCCGTGCTGATCCCCGCCATGCTGGCCCTGGGCTGGACCATGATGGAGGTCGAGGACGATCCCGGCAGCGAGGTGTACTTCAATCTGCATAAATCGCTGGGCCTGCTGTTACTGCTGCTGCTCGCCGCGCGCGCCGCATGGCGCCTGGGCCACAGGCCGGCAAGCCTGCCCGCGTCCGTGGCGCCGTGGCAAGCGCGCCTGTCGCGCCTGGGCCACGGCCTGCTGTACGCGGGCATGCTGCTGGCGCCGGCGGCCGGCCTGGCGGGAGCGCTGCTGAGCAAGAGCGGCGTGGCCTTCTTCGGCCTGGCGCTGCCGCGCTGGTTTGCGCCCGACCATGCGCTGGCCGAACAATGGTTCGGACTGCATGAATTGGGTGCCTGGACCCTCGCCGGCCTGATCATGCTGCATGTGCTGGCGGGACTCAAGCATCTGCTGCTGGACAAGGACGGCGTCTTCCAGCGCATGCTGTAGCGCGCACTGCCCTTCAGCCCTTCAGCCCTTCTTCACGCAGCGCTCAGCCGCGCTTCATGCACGGCGCCGATACTGCTCATGTTCCCACCCCACACAAGGAGTAGCACATGAGCAGAAGCGGCGACGCCAACATGCATTTCCGTACCCGCCGGCGCCTGCTGTTCAGCGCCGGCGCGCTGGCTGCCCTCGCCGCCTGCGGCGGTTCATCCGTCGCACCCACCGCCCCGGTGACGGAGCGGCAGATCGCCGTCGCGCCCGGCGTCAGCCTGCAGGTGCGCGACTGGCCGGCAATGCCGGGCGGCGCAGGCGACGACGTCATTGTGTTGCTGGCAGGCCTGGGCGCCAATGCGCATGCCTTCGACAGCCTGGCGCCCGCGCTGGCGCAGCGCCACCGCGTGCTGGCCATCACGCGGCGCGGCTACGGCGCTTCGGGTAAGCCACCGCCCGCCGGCGACGCCACCTACGCGCCCGCCACCCTGGTGGCCGACCTGCTGGCCGTGCTCGACGCCTTGCACATCGGGCGCGTCATCCTGGCCGGCCACTCGATCGCCGGCAACGAACTGACCCTGTTCGCCGGCAGCCACCCGCAGCGCGTGCGGGGACTCGTGTATCTGGACACCACCTTCGATTACCTGGCCAGCGGCGGCTACGATGAAGAAGAAGCGGAAAGCTCGCCGCTCGACGAACCGCAACCCGGCCCCGTCGACCTGGCATCCATGGCCGCCTCGATCGCCTATGCCAAGCGGGTCAACAAGCAGTGGTGGCCCGCGCTGGAGGCGAACTGGCGCGATGCGCTGGAAGTGCGGCCCGACGGATCGGTGCGGCCGAATACCCCGGCCGCCATCGCCAGGGCCATGGACAAGGCTGCGCACAATTTCTCGCCCGACTACCGCCGCGTGCGCGCGCCGGCGCTGGTGGTCACCGTCGATCCCGGCAGCGTGCGCAATTTGCTGCCCTGGCTGTCGCCGCAGGCCGATCCGGCCGTCCTCGCGGCCGCCCAGGCGCTGCTGGACTTTTTCCGCCCGCTGCGCCTTGCCGATGGCGAGCGCCTGGCCGCCGCCCTGCCCGGCAGCAGCCACCTGGTGATACGCGACGGTTTCCACAGCGATTTCTTCATCGAATACGAATCAGCCGTGGTCGGCGCTATCGAGGCCATGCGTTGGGACAGATGAAGCACCGCTGGCCATGCCAGCGCGCGGAGAAGGTCTACAATGGATGAGCATTCCCCACCCCGTCCTTTCGCCACAAGGAGTATCCGCATGAGCAATCAAACAACGATCATCCTCGTCCACGGTTTCTGGGGCGGCGCCGCCCACTGGAGCCGCGTCATTGTCGAATTGCGGCGCCAGGGCCACACGGCCATCCGCGCCGTCGAACTGCCCTTGACCTCGCTGGCCGACGACGCCGAGCGCACGCGCAAGATGGTGGCGCAAGTCCATGGCCCGGTCTTGCTGGTAGGACACTCCTACGGCGGCGCCGTCATCAGCGTTGCCGGCAATGCGCAGAATGTGGCGGGCCTCGTGTACATCGCCGCCTTCGCGCCCGACACAGGCGAAAGCCCGGGCAGCATCACACAGGAACACCCGCCCCTGGGCGCGGCCAGCCTGGAAGGCGACAGCGATGGCTATCTGTGGGTCAAGCCCGAGCAATATCATGACAGTTTTTGCCAGGACCTCGATGCGGAAGAAGGCGCCGTGCTGGGCGTGATCCAGAAAGCGCCGCTGGCCAGCACCTTCGGCGATACCGTCAGCGACCCTGCCTGGAAGCATAAACCCAGCTGGTACCAGATTTCCAGCGCCGACCGCATGATTTCCCCCGTCAACCAGGAACGCATGGCAGCGCGCCTGCAAGCGAGGAAAGTCATCACGCTGAACGCCAGCCACGCCTCGCTGGCCTCGCGGCCCGTGGAAGTGGCGGCGCTGATACTGGAGGCGGCGGGCGCGGTGGCGGGCGCGTAAGGCGGCTGGCTACAGCCAGCCTTCGCGCTTCAGACGCCGGTGCAGCCAATAGCAGCCGGCGATAATGACAACGATCACGGCCGGATAGCTGCCGCGCCACTTCAGTTCCGGCATGAATTCGAAGTTCATGCCATACAGGCTGAAGACCATGGTGGGCACGGCCAGGATGGCGGCCCAGGCGGCCAGGCGCTTGACCACCTCGTTCTGGCGGATCGAAATTTGCCCCAGCGCCACCTGCATGGCCGAATTGACCAGTTCGCGCATCTGCCCCGCCGTGTGCGTGACCCGTTTGACGTGATCGAGAATGTCGCGGTAATAGATGCGGTTCTCCTTGGGCACGATGTCGCCATGGAAACGGATCAGCTGGGTGCAAATATCATGCAGGGGATTGACGGCCGCATCGAGTTTCAGCAGCTCCGTCTTGAGCTGGTAGAAATCCTGCAGCTTGTCTTCGGAGAGACTGGGCTGGAACAACTGCAGTTCATAGTGCTGGAACCTGGCCTGCAGATGGTCGATGCAGGGCTGGTACTGGTCGACGATGAAGTCGATGATGGAATACAGCACGTAGCCGGGGCCGCTGGCCAGTTTCTGGGGCACGCTTTCCTTGCGCTCACGCAACTTCGCATAGCCGGCCGAGGCGCCATGGCGCACCGTGATGATGAAGCGGTTGCCGAGAAACACGTGGGTTTCGCCGTAGACGATGGCGTCGCCGTCCAGGGTGGCCGTGTGCATCACCATGAACAGGGTGTCGCCGTACTCTTCCAGCTTGGGGCGCTCGTGCGCGCCCTGCGCATCTTCGACGGCCAGTTCATGCAGGCCGAAGGCCGATTGCAGCGCCTGCATGGCCGTGACGTCGGGGCTGGCCATGCCGATCCACACGAAACAATCGGGGTCGCCGAGGAAGTCGCCCACCTTGTCGATGTCGAAATGGGCTATCTTCTTGCCATCGCGATACGCTTCGCAATTGACGATGGCGGCGTGGGTACTCAGGTCCATGATGATTTTCAGCGAATGGCGGCAATGACGGGGCGCCAGTATAGCGGAAAGACCAAGATATCCATGCCCGCCGCGCCATCGGACACTCGCAGCGCATGAAGGCATGCCATGTCCCGGGCACCGAGGCTTATGCAGAAGATGCGGAACTGCTCATTGCCCGTTATGAAAGCATGGTATTTTCTGATACATACCGAGTCGTCAGCCATCTGCTGCTTGGATGCATCTGGCAGCAGAAGAAAGAAGCGTGGCGACTGGTCCTGGCTAGTCGTTGAAAAGTGATTCGTGGGCAGTGAGGCTACATGGCACCGCCTGTCAGCCTTGCGCCGCCACCTTGCCATCGAGCTTGCCGATGAGCTTATCCAGGGTCACCGGATACTCGCGCACCCTCACACCGGTCGCGTTATACACGGCATTGGCGATGGCCGCCGCCACGCCGCAGATGCCCAGCTCGCCCACGCCCTTGGCTTTCATGGGCGAGGACATGGGGTCCGTTTCATCGAGGAAGATGACGTCCTGGTGCGGGATGTCGGCGTGCACGGGCACTTCGTAGCCGGCCAGGTCGTGGTTGACGAAAAAGCCGCGGCGCCGGTCGACCACCAGTTCTTCCATCAGCGCCGCACCCACACCCATGGTCATGGCGCCGATCACCTGGCTGCGCGCCGCTTTCGGGTTCAGGATGCGGCCCGCCGCGCACACGGCCAGCATGCGGCGCACGCGCACTTCGCCCGTGTCGCCATCCACGCCGACCTCGACGAAATGCGCGCCAAACGTCGATTGCTGGAATTTCTTGTCGAGATCGCCGTATTCCATGCGGTCTTCCGCCACCACATCGCCATCCAAGGCGGCCGCCGCGAGCGGCACGCTGCGCTCGCCCTGGCTCACCTGTCCATCCGAAAAGCGTGCTTGATTTTCATCAAAGCCCAGCTTGCCGGCGATGACCTGGCGCAGGCGTACGCAGGCCGCATACACGCCGGCCGTGGAACTGTTGCCGCCCCACTGCCCGCCCGAACCGGCCGAGACAGGAAAATCCGAGTCGCCCAGGCGCACGACGACACGGTTCAAGGTCACGCCCAGCATTTCCGCCGCCGTCTGGGCGATGATCGTGTAGCTGCCCGTGCCGATGTCCGTCATGTCCGTTTCCACGGTCACGATGCCCTTGCCATCGAGGCGCACGCGGGCAGCGGACTGCATGACGAGGTTGTTGCGGAAGGCGGCCGCCACGCCCATGCCCACCAGCCAGCGGCCGTCGCGCCGCGCGCCGGGCCGCGCTTGCCGTTCCTTCCAGCCAAATTCGACGGCGCCCGTGCGCAGGCAATCGATCAGGCGACGCTGGGAAAATGGCCGGCCGGGTTTTTCCGGGTCCACTTTCGTATCGTTCAGGATGCGCAAGACGATGGGGTCCATGTTCAGCTTGTCCGCCATTTCGTCCATGGCGATTTCCAGCGCCATCAGCCCCGGCGCCTCGCCCGGGGCGCGCATGGCATTGCCTTCCGGCAAATCGAGCACGGCCAGACGCATGGCCGTCATGCGGTGCGGCCCCGCGTACAGCAGTCGCGTCTGCATCACGGCCGTTTCCGGCTTGCCGCCTGGCAAATCACCGGACCACGATTCGTGGCCGATGGCCGTGATCTTGCCGTCGCGCGTGGCGCCGATGCGCAGGCGCTGGATGGTGGCGGGCCGGTGCGTGGTGTTGTTGAACATCAAGGGCCGCGTCAGGGCCACCTTGACGGGGCGCTGCGCCGCGCGCGCGCCCAGCGCCGCCAGCAGCGCTTCGGCGCGCACGAACAGCTTGCCGCCGAAACCGCCGCCGATGTAGGGCGAAACGATGCGCACCTGCTCCTTCGGCAGCCCCAGAGTGCGGGCCAGGTCGCCCCGGCCCCAGTCCACCATCTGGTTCGCCGTCCAGAGCGTCAACTTGTCGCCCTCCCAGGCGGCAATCGACGCGTGCGGCTCCATCATGGCGTGCGACTGATCAGGCGTCGTGTAGCTGGCGTCGAGGCGCACGGGGGCATTCGCATAGGCGAGCGCGAAATTGCCCGTCTTGCTGTCAGGCTTGTCGTCCTTCGGCTTGGTGGCGCTGCCCTTGGCCTTGGCCAGGTCGAACGCGCCCTGCTGCTCGACATACTTGACGTCGAGCAACTGCGCGGCTGAGCGGGCTTGCTCGAAGGTTTCCGCCACCACCAGCGCGATGGCCTGGTGGTAATGCTGTATGTCGGGGCCACCCAGCAGCTTCGCCGTGTTCATCTTGCCTTTTCCCAGCTTGCCTGCCGAATCGGCCGTCACCACGGCCAGCACGCCCGGTGCGCGCCGCGCGGCACTGGTATCGAGCGAGGCGATGCGGCCCTTGGCAATCGCCGCGCCCACCACGTAGCCGTAGGCGGCGTGCGGCGCAGCGGCGTTCTGCTCATACGCATACGGCGCCGTGCCCGTGGTTTTCAGGGGACCGTCGATGCGGTCCGTGGGAAGGCCCACGACTTTCAGCTGGTCGATGGGGTTGGTGGTGGCGGGTGTCGTGAATTTCATGTCCTTAGCCTTTCTTCGCTTGCGCTTCAGCCAGCACCGAAGCAATCGTGCGCTGCGCCAGGATCACCTTGAAGGCGTTGTCGTCAGTCGGCTTGGCGCCCGCCAGCAACTGCCGGGCCACGGCGGCGCCGCCGCCAGGTATCGCCTGTTCGGCGGCGGCAATTCTCCACGGCTGCGGCGCCAAGCCGCCCAGGGCCAGCCTGCCCGTGCCATTGGGCAAGATGATGGCCGCCACGGACACCAGCGCGAACGCATATGAGGCGCGGTCGCGCACCTTGCGGTAGACGTGCGTGCCGCCAACAGGCGGGGGCAAGGTCACGCTGGTGATCAGTTCGCCCGGCTGCAGTACGGTTTCCAGCTGCGGCGTGTTGCCCGGCAAACGGTAAAAATCGGCGATGGGGATGGTGCGCGCGGCGCCGTCGGGCCGCACCGTGTCGATGGCGGCGTCGAGCACGCGCATGGCCACGGCCATGTCGCTGGGATGCGTGGCGATGCAGGCGGCGCTGCCTCCCAGGATGGCCAGCGGCCGGCTGAAACCCGCGATGGCCGAGCAGCCGCTGCCCGGCACGCGCTTGTTGCACGCCTGGTTCGTGTCATAAAAATACGCGCAGCGCGTGCGCTGCAGCAGGTTGCCCGCCGTCGTTGCCTTGTTGCGCAATTGCGCCGAAGCGCCGGCCAGCAAGGCGCGCGACAGCACCGCGTAATCGCGGCGCACCGTGGCATGCGCCGCCAGCGCCGTGTTGCGCACCAGGGCGCCGATGCGCAAGCCGCCGTCCGGCGTCGTTTCAATGCGATCCAGGGCGAGGCCATTGACGTCGATCAAATGCGCGGGGGTTTCGATCTCCAGTTTCATCAAATCGAGCAGATTCGTGCCGCCCGCGATGAACCTGGCGCCTGGCGTGCGCAAGGCTGCGGCCGCCGCTTCGGCCGGTGTGACCGCCTTCTGGTAGCTGAACACTCTCATGCCGGCCTCCCCGCCACCTCGGAAATCGCCTCGATGATGTTGGAGTACGCGCCGCAGCGGCAGATGTTGCCGCTCATGCGTTCGCGCAATTCTTCCGGTGTCGCCTGCGGGCGCGCGTTCAAATCCGCGCTGACGTGGCTGGGGATGCCCTGACGGATTTCGCCCAGGGCGGCGACGGCGGAACAGATTTGCCCCGGCGTGCAATAGCCGCATTGATAGCCGTCATGCGCGATGAAGGCGGCCTGCATGGGGTGCAGTTTGTCGGGCGTGCCCAGCCCCTCGATGGTGGTGATGCGGGCGCCCTCATGCATCACGGCCAGGGTCAGGCAGGCATTGATGCGCTGACCGTCCAGCATGACGGTGCAGGCGCCGCACTGGCCGTGGTCGCAGCCTTTTTTTGTGCCCGTCAGGTGCAGGTGTTCGCGCAAGGCGTCGAGCAAGGTGGTGCGCGTGTCGAGTTCCATGCTGTGGCGCCGGCCGTTGACTTCCAGGCTGACGTTCATCAGCACAGGCGGCGCAGAAAGACTGGCCTGGCTGGCCCCTGTCACCGCTTCCGCCGCGCCCGCCACGCCAGGAACGGCCACCGCCGTGGCCGACAGCGCGCCGGCGATCAGCAAGCCGCGCCTGCCGGCATTGATGTGATTACACTCTGTCATGTCGCGCTTCCTCCTGGCTGTGGACTGGCTGGGTGGGCGCATGCAGGCCCGAAGTGCCAGTCTGGCGGCAGGAGATTTACGCGTCTGTACGCGAACGAACGTTCAGCCTCAGGCTGCGCCGGGTCGTGCCGACGCCGCCCAGCGCCGCATGGCCCGTGTGGCGCGCGCAGTGGTCGAGCGCCTGGCGCAAGGCCGTATCGACATTACGCAGCGACATGTCGTGCCGCTCGGCCACTTCCTGGCGGCTCAGCTCATCCACGCGCAGCGCTTCGAGCACTTGCTGGTGGCGCCGCGGCAACAGTTCGACGGCCTGCGCCAGCCGGCGCACATCGGCATGCAGTTCGGCCAAGCGTTCCGGCCCGGCCGCCGTATCGGCCAGGAAATTGACCAGGCCAGCCTCGCCATCGCCCTCGTCCGCATACAGCCAGGCGCGGTTGCGGCGCAGGCTGTCCATGGCCGCATTGCAGGCCACGCGAAACACATAGGCGACGGGGCTGTGCGCCAGCGCCGCCCCATCGCCCGCCGCCAGCGTGCCCAGGCGCAGCCAGGCGTCGTGCAGGCTGTCGCTGGCCAGCTCGGCGCAACCCAGGTGGTGCGTCAGGCGCCGGTGCAAGCCCCGGTAATTGCTTTCCAGCACCGCTTGCAGCTGGGCGCCCTGCCCCGGCAACGACGCTGGCGCCATGTCGTTGGCCGCCCGCAGACGGGGCCGGATGGCGGGCCCGTACCAGGCCATGCCGGCCGCGCGCAATGGCAAGGGTTCGGCCAAGCGGGCCATCATGGCGACAACCTGCTGCGCTCTTGCGCCGTCAGCTGGCGCGTGGCCGATTCCGGCAGCGGGCCCAGGCCCAGCACGCGCACGGCGCTGCGCGGGTTGTAGTCGGCCGCCTCGATGCGCGCGCCGTCCTGCGGCATCGCTTGCGCGCTGTCAGGCGGTGCGTCGCTGCCAAAGCCCAGCACGCGCACCGTAAACACGGATGGCTGCGCCGAACGGGTGGCGGCGCGTTCGCGCTGCACCACGTCCTGCGCCGCCGTCGTCGCCTGCGTGGCAGCCGCGCTGGCGTTCGTCATGGCGGCCACGTTGACGGATGCCACCGTCGGCATGCCCTTGGCTTCGCCCTTGACCTGGATATTCGCCGCGTTCATCACCTTCAGCGCGGCCAGGTTGACGTTGCCCGAGACGCGGATGCCCGCCTCGCCCGCGTCGATGGTGCCCAGCGGCGCCAGCAAGTCCACGTCGCCGGCCGGCACTTCGGCAATCGGCGCCAGGGTGGCGATGCCGGCGCCCGTGCTCGGCACGTCGGACGACAGGGTCACGTTGCCCCAGTTGTCATACACGCGCTTGGGCGGCGTATAGACGATGGTCGACTTCGAACCGCGCCCCGCGTTGATGTCGCCTTGCGACGACCAGCCCAGGATATCGCCGCCAAACGTGGTCATGACGCGGCTCTGGCCCAGCAGGATGCTGCCATGCGAGAACAGGTCGATATTGCCGCCGCCCTTGGTGATGACGCCTGAAGTCGACGGCGGCGCCTCGCCTTCGATGCCGAACACCTGCTTGCCGCCCGGCGTCAGCAGCTGGATGTCGCCGCCGAAGTTGGTGTGCACGTAGCCGCTGCGGGGAACGATGCGGTCATAGTATCCCGAGCCCGTGTTGTAGAGAGCAAGCGTGCCGCGGTACATGATGATGTCGCCCGCATAGGAAATCGCCTTGCCGCCGGCGTCGGTGACCGGCGCCAGGCTCGCGATGGCGTTGCGGCTGCGCAAAAAGCTGCCATAACGCGAGCTGTCCCAGTCGTTGTACTCGCGCCCGCCCGCCTTCAGTTCCGCGAAATACACATCGCGGGCAAACACGCGCTGCTGCGGCTCGGGCAAGGCCAGATAAAAGGCCAGCGCTTCCGCGGCCGTGCCCTTGAAGCCGTAGCGTTCAGTCAACCAGCCAGCCAGCTCGCCCTCATACGATTTCACCACCTTGCCGGACTGGTCGGCCAGCGGCACGCCCGTCTTTGCCACGTTCGCGGGGTCCAGATAGGGCTTGACGAAGCGCACGTAGTCGAGGCCGGCCGCGCCCACGCCCGCCTGCATGGCAATGCTGGCGCCCGGACGCTTGTCACCCTGCACAATGGGGCCGAGACTGACGACGCTGCCCTTGTCCTGCATCAATATGTTGCGTCCGGCGCTGATATCGAGCGTGCCGGGACCGGCCACGTTGAAGGAACTGCTGAGGATATCGCGTCCGGCCGATACCAGCGACACGTCGTAGGCGTTGTTATGCACGAACAGATTGCTGCTGTTGTCGAACATCATGTCGCTCTCGCTGCCTCTGACGCCTTCCAGCAGCGCCGTGCCGCTGCTGACGATGTCGCGCCCCGCCTTCATCCAGACCGGTTGCGCACCCTCATACCAGGTGATACCCGCATGCTTGGCGTCGTAGAACTGAACGATGCGCCCGACGTTGACGCCGAGCAGGTCGCCCTTGACGGCATAGATGCGGGCCGCCTGCGTGCCGCTGTTGCCGGGACCGGCGGCCGAATCGGGACCGAAGGCGAACAGCGGGTATACATCTGCCCTCGCCGGCACCCCCGAACTGGACAGATTACTGGCCAGGGGACCGGTCGACCACGAGCTGGGGGTGCGCGCGATATAGGCTGGCTTGAACGGCGTCGCCATGCTGTCCGCCGCCGCGCCGGACTGTCCGATGGTAAAGCCGCCTGCATAGATGGAGTCGCCGGCCAGCCATTGCAGTTGGGCATACGGCGAAGGCGCCAGCAGCAGAGGTGCGGCATAGCTGTCGGCGCCATTGCGGTCCACGATCGTCTTGCCGTAGTACAGGCTGCCATGCGCGGCAGCAACGCGCACAATGGAGGGGTAAATGGTGGCGAAGTCGGTCTCCGTGCCGATCGGCCCCGTCAACGGCGTCAGATTGCCGCCGGCGGAGAACAGGTCGAGCGCCGTGTGCGGCGTCCACAGGCTGAACCAGCTGTAGCCGATGCCCAGTTCGCCAGATGGCGCAAGCGCCGAGGTCGGGTTGACCATCAGTACGCGGCCCGGATCGGCCACATCTTGCAGCACCTGGTCGCCCAGGGTCGCCACGCTGAACGTGGCGTCGCCCGGCACCAGAGTCATGCCACCCTGCGGCGTGGCACGCGTGGCCGTGAAGGCATCGTAGGCGCGTGTTTCTTTGGGCGCGTGATCGGTACTTTGTGTGCCATATTGCAGCTTCAGGCTGCCCAGCTGTGCGGCCGACGTTTCCGCGTGGCCGCGCAAGTCGACCAGGGCGCCATTCATGTGGCCAGCATTCGGCATGCCTGCCGGGTTGATGGCGCCGCCCACGCGCAGGTCCAGGTCGCCGCCGCCCGTCAGCAGCATGCTGCCATCGGCATTCACGCGGCCCGTACTGCCCACGGCCAGCAGCAAGCCCTGCGAACGGGTATTGATATTGCCGTCATAACTGCTGCCCTGCGCGAGCGCCAGCGCGCCGGCGTCACCTGCCACGTCGGCGCGCAGATTGCCGCCACCCAGGGTACCGAAACCCGTAAAACCCAGGACGTCGTCGGCCAGGGTGCTGCGGCCCACATAGGTGCCGAAATTGACCCACCAGGCCACCGGCTGTGCCAGGCCGCCGATGGCGAGACCACCGCTGCCCTGGCGCCACAGCCAGTTGCCCACGGCCGTGCTGTCGTAGCCCGCGTCCGCAGTGACGGGGCGCAAATTGATCGCGGCACTGCGGCCCAATAGCGAACCGCTCAGGTCACCGTCGACCTTCAGCAGCAGATTGCCGCCCTGGTCGGGGTACCAGGCGCGGTAGATGCTGCCGGCGCCGCCATCGACCAGGTGTTCATGCTCGCCGTCAGGATTGTTCAATACCTTGCCGTCGGCATTGCGCGCCCGTGCCTGGTTGAACGGGTCGCCTGGCAACGTCGCCGTGGACGACATGCCGGCCGTGTACACGCCATACAGGCTGTCCATGCGCAAGTCCCCGCCGCTCACCAGGTCCAAATCGCCCGTGCCCGTGCGCAGCACGCTGTAACGCAAGCTGGACGCCTTGTAGTCAAACGTGGGGCTGGAGGTGCCGCACCAGGCGGGATATTCCTCGCAAATGGTCAGCCACTTCATCGCCACCGGGTCGAGCACGTCACCCGCCTTCACGCTGGGGTCGGCGAACTCTTCCGCGCCGGCCTTGGTCCACACATACGCTACCTTCAACACGCACATGGTCGGGTCGGCGGCGCAGAAATCCACGATATTGGTGCTGAACTGGCTGAGGAATTCGTCGGTGATAATTTCACCGGCCACGATGCCTTCGATACCCAGGTCCGCAGCAGCCTGGCTCCAGTACTGCACGCCCTTCGGCGGCACCAGGATACCGTACATGCCGTAATGGCTGTCGGCCAGGCGCAAGGTGCCATGGTCGGGATGCGCCTGCACGCTGCGCGTGTCGACTGCATCGAGGTCGGCGCCCGCCACCAGGCGCATGCCCCACGCTTGCGAGCCTTCGGCCAGCATGGGCGCGATGGCCCACAGCTTGCCCTGGCTGCCCGCCACGTCCGGGCGCAGCTCGATAGCCTCCACATTGGCCATCAGCTTGACGTCGGTGCCGGACGGGATCAATGAGCCCACGGCCAGCGCCAGGTTGCCGTTGAGCATGAAGCTGGAACGTTCGCCTGCCACGCCAGGCAGCGGCACGCCCTTGGGCCAGGTCATGGCGCTCACTTTCACCGTTTGCTTGAGCACGCTGCCTGCGTCGAGGCGCATGCCGGCGTCCAAGGTTTGCGCCGTGGCCAGCAGGCTGCCGGCCGCATGAACGATATTGCCGGCGCTGTCGCGCACGGCTGCCGCCAGCACCGTGCCGGCCGGCAAGGTCACGGCCTGGTCCAGGGTCACGGCCGCGGGCAGGCGCGTATTCGCGTCCAGATTAAAGCCCTTGAGGGGTAAATCGTAATTGAGCGCGATGCCGCCCGGGAACAGCGTGCCGTCGGCCACGGTCACGCCCTGGCCCGGCACGATGACGTCGCTGCCATTGATGTCGCGGCCCGGCAGCAATACCCAGCCTTTGTCATCCTTGGTGGCGGGCGGCGGCGCGAAGCCGTCATTGATGCTGCCGTAAATGCTCAAGTCGCCGCCGGCGCGCAGCAGCAAGCTGCCCACCTCGCCCGAACCGCGCACGCCCGTCTGCTGGAAGCGCGGATTCAGGCTGGCGTAGCGCATGCCCGACAGGTCCAGGTCGCCCTGCACCACCAGGTCGCCGTCCGGCGTCTTGCTGACGATATCGACGCCGGGACGCAAATGCAGCGCATCGGCATACGCGGCCGTGGTCAAGCCCGCCAGTTTGCCGTTACGCAAGTTCGTGTTGGCCAGCGCCGCATCGATGAAGGCCGTGCTGTCCGCATGCTTGCTGTCAAGATAGGCCTGGTTGATCACCTGGTACGGGCGGCCGCTGGCCGACAGGTCTTGCACGGGCTGACCATTGGCGCCCGGTGCCAATTCGTAGGCCGCATCGTCGTAGCGCTGCATGGCGTTGACGGCGATGGATTTCGCGCCGCGGATGGTCAGGCCGCCGCCGGCATGGACGCCGATGTCGCCAAAGGTGGCCGCGTCGGCATCGGTGCGGGAACCGCCGCTGCCCAGGCGCGGTGCGCTCAGCTCCACCGTGCCGCGCGCCGCGCCGTCATATTCTCCCTTGCCCTTGCCGGCCACGGCTGCCGTGCCATGGCGCACGTCGATCTGCGCGCTGCCGGCCAGGTCCAATGTGCCCTCGCCCGAGTTCAGTTCCACCATGGCCCGGTTAGGGCTGTCGATGATCTTGCCATAGCTGTCGACGCGCAAGACGGTGCCATGCGCGTCGAGCACGGCGTTGCCGGCCAAGGTCAGCCCATGCTTGCCGGCCAAGCGGATGCTGCCCACGCGCTCACCGCTGGCGTCGATCACGCCAGCCACGGTCAGGCGGCCGTTGTCGACGGATACCTGCACTTCACCCGCCTTGAGCTCATTGCCAATGGTCAAGTCGCCCTGTTTCAGCTGGAAGCTGCGCCCGCCCGTCACGCCGCCATCACTCAGGCGCGTGTTCAGCGCGGCGAACTGGCTGTCCAGCGTGCCGCCGGCGCCCAGGGTTTGCGCGCGCACGTCCACGCTGCCCTTCTTGTATGGCACCACGGTGCCGCCCGCGTCGTAGCTGCCGCTGGCGCCACCCACAATCTTGCCTTGCAAATCCACCATGCCGGCCGCGCCATCGAGGGCCACGGCCTTCAGGCTGCCGGCGCGGTTGTTCTCGGCCGACAGGTCGATCACGCTGCCTGCAGCCTGGCGGATATCGCCGGCGCGGCTGTCCAGGGTCACGTCACCGCCCCAGCTGTATTTATCCACGTCGAAGAAGGTGCTCTTGCGGCCCGCCATGTCGATGCGCGCGCCGTCGGCCACGCTGATGTCGTGCTGCGCACTGATGGTGAGCTTGCCGCTCGGCAACACCACGGCCGTCGCCAGGCTGACACTGTCGCCATGCAAGGTCAGCTGGGCGCCCAGCCCATCATTGTTTTTGACGGGAGCCACTGGCGCCGCGCCGGCCGGCGCCGTTACCTTCAGCGCACCGCCCGCCGTATAGCTGTGCGCGGAACCTGCGTCGCCCGTCAGCAGCGGCGTGCTGATGTTCAGCTTGCCGCCGCTGACCTGGTAACCCTTGCCTGCCTCGTAGGCGCCCTGCGTCTGGTAGACGGACAGGCTGCCCTTGTGGTTGGCCGAGACCTGGCCCGACGCTTTCAGGTTGACGGTGCCAAAACCCAGCGCCAGGCGGTCGAACGAGCCGACACCGGCCGGCTGCGTGAAGGGGCCGAAGCCGAAATCGATGCGTTCCGCTTCCAGGTTCAGGGTGCCGCTGCCCGTGCCGGCGCCGTGCGCGATCACATTGCCGGCTGGCGACAGCGCGCCGCCCCAGATCAGGTTGGCCGTGCGGATGGTGGCCACGGTATCGGCGCCGCCCTGGCCATACATGGCCGGCGTGGTCAGCACCAGGCGGTCCAGGGTGGACTTGCCGCTGCTCTTGTCGTAGGTGTCGAGCATCACGTCGCCATAGAAATTGACGCTGTCCGCCGCGCTCAGCATCAGCGCCTGCAGCGCCGGCGCGCCCGTGCTGGTATCGCCGCGCAGCAGGCGCTCCAGTACGCCCTGGTTCATGGCCAGGCCGCTGGAACGCGTGCCGCTGGCCTGGGCCGCCGCCAGCGCCTCGCTGCTACCCATGTTGATGGCGCCCACGGACAGGCTCAAGTTGCGCGTGCCGTAGCGCGCCGTGTCGTCCAGTTCAAACCTGCCATTGGTCGACAGCAGCAAGGTGCCTTCCGAGTACAGGCTCGCTGTACTGGTGCCGGCGCAAGCGTCGTCGCACACGCCGATGCGGATGCCGCCACGCGCCGAACCGCCGACCGGCGCCGCATTGAGCAAGCCGTTCGACGCGGCCAGCACGTGCATGTCCGCGCGGGTCTTGTAGATGAAGCCGTCGTTGGCGTCATACGCGGCCTTGCCGCGTCCCAGGGTGCTGATACCCGCGCCAGGCGCGATATCGATCAAGCCATCGCCCTGCATATAATTGCCCGGGTCCTGGGCCACCAGGAATACCTCGGGCGCCGACAGGACGGCTCCCGCGCGCAGGTAGATGGCACGCGCGGAGTTGACGCCGAAGTTCACGTAATTGCCGCCCTGGCCGTATGCCACCGTCGGTATGTTGCCCACCACAATGCGGGCCGCTCCGATATTGTTCAAGCTGGAGGCACGCACGCTGACCAGCCCGGCGCCGCTGGTGGCCGGCGCGCCATCGGCGAGAATTTCAATCTCGCCAGTGGAGACATTGCTCGATCCCAGCATCACGGTGCCGCCATAGCCGCCTTCGGCTGCGGCGAACTTGCCGGTGCCCCGGAACTGGAATGTGTCCAGACCGCCATCTTGCGCCAGGGTCAGCTTGAGCGTCTTGGCATCGGACGGCAGCATGGCACGGGGAATGCCGCGCGTCTGCGCATCGACCAGGGCAAACGCGGCATAGCCCGTTTCGTTGTATTGGGAATACGTGCGCAAGACCTTGGCCGGCGTGAGTATCAGCTGGCTGGCCAGCGGCGCGCGGATATCGGTGCCGGCAATCGACAGGGTGCCGGGTGCGGCCCACGAACCGTTGCGCAGCTGCTGCGCCAGGGCGGCGCTTCCCCCCTGGCCCGCCTGGACGTTCAATTCGACGCGGAAGGCGCCCGGCAGCAAGGCATACGTCGAGGGCATCAGGGTGTAGGTGCCAGCGGGCAGGCCCGGCACGCCATTGCCTATGGTCACCTGCCGGCCCACGGCCGCATCGGCAGCACCTTTTTCGCCACCCGCAGGCGCCTGCGGCGTTTGCACGCCCGGCACGATGGCGTATACGGGGTTGGTCGCCAGGCCAGGCAAGACGAAACCGCCGTTCGCATTCACTTGTGCCAGAGGATGGTAGCGCGCGTCGGTGGAGCCGCCGCGGCCCGCGATAAAGCCGGCGCCCGTCAGTTCGCCGCCGCCGGACAGGTCGAGCAGCGCGCCAGGCTGTACGTCCACGGCCACGCCAGCCATTTCCACACCGACGCGTAGCAGGCCGCCCTGCCCACTGAAGCCGCCCACGCCCAGGAGGGCGGCCGGCTTGCCATCCACATTCCAGGCCTGTCCATCGACGGTGCCGCCATACGGCATGACCAGGCCGGCGCCGCTGACGGAGGTGATGCTACCAGGCAATAGATTCACGCTCAGGCTCTTGTCATTGTTATAGCGGGCCGCGCCGATCGCCAGGCGGCCCAGCGGTGCGCGCACCACGCCGCCCTGCTCGATATGCGCAGCCTCCAGTTCCAGCGAACCGAAGGCGGAATACGGCATGGCCGGCACGCTGTCTGTCGTCCGGGCGATGCGCAGGCTGCGCGCAGGGTCGTAGCCGAACTTTCCCTCGACCAAGCCGGAGCCAACGCGCACGGCGGCGCCGGCGCCCGTTTCCGGATACAGCTGGGCCGCACTGAGGGTCATGTCGCCCGGCGAGGACAACACCGTCGTCGCTTGATTGCCATCCCAGCCCAGCGGGGACAGCAGGAAGCGCAGGTCGCCGCGACTGCTCAGACGCACATCGTTGGCCGCAATGTCGACCAGGCCGCGCACATCGATCAGGTCGCCCTCGATACGGATCTGGCTGGCGACCGGCGATTCTCCCGCACTGCCCGGCCTGACATAAAAATCACGCCCGACGGGCTTGATCGTGGCCAGGCGCACATACGGCGCCGCGATGCTGACCTTCGCGCCAGGCTTGCTGCCAGGCGACAGCATGGGCGCACCGTACAGCTGGAAGCTCTGTTGCATCGTCAGCGACACGTCGCCATCGAAGCTTGCCGCGCCAAGCAGGGCCAGGTTGCCGAAACCGCCCGCGTCTACCTGCTCCACCGAAAAACGGCCGTGGCCATACTGCAGCACCTGCGCCGCGTCCTGCGCACTGACGCCATCGGGCAGGTCGCTGGCGACCTGGTGCTGCGTCAACTTCAACTGGCGCCCCTGCAGCACCCTGGCCTGCGCCAGCTCCTTGCGGTATTCGGGTGAACCCGTAGCCACGGACAGGGTGCCGCCCGCCGCGCCCGCGCCACCCGCCCTGGCCAGCAACTGGCCATCGAGGTACAAGCCATTGTTCGACGCCAGCGCAATGCTGCCGCCCGCGCTGGCCACATCGACCGCCGCGCCATTCACACCGTTCACACCGTTCACATCGAGCACGGCGTGCGCGCCGGAAGCGTCAAGCACGGCACCGTCGCGCACGACGACAAACAAGCTGGCCGCCGAGGTACTGCCCTGCGCATGGTTGATTTCGCCGCCGACGACGATGCTGCCGCCGTCGATCACCTTGCCGTAGCGCCGGCCCTGCACATCGGTGGCCGTCACGGCGCGCGACGCCACGTCCAGCACGGCATTCTCGCCTATCCACAGGGAACGGCCATGGCCGGCCGCTTCCACCGCTTCGGAAACGTTCACGTCGACGCCCACGCCGCCCAGGCTGATCTTGCCGCCCCAGGCGTTCAAGCGCCCGTCCACCGTCAACTGCCCCACGCTGGACAGCTTGATGGCCTGGCCCGCATCGACATTCACCACGGCACCCTTGCCAACCAGCAGTCCGGCGCTGGCCATGTCGGCCGCGCCGGATTGGATATCGCCCACCTGCAATGCCAGGCTGGCGCCCTTGCGCTGCGTTAAAGTACCCTTCAATGCGTTTTCCGTGTACTGCTCCGGCGTCCACAGGGCCAGGCTGTCATTGTCGAGCACGCGCAGCACGGGCATGCGCACGTCCACCTGCGTGCCGTCCGCTACAGTCAAGCCCTGCTTGCCGACCAGGCTATAGCTGGAAAAACCCTTATCAAAGAAGCCACCGTCCAGCTGCAAGATGCCTGCCTCGGGCTTGTCAAGCTGGCCAATCACGATCTTGTTCGCCTGCAATTCCAGCTTGCCGCCGCCTTGCACGCCATGGCCGCGCACTTGCGCGCCCTCGCCCAGCACCAGGTCGGCCTTAGGCCCATAGCTGGCCAAGGTCACGTTGCCGCCCTTGCCGCCCTGCTGTTTCGCCTGCGCCAGGATGGCCGCGCCCGAGCTGACGTCGATCAGGCTGCCGCTGCCGATGCGCACGTCGCCATACGCCCGCAACGATACCGTGCCGCCGTTCAGGTACGGCAGGCCGGCAGCGGCCAGCGGGTCGCGCAGCACATTGGCCAGCAAACCGCTGGTGTCCAGGCTCACGCCATCGGCCAGCACCAGCTTGCCCACGGGCGCGCCCGGATTGACGAAGGTATCGACCAGGCCCAGCGCACCGATCTGGTTCAGCACATTACCGGCCATGATGCTGCCGCCACGGCTGCGCAGGCTGGCGTTGATGGCCACGTCCTTGCCGAACACGGTGATATTGCCGCCGTCGGCCACCTGCAGTGCGCTGTCGACGGTGATCGCGCCTTTCGCAGCGATGCGGATGGCCCCCAGTTGCTGCTCATTGAGCAAGTTGGTATCGAGCAGCAGCTTGCCCTGGCGCTCCGGCTCCAGCGCGCTTGTCACGTCGAGGCCGGCGGCGATGCCGTCCTGCAAGCGCGTCAGGCGCACCTCGTCCATGACGGCCGACAGCGCATGCTGCAGCACGCCCGTGCGCTTGTCGAACATCGGCTGATACTGGCCAACGATCAATTGCCCCCGCTGCGCGGCCGCCAGCTGCGACTGCTGGTAGCCATCGAGCAGCGCCTGCGGCGCCTGCGCCTGGCGCTCGCCCTGGAAGACGTCACCCGCGATGCCCCCTTCCAGTACGGCCGACCCCGTGGCGATCACCAGCTTGCCCGCGTCGCGGCCCACCGTGTAGCCGTTTTCCAGGCGCTGTTGCGCGGCGATCAAGGGATTGGCGTAGAAGGCGCTGGCCTCCTTGCCCCAGCGCGCGTGTTCTTCCTCGTAACCCTTGTACACGCCCGCATACTGCAGGTCGGCGGGCGCGCTGCCCGCTTCATACAGCTTGCCGTCCGCGCCTTTCAGCCAGGTCTGGCGCAGCGCGCCCGTCTGCACGTCCAGCGTGCCGCCAGACAGGTTGATGCGGGAGCCGGCTTGCGTGACGACATCCTTGCCGCCGAAGCTCACCGTGCCGCCCTGCGCCATCCATTCGCTGACGGAATGGCCCTGCGTGCCCAGGTAGCCGGCCACCTCCAGCAAGCCGCCCGCCGTGTACCAGCGGTCGCTGTCGTAGCCGTTCGTGCCCTTCGGGACCAGCACCAGCTTGCGGCGATCGACCCAGATATTGTTATTGATCAAGGCCTTGCCGTCGCGGTTGACGGGTGCATCGCGCTGCTCGTTGCCCTGCACATTGATCTCGACATTGTTGGCCGCCATGGCAACCTTGACACCCACGGCGCCGGAGACGTCGAGCTGCGCCCCATCGCGCACGAGGCTGCGGCTGGCGGCGTTGACGGCGATCTGGCCGCCCGTGGCAAGAGTCAGCGAGTCGCCGAGGAATTCCACCGTGCCGGTGCTGCCGATCTCGATGCGCGACTGATCGCGGCGGTCGTTCACGGCGAGAATATTTTCCGTGGACGTCGCGGCCGGGCCGCGCATGGCGTCGCGCTGGCTGTCGAGCGCCGTGGTCTTGCCGTCGTCCTCGACCAGGATGGCCGTGGTGGCGCCGCGTCCCAGGGTAACGGCAGCGTCGCTGCCCAGGGCATTCAGGTGGATGGTGCCGCGCGTGGCCGTGGTGGTGGACGCGAGCAGCACGCCGTCCTGCTGCACCGTGCGCCCGGCCAGGGTGATGTCGCCTTCGCGCGCCTGTATCAGGCCCGTGTTGACGACCTTGCCCGACGTGCTGCCGGCCGCGAACTGCGGCGTGACTTCGCTGCCACGCGTGGTCGACAGCGGGTTGCCATCCGTGCCCACGCCCTTTTTAATGT
The DNA here is from genome assembly GCF_051380895.1 of Janthinobacterium breve. Taxonomy (NCBI): domain Bacteria; kingdom Pseudomonadati; phylum Pseudomonadota; class Betaproteobacteria; order Burkholderiales; family Oxalobacteraceae; genus Janthinobacterium; species Janthinobacterium breve. The sequence continues at coordinate 233,731 of NZ_JBNYXY010000008.1, read as the reverse complement.
TGAAACTGTCGCCCGCGGCCAGCAAGGCCTGCCCCTTGGGCGTGCCGATCTCGCCCCCATTGTGGACTTCCTTGCCTAGCAGCATCACATAACCGCCGCCTTCCGTGCTGCCCTTGGGCGCATTGCTGGCGATGCGCGCGCCCGCCTGCACCTGCACCTTGCCGGCCGCATCGGTCAACGTCGTAGCGCCTGCCGTGCCGGGGCTGTAGATGCCGTCCTTCTGGAATTGCGCGTCGCTGATGCGGGCCGCAGCAGCCACCAGGCTGCGCGTATCGACCTGGCTCGTGCCGGTAAACACAATGCCGTTGCGGTTGACGAGCAGCACCGTTCCATCGGCCTTGATCTGGCCCTGGATCTGGCTGGGACGCGATTGCGGGTCGTTGACGCGGTTCAATACGGCCCAATCCTTCTGCTGTTGGAAGGTCAGGGTCGTGTCCTTGCCCACGTTAAACGTTTCCCAGTTCAGGATGGCCTTGTCCGCCGTCTGCTGCACCACCACGGCCGTCTTTCCCGCCGCCACCGTCTGCACGGGCGCCTGGGCATTGAGCCAGCCGGCCGTCAGGCTGTTGGTGTCGACCTGCAAGCCACCCTGCGCAAGGCCATTTGGCACGCTGGGGTCGCCAGCGGCATTCTGGCGCGCCTGCGCCTGCGCCGCTTGCTGCGCGGCAATGGCGCGCGCGGTCAGGTTCAGGTTGTTGATCGAGCGCTGTAACTGTTGATTTGCCTGCTGTTGCTGGCCCTCGGGGCGGCTGCCCAACGGCAGCGGCTGGCCATTCGGCAGGCGGCCCGAACTGGCCGCCGTATTTTGCGCCGCGCCCTTGGCCGCGAACCAGCCGCCGCTGAACGCCTGCTGCGCGCGCGCCGGCGTGGTAAAGGCGCCCGCCATCAGCATGGTGGTCAGTGCGTAAGCGAGCGGCGTGAGCCGCAAGCGGCTGCCCAGCGTGGAGGACCGCTGCGCGCCCGTGTCTACGTGTGGGACTGGGCGCTGGGCAGTGTGAAGCTTGGTCATGGCAATGGTTTCCTGGCTAGAGAGTAGGGAACGGAGCCTGGCGGTGGCGCAGGCGTCCATGCCTCCATGACGTAGCTCGATGGCGGAAGGGATAATGTTTTTTGAAAAATATTTTTGACCGGCCCCCGCGCAGAAACCCGGAATCAGCTCAGCAAGACGATGCCACCTGGCAAGCTGGTCATTTGCGCCCCATACAGGTCGCGTATCATCGCCAGCGCGCCATCGGTTTGCCCGATGGAAAAGCGCATGCGCACCAGGCGGCGGCCCAGTTCGGGATTGCGCAGCAGCACCCGGCCCGGACGGTAGCGGTTGATTTCATCGACAACCTGGGCCAGCGGCTTGCCGACAAACGACAGCGCGCCCGTGCGCCAGGTGCTCGCCTCCTCCGGCGCGGCCGTGGCCGCCTGCACGCCCCGGTCGTCGTACACCAGTTGCTGCCCCGCATCGAGGGTCTGGCGATGCTGTTGCCAAACCACTTCCACGGCACCGGCCAGGCAGGTGACGCAGACGGCATCGTCCGTGTGGCGCACATTGAAGCGGGCCGACTGCGCCAGCAAGCGCCCCGCTCCCGCCACCACCGTGACGGGCTGGCGCGCCCCGCTGGCGAGGATTTCCGCCTCGCCGCCCAGCAGTTCGATAGCTTCCGGCGCCCGCACATTGATGCGCGTCTGCGTATTCATCTGCACCGACATCTGTTGCGACAGGGCCACTTGCCGCTGCTCGCCCGTGCCCGTGCGGTAGTCGGCGCTCAACTCTTGCAGCGAAGGCCAGGCCCCCAGCGGTGGGCGCAAGGCCAGCACGGCCACGCCTGCCGCCAGCGCACCGCCCAGGAAAGCGCGCCGCCCGGGCCTGAGGGGAAACGCCAGCACGTTCGCCCGCGGTGGTGCACCGGCGGCGGCATGGGTCAAGGCAGGGGCTAGCGCCTGCCACACTTGTTTGAGTTCGCGCCAGGCGCGCGCATGGTCGGGGCTGCGCGCGCACCAAGCGCGCAAGGCGTCGGCGTCGGCCTGCGTAAAATCGTCGGAACGCAGCCGCGCCCACCAGGCAGCGGCTTGCTGGCCGATGGCGGCGTCGCCGTCGGCATGATCTAGAGGGTCGCGTGGATCGCGGTCAGGAGCAGTCATGAGATTCATCAATATTTACGGCGGCCCGACACATCGCTGCGCTGGGCGGCCTCGGCGTCGGCCATGCACGTTTTACAGTGTTGCATGGCGGCCTGCAATTCTTTCTTCACCATCGCCACGGAAATGCCGAAACGCTCGGCAATCTCCGCGTTGAGCATGCCATCGATGCGCGCCGCCGTCAGGATGGCCCGGCGGCGCTGCGACAGGCCGGCCAGCGCCACGTCGAGCGCCTGCACATCGAGACGCGCCGAAACGATGCGCGCGGGGTCGCCGATGTCGTCGCCGGCCTCGTCGGCCATGTGCATCAGTTCTTCGCGTTCGCGCTCGGTGACGATGATGCGGTCGCGGCGGTAGGCATCGGTGGCGATATTGGCCGCCATGCGCAGCAGATAGGCGTCGGGGTTGTGGACGGGTGCGGCGGCGGGGCCAGGCGCCACCATCGCTTCGAGGCGCAGCCAGGTTTCCTGCAGCGCATCGGCCGCATTGTGCTTGCAGCCGACCACGCGTTCGAGGCGCCAGCGCAGCACGGCGTAGCGCGAACTGAGGTGGCGTTTGAGCTTGGTGCGCAGGTCCGGCATGCTCATGGCGCGGGCCTTGCCGTTGTCCTGGGGGCGCAATCGACTTCGCTGCCCGGCCCTTGCGGCAGCAGCAGGATGGAGACGGGCTGCGGCATCGAAGGCAGCGGCGGCGCGCCCACGCGCATGCCCAGCACCACGCGCGCGATGGCCGTGTCGCGCGCGCGCAAGCCCGTGCTGTCGAGCAGGTGCACGCGGTCCACCACGCCGGCGCGGTTCAGATACAGCTGTAGCGCCAGGCGGTAGCCGCCGGGACGCGTCTGCGCCGCGCGGCACAGCAGCCCCAGCAGCACATGCTGCAGCCGGCTCACATAGGCCGCATGGTCGCCGCCACCCTGCAGGGCGCCGGGGATGTCGGCAGCGGCCACGACGGCGGCCTGCGGCAAGTCCGCAGCAGTTGCTACGGCACCCGCCGGGGCGTACACGATGACGGCTTGCGCGTCGGACAGGCGCGATTGCAGGCCCGTGCCCTCCAGCAAGGCTTGCAGGGCCACGCCCGCTGCATACGCGCCGCGCACGGCGGCCGACTGGCGCTGCGCGTAGCGCTGGTCCATCAGCACGGCGATGCCCGTGCGGCGGCTGTAAAGGTCAAGCGCATCGCCGAGGTTTTGCGCGGCAATATCGAACTGCAGCACGGGGCCTTCTGCCGGTTGCGCCCGCACGGGCCCCACCGCGGTCAGGAAGCCCAGCAGCACCAGGTATCCCGCCAGCGCAAGCACATGGACGGATGCCGGGCTGCCTGTCATATCGCTATCGTGTCGCTATCGTGTGAGGGTGGAACCGCGTTGAAACGGGGTATTGCCAAGTAATAATTCTTGCGTCAACTACAATAGCCTACACAGAAAAAATGACAGCTTCGTGACATGCTTGCCATGCATATATTTCGCCATGCGGGACGTCCGGTGCGGCAGTTATTTCGGCTACACTGGCTGTCACTTTCCCTTTCACACGCCTGATGATCGAAAAGAATCTGCCCGAGCTGGTCATGCTGAAGCGCCTCATTGACGAGGGCGGCAACCACCTGGAAGTGGCCGCGCCCTGCAGCATCGCCATGGATGGGCGCGAATTTCCCGTGTACACGATTGCGCTGGGCAACCCCGGCCCCGACGTGCCCGTGTTGGGCTTTTTTGGCGGCATCCACGGCCTCGAACGCATCGGCACGCAAGTGCTGCTGTCCTTCCTAGAAAGCCTGATCGCGCGCCTGCGCTGGGACGCCACCCTGCATCAGCAGCTGGAAAACATGCGCCTCGTATTCATGCCGCTGGTCAATCCGGGCGGCATGTGGCAAGCCACGCGCTGCAATCCGCGTGGCGTGGACCTGATGCGCAATGCACCGCTGAGCGCGCGCGAAAAAGTGCCGTTCATGCTGGGCGGACAACGCTACAGTGCCCGCCTGCCCTGGTACCGGGGCGCGGCGGATGGCCCAATGGAGCTGGAAAGCCAGGCCGTGTGCGACCTCGTCGAGCGCGAACTGCTGTCGCGCCAGTTCAGCATCGCCCTCGATTGCCATTCCGGTTTCGGCTTGCGCGACCGCATCTGGTTTCCCCATGCGCATACCAAGGTGCCGATAGAGCACCTGGCCGAGATCGGCGCGCTGGAAGAACTGTTCAGCCAGAGCTACCCCAACCACAACTATGTGTTCGAGCCGCAAAGCCGGCAATACCGCACGCATGGCGACCTGTGGGACTATCTGTACCTGAACGGCACCAGTTACAGCGGGCGCGTGTTCCTGCCGCTGACCCTGGAAATGGGCTCGTGGCTGTGGGTCAAGAAAAACCCGCGCCAGCTGTTCAACCGGGTCAGCATCTTCAACCCCACGGCCGCGCACCGCTTGCAGCGCGTGCTGCGGCGGCACCTGGTGTGGTTCGATTTCCTCATGCGCGCCGCCAGCAGCCACGGCCGCTGGATGCCGGAAGGCTTGCTGCGCAAGGCGCAGCGCCGACGCGCCCTGGCGCAATGGTATGAGTCATGAAACCACACACCTGGATTTTATTGCGCGGCCTGATGCGCGAACAGCGCCACTGGGGCGAGTTTCCCGCCATCCTCGCGCGCGCCTTGCCCGGCGCCAGCATCGTCACGCCCGACTTGCCCGGCAATGGCAGGCGCCATGCGCAGGACAGCGCCACCCGCGTGGCAGACATGGTGGAAGCCTGCCGCCAGGAAATGCTGGCGCGCGGCATCGCTGCCCCGTACCATTTGCTGGCCCTGTCGCTGGGCGGCATGGTGGCCGTGGAATGGGCTAGCCGCTACCCGCAGGAAATTGCCCGCTGCGTGCTGCTTAATACCAGCATGCGGCCATTCAATCCGTTTTACCGGCGCCTGCGCTGGCAAAACTACGGCGCCCTGCTGCGCCAGCTGCTGCTGGGCGACAAAAGTAGCCAGGAAGCGCTGATATTGCGCCTGACCAGCCGCAGGAATGCACATGGCAACCCCACGCTGCTGGCCGACTGGTGTGCATATCAACAACAATATCCCGTCAGCCGCCGCAACGCGCTGCGCCAGCTGCTGTCGGCCGCCCGCTACCGCGCTCCCGCCAGCCGCCCCGCCATGCCCGTGCTGGTGATGGCCGGCGCGCAAGATCAATTAGTCGACCACCGCTGCTCGCAGCAACTGGCGCGCGCCTGGCAGGCGGACTGCCTGATCCACCGCGACGCGGGCCACGACTTGCCGCTGGACGAGGGGGAATGGGTGGCGCAATCGGTGGCGCGCTGGCTGGGGGCAGAAGTTACAGACCGTGACAGGACAGACACAGCACAATCATCATGCAAATAAGCAACCATACAAACCATCTGACAGCGCTGGTAGAGGCCGGCGTACAGGAACACATTTTTCCAGGCGCGACCTGGGCCGTGGGCAGCGTCCACCACAGCGTGGAGGGCGCTGCCGGGCGGCTCACGCCCGAGCCCGCCAGTGCCGCGATGCGAGTCGACACCTTGTTCGACATCGCTTCGCTGACCAAGATCATCAGCGTCTGGTCTCTGACGGGCTGGCTGGTGCACCGCCAGCGCCTGCGCCTGGACAGCCGCCTGGCCGACGTGCTGCCCGGCACCCAAGGTTATGCGCTGGCACCGGTCACCATTTTCCAGCTGCTCACCCATACGGCCGGCTTGCCGCTACGCGCCCGCCTGCGCGCCAGCTATGGCGAGGTGTACGACGATATCGTGCGCGGCGTGCTGCGCGAGCCGCTGGAAGGCACGCCAGGCCAGGCCGTGGAATACACGGACCGCGCGGCCCTGATCCTCGGCCTGGTCATTGAACGGTTGCTGGGCCTGCCCCTGGACCAGGCCCTGGCCGAGCATGTCCTGCGGCCGCTGGGCATGGCCGCCACGGGCTTTGGCCCGCTGGCAGCTGCGCATGGCAAGCAGGTCGCGCCCACCGAGTATTGCGAGCAGGCGGGCGCACACCTTTCCGGCGTGACGCATGATTTCTCGACCCGGCTGCTGGGCGGCGTGTGCGGCATTTCCGGGCTGTTTTCAAACGTGTCCGACCTGCAGCGCTTCCTGCGGGCGATGCTGGCGCCATCAACAGCGCAGCATGGTGAGGTGCTCAATGCCGACTGGGTACGGGAATCGCTGACGGTGCAGACGGGCGCCCTGACCCCATCGCGCGGCCTGTTCTGGCACCCGGCGGCAGGCACAGTGCCGGAAGACGACGTCTGGTGCCATCTGGGCTTCACCGGCACCGCCCTGTGGCTCAGCCCCCGGCGCGGCCGCTATGCGGTGCTGCTGACGAACAAGCTGTACTACACGCGCGATTTCGCCAGGATCAACGCGCTGCGGGGCGACTTCATGCGCTGCGCATTCGATCTCTGAGTTTTACAGCCGCAAGCTCACAACGATAGCCAGCAGCAGCGCGCCGGCTGCCGCCAATAGTGCGCTGTTGAAACTGTGCGACTGCGCATACAGGCTGCCCGCCAGCACGGGACCGATGATCTGGCCCACGCCATACACCACCGTCATGATGGCCATCATGTTGGCGCCCGCTTTGCCGGCGGCCCGTTGCGCGGCCGGCATGGCGATGGTCACCGTGCCGACAAACGTGCCGCCGACGAGGACGGCGCTGAGCAAATAGCCGGCGGCCGAAGGCGCCAGCACGGGCAGCGCCACGCCCAGCGCTTGCAGCAGCAAGTTCAGCCTCAGCGCCCGGCGCGTGCCCAGGCGCTCGTGCAGCCGGTGCCACAGGAAACACGACGGCGCCGCGCCCAAGCCGAATACAGCCCACACATGGGCGGAATTGAGCTCCGGCAAAGCCGCGCCCACCAGCACGGGCAGATACGTGGCCGTGACGATGTAACCGAGCCCAGCGAGCCCATAGATCAGCACCAGCGGCCAGGGCGCCACCGGTGCCAAGGTCGATGCGGTGGCTTGCGGCGGCGTATCCAGGGTCGCCTGGCCACTGGCGGCAATGGCGGGCGCAGCCGCCAGCCCCACCAGCACGGTGACGCCGGCCAGCAGCAGCCACATGCCGGCGCTGTGCCAGCCCAGCCGGGCCGCCAGCACCAGCAATTCAGCCGACACGGCAATGCCTGCGCCCACGCCCGCATACAGCAACGGCGCGCCGCGCGCATGCCGGCGCTGTTCCAGCAGCCACAGCGAGGCAGCCACCATGGCCAGGGCGCTGAAGACGCCCGCCACGCCGCGCACCGTCACGATGAGCCAGACGGGCATGGTCAAGGCCAGCACGCCCAGGCACAGCGCCGTACCGGCCACCGACCACAGGCACAGCCGGTGCGCGCTGTGGGCTCGCGCGCGCATGGCCAGGATGGCGCCCAGCAAGTAACCGGCATAGTTGGCCGAGGCGGCCAGGCTGCCGTCGCGCAAGGTCAGTATATTTTCCCCCAGCATATGCGGGTAGATGGCCGTGAAGGCGAAGCGGCCGAAGCCCATGCCGATGGCGAGGATGGCCGCCGCGGCGATGGCCGCGCGCAGCCTGCCGGCCGCGCTCATGGCGCCACCTCGCCCAGCTGCGCCTGAAAATGTTGAAAGGCGGGCACGTCGAATCCCGCGCGCCACACCAGCAAGGTGTCGGCTTGCCCTGCGGACAGCGTTGTCAAGGTGGCCGGCGCATCGGACAGCGCCAGCACGCTGGCCGGCAGCAAGGTCACGCAGGCGCCGGCCGCCACGCAGGCGATCATGGTGTGATATGAACTCAGCTCCTGCACCCGCCATTGCGTGCTGCCGGCCACGCCCAGCAAATCTTCGGCGATGCCGCGGTAGGTGCAGCCCTGCGGGAAGGCCGCGAGCGAGCGCGTGCGCACATCCACGGCGCGCCGCGCCTGCGCTTCGCTGGCAGGCAGCAGCAAACACAGTTCCTCGCGCCACACGGCTGTCGATGCCAGGCCCAGCTCCGCCAATGCGGTGGCGCCGCCGAACGATGGCGGCAAGGCAACAAAAGCACAGTCGAGCAAGCCCGTGCGCACTTGCTCGATCAGGGGCCGCGAGGGCCCCGTGCTCAGCGCCAGGCGCGTCGCCGGATAGCGGGCGTGATACGCGGCCAGCAGCGCCGGCAGGCGGCTGGCCGCCGTGCTTTCCATGCTGCCGACGCGCAAAGTGCCACCTTCGCGCCCGCCCGTGACGACATGTCTGGCCTCTTCCGCCAGCGCCAGCAGGCGCTGCGCATACTCGAGAAAGCGCTCGCCGGCCGCCGTCAGGGCCATGCGCTTGTTCGTGCGCACGAACAGTTCGGCGCCGATATCGGCTTCCAGCTGCTGGATGCGCGTGGTGACGCTGGACGGCGCGCGGCCCAGCCTGGCTGCGGCCTGAGTGACGCTCAGCTCACTGGCCACGGAGCAAAAAATCGTCAATGACTGCATATCCATAATGTTCTCTATTTTGAAATGATTATGCTATTATATTCTTAAAATAAGAATATAGCGTAGCATCCTCAACTTGATGAAGGAAACATCATGACCCCGTCCCAGCGCTTCCTCGACCGCCTCGGCTTGCGGTTCCCCATCATTCAGGCGCCGATGGCGGGCGTCTCCACGCCACGCCTGGCCGCCGCCGTCTCGAATGCGGGCGGCCTGGGCTCGCTGGGCATCGGCGCCGGCACGGTGGCGCAGGCGCGCCAGGTGATCGAAGACACGCGCGCGCTGACGGCCGGCCCCTTCAATATCAATGTGTTCTGCCATGCCCCTGCGGCAAGGGATGCGCGGCGCGAGGCCGCCTGGCTGGCCCATCTGGCGCCCCTGTTTGCGGAGCTGGGCACGGCCGTGCCAGTGGAACTCGACGAGATCTACCGGACGTTCATCGGCGATGAGGCGGCATTCTCCCTGTTGCTGGAACAGCGTCCCGCCGTCGTCAGCTTTCATTTCGGCTTGCCGTCGGCGCAGCAAATCGCCGCCCTGCGCCAGGCCGGCATCTACACGATGGCCACGGCCACCAATCTGCACGAGGCGGGCCTGATCGAACAGGCAGGGATCGACGCCATCGTGGCGCAAGGCGTGGAAGCGGGCGGGCATCGCGGCGTCTTCGATCCGCAAGCGCCGGACGAGCGCCACAGCACTAGCGTCCTGCTGCGCTTGCTGGCAGGCCGCACCGCCCTGCCCCTCATCGCCGCCGGCGGCATCATGGATGGCCCAGGCATCCGCGCCGCGCTGGACCTGGGCGCCGTGGCTGCGCAGTTGGGCACGGCGTTCGTGCTATGCCCGGAATCGTCGGCAAATGCGGGCTACCGCGCCAACCTGAAAAGCGAACGGGCGGCGGCCACGCGCCTGACCAGCGTGCTCTCGGGCCGCCTGGCGCGCGGCATGGTGAACCGCCTGATCGAACATGGCGAAGCGCCAGGCAGCCCGCCACCGGCCGACTATCCCGTCGCCTACGATGCCGCCAAACAATTGAACGCGGTGGCTAGCCAGCACGGCGACAGCGAATTCGCCGCGCAATGGGCCGGCCAGGGCGCACCGCTGGCGCGGGAAATGGGGGCGGCGCAGCTGGTGGCCACGCTGGCGAAGGAAATGGCGGCTTGAACCGTTCGCTGGACAGGCACGCTCACGCCGGCTGCTGCTGCGTGGTGCAGTGGATGCCGCCACCACCGGCCGCGATGGCGTCGATGTTCAGCTGCACGATGTCGCGCCCGGGGAAGTGTTCGCGCAAGATGGCTTTCGTATTGCGGTCGGCTGTCGCGTCGCCAAATTCGGGGCACAGCACGGCGCCGTTGCAGACATAAAAATTGATGTAGCCGGCGGCGAAATCCTTGTTTTCATATTGCGGGCGCACATGGCCTGGGCCGGGCAGGACCACCACCTGCAGCGGACGGCCGCGGGCGTCGGTGGCCTTGCGCAGGATGTCGAGGTGGCGCTGGGTGACGGCGCGCTCCGGCGAGGATGGGTCGCTTTCAAAGCCTGCCGCGACGACGCCGGGGGCGCAGAAGCGGGCATAAAAGTCCGTGTGGCCATCGGTGATGTCTTGCCCCGAGATACCGGGCAGCCAGATGACTTTGTCGATGCCCAGCAGCCGGTGCAGTTCCTGCTCGCACTGTGCCTTGCCGACGCCGGGATTGCGGTTGGCGTTCAGCACGCAACTTTCCGTGATGATGGCCGTGCCCTGGCCATCGACTTCGATGCCGCCCCCTTCCAGCACCAGGCTGCTTTCCAGCACGGCAACGCCGGCGCGCCCGGCAACAAAGCCAGCCACCAGCGCATCGTCGTCTTAGTCCTGCTTTTCGCCCCAACCATTGAAATTGAAATTCACGCCCGCCAGCGCGCCGCCCGCCTTCCTGACGAAGACGGGTCCCGTGTCGCGCATCCACAAGTCGTCGATGGGCTGCACCAGCAGCTTGACCTTGTTGCCGCACAGGCGCGCGGCCACATCGTAGTCTTCCTCGTTGACCAGCATGTGCACGGGTTCGACGCTGGCGATCGCTTGCGCGATGCGCGCCAGGTTCGCCTGCGCGCCCGCCTTGAGGCGCTTGCCCCACACCTCGTCATTCGCGCCAAAGGCCATCCACGTGGCGGCGTGGCGCTCGCCTTCGTCCGGCATGCGCCAGCCCGCGCCTGCCGCCAGGGCGGGCAAGCCCACGGCGGCGCCGGCCGCCAGGCCCAGGGCGCCCGAGAGGAAATGTCGTCGTTGCATGCTGCTCTCCCTTATGCAATTTCCTGTTGCGTGGTGCAATGGATGCCGCCGCCTCCGGCCGCGATGGGGTCGATATTGATCTGGATCACGGCGCGCCCCGGATACAGCTGCGCATACTGCGCCCTGGCGCTGGCGTCCGCTTGCGCATCGCCGAATTCGGGAATGAAAATGGCGCTGCTGGTGGCATAGTAATTGATGTAGCCGGCGGCGAAGGTGTTCGGGTTGTTTCCAGGCCGAATTTTCTCAGGCCCATCGATAACGACGATCTGCAGCGGCTGATTATCGGCATCGGTGGCGCCGCGCAAGATCTCCAGGTGGCGGCGGGTCAGCGCGTAGTCGTACGATTCCGGGTCCATCTCGCGGTGTGCCGCCACCACGCCGGGGCGCACGAAGCGGGCATAGAAATCCGTGTGGGCATCCGTGATGTCCTTGTCCTTGATGCCAGGCAGCCAGATCACCTTGCGGATGCCCAGCAGGCGGCGCAGTTCCGCTTCGCAGTCGGCCTTGCTCCAGCCCCGGTTACGATTGCTGTTCAGCACGCAGCTTTCCGTGATGATGGCCGTGCCCTTGCCATCGACTTCCAGCGCGCCCCCTTCCAGCACCAGGCGCGTGGCCAGCAGCGGCACCTGCGCCTGGGCGGCGACCACGTCGGCCACCAGGCCATCCCTGCCGGACTGCTGCCTGTTGCCCCATCCATTGAAATTGAATTTCACGCCGGCCCGTTCGCCGCTTGGCTTGCGCACGAAGACAGGGCCCGTGTCGCGCATCCACAAGTCGTCCAGTTCGGCGGAAATCAGGGTGACGCGTGCATCGAGCAATTGCCGCGCGCTGGCCAGTTCAAACGGGCGCACCAGCATGTTGACGGGTTCGTAAGCGGCGATGGCGTTGGCGATGCGCACCAGTGCCAGCTGCACCTGCGGCACTTGCGCCCGCGTCCAGACGGCGCTAGAGGCGCCGTACGCCATCCACGTCGCCTTGTGCGCTTCAGCCTCGTCGGGCATGCGCCAGCCTTCGGCAGGGTTGACGCCGCCATTCGCGCCGCCACTGTTGACGGGTGGCATTGGCGTAATAGCGCCAGTTTCCGGCGCACTGCCGCCACAGGCGGCCAGCATGCCGTCCATGGCCAGCGCGCTGCCGCCCACCATGCAATGGCGCAAGAAATATCGACGTGTGTTCATGATTCATCCTTTGAAGTGAGCCAGCACCGCGCACTGTGGCGGACCAATTGGCATGCACGGCATTGTGGATGGATCAAGATATGAAAACAAATGATATGATTTGCCTTAATTCATTAGGTTTTCTCATATGTTAGAACATCGCATTCCTTCGCTGAAATTGTTGATGGGTTTCGAAGCGGCGGCCCGTCACGGCAATTTCTCGCGCGCGGCCGACGAGCTGCACGTGACGCAGTCGGCCATCAGCCACCAGGTGCAATTGCTGGAAGAACAGGTCAAGCAGCCGCTGTTCCGCCGCGCCGGGCGGGGCGTGGAACTGACAGTGGCGGGCGAAGTGCTGCTGCGCAGCGTGCAGCGCTCGATGAACGTGCTGCGCAGCGGCCTGGGGCGCATCGCCACCTATCTCGATCCGGGTCTCGTGGTGCTGGTGTGCCCGGCGCCCGTGCTGCACGGCTGGCTGCAGCCCCGGCTGCGGGCACTCGAAGCGCAGCTGCCCGAACTGTGTTTGCTGCTGTCGGTGGATGAGAGCGCCCGCTTCGTCGATGAAATCGACGTCGACATCGCCATCGGCGACCGCCCCCTTTTGCAAGCGGACTTGCAGGAAATCCCGCTGCTGCACGATGAATGGGTACTGGTGGGCAACAGCGAACTGGCGGCGCGGCTGGCCGGCGTACCGCAAGATGAACATCATTTACACGCGGATCTGGTGTGCCTGGAAGAAAGCTTGACGGGCGACGCCACGGCGCCCCTGTTCCTGGGGCCGCTGGCGCGCTTTCGCAAACGGGCCATCTACGACGATGCGCGCCTGTTGCTCGACGCCACGCTCGACGGGCGCGGCATCGCCTGCCTGCCGCGCCTGCTGGTCGATGCCAGCCTGGCGCACGGCCTGCTGCACATCCTGCCCGCTTATCCCAGGGTGCCGGGCGCGACTTGGTGGTTGTCGGGCGTGGCGGAACACCCCCGTTCGGCCATCGTCGGGCAAGTGTTCGACTGGCTACGCGCGCAGGGCAATGATTACGGCAGCGGTGCAGGTACCGCCGCCGGCACGCGCGCATAGTCGATGCCGCTGGCCCAGCGGTTTTCCCAGTGCGCCAGATACGATTGCGCCAGGCGCGCACTGTGCCACACGACGAGCACATTTTCACTGTTGGCGGTGGCGGCATCGGCCGTGTAATTGAAACTGCCGTTCTGCACGGTCACGCCATCTGCAACGAGGTACTTGTCGTGATGCAGCGCGTAGCGGGAAATGATGCGCGTGGGGATACCTGCGTCGACGAGCCGGTTCAAGGCGGCCCGGCTGTTCTTGCGCTCGTTGCGCCGCGCATCGACCAGCACCCTGACGTCCACGCCCCGCTGGCGCGCCCGCAGCAAGGCCTCGACGACATGGGGCGAGCTGAACGAATAGGCGGCCAGCCGTATCGTCGACGCCGCGCTATCGATGACCTTGAGCACCAGCGCCTCCGCCCCGCCATCGGGGGAAAAGGCGTTCTCGATGGTGAGCGCAGGCGCGGCGTCGGCGGCAAGCGATGCGGCAGGGACGCCACCAGCCAGCAATAGCGCAGCAATGAGCAGGATGTTTTTCATGGCGCGTCGCCTACGGCAGCCGGTGCCGGAACGTCGGCTCGATGTTGCGCGCATGCAGCCAGCGCACGATGTCTTCCAGGGCGGCGTCCTGCAGCAGCAAGCCTGGCTGCGTCAGTGACTGGGACACTGGCGCTGACAATGGGGCGGCGGGAGCGGAAGCATGCACCGCATCAGCCAAGCCCGCATGTCCCTGCAACTTCGCCAGCGCCTGCGTGAACTGGGCAGGGTTGATGCTGCGCAAGCTTTCCAGGAAGCCCAGCTGGGCGGCTGGCGGCGGCGGCATGTCCAGGCCCGGTTCGTCGACGAAGGCGGCGCCCATGCTGGGGTGGATGAAGGCGGCCCACTTGCCCGATGGCTGCAAGCATGGCGGCAGCGCCACCTGCTCCACGTAAGCGGGCGGTGCTGCGGCGAGGATGTCGGTCGAGGCGGGTAAAAAGGTCGAGCGCAGCAGCTGCACGAACTGGCGCGCCTGGGCGACGGGCACGGGCGTGGCCAGCGACAGCCATAACTGGAACGCCGTGCCCGAGATGCTGACGGCGGGCGCCGGCAAGTCCAGCTCGTGCTGCACGGCATTGGCGATCGTGCATAGCGCGCTCCAGTGCGCTTCGCCGCCGCCCTTGCCGCCAAACTCCAGCACCAGCGCGCGCGTCAGGCCGCCATGGCTGGCGTCGCTGACCAGCGGCACCGCCACCGTCTGCTCGCCCGACAGATGGCGCGCCAGCACGGCCGGCGTCAGCGGCTGCGCGCCGCCCTCCGCATCGACGTATTGCTGCAGTTCCTCGAACAGGTACAGGCGGGTGAGTGCGGAAATCAGTTTATGCATGGACGGCCTCTTAATGACGTTGAGCAACACTTGTCAACGTGCCCAGATTATAGCCTCCCCGGCCCCCGGATTTCAGCGCACCGGCAGTTCGGCCGGCTGCCGCGTCCGCCCGGCGCCGAATACCAGCCAGCTGGCCACGGCGAACAGGCAGGCGGCCACGCCGCCGTACAGCATCACGGCGCCAAAACCTTGTGTCAGCGCAAGCTTCGCCACGCCGGACGGCAGCGTGCCGACGCCCTTGCCTGCGGACAAATCCTCCGCCAAGGCGCGCAAGGTGCCAGCATCCAGTCCACTTGGCAGATGGGGCCGCAAGGCGGACTGGATGGCTTCGACGAGGATAAAGCCCATCAGCGCAATATTGATGGACAGGCTGACCATGCGCGCGCTGATGTCGATGCTGGAAGCCATGCCAGCCCGTTCGCCGGGCACGGCGCCCGTCGTCGTGTTGGTGACGGGCGTGTTCGTCAGCCCCAGCCCCGTGCCGGCCAGCAGGCAGCCGGGCAAGATCGTCAGCCAGCTGGCAGTTTCGGCATGGCTACCCCACAGCATCAGCAGGAAACCCGTGCCGATGGCCAGCAAGCCGGCAGGAATCACCGCATCGGCCCGGTAGCGCAGCGCCAGCCGCTCTGCCAGGGGCGGCACGAGCAAGGTGGGCAAGGTGTAGGCCAGCAAGGTCAAGCCCGTGCCCAGGCTGCTGTAACCGAGACCATATTGCACGTACAGGGGCAGATAAATCATGAGCGGCCAGAAACTGCAGTTCATGCCCGCCGAACCGAGCAGCGCGCCGGAAAAACGGCGGATGCGAAACACGGCAAAGTCAATCATCGGCTCGGCCTGGCGCCGCTCGATCATGACAAACAGCATCAGGCTGAGCAGCGCCACGGTCAGGCTGGCCAGCGTGCGCGGGTCCGTGAAACCCAGCGCCGGCCCTTGCGTGAGGCACCAGGCCAGGCTGAACACGGCCAGCGACAGGGTGGCGATGCCCGCCACGTCCAGCTTGCGCCGCTGCGGGTCGCGCGACTCGCTCACGCCCAGCGCCACCAGCAGCAGGGCCGCCAGCGCCAGCGGCCCGTGCACGAGGAATACCCATTGCCAGTTCGACAGCGCGACGATGGCCGCGCCGATGATGGGGCCGAAGCCCAGGCCCAGGCCAAACACGATGCCCCAGGCGCCAAACGCCCGGCCCCGCGCGGCGCCAGTTGGAAACTGCTGCGACAGCACGGCCACCTGGCAAATCAGCATGGCGCCGCCGGCCATGCCCTGCAGTGCGCGCGCGGCGATCAGCACGCCCGTGCTGCCGGCCCAGCCGCATGCGAGGGAACTGAGGCCGAACAACGCCAGGCTGGCGAGCAGCAAGCGCTTGCGGCCATAACGGTCGGCCAGGGTACCCGTGGCCATCAGCACGGTGGTGCAGGCCAGGGTGTAGGCGTTCATGATCCATTGCAAGTCCTTGAAGTCGCCGTGCAGCACGGTTTCCAGGGTGGGCAGGATGACGGGCACGCTGGAAATTTCCAGGCCGAACATGAGCGAAGCCAGGCACACGGCGGCCAGGGTCAGTACATTTTGTTGCGAATTAGTCAGGTGCATCGAAGCCTTGATGTCGGTAGTCAGGGAGGGGCGAAGGGCGCATAGTGCTGGCGCACTGCGAGTGAGCATTCTAGAAAGCTTAGACTCATGAGGGAAATGATAAAATTTTGTACAATTCATTCATTTTCATCATGAATCATGGGAGCTCGACACGATGGACTTCGATACCGCCCTGCTGCGCGCCTTTGTCGCTGTACAGGACACGGGCGGCTTTACGCGCGCCGCCGAACGGTTGCACCTGAGCCAGTCCGCCATCAGCCACCAGATCCGCCGCCTGGAAGAGCAAGCGGGCGCCGCGCTGCTGGTGCGCACGACGCGCAGCCTGCACCTGACGGAAGATGGTGAAGACTTTCTGCGCCACGCGCGGCAGATTCTGGCCGCGCAGGATGCGCTGTCGCGGCGCTTCCAGCGCTCCTCGATTGCGGGCGCCGTGCGCTTTGGCGTGCCGGAAAATTTCATGGGCGCGCGCCTACCTGCCCTGCTGGCGCAGTTTGCGCACCTGTTTCCCGCCGTGCGCCTGGATGTCACGGTGGGCACCTATCTGGACTTGCAGAAACTGGTCGCCGCCGATGCGCTGGACCTGGCCGTCGTCATGGCCCTGGCCGATGGGCAAGATGACGCGGCCGTGCTGCGCCGCACGCGCTTCGTCTGGGCGGCGCAGCACGACTTCCGGCATGACGGCGCGCTGCCGCTGCCGCTGGCGTTTTCACCGGCGCCCTGCATGCATCGGCAAGTGGGCGTCACTGCCCTCGACGGCGCCGGCCTCGACTGGCGCGTGGCGTTCACCTCGCCCAGCCAGCAGGGCTTGCGCGCGGCCGTGCTGGCCGGGCTGGCGATCACCGCGCTGCCGCAAGGCGACCTGGAAGCGGGCATGGTGGTCATCGATGGCCAGCATGGCTTACCCGCCCTGCCCGCCGCCCAGTTCCAGCTGCTCTGGCGCGCCGCCAGCAGCACGGCTGCGGCCGACGCGTTCGGGCAATTGCTGCGCGAGTGGTCAGCCGCTGCGGCGGCATGACAGCACCAGCAGCAAGGCCAGCGCCAGCATGGCGGCAGCGCTGCCCAAAGCCATCGTCACGCGGTGCGCCAGCAGCGGCACGCCCGCCAGCTGGCCCGCGCCCACGCCGGCCACGGCCACCAGCGCCGCCAGGCCCAGCGAACTGCCCAGCTGGTGCGCCACGTTGACGACACCCGAGGCGGCGCCCGCATCCTGCGCCGGCACGCTGGCCACGCCGGCCGCCGTCAGCGGACTCAAGGCCATGCCCTGCCCCGCGCCGATCAGCACCATGGGCAAGGCCACGCCCAGCCAGTAGACCGTGCCCGCGTCGACGCGGCTCAGCCATGCCATGCCCAGCAGGGTCAATCCCAGCCCCATGGCAAGCAGGCGCGCATTGCCGAAGCGGCGCGTCAGGCGCGGCACGCACAAGGCCACGCCAAAGTTCACCAGGGTCATGGGCAGGAAAGCCAGGCCCGTCAAGGATGGCGGATAGCGCAGCACCACTTGCAGGAATTGCGTGGTGAAAAAGAAAAAGCCGATCATGGCACCCATGAACAGCACCCTGGCCCCGTACGCGGCATTGCGTTGCGCATCGGCAAACAGGCGCAGCGGCAGGATGGCTTGCGCGGCGCGACGTTCGATCAGGATAAAAGCAGCCAGCAACAGCACGCCCGCCGCCAGCGCGCCTTGCGTCAGCGCGTCGCCCCAGCCGGCGCCGGCCGAACGGATCAGGCCATACACGAAAGCCGTCATGCCTAGGGTGGAACTGGCGGCGCCGGCCACGTCGAAGCGGCCACGAGTGGTTTCACTCTCGACGAGGTAGCGGCGCGCCGCCACCAGCATGGCGGCGCCGATGGGCAGGTTGATGAAGAAACCCACGCGCCACGACAGCCATTCGGCCAGCACGCCGCCCAGCACCAGGCCCACGCTGGCGGCAATGCCGGCCACGGCGCTGTACAGGGCGATGGCCCGCGTGCGCTCGCGCCCCTCCGCAAACGTGGTTTGCAGCAAGGCCAGGGTGGACGGCGCCAGGATGGCCGCGCCCACGCCCTGGATGGCGCGCGCGGCGAGCAGCATGGCCGGCGATTGCGCCAGGCCGATGGCCAGCGAGGCCAAGGTAAACAGCACCAGGCCCAGCTGCAGCAGGCGGCGCCGGCCATACGCATCGCCGGCACGCGCAGCCAGCAGCAGCAAGCCGCCAAACGTCAGGGTGTAGGCGCTTTGCACCCACGCCAGGCTGGTATCCGTAAAACCCAGTTCCTGGTGAATTTTCGGCAAGCCCGTCAGGACGATGGACGTGTCGAGCACGATCATCACATAGCTGACAAGGATGATGGCGAGGATGGCCGCCTTGTGCGGCGCGGCGGGGCTAGCGGGATCGGGGACATTTTTCATGTCACCACTGTAAAGCGTCTGCATTACCATGAATAGCTACCAAAATCAGCATGAATTTATTAGCAGGACTAATAAGTACAAGCTAGCACTTGGTGCAGGCCACTCACCGCCGTTCGCGCCCTTGCGCGCCGGCCAGCCTTTGATCATGTCGTCGGCTCAGCAAGGCTGCCACGATCGCTGCCCCGAAGGCAAAGCATAGCCAGCATGCAAAAAAAATATCGGCTGCATACGGAGTGCGGTCCCAATAGCTGTCCCCTGGTTTTAGCTTGAGCAACATGGCGCTCCATATGAATAAACCGCCCCAGGCAATGATGCTTGCAATGACAAAAGCAAGGATAGAATAAAGAAAGGTTTTCATCATACGATTGGGAAAAAACGAATCTTCCCGGCTTTGCGGAGATCCGACCAAATGGTCGGAATGATAATGCCAAAGCGCGTGCGCAAGCCCGAAGTCAGATCAGTCATGCGGCTCCCGTTCCAAAGGTCAATGTGATCTCCGCCCGAGCCGCCGGACGGTGTGTAATAGTCCTCAAAGCAAATAATACCCGTCCGGTCAATAACCTTGCCCCGCCAGTCCTTGCCGGTAATGTCCTCAACTTTGCCACAGCCGAGAAAAGGCTGTTTTTCAAGCCAATTGGCAAGTTCCGCGGCCGCCAGGCAGTGATCTTCAGCCGGATGAATCCAGCACTTGCGCTTGGAAGGATAGGACTTGAATGTGACCCCGGCTTTTTTTAACGCGTGGCTTACCCGAATGGCGCACTGATTCGCAAACAAAATCTCTCCCTTGGCATTCTTGGCCTTGCAAGGGCTTCCTTTTTCGTAGGCGGACCAGAGGTCACTGAATTTAATGATTGATGCATTGAGCTTGCAAACTGAATCCTTGACTATGTTCGTCTTTACGCTGGCTTGCTGCTTGATGGCTGTTGTCACGCAGGTCCCCCTTCGATACGGGCAAGTGCCTCATCACCCCAAAAAACTTCGTATTCGGTAATTCCATCCGTGACTACCCGCTGCATTTTGCCATCGACATCGACCTGGCCTGAAAGACGCTGGCCGTCCGGCAATACGATCAGATAAGGCACGCCGTGGGCCAGGCGTTCGGCGAACACAGCTTGCTCATCATATAGCTCCTTCAGCCCACTCACAGCTTGATTGACGAGAATACCCGCTGCCATGGTTGAAACCGCATTTTCTGCTGCGTTCGATGCGCCAGATGCGCCGCTGCTCCAGTCGACCGTATCTGTAAACTGAGTCGCAATAAGCGTCGCACCGCACGCGGTCTTCATGCCTGCAACTGCCACTCCCCTGCCATAAAACGTCGTCGTCTGGACTCCCTCGATAATCGGATAAATGCCTTTACACCGGGGACACATGACTTTGTGCCCCATATATGCAATCGGTTTGCCATGGCAAATATCCGTTACCGAATCTTCAAGCACTTTGCCGCCGTGGCTAGTGGGATCGCCCAATCGAATTATCTCTGGCATGCCAAGCTCTCTTTTATGACAAATTTTATCAATTAGTCATTATGTCTCACTATTTCGCGTGTTGGAGCACGATAGGATGTCACGAACAGATGTTAAAGTTAGCCCGAACTTATTAGTAAAACTAATGAATGTAAGGTCATACATGGCACAAACCAACTTCAACGACATTCTCGCCTTCGTGGCCGTGGCCCGCGCAGGCAGTTTCACCCGGGCGGCGGCCAAGCTGGGCGTGTCGCAGTCGGCGCTGAGCCAGACCGTGCGCGCGCTGGAAGAACGGCTCGATTTGCGCCTGCTGGTGCGCACCACGCGCAGCGTCTCGCCCACGGAAGCGGGCGAACAGCTGCTGCGCACGGTGGCGCCCCGCTTCGACGAGATCGAGGCGGAACTGGCCCTGCTCAGCGAGCGGCGCGACAAGCCCGCCGGCAACATCCGCATCAGCGCGGGCGAGCATGCGGCGCTGACGGTGTTACAGCCGGCCATCGCCCGCTTGCTGCCGAACTTTCCGGACATTAACATCGAAGTCGTCGTCGACAACGGCATGACCGATATCGTGGCCGCGCGCTGCGACGCGGGCGTGCGCCTGGGCGAGCAAGTGGCCAAGGACATGATCGCCATGCCCATCGGCCCCGATTTCCGCATGGCCGTCGTCGCCGCGCCCGCGTATTTCAGCCGCCAGGCGCCACCCGCCACGCCGCAGGACTTGATGGCGCACAACTGCATCAACATGCGCCTGCCCACGCTGGGCGGCCTGTATGCCTGGGAGTTTGCCAAGGACGGGCAGGAACTGAAAGTACGGGTGGAAGGACAGATGATCTACAACAACATGGCCATGCGCTTGCATTCGGCGCTCGATGGCCTGGGCCTGGCCTGCATGGCCGAAGATGTGGTGCTGCCCTACCTGGCCGATGGCCGTTTGATCCGCGTGCTGGACGACTGGTGCCCCACGTATGCGGGCTACAAGCTGTACTACCCGAGCCGGCGCCACCCCTCGCCCGCGTTCACCTTGCTGCTCGACACCTTGCGCTATCCCGGGGTTTGAGCCAGCGCTATCCTGCACCGGGCGGAAATGATTACCACGCGAACACGCGTTTACCCGTGGCTCCCGCAGGACTATAGTGGCTGCTTTCCCACCTGTTCAAGGATCGCCATGAAACTCTTTTACTCGCCGGGTGCCTGCTCGCAGGCACCGCACATCATCCTGCGCGAAACGGGCACGCCGTTCACCCTGGTGAAGGTCGACCTGGGCCAGCACCAGACGCAGGAAGGCGGCAATTACTACGAACTCAATCCGATAGGCCAGGTGCCGCTGCTGGCGCTCGATGATGGAACGACCTTGAGCGAAGGCCCCGTCATCGCCCAATACATCGCCGAACTGGCCGGCAGGCAGGATCTGCTGCCGCCCGTGGGCAACGCTGCCCGCTACAAGGTGCTGGAATGGCAGAATTACATCACGTCCGAGCTGCACAAATCGTTCAGTCCCCTGTTCGATCCCCGCTACGACGCCGCCACCAAGGCATTATTCATTGAGCAACTGGGCAAAAAATTCAAGTGGGTGGACAGCCGCCTGGAAGGCCGGGCCTACCTGACGGGCGACACCTTCACCGTGGCCGATGCCTATCTGTTCGTCATCACGGGCTGGGCGCCGCGCGTGGGCGTGGACTTGTCCGCGCTGGCCAATGTGCAAGCGTTCCTGGGCAGAATTGCCCAGCGCGACAGCGTCAAGGCTGCTTGGGAAGCGGAAGGACTGGCCAAGGCGGCTTGAGCGCCGTGGCCCGGTGCACGGCTCAGGTTTTTTCCGACTTGCCGTGCATCACCATGATGGTTTGCTGCATCCGCGCGCACAGGGTTTCCCGGCCATCCTTGACGGCGAACACTTCGGCCTGCGTGACGATCAGGGTGCGGCCCGGGCGCACCACCTTGCCGCGCGCGATCAGTTTTTCGCCATCGGCGGGCGTCAGCAAATTCATCTTGTATTCCACCGTCAGCACGGACGCGCCGTCCGGCACCATGGTTATGGCCGCGTAACCGGCGGCCGAGTCCGCGATCATTCACCATGTCGCGGCGCCCGCCGGCTTGCATGGCAGGTGTAGTAGTGTCATCATGTCAATGCCAGTTCGCCCCCTCCCACCTGCCCCCGAGAAAGATCCGTCATGGAAGAAGAATACGAAGTCCCCAGCCCCCATGAACACGCCGTGGAAGAGGCAACGGAGAAGGAACGCGATGGCCTGACGCAAAAAATCGCCCTGATGACGGCCATTCTCGCCACCATCGGCGCCCTGATCAGCTACCAGAGCGGCAATGCGCAGAACGAGGCCATGTTCCTGAAGAACGAGAGCATCCTCAAGCAGGCGCAAGCAAGCGACCAGTGGGCCTTGTACCAGGCGAAGTCGACGAAAGGCCATATCGCCGAAGCGACGGCCGCGCTGGCCAGCGTGCCCGAGGTGCGCACCCGCTACCTGGCGGAACAAGCCCGCCAGGAAAAGGAAAAACTGGTCGTGCAAGCGGGCGCGCGCCAGCTGGAAGAGCAATCGAGAAAACTGGGCGAGGAATCGGAAGCCAAGCTGCGCCCGCACGAACGCCTGGCCATGGCCCTGACCTTCATCCAGATCGCCGTGGCACTGGCCGCCATCACCGTGCTGACGCGGCGCCGCTGGCTGCTGTGGGGTTCCGTGGGCGCGGCGGCGGCCGGCATACTGGCGGCCGGCAGCGCCTTCCTGCTGTAAGGGCAGACGCGCTTCAGGCGGGCGGCACGACGCCGCTCCAGCCGGGCAGATAACGCGCCTGCTGGCTGCGCGCCAGTTTCATCGCTTGCGCCAGTGCCTTGGGGAAATTCTTTTGCAGGCCGGCGGGTGCGATGCGGCTGCGCAGGAAATCGGCCCACAGGAATTCGCTGAACGGCGTCACATCCTTGGCATAGCCGCCTGCGCCACGCAATTCGCCGGCCAGGCTGCGGTAGGGATCGTCGTGCAAGCCGCTCAGGTGCCGGGGGATGGCGGAAAAATCGCGGCGCAAGCCTTCGCTGTCGTACGGGTGCACCCACTGGTGGTGGTCCATCACATGCCAGAAGTGCAGCGGCTCCAGCCAGGACAAATCCTTGAGTATCATCAGGCTGACGGTTTTCACGCCCTCCTGGTGCAGCGCCAGGCCGAAATGGTGATGGTCGACGATGTAGTGGCGTCCTTCCGGGCCGATGATGCTAGGAAACCAGTGACCGGCCAGCGCCGCCGCCCTTGCCTTCCTGCCCAGGCTGGCCCAATGCGCGCGCTTGAGCGCCACCTCGGCCATGCCGACCGTGATTTGCGTGGGCAGCAGCTTGTTCAGCCTTCCCTTGACCAGTTGCGGTTTCGCCCTTGTCATGCCATCTCCCGAAATGTATCGCCTGGCCGCCAGCGTAGCATAGTCGCCGCTACTTTTCAGGCATGGCGCCGCCCAGCAGGCGCACGGCCTCGGCCACGCTCAATTCACTGAGCAGCAGCGCCGGCCCGGCCTGGATGGCCAGCATGTCGCGCAGCGCCAGCTGCAGCACGCTGTATGCCGGCTCCTTCAGCCGCGCCAGCGCCAGGGCCAGCCCCTGCTGACGCACGAACGCGGCAAAGTCGCGCAAGGCTTCGACGCTGCTGCCATCGAGGTCGGGCGACTCTTCCAGACTGAGGATCACCTTGCGCAGCGGACCGGCCCGCTCTTCCAGCATGGCGCGCGCCAGGTGCAGGCTGCGCTCGGCATTGACAAAGAACAAGGGTTCATCGAGGCGCAGTATCAACAGCTCCGGCTGCGCCCGGGCATCGCGATGCAGCGCCAGCTTGACGTAGTCGTGGCTGTCGCCCAGCCGCCCCAGCACGGACATGCCCGGCCGCGACAAACGGCGCAGCATCAGCAGCAGGCTGATGGCGATGGCCACCAGCAAGCCGTCGAGCACGCCGAACAGCAGCACGCCGGCAATCGCCGCCAGCACCAGCAGGCGGTCGCGGCGCCAGGCAAAATACGGCTGCAGCGCCACAGGATTGAGGGTATGGCTGACAGCGTGGATGACCACGGCGGCCAGCACGGGCACGGGCGTGAGCGCCACCAGCGGCAGCAGGGTCAGCACGATGACGCCCACCACGGCGGCGGCCACCAGCCCCGCCAGGCGCGAGGTGGCGCCCGCCGCCTCGTTGGCCGACGTGGCCGAATAGCCGGCGCCCACCGGCATGGCTTGCAGCAAACCCGCCAGCACGTTCGCCGCACCCAGCGCCAGCAAGTCGCGCTCGGGCGCTACGGGGTCGCCATGCTTCAAGGCAAAACTGCGGATGGCGCCATACGATTCGGCATACAGGATCAGCGCCAGCGCAAACGCCAGCTCGGCCAGGCGCGTCCATTCTTCCTGCGTCAGGCGCGGCAAGACAGGCATGGCCAGGCTGACATCGATGGCGCCCACCAGGGCCACGCCGTGGCGCGACAAGTCCAGCCACTGTCCGGCGGCGATCCCCAGCGCGATGACGATCAGGCCGGCGGGCCAGCGCTGCCTGCGCCGCAGCAGGAACAGCAACAGCAGCGCCGCCGCGCACAGGCCCGCGCCGCGCCCGTTCCACTGCCCTGCCCGCTCCAGCAAGCCGGGCACGAGATGCAGCAGGTCGCCTTGCGGCGGCTGCACGCCTAGCACGCCGGGCAACTGTTTCACGATGATCACGATGGCCAGGCCGAAGGAAAAGCCCCGCAACACGGGCTTGGCGATGAATTGCGTGACGCTGCCCAGCCTGGCCACCCAGGCCAGCAGGAAAAATCCCCCCGTCAACATCACCAGTCCCGCCATCAGCATGAGCCGGTGCCCCGCCGTGCCGCCAGGCATGGACGCCATGGCCGCAGCCAGCACGGCGGCCGACGACGACGTGGCCGAAACGATGGCAAAGCGGCTCGT
This sequence comes from Janthinobacterium breve, assembly GCF_051380895.1. Taxonomy (NCBI): domain Bacteria; kingdom Pseudomonadati; phylum Pseudomonadota; class Betaproteobacteria; order Burkholderiales; family Oxalobacteraceae; genus Janthinobacterium; species Janthinobacterium breve. The sequence goes on along the minus strand of NZ_JBNYXY010000008.1, from coordinate 209,012 downwards.
GCCCAGCACGCCATAGCACAGCAAGCCCGCGAACAGGGCCAGGATGCCTGCCTGGGGCGCCAGGTTGCCGATGCTGGCATACGCCACCGCTTCCGGCAGCAGCAGGCCGGCGATAGACAGGCCGGCGCTGACATCTTGCCAGCGCTTCGTTTGCGTCGCAGCCATTGCGCTCATGGTGACGGTCCCGGTGAATGGCACATGCCGTCCCCATGATGCGGCAAAACCGCCTGTCCGGCCACATTTGCTTACACTTGAGACAAATATCCTGTGCACCAGCGGCCCCGGCGGCGCGTTCAAGCAGTGTCACATCCCTGACCATCCACCTGGAGACTGCAATGAAAACAGCCACTTTGTCCGCCATCATCCTGATGACTTTTGCCTCGGTTACCGCCAGCAGCTTTGCCGCAGAAACGACCTGGCAGAAAGACCACCCGCGCCGCGAACAGGTGAACAACCGCCTGGCGCATCAAAACGCGCGCATTCACAAGGAAGTCAAGGAAGGCGAAATCACCAAAGGGCAGGCGGCCGCCCTGCACCGCGAAGACCGCAGCATCCGCCGCGAAGAGCGCAGTATGGCCAAGCTCGATAACGGCCATATCACCAAGGCAGACCAGCGCGCCCTGAACCAGCAGGAAAATGTGGTCAGCAAACAAATCGGAAAGTAAATGACGCAAAGGGCAGCGCCGCACAGTGCGCCAGCGACACGGTGCAATTGCCGCTGCCCTGTTGCCGCGCTGTCCCGGCGTCGGACACATCCATCTTTTTCGCCTGACAGGGGAGGCACGCTGCGCTGTGCGAAAATGCCCGCCTTCGCCATTGCCGGATACTGCCCATGCCGCACCTTGCCATTGCCCCCCTCATCGCTCCCCTTTCCGCACGCGACGCCCGTCGCATCGCCCGCCATGCGCCGGCGGCCGACGCCGCCCGCTCTTTGCATCCGGCCCAGCAAGCCTTGCTGCACCGGCGCGGCTGGCTGACGCTGCTGGCGCCCCGCAGCGCGGGCGGCGCCGAGCTGCCCTTGCCGCAAGTGGTGCGCCTGGAAGAAGCCGTGGCCGCCATCGACGGCAGCATGGGCTGGGTGCTGACCCTGTGCGCGGGCGCGGGCTGGTTCGCGGGCTTTCTGGCGCCCGGCATGGCGCGTGCCATCATCGGTACGCCCCGCGTCTGCCTGGGCGGCAGCGGCGCGGCCACCGGTTACGCGGAGGAAGAAGGCGACGGCTACCGCATCACGGGCAGCTGGGATTACGCCAGCGGCGCGCCCATGGCCACCCACTTTACCCTGAACGCCCGGCTGCAGCGCGATGGTCAGCCCCTGCTCGATGCAGAAGGCAAGCCACGCATCCGCGCCTTCCTCGTGCCCGCCGCGCAGGTGCATTTGGTGCCGTCATGGAACAGCATCGGCATGCGCGCCAGCGCCTCGCACAGCTACCACATCGAGGGCCAGTGGCTCAGCCAAGAACACGGTTTTACCCTCAGTCCCGCAGCCGCGACGGCCGATGGCCCCCTGTACCGCTACCCATTCTATTCACTGGCCTATGTGACCCTGGCCGCCAACGTGGCCGGCATGGCCAGCCATTTCATGCAGCTGGCCGAGGAATGCATGCGCCACCGCCGGCATGCGCGCGCCGGCGTGCCCCTGCTGGACGTGCCGGAAGTAGCCGCCATGCTGCAAGGCAAGAAAGAGGCGTACACTGCCGCCCGCACCCGTTTTTACGCCGTACTGGACGACAGCTGGGCGCAGGTGGCAGGCGGCGTGGCGCTGGACGACGACGCCATGCAAGCCGTGCAAGCCAGTTCGCTGGCCCTGGTAGCCGTGTGCCGCGCAGCCGTTGACGGCTTGTATCCCTACTGCGGCCTGTACGCGGCCCGTGAAGACAGCACCATCAACCGCGTCTGGCGCGATTTTCACACGGCCAGCCAGCATTCCTTACTGCTGCCTTGACGGCCGCAGCGTCAGTGGCTCGGCGATCGTCAGCACCACCAGGAAGGTCAGGCAGGAAATGACCGCCATGAAGCCGAACACATAATCCCAGCCGTAGTGGTCGAGCAGCATGCCGACGATCCACGGCGTGGCCGCGCCACCCAGCTGGCCGCCCATGTTGACGACGGCATTGGCGACAGGAAATTTTTCCTTGGACACGAACTGCATGGGATACACCATGTAGGCGGAGAAACCAATGCTCAGCAGCACGCCCGTCAGGAACAGCAGCGCGCCGTACTGCAGCGGGTCGGCCGGCGCATGGATCAGCAAATACATCATGACGGCCGTCGACAGGGCCGAAATCAGCATGCCCGGTTTGCGGCGCTTGTCGAGCACGCGGTCGGCCAGCACCCCGCCCAAGATATTGCCGAAAACGGCGCCCACCCACGGCGCGGCCGCCACCATGCCCATGTTCATGATGGAAAACTGTTTGACGGTCAGCAAGTACGTGGGGATCCAGGCCAGCAGCACGCTGGAAATGCCCAGCTGGCAGCAATAACCGAGCGCGCAGCCGAGGATATTCCACGAAGCAAACACGCCACGGCTGGTGCTGACGGTGGGCACCGTGCGCACGCGGATCAGCTTGTCGAGCCAGGGCATGGGCCGCGACGTGGCCGCCGTGCTCGTGCTGCTGCCGTCAGGTGCTTTTTCTTCGATGAGGGCCAGTTCTTCCGCATTGACGAAGCGGCTCTCCAACGGTTTGTTGGTCACCAGGAAATACCAGAAGATGGCCAGGATCACGCCCGGCACGGAAAACCAGATGAACACTTCGCGCCAGCCCCAGGCGGCGATGATGGCCGCGCCCAAGATCGGCGTGATGACGGGGCCGAACTTGACGGCGGACAAGAACAGGCCAGAGGCCGTGCCCTTCTCGCGCGAGGGAAACCAGTGATTGATGGTGGTCGTCACGCCTATCGGCAGCGGCCCTTCGGCCAGGCCCAGGCCGAGGCGGCACAGTTTCAGCGACAGCAAGGAGCCCGCCAGCCCCGTCAGACCGGTGGCAATCGAGGTGAGAATCATGGAAATGGTAAACACCCTGCGCACGCCGAACTTCGACAGCAGCCAGGCGGAAGGCAGTTGCGCCAGCGCATAGGCGACGAGGAACAGGCTGACGAGACCGCCCGCGTCGGTATTGCTCATTTCAAATTCCTTGCGCAAAAAGGGCAGGACCACGCCCAGGTTGGCGCGGTCGGCAGCGGCAATCGTGTAGACGATGAAAAACAGGGCCGCGACGACCCAGCGGTAACGCGTGGGACGGCGGGCGGCCGGAACCAAAGTGGCCACTTCGGGCGCGGCGATGGTGGTGGTATGCATGAGGGTGTCTCCTGGTTTTTATAGTGGTATGCGTGTATCAGCCCAGCTGCAGCCTGCGCAGCGTCTCTTCCAGGCCCAGCAATTCGACGGTCGTGGCGCCGTCTCTGATCTGCTGGCGGAAGCGCGCTTCCTTCTCTTCGCGCTGGCGGCTTTTCAGCAGCACCGCGTCCACCTCTTGGCGCCGCACCACCACCACGCCGTCCTGGTCGCCGACGATGATGTCGCCGGGATCGATGCCGACGTCGCCGATGGTGACGGTCACGTTGAGGCGCCCCGGCTGGTGCTTGCCCGTGCCCTTGATCGACAGGCCTCGGCTAAAGACGGGAAAGCCCGCCTCGGTCATGGCGGCCGCGTCGCGCACGGCGCCGTGGATCACCAGGCCGGCCAGGCCGATTCGCTGCGCCTGCTCGGTGAACACGTCGCCCCACACGCCCGCTTCCAGGAAACCCTTGGCGTCGACCACCAGCACGTCGCCGGGTTGGGCCTTGAGCATGGCGTAGTGCAGCATCAGGTTGTCGGCCGGCCGGGTGTCGACGGTCAGGGCGGGGCCGGCCAGGCGCATACCGGGCGCAATCGGCTTGATGCCGCTGTCGAGCGCGCCTTTCGCGCCCTGCGCTTCATAGATGGTGGCCGCGCCCAGCTGGCGCAGGGCGTGCAGGGTTGCAATGGAAACAATCTGGTCCATGGTGTACTTTCAGTTAGCGAGGAAAAAGGAAGACGTCAGGCGGCGTGCGCGGGCTTGCGCTGCAGGGTGTGATAGCCGAACTGGCGCCGCGCGGCGGCCAGGGACATGCCGTCCAGCGCGGCAGCGACGATGCGCCGTTCCACCGCCTGCATGGCCAGCGCGCGCCCGAACACCTCGTGCGCCCGGCCCGCCGGCACAATGACGACGCCATCCTGGTCGGCCACGACGAGGTCGCCGGGCGCCACGCGCACGCCGGACAGGCTGACGGGCGCGCCGACGGCGTCCACCTGCACCCGGTCCTTGCCGGTGCGCATGAAGCGCCCCCGCGCAAACAGGGAGTAGCCGGCAGCGCCCGCTTCGGCCGTGTCGCGGCACACGCCGTCGATGACCGTGCCGGCCACGCCCCGGTGCGCCGCCAGCTGGCTCATGATGCCGCCCCAGACGGTGCAGTCGCTGCGGCCGGCGTTGTCGAGCACGGCAATGGCGCCAGGCGGGATATCGTCCAGGTAATCGCCCACCGTGCCGGGAGACTGGCTGTCGACGGGGGCGAAGCGCACGGTGAAGGCGGGGCCGAACAGGCGTCGCGGTCCGGCCACCGGAACGAGGCCGGGGACGCTGCCGGGCAAGCCGAAATAATCGAGCGCATCCGAGACTTCCGCGCTGCTCAAGCCGCGCGCCTGCGTGAATAAACTGTCTTCCATGAAACGTCTCCAGATCTTGTTGTCGTGGAATCCAGTTTCATATAAAGTGTTTTCAATATCAAACATCGATTATTGACTCTTGGATCAATAAAAATGAACTTAAGACAGTTGCGGTATTTTTGCGAAGTGGTGGAAGCGGGCAGCGCCGCGCACGCGGCCGAGCGCCTGCACGTGGCGCCCACAGCCATCAGCATGCAGCTGGGGCAGCTGGAAGCCCACCTGGGCGGCGAGCTGTTCGACCGTTCACGCCGGCCCATGGAGCCGACGCCGCTGGGCCGGTTTTTCTATCCGCGCGCCAAGGAACTGCTGCTGCAGGCGGCGCGCCTGGACGACGAGGCCAAGGGCCTGGCGACGGGCAGCCATGGCTGGCTCGGCATCGCGTTTACGCGCTCGGCCACGTTCTCCGTGCTGCCGCGCGCCATCCGGCAATTTCGCGCCGCCTATCCGCAGGTGCAGCTGGACCTGGTCGAGGCGCTGTCCGAATACCAGCCGGCGCAGTTGCGCCAGGGCCGCATCGATATCGGCCTGTCGCGCTTCATCGGACCCTGCGAGGCGCCACCCGACCTGTGCCACGCGGTCACGCTCGACGACCCGCTGGTGGCCGCCCTGCCCCTGCACCATCCGCTGGCGGCCCGCGCATCGTTGCGCGCAGCCGAGCTGGCCGACATCCCCTTCATCCTGTATCCGAAAGACCCGATCAGCCCGTTTGGCCAGCAAATCGTCGCCGCGCTGAAGGCGGCGGGCGCCGAACCGGCCGTGGCGTATTCAGCCGTGGAAATCTACACGGCCCTGTCGCTGGTGGCAGCCGGCCTGGGCGCCACCTTGGTGGCCCGCTCGATCGCGGAAAACAACCGCACCGACGTGGTCTTCCTGCCGGTGGACGATATCGCCACCAGCACCACCGTGGTGGCCGTCACGCGGGCCGATGAAAAAAGCCGCCTGGTGGCGGCTTTCCTGGAGATCCTGAAGCATGGCGAAGCGCGCTGACGGCACCTCAACGGGGATAAACATCCTGCGTCACATGTTCCAGCCAGCTGACGGCCGTGCCATCTTGCGCCTCTGCAATGGCGACATGCTGCATGGCGGACGTGGCCGTGGCGCCATGCCAGTGCTTGACGCCGGGCGGTATCCAAACCACGTCGCCCACCGCCAGCGCCTGCAGCGGCCCCTGCCAGTGCTGCACCCAGCCATGGCCTTGCGTGACGATCAGGGTCTGGCCTAGCGGATGCGTATGCCAGGCAGTGCGGGCGCCGGGCGAAAAGCTGACGATGCCGCCGCCCACGCGGGCCGGAGACGGCCGCTGGAACATGGCGTCGACTTCGACGGTGCCCGTGAACCAGGCGGCGTCGCCGGTGATGGTGGGCATGGAGGCGGCGCGCGTGACGATGACGGCTGCTGGTGCCGCAATGGCGCCTGCCTCGGCGGAAGATGAGGCAGAGGCGGCCCCGGCGGGCAGGCAAAGCGGCAAGAGTGCCGCGGCGTATCGATGCATGTCTGGTTTCCTTTCTTGCCGGTAAGTTCGGTCCCCACAATGGGCTTGTCGCAGGGCAGCCGGCTTCGCCTGTCCCGCAATACAAGCTTAACAGTGCTGGCCTGCGCTGATTAGCGGCGCAAACCCACTAGGGTCTATAAGCTGGGCTGATGAATAGGCCGATGCATGGCCGATGCACGAGCTGTATCAAAGGAAAAGCTGACGGGCGCCATGCGGGCCGGATTGCCTGATAATATGGGGCATTGCTACTTCACGCTCCCTATCCATGCACGTCAACACGCTCAGCACCCTGGCGCAACTCCTGGCCAGCGCCGAAACGGAAACCCTGGCTTTTCCCACCAGTATCAATACGGCCCTGCTCCTGCAAAAGGAACTGGCCAACCCCGATTGCCACTCGGCCGACATCAGCCGCTTGCTGCTGTGCGAACCCACCTTGTCGGCGCGCGCAGTGGCGCTTGCCAATTCGGCAATGTTCGCGTCCGGCCAGGCCCCAGCCATCACCAGCGTGCGCGCTGCCGTCGAACGGCTGGGCCACCGCAACCTGTATGCACTGGCGACGGCGGCCGTCATCCGCCAGTTGAACGCGGGCCTCCGCGACGAGGCCTTGCGCGACCGCGCCACCCAACTGTGGGCGCACACCGTGCATGTGGCGGCGCTGTCGCATGCGCTGGCCGGCGCCGTCACGCACACGGATGCCGATACGGCGCTGTTCGCCGGCATCGTGCATGAAGTGGCCGGCTTTTATATGCTGGCCCAGGCCGACAAGACTCCGGGCCTGTACGCCCAGCTGGAAACGCAGATGGCGTCCACCCTGGAAGTAATCGGCCGCGCACTGATGCGCCAGCTGGGCGTGCCGGCGCCGGTGGCCGATGCCGTCAATGCCTTGCCCGGCTCGACCATCATGCTGCCGCCCGAAGGCTTGCGCGACACCCTGCTGCTGGCCAAGGCGCTGGCGCCCGTGGCCTCGCCGCTGCCGCAGGCTAGCGTCACCGTCAGCGCGACGCTGCAAGCCTATCTGGAGCACGATCCCGTGCTGCAGGCGCTGCGCACGCAGCCGTCGGCCGAAGCAAAAGCCCTGATCGAGGTACTGCTCAGCTGATGGCCGATCTGCTATGATGGCGCTGGCCGGGATGGACCCGGCCCGCTTTCATTGATGTGCACTGGAAAACTGCCTTGACTATCTCCCTACGCATGCTCGGCCTGGCCGCAGCTCTGACCATGGCGTGCAACGCCAACGCCGACAGCTTCGTTTCATCGGCCTCCAGCGCCGGCTCCCAGTCGAGCGGCAGCATTTCCGATTCGCTCAACGGTTCGAGCAACAGCTCCTCGCGCGACAACAAGGTGGCCAATGGCCCTTACCGCATCATCGACGTGGCCGCCGTGCCGGGCCGCGACGGCATGACGCGCCTGACCATGCAGGCCGACGCCACGGCAACGCCGCTGGTGCTGGACTTGCCGCAGGCGGCGCTCGACAAGCAGCAACTGGCGCAGGGCGACGTAGTGCATGCGCAAAACCGCGCCTACGGCATCGAATTTTCGCGTAACGACACGCGCGCCGCCTTCTTCCTCGTGCTGGCCGACGACTGGTACGGCGAAATGGCCACGCGTCCCGTCAGCCTTTGATCCTGCGGCACCTGGCGCGGCTGCTGGCTGGCTGCGCCGCACTCTCCCTGGCTGGCGCTGCCCATGCGGGCACCTCGCTGGCCTCTTCACGCTTTTGCGACCGCGCGCAGGAACTCACGGCTACCGAGCAGGATCGCCTGTTGCGCTTTGCCGCCGTGGTGCGCGAGGAACTGGCCACCAGCGAAGGCAGCGTGGCCCTGATCAGCCGTTCCGGCCTGGACCTGGCCCGCTTCGGCATCCGCTATTCGCACGCCGCACTGGCCTGGCGCCACGACAATGACAACGGCTGGTCCGCGCGCCAGCTGTACTACGCCTGCGACGAAGGACGCCCGCGCATCTTCGACCAGGGCACGGCCGGTTTCGCCATGGGCACGGAAAACCCCGCTCTAGGCTACATCTCGCTGGTGAAACTGCCGGCCGAAACCGTGCCGCCCCTGCGCCGCGCCCTGCTCGACCCCGTGCGGGTGCAGCAATTGCTGGCGGGCCGCTACAGCGCCAACGCCTATGCGTTCAGCCTGAAATACCAGAATTGCAATCAGTGGGTAGTGGAATTGCTGGCCGCCGCCTGGGGCGAGCTGGCCGCGGGCAGCGACTTGCGCGCGCGTGCCCAGGACTGGCTGCGCGCCGCGCCCTATGCGCCCTCCCCCGTCGACGTGGGTGCGCGCTGGCTGATGCTCGGCTCGATCTTCGTGCCCCTCGTGCACATGGACGACCATCCGCCCGAGGCCATCGGCACGATGCAGCTGGCAGTGAGCCTGCCCGCCACCCTGGAAGCATTCGCGCGCCAGCGCCTGCCCGCCAGCGAACGCGTGGAAATCTGCCACGACGGCAAGCAGGTGGTGGTGCACCGGGGCTGGGAAGCCATCGCCGACGGCTGCGTGCCCGGCCCGCACGACCGGGTCATTGCCCTCGATTAGTTAGGTATCCGCGTCAAGCGCCTCGCCGATCGCATAAAAGCGCCCGCCAGCGATGTAGTGCAGGCTGCGCCAGCATGGATCGGCCTCCTCGAAATGCCAGTGGCCGTCGCGGAACACGCGCGTGTCGGCCCAGGCCCCCACCACTTCACCGATGAACAGGTCGTAGGCCGCCTGATTGTGCGGCTCGGGGATCAAACGGCAAGCCAGCCAGGCGGAGCATCCCGCCACGAACGGCACATCAAAGCCTTCCATGTGAAACAGCTGCACGCCGGCGCGCGCCAGTTTATCGGGCTGCGCGTCGAGGCTGTGCGTGCCCACGGCGTGCGTCAGCTGCAATTGCGCCGCCGTCGGCACCTGGATGACAAACGTGCCGCTGCCCTCGACCAGCGCGCGCGTGCGCGTTGCCTTGTCCAGCACCACGGTCAATTTCGGCGGCGCAAAATCGAGGGCGCAGGCCCAGGCGGCCGCCATCACGTTGTCGACGCCGGCATGGCGGGCCGAGACGAGGATGGAGGGGCCGTGATTGAGCAGGCGGTAGGCTTTTTCCAGCGGCACGGCGGCGATATGGCCACGTTCAGCTTCCTTGCTTTTCAGGGACAAGACCATATCCCACTGGTCGATGCCGGGCCCGAAGCCGTCCGGCGTCACCTTCACTGGCACGAAGCCGAAGCGCGCATAAAAGCCCTGCGTATGCTGGCTGGTATGCATGCTCACGCTGGCGACTCCCGGCACGGCGCGGATGGCATCCAGGCGCGCCTGCGTCAGCGCGCGCCCTAGCCCCTGGCCGTGCACATCCTGCGCCACCATGCCCCAGCACAGGCTGGCGACGGTGCCGCCCGCGTCCAGCGCATGGCCGCCGCAGGCGACGACGTCCCCGTCGCGTTCGATGACCAGGTACGGGTGCGTCGATGTAGCTAGCCAAGCGGCAAAGCCGGTACGCTCCGAGGGGTCGAAAAAGCGCGGCGTATTGCCGTCGAAAAGTGCCAGGCAGGCCTCGCGGTCGTCGGCCCGGTATGGACGTACTGTCTGCATTGCTATCCTTTCAAAAAACAGGAAGGGAAATTATACGGCGCCACCCTTCACAGCAGGTTTTCCGACGTCACCACATGCACGCCCGGCGCAGCGGCGATGGCCGCCTCCAGCAAGGCTAGGGCGATGCGCGGCGCCGGATTGATGCGCCAGCGCGCCGGCAGCATGGGGCCCAGCACGCTCAAGAGGCGCAATGCGGCGCCCTCGCCCGCCCGGGCCACGTCGCGCTCGCCGCCGATTAGGCCGGGGCGCACGTGCGTGAGCGAGGCAAAATCCAGCGCTTCCAGGTCGCGTTCCAGTTCGCCCTTGACGCGGTTGTAGAAGAAGCGCGACGCGGCGTTGGCGCCGGCGGCGGAATTGAGCACATACGTGCGCGTGCCCGCCGCCAGCGCCAGGCGCGCCACAGCCAGCGGATAATCGTGGTCGACCCGCCGGAACGCCTGCCGCGTGCCGGCCACCTTCATGGTCGTGCCCAGGGTGCAGATGACGGCGTCCGCCTGCCACCAGGGTGCGTCGGGCGGCAAGTGATCGAAGTCGACGAGAGGCGCCTCCAGTTTGGCATGCGCGGGCAAGGCCTTGCGCGCCGGCGCCACCACCTTGCTGACGCGCGCATCCATCAGCGCCAGGCGCAGCACTTCACGCCCCACCAGGCCCGTGGCGCCTATCAGTATCAATTTCATGCATTCTCCCCGCAGGCATTGGACGCCACACGATACAGCATCTGGCGCCCCAGTATCCGCATGTGCGTCAGGCGCCCGCGTGCGTGTGATAGATCTTGCTGACGATGGTCCACTCGCCTTGCACCTTGAGCAAATTGAAAAAGTCGGTAAAGCGGAAACCCGAGATATCGTCCGTGTCGACGCGCGCACTGGCGGCCGTGCCCACGATATCGACGCGCACGATGGCCGCCTGCGCCTGCGGCGATGGCCGGAAGGCGCTGTCGATGATCTCGAACAGGCCTTCGATGGGCCCGCCCGTCAATTTATCTTCGCCATCGACACCGAAAATGGTGGCCTGGCTGCTGAAAGCCGGGCGCATGATGCTGCTGTCGGCCTGCGCCCCGCCCGCATTGTATTGATTCAGCACGGCGATGATCGCCTGGTAATCCTGCACATAAGTGGTGTTGTTCATGTTGCGCTCCTTGGGTGGGTGAAAAAGAAATCAGTACGGGCTTGCGGGCCAGTCGGTGTAGCCGCTGGCGCCACCGCCGTAATACGCCTCGCGCGGCGCCTCGGCCAGCGCCACGCCATGGCGCAGGCGCGCCACCAGGTCCGGGTTGGCGATGAAGGGACGGCCGAAGGCCACCGCATCGACCTTGCCTTGCGCGCGGCGCGCCTGCGCCAGTGGCAAGTCGTAATGGTTGTTGCCGATGTACGGGCCGTTGAACAGCGCGCGCAGCGCATCGAGGTCGACGCCTGCCGGCACATCGCGCGAGGTGGCCGTGGCGCCCTCGACGAAGTGCAAATAGGCCAGTCCATGGCGGTTCAACTGTTCGATCAGGTAGCCATAGGTGGCCATCACGTCGCTGTCGACGGGCGTGTTGCCCGCGTCGGGCGTGACGGGAGACAAGCGGATGCCGACCCGCGGCGCGCCCCAGACGTTCACCACGGCTTGCGTCACTTCCAGGGTCAGCCGCGCGCGGTTTTCGATGCTGCCGCCATAAGCGTCCGTGCGCCGGTTGGTCGAATCGCGCAGGAACTGGTCGAGCAGGTAGCTATTGGCCGAATGCACCTCGATGCCATCGAAGCCGGCGCGCAGCGCGCATTCGGCCGCATGCACGTACTGCGCGACGATGCCGGCGATTTCCTGCGTTTCCAGCGCGCGCGGCATGGACACGGGCTGCATGCCGCTGGCGGTGTAGGTGCTGCCCTCGGCCCGGATGGCGGAAGGCGCGACCGGCGCGGCGCCATCGGGCTGCAGGCTGGCATGCGAAAACCGCCCCACATGCCACAGCTGGCAAACGATCTTGCCGCCGGCCGCATGCACGGCATCGGTGACCAGCTTCCAGCCAGCCACCTGTTCGTCCGACCAGATGCCGGGCGTCATGGCGTAGCCGCGCCCCTGGGGCGAAATATTCGTCGCTTCGCTGATGATCAGGCCGGCGCTGGCGCGCTGGGAATAATACTCGGCGTGCAAGGCATGCGGCACGCCATCGTCGCCCATGCGGCTGCGCGTGAGCGGCGCCATGACGATGCGGTTGGCCAGGGCCAGCCCGCCCAGATTAACGGGAGAGAACAAATCGCTTTCATGCTGCTCGGTCATCGTATTGCTTTCATATTCTGCGAGAGACCGATATAACTGACCGGTCGTCTAGTTTATGGTTAAAAAAAACGGCTACGACAGCAACCGTTGCGTGGTCGACATGGCAGAGTCGAACGGCCCGCCGCTCCGGCTTACCTTAACCATCAGGGAAGCCCCCAGCCACAATTGGTAAAGGGACTCGGCCAGCACGCGCGCCGGCGTCGTCGCCGCCACGGAACCGTCGAGATGCCCCGCTTCCAGGCACTGCGTCAGGCGTTCCAGGATGGCGCCCGTGCCGTGCTGCAGCACGGTGCCCATGTCCACGGACAAGTCGCACACTTCGGCGCCCAACTTGACCACCAGGCATTTTCCTTCCGGGGCGCTGCTGGCCTGCGTCGTTCTCCAGTAGTCAAAATAGGCCAGCAGGCGCTCACGGGCATTGCCAGGCCCCGCCAGCAAGGCGTCAACCGTCTGCAGGTAGCTGCTGAAATAGTCATCGAGCAAGGCGTGGCCGAACTCTTCCTTCGACTTGAAATAATAGTAAAAGGAACCTTTCGGCACGCCGGCCGCCGCCACCAGTTCCGCCAGGCCCACGGCCGTATAGCCCTTCCCGGCCATCAGGGCCTTGGCGATGTCGATCAGGTGCTGGCGCATGTCAGCGGAGGATTTTTTGCTCATGCGACCAGTATAGCAAAAAATCTGACCGGTCGTCTAGCAGTCATCGGCCCGACTATGAGATCACCCCAGGCGCAGCGCCAGTGCCGCCAGGGTCAGCAGCAGCACAGGCACGGTCAGCACGATGCCGACGCGGAAATAGTAGCCCCAGGAAATATGGATATCCTTGCTGTCGAGCACGTGCAGCCACAGCAAGGTGGCCAGGCTGCCGATGGGCGTGATCTTCGGCCCCAAGTCACTGCCGATGACGTTGGCGTAGATCATCGCTTCGCGCACGGCCCCCTGCGCCGTCGTCGGATCGATGGCCAGCGCGCCCACCAGCACCGTCGGCAGGTTGTTCATCACGGACGACAGCAAGGCCGTCAGCACGCCCGTGCCCATGGCTGCGCCCCACACGCCATACTGGGCAAAGTGATTCAGCATACCCGTCAGGTAAGCCGTCAAGCCAGCATTGCGCAAGCCATACACGACCAGGTACATGCCCAGCGAAAAGACGACGATATGCCACGGCGCATGGCGGATCACATGGCGCGTGGAAATCACATGCCCCTTGCCTGCCACGCCCAGCAGCAGCGCGGCGCCCACGGCGGCGATCAGACTGATGGGCACGCCCAGGTGTTCTTGCGAGAAAAAGCCCACCAGCAGCAGCGCCAGCACCAGCCAGCCGGCGCGGAAGGTGGCCAGGTCGCGGATGGCGGCGCCCGGGAGCTTCAGCTGCGAAGCATCGTAGTCGCGCGGGATATCCTGGCGGAAGAAGAGCAGCAAGACACCCAGGGTGGCGGCCACGGCGACGACGTTGACGGGCACCATCACGGAAGCGTACCCAGCAAAGCCGATCTTGAAGAAATCGGCCGATACGATATTCACCAGGTTCGACACCACCAGCGGCAGGCTGGCCGTGTCGGCAATAAAACCGGCCGCCATCACGTAGGCCAGCGTGGCCCTGGCGGAAAATTTCAGCGCCCGCAACATGGCGATGACGATGGGCGTCAAGATCAGCGCGGCGCCGTCATTGGCGAACACGGCGGAAACCAGAGCGCCCAGCAAGACCAGCAGCACGAACAGTTTTCTACCGCTGCCGCCGCCCCAGCGCGCCACGTGCAGCGCAGCCCATTCAAAAAAGCCGGCCGCGTCGAGCAGCAGGCTGATGATGATCACGGCGATGAAGGTGCCGGTGGCATTCCACACGATATGCCAGACGACGGGAATGTCGCCCCAGTGGATCACGCCGGCCAGCAAGGCCACGCAGGCGCCGATGACGGCGCTCCAGCCGATGCCCAGGCCGCGCGGCTGCCAGATGACGAGGGTTAATGTGGCGAGAAAGGTCAGGAAAGCGGTCAGCATGCGGCGAGGGTCCGGATAAGGCGGCAAGGCGCACAATAGCGCCGAAGCCGGTGAATGGATGCAATGATTCCATAATACTGGAAATATCAAATAGAATCAAAGCAATGATTCGCCTACCAGGCAGTCCCGCCAGTTACTCGGATAGCTGCACCGCCTTTTTATCGAAGATGAACCAGCTGGTATCGACCTTGACGAGCAGCTTGGTCGGCGACAAATATTCAGCCGTCACGGAAACAACATTGCAGTCTTCCTTCAAGACGATCAGGCTGGCCAGGGAATTGCTGCGTATATTGGTCTTGTACGCGGTGTGATATTGCTCTGGTTCGCCGGCCGGCCATGCCAGTTGCGCATTCTTGGCCACCTTGGACATCTTTTCCGGCGCCGCATACTTTCCGTCAAATCCGTGATAGTTGACGCAGACGCTGACGCCATCGCCCGCATTGACCTTGAATTCACGCGACCCGATATCCACCGGCGCCACCAGCGTCTGGTAATTCATCTGCCAGCGGCGCTTGGTCGCACTCTGCGCCCAATCGTAAATCAGGGCCACGCCTGCCTTGGCGTTATAGGCGACAGTACGCACCGCCCCTTGCAGCAAGGGGGTCCAAGCCCACGTACTTTCGTCGAGGCTGCGGTAAGCGGCCGTGGCGTCCCCGGTGGCAACCGACCAGTCGCTCGTCTCGGCCGCATAAAAATTGATCAGCCTGCCATGTGGCTGCATATAAAACCGCGGCGCGCCCGGCGCAACGGGGTTTGCCGTCGACTCGGCCTGGCCTATGCCGGCGTCGTTATACCCTGCCCCCGCATCGAACGTCAGCGCATTCTTGTAGCGCGTGGAACGCCTTATCCGCTGCTCCGGCAAATCGCCAAAATTTTCATAGATGCCGCCGGAAATGAAAATACTCTTGCCTTTTGACACAAAGGTAAAGGCATTGTTGTCCGCATGGCTGTGGTTGATCGCGCCAAGACGGCTGGAACGGAAAAACAGGCTCGAGCGCTGCGGATTAGCCGTATCGGAGTGCATGGCAACCACACCCGCATCCTCGAACAGATACGCTCGTTTCAATGCGGGGAGTACGGCGGGTTCAACGGGCGGCCTGAGTGCTGTCAGGAAATAATGCTGGAAGGGCAAGGCCAGCGACTGGGTCTGCTCAATATTGTCACGGTAATACCATTCGTCGACGGGATTTTGCGATACCTGGGCAAACAGGCGGTAGGAATCCCAGGCATAGGATTCATAATATCCCGTGTGGTTGCTGCCGTCGCCGAATGCGCTGCGCACCTTGCTCGAGCGGTCCCGCACCGTGTGCGCATGGAAATTGTCGCCAAACTGCCGCAGCGCGGGGATACGGCTGATATCCACGTTGGCCATCAACAGATACGAGGCCATGGCCGGCGCATAGGAGGTGAGCGCGTACCACGCATAACCGACGCTGTTGCCAAACGCGCTGTCCGTGCCGCCGCCCCAGGTGCCGGAACTCGTGATCAGCGTTTCCCAGGCTGCGGAGAAACGGTCAAACGGCACCAGCGGCTTGTCGTTGGCATAGCAGGACTTGTCATATTGCGCGCCCTGTTCAAACGTCACGTCGCCGGCCGGTCCCTGACCGACGGCGCCGGCCGACAGCATCAGGGTTTGCACCGCATAGTAGGCGGAGGCCAGCACATGCGAGTCATACGGATTGGCGCGCAAACCTGCTTCCATCTTGTACATCAAGGGATTGAGCCGTGCGTTGATCGCATTGATGAGCACATAGCGGTCCGCCCCGGTCATATTGTAGTAAAGCATGTCCAAGCCTTGCGCCAGGGCGACCATGATCTGCATGTTGGCCTGATCCTGCTGGCATTCGCCGCTCACGCCCTCCGGCGCCCAGCTGGCCAGTTGCAGCAGGCGGGCAATGGCCTGCGCGTGATAGCGCTGGTCGCCCTTGACCAGCGCCGCCACGGCCAGCCGCTCTATTCCCTGCGCCGCCCCGAACGATGCGTGCTCGATAGCGTTTGGCCCCTCGTTGGTTGGCTCTGCAGGCATGACGTATAGTTCATTGGCCAATACCTGCTCCGCCTCGGCCAGATATGTTTCGTAGGAGGCTGCCAGGGGACTTGCCTGCACGGCGGCGTGGATGGCCGACATTTGCATAACTTGGCCATTCGCCGACAGCGGAATCAGACGCGGATGCAAACGCTGTCCGATCTTGGCCATGACTTCGGCAGCGGTGGGCAGGTCGGGCAGGTTGTCGACAGCATTGCCGTCGAAATGAAAACGCCGGACCTCGCCGGACCTGCTCTGGCCGTCCGGCAGGCGATACTCCACCTGCCACGTGTACAGCCCGGTTTCGTTCAACAACTCGGGAAGAATCAGCGACGTGCGCGTCGTGGTAATGCGCAAGGGACTCTTGCCACTGGGAAAATTGACCGTCAAGACCATTTCTGCGACGTTATAAACATCGGGCCAGACAAATACGGGATTGCGCACTTTTACAGAGGTACAGTCGCGCGGCATGATGCGGGCATATTCATGCTCCAGGACAAAATCGCTCTCCTGCACGGGTTTGCAGCCGGCCGCGTAAGATTCGGGAATATAGTCCTTGTCCAGCACGACCCCGGCAGACAGTTCGATGGTGCGCGTGGCCGTTTCCGGCTCGCCGGGCGTGCTGGCCGTCAAGGTATGGCGCAGCGTTGAAGCATCGCCAGCGGCATACCGGACGATCTGGCTGTTGCCGCTGACCGGCACGCCATTCAGCATGACCGTGGCGGCCCCGCTCACCTCCCAGTGCAGGCGCACAGGCTGGCCTTCAACCACCTTCAGGTGATCGGCATCGAATGCCAGGATCGTGGGCGCAGCGTGCGCTCCGCCCATACAAACCGATAACAACAGCGCGACGTGGGATTGACGCATGCATGCTCCTCTTGAAATGTGAACCAGAAAATACACTAGGCCAGCATCGTGAAATGAGGAATAGTAATGTTATTTTAATAATAACACCAAAATGGCGCCATACTTATTATTTTGAAATTATTTCGCTACCCAGCCACGCGGCTGCCATGGCATGCAAGCGAAAAAAATACTCAGGCCTTCCGGTGTTGTTGTTATCTTTAGGCAACTAATTCGGTGTATAGTCCCACGGCAACACGACTTGTGAAAGGAGGCGCTGGTGACAACCATATATCAGACAGCAACGATGGGCGAGGCGCGCGTGCGCGTGGCCCTGGTGGACCGCGGCAGCGCCGACCTGCTCGTACACCGCGTGGGCAGCCGGGGCCTGGCGCACGGTGACGCCTTGTGGTTCTTTACGCGCGAACCCCAGAGCGCCAATGCCCACGCCTACTTCACGTCGCAGGGCATGGCACAGCTGAAAGTGTGTTTTGTCGACACCTTTGGTGAAGCTGGCTGGACAAAGCCACATCCGCTGCGTGGCCGGCTATAGGAATGCAATACTGTTTTCTCGATGACAGGAGTGGCAAACATGGATTTGATTTTGCTGGAACCCGGCAACCGGGAACTCGTGTTCGGCAAGACGCCGGACGATGACAACGGTGGCAGCCTTATTGACGCCAGCTGGCGCAATGGGGGCGCCCTGCAGGACATTGGCCCGTGCATCGAGCTGGTCTCGCTGCACCACGGCATGAAACAGCAAATGACGACGGATGTCAGCAATTCGGCACGCACGTCGGGGCGGCCCGTGATCACGGAATTTACCTGCGTTAAATATGTCGACAGCACTTCCGTCAAGCTGTATGAACTGTGCCTGCAGGCGCAAGCACTGGGAACGGGGCCTGCGCAAGCAACCAGGCTGTGCATCGCTCGCAACTCGGGCGACAAGACGGCCAACATCATCAGCATCTTGCTGCGCGACGCCATGATCAGCGAAATCCAGCTGCAAACCCATCCCGACGACATGCCAACCGAGCAGTTCAAGCTGAGTTTTACGGAAATCCTCTGGACCTACAGCGTGCAGCTGGCGGACGGCAAGCCCGCGACCCAGCACACGACGGGCTGGAGCCTCGCGCGCAACCGTCCTATCGGGACGTTTACAGGATAAACGATGAACGACGCTGCACACGCCCCTTCCACCAGCTACATCGCCAACGCCGGCCTGGTGCTGGTCCACCCCTTCCTGCCGAGGCTGTTCAAAAAACTGGACTTGCTCACCACCGGCGACAATGGCAGGCCGCAGCTGCTTGGCGAGCACGGCGCGCGTGCTGTCCAGCTGCTGCAATACCTGGCTGATGGCAGGACCAATGCGCCGGAGCCGGAACTGGTGCTCAACAGGCTGCTGTGCGGCTTGAGTCCCGACTTCCCGGCTCCTCCCATCGACCTCAGCGATGAGGAGACGGCAGCAGGCAATCAACTGCTGGGCGCCGTCATTGGCAACTGGCCCAACATGCAAAAAACCTCGCCAGAGGCCTTGCGCGAAACCTTCCTGCAGCGCGACGGCCGCCTGCAATGGATCGACGGGCAATGCAGCCTGACTATCGCACGTAAAACGGTCGATGTGCTGGTGGATCAGGTGGCATGGGGCTTTGCCGTCATCCAGCACCCGTGGATGCGGCAAACCCTGAACGTGACATGGTAAACACACGCCCGGCTGATAGTCATTCCACAAGGAAATCCACATGAGTAACTACATCCACATCGCCGGCAGCCCCAGAACCGGCATAGTACTGCTGGGCGACGACGGCGCGGTGCGCAGCCTGAGCCAGGTCGAGAAAGCGTTAGCATGGCAAGATTCACCGAAGTTCGCCGGCGTCGTGCCCGGCGAAGCGCTATTTGCCTGCCTGCTCGGCGGCGGCGCGCACTTCACCACGGTGGCCCACGGCACGGCCATCCGCTATATCTCTGCGCTGGGCCAGCCGTCCGCGCGCTGGAAGGACGTCGCGCCACTGCCCGCCGGCACGGGCATGACGGGCCTGGCCGGCGATCACCAGGACGGCTACCTGCTGCTCGCCGCCGATGGCCACGGCCTGTACCGGCTGGGCCGCAGCACCGGCAACACCAGTGGGTGGAGTGAATGGGAGCCATGTGCCGCCCCGCCGTTGCGCGGCAAGGCCACGCTGATCGCCGGCGACTGGCAGCACGGCATGCTGGCGGTGGGCGATGGCGTGGTTGCTAAACTGGCGCGCAACGGCGCCGGCGATACCTGGACGACGCTGCTGGCGCCACCGCTCGCCATCGAGATGGTGACGGGGAATTTCCACGATGGTTACATCGTGTACGGCGAGGGACAGCTGTGCATGCTGGACACCGGCGCCCAAGCAAGGTGGCGCATGCTGCCCACGCCGGACTTCGACTTCCGCGCCTTGTCCGGCAATCCGGCCGACGGCCTGGCGGCCCTGCTGGCCGACTCCAGTGGCGACGGTACCCTGGTCGCCTACGCCCTGCGCCCGGAGCGGGGACCGTGGTCGCTGGCACTGGCGCCGCAGGCCAAGCGCCGGTAATCGTTACTCTTCCAGTCCGCCCCCCAGCGCCTTGTACAGGGCCACGGCCGACTTGAACTGGTCGCGCCGCAAGTCTAGCAATGATTGCTGTGCCGCATACGACTGGCGCTGCGCGTCGAGCAATTCCAGCCGGCTGTCCTGGCCCGCGCCATAGCGCAAGGCCGAAAGCTTGCGCCGCTGTTCGGCGGCCGCCGCCACGCGCTGCTGCGCGGCGATCTGCTGCGCATATGTGGCGCTGCCGGCCAGGCCATCGCGCACTTCGCGAAACGCCACCTGGATGGCTTGCTCATATTGCAGCACGGCCACGTCCTTGCGCAGGCGCGACAACTGTAATTCCGCGCGCAGCTGGCCGCCCTGGAACAGCGGCTGCGTCACTTGCGGCGCGAACGACCAGCTGCGCGCGCTGCCGCGGAACAGGTTGCCGAGCTCCGGGCTGGCCAGGCCCAGCGACGCCGTCAGCGACAGACGCGGGAAGAAGGCGGCGCGGGCGGCGCCGATTTCCGCATTCGCCGCCACCAGCGCATATTCGGCCTGCAAAATATCGGGACGGCGCGCCAGCAAGTCCGACGGCAAACCGGGCGGCAGCTGCGTCAGCACAGGCTGGCCATCGAGCGGCCGGCCAGCGGGCAAGTCGGCTGGCAGCGGCGCGCCCAGCAGCAATTCCAGGTTGTTGCGCGCCAAGGCGCTGGCCCGCTCCCGTGCCTGTACATCCGCCTCCGCCGTGGCCGCCTGCCCTTCCGCTTGCGCCACGTCAAGGCCACTGCCCTGCTGCGCGCCGTGCAAGCGCTGTGTCAGGAGCAGCGCCTGGCGCCAGTCGGCCAGGGTTTGGCGGGCCAGCGCCAGCTGTTCCTCGGCCAGCCGCTGTTCCAGATAAGCATCGGCGACGGCCCCGATCAGGGCCATGTGGGCGGCGCGCTGGCCCTGCTGCGTGGCCAGGTAGCGGGCAAACGCGGCATCCGACAGCGAGCGCAGGCGGCCGAACAGGTCGAGCTCGAATGCGCTCATGGCGATGCCGGCCGTGAACGTATTTTGAATCGTGGCATCCGCAGCGCGCTGGCGCACGCCGCCCGCATTCGCGCCGATGGCCGGATAGCGGCCCGCATCCTGGATCTGGTACTGGGCCCGCACGGCTTCCACGTTGAGCGACGCCACGCGCAAGTCGCGGTTGTTTTCCAGCGCCAGGCTGACCAAGCGCTGCAGGCGCGCATCCAGCAGCATCTGGCGCCAGCCCAGGTCGGCTGCAGTGTCGCCCATGCCCGCTGCGGCGACCTCGGCATACGCGGCAGGGATAGGCGGCGCCGGCTTGACCAACGGCGGCGTCAATGAACAGGCCGACAAGGCCAGCGCGGCCAGCGGCGTGATAAATATCAAACGCATTACAACTCTCCTTCCACCGCCTTGACGGCGGTGCGATTACTGCGTTTGTTGAAATAGCTGCCCACCCTGTCGACGGCGCCCAGCACCACGACAAAGAACACGGGCACGAAAAACACGGCCAGCACGGTGGCGGTAATCATGCCGCCGAACACGCCCGTGCCGATCGCATGTTGCGTCTCGGCGCTGGCGCCCGTCGCCAGCATCAGCGGCACGACGCCCAGCGCGAACGCCAATGAGGTCATCAGGATCGGGCGCAAGCGCAAGCGTGCCGCCTCCACCGTTGCCTCGACCAGCCCCTTGCCCTGCGCCTGCAACTGGCGCGCATATTCGACGATCAGGATCGCGTTCTTGGCCGACAAGCCGATGATCGTGATCATGCCCACCTTGAAGAACACATCGTTCGGCATGCCGCGCAGCATCACAGCCAGTACGGCGCCCAGCAAACCCAGCGGCACCACCAGCATCACGGAGACAGGAATGCTCCAGCTTTCATACAGGGCCGCCAGCACGAGGAACACCACCAGCATCGACAGCGCCATCAGCATGGGCGCTTGCGAGGCCGATTCCTTCTCTTGCAGCGACTGCCCCGTCCACGCCAGCGCGAAGCCGGGTGGCAACTGCTTCACCAGGCGCTCCATTTCCAGCATGGCGTCGCCGCTGGACACACCGGGCGCCGCGCTGCCGGAGATGCGCGCCGCAGGATAGCCCTGGTAGCGCACCAGTTGCAGCGGCGATTCGCTCCACACAGGGCGCACCAGTTCGCCCAAGGCCACCATGCCGCCCGCGTTATTGCGGATGCGCAAGGCCAGCACGTCGTTCAACTGCATGCGCGACGGCGCATCGGCCTGGATGATCACTTGCTGCATGCGGCCAGCATTCGGGAAATCGTTGACATAGGTGGACCCCATGGCCGCCGTCAGCATGTCGGCGATGGCTGTAAATGACACGCCCAATGCCTCGGCCTTGGTGCGGTCGATATCGAGGCGCACGCTGGCGCCGGGCGGCAAGCCGTCCGGATACACGCCCGCCACCTTGCTGCTTTGCGCGGCCAGGCCCAGCAACTGGTTCTGCGCCGCCTGCAGGGCGGCGATGCCCTGGTTGGCGCGGTCTTGCAGGCGCATGGAAAAGCCGGACGAATTGCCCAGTTCATCAATGGCGGGCGGCATCAGGCTCATGATCACGCCCTCCTTCGCCTGCGACATGGCGGCCTGCGCCAGCGCCACTTCTTCCTGCGCCGTGGCGCCGTTGCGCTGTTTCCAGTCCTTCAGCATGGTAAACGCCAGGCCCGCATTCGGCCCCGCGCCGGAAAAACTGAAGCCGAGGATCGATTGATTTACCTCAATGCCGGGCCGCGTGGCCACGTGCTGCTCGTACAATTTGACGACATCGAGCGTGCGCTCCATGGTCGCGTCGGACGGCAGCTGGATCGAGGTGATGAAGTAGCCCTGATCTTCCTCGGGCAAAAAGGCCGACGGCAGCTGCATGAAGGCCACGCCCAGCGCCGCGACGATGGCACCATACAGCACCATCGAACGGCCTGCGCGCTTCAGCATCGCCACCACGCCCTTTTCATAGCGGGCCGTCATGCGCTCGAACTGACGGTCGAACCACAGGAAAAAGCCTTTTTTATCGTAGTCGTGCGGGCCGATGGGTTTCAGCATGGTGGCGCACAGGGCCGGCGTCAGGGTCAGCGCCAAAAACGCCGAAAACAAAATCGACACGGCCATGGCCAGCGTGAACTGGCGGTAGATCGCGCCCACCGAGCCGCTGGCCAGCGCCATCGGGATGAACACGGCCGTCAGCACCAGGGTGATGCCGACCACGGCGCCCGTGATTTCGCGCATCGCTTTCGATGTCGCTTCCTTCGGCGACAAGCCTTCGGTGGCCATCAGGCGCTCCACCGCTTCCACCACGACGATGGCGTCATCGACGATGATGCCAATCGCCAGCACCATGCCGAACATGGTCAGCACGTTGATGGAATAGCCGGCCAGCAGCATGACCGTGAAAGTGCCCATCAGGGCAATCGGCGCGACGATGGCGGGAATCAGGGTGTAGCGTATCTTTTGCAGGAACAGATACATGACGAGGAAGACCAGCACCATCGCCTCCAACAGGGTGACGATGACCTTTTCAATCGAGATTTTCACGAATGGCGCCGTATCGAACGGCACCGAGTACTTGATCCCGGCCGGCATGGTGTGCGCCAGTTCGGCCATGCGCGCGCGCACGGCGCTGGCCGTCTGCACGGCGTTGGCGCCGGGCGACAGCATGATGGCGGCGCCGGAAGCGGCCTGGCCGTTTTCGCGGATGCTGAAATTGAAGCTTTGCGCCCCCAGCGCCACTTTCGCCACGTCGCCGATGGTCACTTTCGAGCCGTCCGCGTTCGCGCGCAGCACGATGGCGGCAAATTCGGCCGGCGTTTGCAGCTGGCCCTGCACCGTCAGCGGGATGGTGACGCGCTGGCCGTGCACGGCGGGCGAATCGCCCAGGCGGCCCGGCGCGATCTGCGCATTTTGCTGCGCCACCGCCGCCGTGATGTCACCCATGGCGATGTTGTACGACACCAGCTTGGCCGGATCGACCCAGATGCGCATGGCCCGCTCGGAGCCGAACAGCTGCACCTTGCCCACGCCGGGGATGCGGCGCAGTTCTTCCGTCACGTTGCGCGCCAGGTAGTCGCCCAGCGCCACTTCATCGTGCTGGCCATTGTCGGAAATCAGGCTGACGATCATCAGGAAGCCGGACGACGCCGATTCCACCGTCAAGCCATTTTGCCGCACGGCTTGCGGCAGGCGCGGTTCGATGGCTTTCAGGCGGTTCTGCACGTCCACCTGCGCCATTTCCGGATTCGTGCCCGGCTGGAAGGTGACGGTGATCGAGGCCGAGCCCGAGGTATCGGTGGACGACTCGAAATACAGCAGGTGCTTGACGCCCGACAGTTCGCGCTCGATTAGCCCCACCACGGAATCGTTCATGGTTTGCGGCGTGGCGCCAGGGTAGTTGGCGCTGATGCTGACGCTGGGCGGCGCCACGGAAGGGAAGCGCGCAATCGGCAATTGCGGTATGGCGATCAGTCCGAACAGGACGATGAAGACCGCCACCACCCACGCAAAGACGGGGCGGTTGATGAAAAATTGAGGCATGTCATTACGCTTTCATTGTATTCAAATGGTGCATCACCGCGCCTTGGCGGCAGCGGCGGCTGCCACGACGGCTGGTTTCCATGGTTGCGGTGCGGCGGTGGCGCCCGGCTGCAAACGTTCCTGGCCTTCGATGACGACGGTGTCCCCAGCTTTCAAGCCGCCGTTGACCACGTACTGGTGGTCGATCACGTCGCCTACGGCAATCGGTTTCAGACTGGCTTTGTGCGTGCCATCGAGCACCCAGGCTTGCGCCTGGCCGCCGCTGCTGTGCAAGACGGCTTGCTGCGGCAGCAGCACGCCATCCGGCTGCACGGCGCGGGCGATGCGGGCGCGCACGAACATGCCTGGCAACAACTGGCGCTGTGGATTGTCGACCAGCACGCGGATGACGGCGTCGCCCGTGCCCGCATCGACGCTGATGCCGGAGAATAAAATGCGCCCCGTGACGGGATGCGGCTGGCCATCGGCACTCAGGATAGTCACGGGCAGCTTGTCGGCGCCTCCATTGCCTGAGGCTTGCAGCGCGGCCAGCGCGGCGGCCGGCTGGCGCACGTCGACATACACCTTGTCGATCTGCTGGATGCGCGCCATCGGCGCCGCGTCGGCCAAGCCCACCAGCGCGCCTTCCGTCACCAGCTCGGAGCCGATGCGCCCGGCAATGGGCGCTTCGATGCTGGCAAAAGCCAGGTCCAGGCGGCGGCGCGCCAGGCTGGCACGCGCCTGCGCCACGGTGGCCACGGCTTGCTCGCGCTGGGCCACGGCATCGTCATACGCCTGGCGGCTGATGGCGTCCGCCTCCACCAGCGGTTTCAATCGGTCGGCCTGGCTGCTGGCGCGATTCGCCGTGGCCACCGCGTGCTGCAGGGCGGCAGCGGCGGAATCGACGTCCGCCTGGAATGGCGCGGGGTTGAGCTGGAACAGCTTCTGCCCCGCCTGCACCTCGGCGCCCTGTTCGAACTGGCGGCGCAGCACGATGCCGCCCACTTGCGGACGGATGTCGGCCGTGCGGAAGGCCGCCACCCTGCCCGGCAATTCATCGCTGAGGACCACGGGGGCCGCTCGCAGCTTGAGCACAGTGACGGCGGCGGGCGGCGCCCCCGCTTCTTCCGGTGCGGGTTTGGAACAGGCGGCAAGGCTGAACAGTGCCGCGGCGATCAACATGTTTTTCTTGGAGAGGTGGCTCGGATGCATGGTCTTTTCTATGGCAGATCCCAACCGGCGGTCCGGTCGACAGATAAGCGCAGCATAAAAGGCCAAGGTGGATATTTCGTCAAAGAAATGTGGAGATTCGATGGAGAGAAAGAAGAATGCTAGACTCCTGCATGAACTATCATCACAGCGCCAGCCAGCCCTCTTTTCTTGCCACCACGCCGCCTTCCGCCCTCATCCTGATTGCCGAAGATGAACCGCAAATTGCCCGCATCCTCGCAGGCTACCTGGAACGCGACGGCTACCGCACTGCCTTCGCCCTCGATGGCCAGGAAGCGCTGCAGCAGCACCTGGCGCTGGCGCCGGACCTGCTGCTGCTGGACGTGCAAATGCCCCATGTCGATGGCTGGGGCGTGTTGACAGAAGTGCGGCGACGCGGCGAAACGCCCGTCATCATGCTGACGGCGCGCGACCAGGATGCCGACAAGCTGGCCGCCCTGCGCGTGGGCGCCGACGATTACATCATCAAGCCCTTCAATCCGGCCGAAGTGGTGGCGCGCGTGGCGGCCGTGTTGCGCCGCTCGCGCGTGCGCCACCACCCGGTGGGCGGCCAGCGCCTGCGCTGCGGGCCCATCGAGATCGACCAGGAAACGTATGTGGCCAGCGTGCTGCGCGAAGGCGCGCCCCAGCCCCTTATGCTCAGCCTGACGCTGACCGAATTCCGCCTGCTGGCGCACCTGGCGCGCACGCCGCGGCGCGTCTGCAGCCGTTTGGAACTGCTGGAG
This sequence comes from Janthinobacterium breve, assembly GCF_051380895.1. Classification (NCBI taxonomy): domain Bacteria; kingdom Pseudomonadati; phylum Pseudomonadota; class Betaproteobacteria; order Burkholderiales; family Oxalobacteraceae; genus Janthinobacterium; species Janthinobacterium breve. Next base: position 183,120 of record NZ_JBNYXY010000008.1, on the reverse strand, counting down.
TCGTGCATGCCTGAGAGCAATTCGCTGGAACGCACAGTGGACAGCCACGTCAGCAAGCTGCGCAAGAAGCTGGAGGAAGCGGGCGTCATGAACATGCCGGCCAGCCTGCGCGGCGTGGGCTACCGGCTGGAAAGCGACTGATGCGCTTCACGGGCCTGAACCGGCAGATCGTGCTGTCGATGTCCGTGCTGATGGTCAGCGGTATCCTGCTCATCTGGATCGGTTCCTGGACCTTCTTCGCCATCGCCTTCAAGATCGACCCCGGCATGCTGTCCGAGCCCGACGACTGGTCGCCGACGACGGCGGAATGGCTGTGGATCTTCGCCATCACCATTTTCGGCTTGCTGCTGGCCGCGTTTTTCGCCATCAAGCTCGCTTCGCGCATATTGAAACCGATCAATTCCGTGATGGACAGCGTGCGCCGCGTGGCGCATGGCGACCTTTCCGCGCGCGCCTTCGCGGGCGACCGCAGCCTGGGCGAGACGGCCATGCTGGTCGATGACTTCAACAGCATGGCCGAGCGCCTGCAGCGGACGGCCAAGGAAAGCGAGACGTGGAATGCGGCCATCGCGCACGAACTGCGCACGCCCGTGACGATCCTGCGCGGCACCTTGCAAGGCGTCGTCGACGGCGTCTTCAAGCCCGAGGAAGTGCCGTTTTCCAGCCTGCTGTCGCAAGTCGAGGACCTGGGCCGCCTGATCGAGGACTTGCGCACCCTGAGCCTGGCCGACAGCGGCTACATGCAGCTGCGCATGGCCTGGACGGACCTGACCCTGGAAATCGAGGAAGTGGGCCGCCTGCTGGCGCCGGACATGGAAGCGGCCGGCTTTGCCCTGCAGTTGCACCTGTCCGATCATCCCGTCTGCTGCGATGCGGCGCGCATCCGGCAAATCGTGCTGGCCCTGCTCGACAACGCGCGCCGCTATGCGCATCCGGGCCTGCTGCGCGTGCGCACCCGCGTGCAGGCCGGCCAGTACTTCCTGAGCGTCGAGGATGCCGGCCCCGGCATTTCCGACGAACTGGCGCCGCATGTATTCGAAGCGTTCCGCCGCGGCGACAGCGCCAGGGTCGACCTGAACGCGGGCAGCGGCCTGGGCCTGGCCGTGGTCGAAGCCATCGCCCGCGCGCACGGCGGCAGCGCCGTCTGCACGCGTGGCAAGGCGGGCGGCAGCGTGTTCACCGTCAAGTGGCCGGTCGAGCATGCCGCGCCGCCGTCCGCTGGCTAGCTACGCAGGCGGCGCGGCCCCGTCGGCACGGACCATGTCGACAAAGGCGCGCAGCACGGGCGGCATCTGCCGCCGGCTCGGGTAGTACAGGAAGTAACGGGGCGGCGGCGGCAAACAATTCTCCAGCACGCACACCAGGCGCCCCACGGCGATATCGGCGCGCGCATCGGCCTCGTACACATACGCCAGGCCCGCGCCGTCGCGGGCCGTGCGCAGCATCAGTTCATCGTCGTCGAACACCAGCGGACCGCCGACGGCGATGCTGACGGCTTCCCCCTTCTGCTCGAACTCCCACGCATACTGGCGCCCGCTGGGGAAGCGCCGGACTATGCAGGCATGGCGCAGCAGGTCGCGCGGCGTGGCCGGCGCGCCGTGCGCCGCCAGGTAGGCGGGCGACGCCACCACCACGAACGGTTGCGGCGCGCCCACGGGCACGGCGATCATGTCGGCCGCCACGTGCTCGCCAAAGCGGATGCCCGCGTCAAAACCGTCGCGCACGATATCGATCATGCCGTCATCGGTGACCAGTTCCACCTGCACGCGCGGATAACGCGCGACAAAACAAGCCAGCATGGGCGCCAGCAGCAAGCGGGCGGCCGGACGGGGTACGTTCAGGCGCAGCTTGCCGGCGGGCACATCCTGCAAAGTGCTCAGGTCCAGCAAGGCATCATCGATTTCGCGCATGGCCGGCGTAAGGCGCTCCAGCAACTGCTGCCCCGCCTCGGTCGGCGTGACGCTGCGCGTGGTGCGGTTCAGCAGGCGCACGCCCAGGCGCTCTTCCAGCGCGCGCAGCGCATGGCTGAGGGCACTGGCGGATACGCCCCGCTCCAGCGCCGCCTTGCGAAAGCTGCGCAGGCGGGCGACTGCGGCAAAGGCCGTCAATTCGTTCAGGTCAGCCATAATTCATGAACCATATTCAGTAATGCATGCAGGATAAGCTATCTTATCGCATGCTGTTCCTTCCACCATACTCATTGCATCTTTTTTTGACGAGGAATGACAATGGAACACAGAACACTGGGCAACTCCGGCTTGCGCGTCGCCGCCATCGGCCTGGGCTGCATGGGCATGAGCTTTGCCTATGGAGGCGCGGACGAAGCAACCTCGCTGCGCGTGCTGCACCGCGCCGTGGAACTGGGCGTGACCCTGATCGATACGGCGGAAGTCTACGGCCCCTACGCCAACGAGGAACTGGTGGGCCGCGCCATCAAGCAGCTGCGCGGCAAGGTCAAGGTCAGTATTGCCACCAAGTTCGGCTTCAATATCTTGCCCCATGGCCAGGGTGTGGAACGCATGGCGGGCGTCGACAGCCGGCCGGAACACATCGTCCAGGCCGTGGAAGCATCGCTGTCCAGGCTAGGCATAGACTGCATCGACCTGCTGTACCAGCACCGCGTGGACCCCGCTGTGCCCATCGAAGACGTGGTGGGTGCCATGGCGCAGCTGGTCCAGGCGGGCAAGGTGCGCCACCTGGGTCTGTCGGAAGTGTCGGCCGCCACCCTGCGCCGCGCCCATGCCGTGCATCCGATTGCGGCGGTGCAATCCGAATACTCGCTGTGGAGCCGCGACGTGGAAGCCGAGGTGCTGCCCGCCTGCCGCGCGCTGGGCATCGGCTTCGTGCCCTACAGCCCGCTGGGCCGGGGATTTTTGACGGGCCAGCTCAGGTCCAGCACCGCACTGGCACCCGATGATTACCGCCACAGCCTGCCCCGCTTCCAGCCGCAGGCGATGGCAGCCAACGCGAACATGGTGGCCGAACTACAGCGCCTGGCGACGGCGCGCGGCGCCACGGCGGCGCAACTGGCCCTGGCCTGGCTGCTGGCGCAAGGCAGCGACATCGTGCCGATTCCCGGCGCCCGCAGCCTGGCGCACCTGGAAGAGAATCTCGCCGCAGCGCACATCAGGCTGAGCGACGCCGAGCTGGCCGCCATCGGCGCCGCCATCGCTCCCGCCAGCGTGCAGGGCGCGCGCTACCCGCAACATGAGCTTGCCATGCTTGGCCTGTAGACAACAGTGCTTGAGTGCGCTAACTTGAGTACGCAAAACAGCTTCTTTTTGCCCACCGCACTTGAAATGCCTGAATCCGCTATCATTTCCAATCTGAACTATTCATTATGAAAGGGATTTACATGTCCGATTTGCTCGAAACACTGCAATGGCGCTACGCCACCAAGAAGATGGACCCGACGAAAACGGTGCCGCAAGACAAGGTCGAGCGCATCCTGGAAGCCGTGCGCCTGACGGCCAGCTCCAGCGGACTGCACCCGTATGAAGTGTTCGTCGTGACGAATCCTGCCCTGCGCGAGCAGATCAAGCCGCATGCGTGGAACCAGTCGCAAGTGACGGACGCTTCGCATCTGCTGGTGTTTGCCGCCTGGGACAATTACACGGTCGAACGCATCAACAAGATGTTTGACCTGGTCAATACCGTGCGCGGCTTCAAGAATGAAGGCTGGGAAGCGTACCGCCAGCAAATCCTGGCCACGTATCCGCAGCGCGATGCAGAAACCAACTACCAGCACGCGGCGCGCCAGGCATATATTGGCGTGGGCACGGCCCTGATCGCCGCAGCTCAGGAAAAAGTCGATTCGACGCCGATGGAAGGCTTTGATCCGGCCAAGGTCGATGAAATCCTGGGCTTGCGCGAAAAAGGCCTGCGCTCAGTCGTCATGCTGCCTCTGGGCTATCGCGCCGATGAAGGCGACTGGCTGGTGGACTTGAAAAAAGTGCGCCCTGCGCGCGAGCAATTCATCACCGAGCTGGCGTAAGCGCCTCGCCCGTGACTGAAAAGCGGATGCCCTCACAGGCATCCGCTTTTTTTTTGACCGTTCAAGCCGCTTGCGGAAAGCGCACCGTCACCTGCAGGCCCCGCCCCGCCTCCCCATCGGCCAGCGCGATGTCGGCCTGGTGATGCTCGGCGATGTGGCGCACGATGGAGAGACCCAGGCCGCAGCCCCAGGCGTCGTTGCCGTCGGGACGGAAGAAGCGGTCGAACAGGCGCGCATGGTGCCGGCGCGGGACGCCGGGGCCGTTGTCGGACACGCGCAGCAGGGGCCGGCCATCTTCCAGCGCCGCCTGCAAATCGACCCTGCCGCCCTGCTGCGTGTAGCGCAAGGCGTTGTCGATCAGATTATTCAGCAAGACTTGCAAACCGTCGGGGTCGGCCTGCACCAGCACCCTGGCCGGCGCCGTTTCCACCACGCCCAAGTCGATTTCACGGCTGTCGGCCAGCGCGCTGTGATCGGCCACGGCCGCTTCCAGCAACTGTCCCAGATCGACAGTTTGCAACTGGCTGGCCGCCAGCGCCGTTTCATGGCGCGCCAAGCTGAGCAGTTGCCGCACCAGGTGCGTGCTGCGGTCCAGCCGTTCATGCAGCCGCGCCAGCGCCACGCGGCGCTCTTCCTCGCTGGCGGCCCGTTCGGCTACCTGCAGCTGCAGTTTCAATGCCGTCAGCGGCGAGCGCAGTTCATGCGCGGCGTCGGCAACGAAGGTGCGTTGCGCCGTCAGCGCCGCCTCGAACTGGCCCATCAAGCTGTTGAGCGCCAGCGCCACGGGCCGCAGTTCGGGCGGCATCTGCTGCGCCTCCAGCGGCGTCAGGGCGTCCGGCGAACGGCCCGCCACCGATTCTGCCAGCCGGTGCAGGGGCGCCAGAGCGCGCCCCACCACGACGACGATCAGCAACGCCAGGATCAGCGCGAACACCAGCAGGGGTGCGCCGGCCCGCATGGTCATCTGCCAGGCCAGCTGGTCACGCACGGCCTGCGCCTGCGCCACCTGCACATAACGGCCGCGCCGCGTCTCGCCGTACAGGCGCCAGTCCTCGCCGCGCACCGTGACATCGGCAAAGCCCGCCAGCGCATAACGCGGCAGTGCAGGCTGGTCCGGCAAGACGGACAATGGCTGGCCCACCTCGTCCCACGCTTGCAACACGAACGCTTCTTCCGGGTCTTGCGCGGCGGCCAGCCCCGTTTGCGGCGCAAATTCATCGGGCAAGGCCACGGCCAGCTGGCGCAGCTGCAAATCGGCCAGTTCATTGGCTTCTTCCAGCAGCGAGCGAAACAGCGAAATACCGGCGCCGAGCACGCACAGCAAGGTGGCGGCCAGCAAACCCATCAGCAACTGGCGGCGAATGGTCATCAAGATGCTACCCGCATCTTGTAGCCCACGCCGCGCACGGTCTGGATGCTGTCCGCGCCGAACTTCTTGCGCAGCTGGTACACGTAGACATCGACGGTATTGCTTTCCACTTCGCTATCCCAACCGTACAGCTTTTCGCTCAGTTGCCGCTTCGACACCACCTTGCCCGGATGGTCGAGCAAGGCGCGCAGCACGGAAAACTCGCGCGGCGGCAGCTTGATCTGCGCGCCTTCATAGGTGACGTCGTGGCTGGCCAGGTCCAGGGTCAGCGCGCCATGCTCGATGACGGAGCGCGAACGGCTGACCCGGCGCCGCAGCAGCGCGCGTATGCGCGCCAACAGCTCATCGAGGTCGAATGGCTTGACCAGGTAATCGTCGGCGCCGCTGTCGAGCCCCTCGACGCGGGCCCGCGTGCCGTCGCGCGCCGTGATGATCAGCACGGGCAAGTCGCCCCCCCGCGCGCGCGTGGCGCGCAGCACGTCCATGCCCTCCTTGCCGGGCAAGCCCAGGTCCAGCAGCATCAGGTCGTAGGCGAAACCGGCCAGCGCCAGCTCCGCATCGTGGCCGTCGCGCACCCAATCCACGGCATAGCACTCGCCGCGCAAGCCCTCGACCAAGCTTTCCCCGATCATCGGATCGTCTTCCACCAGCAACACGCGCACGCAGGCCCCTCACAGTCCAGAAAATACCGCTATCTTAACGTGGCTGGGGGAAGCCGGCTTGCGCCAGCCACGTCAGCAAGCACCTGCTCCGGCACCAGGACTGGCACTCCCACGCAATCTTCATGTCGTCGGCGCCATCGCTGCGCACGTCGATCCGGATTTGATGGTCGTAGACGAACGATTCGGTGGTACCAGGCACACAATGCAACAGGCCCTGGCGAATGCAGGGCCTGTGCGGGGGTGTTACCTGACGATTATTGCGCCAGGTAGCGTTCCGAACGGGGGCCGTACAGCAAGCCATTCGGCACGCCGGCCGACAGCATGCGCGCGTTCGCCGTGCCAGCCAGCGGATGGCTCGCATCGGTGCTGGTGTTGATTATCTGCTTGACCGCCGCCGTCACCAGCATGCCGACCAGCCCGCCGCCACCGCTGTTATTGCCTTCGTTGCTAGACGCGCTGGCCGCGCCCTGCCACAGCAAGGCGCCCGTCTTCAGGTCCACCAGCTTGGCATCGACCGATACCACCGTCACGCTGTCGATCACGGCGTAAGTCGTGCCGTACTTGGAGATCGTCACGTACAGGCCCGCATCGGCGCCAAAGATCTCGTTGAGCTTTTTCGCATCGACACCGTGGATATCGGCGGCATTCGTCAAGCCGTTCTGCTTGAACGTTTCACCGACCACGGCCACCGGCAGCACGTAGTAGCCCGCTTCGGCCAGCGGATAGGTCACTTGCGCGTAGACGCTGTTGCCGGCATTGACTTCCGGCGAGTTGTTCAACGGCGGCAAGACCACGATCGAACGAGGCTTGGCCGCCTTGAAGGCCGTATAGTCATAAGCGGCCTGCTTGGTGGCGCAACCGACCATGAAGATGGCGGGACCCAGGCACAGGGCCATTTTCAATATGCGCGACATCATAATTTCTCGCCTTTTTTCAATTTACCCAACAGGAAGTCCATGTACGGCGTCGATTCCGGAAACAGTTTTTTCTCGTCTTCGAACTGCGCGGCAACCTGCTCCGGCTTGCCCGCGATCGAGTACAGCATGCCCAGGTGGGCATGGAAACCCGGCGGCGCATGATTGCCCTTCGCAGCGATCACTTGCAGGTCTTTTTCCATGGCGGCGATCTGCTGCTCCGGACTTTCACCCTTCAGGTATTCGTACACTTGCGGCTGATAGCCTTCCCATTGATACAGGGTCTTCGATTGCGTGGCACAACCGGTCAGTGCGGCACAGGCGAGCAGGGCCAGCAGGGCAGCGCCCTTGTTCATCATTGTTTTCATGGGATACCTTATTGTTTGCGCAGTGCGCCCGCTTCGACGCCAGCGACCAGGCGCTCTACCGCTTCGCGCATGGCCAGGTCCAGGACCTTGCCGTTGAGGGTGGCGTCATAGCTGGCGGTGCCTCCAAAGCCCAGCACTTCGCGGTTCGACAGGCTGTATTCGCCTGCGCCCGAGCTCGAATACACGACTTCCGAGGTGGCGATGTTGACGACGTTCAGCGTGACTTTGGCATACGCCACTTGCGTCTTGCCGCGGCCCATGATGCCGAACAATTGCTTGTCGCCCACTTCCTTGCGACCGAATTCGGTCACGTCGCCGGTCACGACGAAATCGGCGCCCTTGATATTCTGGCCCTGCTTCTTGAATTCGGCTTCTTGCTTGAGTTCGGCCATGTTGTCGCGGTCGAGCACATTGAAACGGTTGGACGTCTGCAGGTGCGCAATCAGGATTGTTTTCGACTGGCTGCCCAGGCGGTCGACGCCATCGGAAAAGATGCCGCGCATGAAGTTCGAGCGGTTGTCGAACTTGCCGACAGCGATCAGGGTGCGTGGACCAACGTAGGGACGGGCTGCGCTGGCAACCGTGGGGACAGCCAGGGCTTGCGACGATTCGGAAGCGCAGCCAGCCAAAGCCGCGCCAATCAGCGCTGCAATCAACAACGCGCCGGGTTTATTCTTGTTCATAGTGCCCTTATGAGATGGATGATCAGGAGCAACCTGCGAAATTGATTTTAGGCAAGTTAATTTCCTAATTGCAATTATATGGCATTGCATGTCTCACAATTCTCTCCAAAAGTAACGATGGCAAGGATTGCACTATTGCCCATCATGTACAGGCACGACCCTGCTTGACTTCTCAGGGCCGATTCATTAACTTAGCAGTAAAAAAGCGTGTAGTCAGCGCCCTATCCACTGTCCCTCACAGACCTCGCCCGCCGGCCTGCCCCACCCCGGCGCCAACTCCATTGCACTTTTTGACATAGACGGGTCTCCAGGCCATGCCGACACACGATCATTCCCCGGCCCATCCGCTGGCGACGGCGCTGGCGCTCTCGCTGGGCGCCGCCGTCGCCCTCGGCCTGTCGCGCTTTTCCTACGGCTTGCTGCTGCCGCCCATGCGCGCCGACCTGGGCTGGTCCTACCTGCTGGCCGGGGCCATGAACACCTTCAATGCGCTAGGCTATTTTCTCAGCGCCCTGGTCACGCCGGCGCTGATGCGCCGCCTGGGCGTGTGGCGCTTGCTGATCATCGGTTCCGTGCTGGCCAGCATCTTCATGCTGATGTCGGGCCTGGTCAGCGATACGACCGCCCTGTTCCTGCAGCGCGTGTGTGCAGGCGTGGCCAGCGCCTTCATCTTCATCGCCGGCGGCGTGCTGGCGGCGCGCCTCGGTTCCATGCACAGCCAGCACGCCGGCTTCTACATTGGCCTGTATTATGGCGGCACGGGCTTCGGCATCGCGCTGTCGGCCCTGCTGGTGCCGGCGGCGCTGGCCGCCGCACAGGAGCATGGCGCCGCGCACGCCTGGCAATGGCCCTGGCTGGCACTGGGCATCGCCTGCCTGGCCGCCACCGCCATCATGGCCGTGCCGGCGAAGGCCATCGGCGAAGCGCCGCGCGCGCTCGACACGCCGCGGCGCTTCGCCTGGCGCGATTTCGCCCCCAGCCTGGCCGGCTATTTCATGTTTGGCGTTGGCTACATCGGCTACATGACCTTCGTTATCGCCCTGCTCAAGCAGCAAGGCATGCCAGCCACGCTGATCACCGTGTTCTACACCTTGCTGGGTTTGGCGGTGGTGGCCTCGTCGCGCATCTGGGCACGCATGCTCGACCGCTACAAGGGCGGCGAATCGCTGGCAATATTGAATGGCGTGCTGGGCGTGGTGACCGTCCTGCCCGCGCTGACCAGCTTTGTGCCCGTCGTGTTCATCTCCGGCCTGGTGTTCGGCGCCGTATTCCTGTCGGTGGTGGCCTCGACCACGGCACTGGTGCGGCATAACCTGCCGCAGCAATCCTGGACTGCCGGCATCAGCGCCTACACGACGGTATTCGCACTGGGCCAGATTGTCGGCCCTGTCGTGGTCGGCTGGATCGCCGATGGCCCGGCCGGACTGGAGCGGGGCTTGATCGCCTCGGCCATCGCCCTCTTCATCGGCGCGGCGCTGGCCGCTCGGCAAAAGGCGCTGGCGGCGGGCGCATAGTAGACTGCAGGCACTGACCACCTTCGCAGAAAGAATACGATGAACACCGATGCACGGAAACTCCCGGCAACAATGGATGCCGAAACGCTGGAATTCATCCAGGGCCTGTTTGCCCTGGTGCGCGAGGGCGATACGCAGCAACTGGGCGTCATGCTAGCCCAGGGCGTGCCCGTCAACTTTCGCAACGAAAAAGGCGACAGCCTGATCATGCTGGCCAGCTACCTCGGCCACCTGGAAACGTCGCGCCTGCTGCTCGCAGCGGGCGCCGACCCCAACGTCCCCAACGACCAGGGCCAGACGCCGCTGGCCGGCGTGGCCTACAAGGGTTACCTTGACATCGCCGAACTGCTGCTGCGGCACGGCGCCAACGTGGAAGGCGCCAGCCCGGACGGCAAGACACCGTTGATGATGGCCGCCATGTTCAACCGCCTGGCCATCCTGGAACTGCTGCTGCAGCACGGCGCCCGCACCGATGCCTTGGACAGCCGCGGCATGACTGCCGTTTCGCTGGCCAAGTCCATGAATGCGCAGGATACCCTGGCACGCCTGGTAGGTATGGGGCAGACGACATAGTCGATGCTGATATCGCCTGCAGTTTTGCGACTGCCATCAGGTAAAAAAAACGAAGAATCAGGGGCTTAGCTGTTGCATTGATCCGATATTACCTTACGCTGCCGGACGGGAGATTATTCCCACTCGATGGTCGCTGGCGGCTTGCCCGAGATATCGTAGACGACGCGGTTGATGCCGCGCACTTCATTGATGATGCGGTTCGACACCTTGCCCAGCAGGCTGTGCGGCAGATGTGCCCAGTGGGCCGTCATGAAGTCCTGCGTTTGCACGGCGCGCAGGGCCACCACGTATTCGTAGGTGCGGCCATCGCCCATCACGCCCACCGATTTGACGGGCAGGAAGACGGCGAAGGCCTGGCTGGTGGCTTCGTACCAGTTCGCTGGCAGCGCGTCCGGGTCGACGGCCTGGCCGGCAACGAATTCGTATGGCGTGTTGCGCAGTTCTTCGATGAAGATGGCGTCGGCGCGGCGAAGCAGGTCGGCGTAGTCTTTCTTGACTTCGCCGAGGATGCGCACGCCCAGGCCCGGGCCCGGGAACGGGTGGCGATAGACCATGTCATGCGGCAAGCCCAGGGCCACGCCCAGTTTGCGCACTTCATCTTTGAACAGTTCGCGCAAGGGTTCCAGCAGCTTGAGCTTCATGGTGTCCGGCAAGCCGCCCACGTTGTGATGGCTCTTGATGGTCTGGCCTTTCTTGCCCTTGCCGGCCGATTCGATGACATCCGGGTAAATGGTGCCTTGCGCCAGCCATTTGGCGTTGACCAGTTTGCCAGATTCCACCTGGAACACTTCGACGAATTCGCGGCCGATGATCTTGCGCTTCTGCTCGGGATCGGTGACGCCGGCCAGGTGGCCCATGAACTGTTCTTCCGCATCGACGCGGATGACTTTCACGCCCAGGTTCTTGGCGAACATGTCCATCACCATCTTGCCTTCGTCCAGGCGCAGCAGACCGTGGTCGACGAAGACGCACGTCAGCTGGTCGCCGATGGCGCGGTGGATCAGGGCAGCGGCCACGGAGGAATCGACGCCGCCGGACAGGCCCAGGATGACGTCGTCGGTGCCCACTTGCGCACGGATTTTCTCCACCGCTTCGCTGATGTAGTCGGGCATGTTCCAGTCCGATTTGCAGCCGCAGATTTCATGCACGAAACGGCCGATCATGGCCTTGCCCTGCACCGTGTGCGTCACTTCCGGGTGGAATTGCACGCCGTAGAACTGGCGTTCTTCGTCAGCCATGGCGGCGATCGGGCAGCTAGGCGTGTTGCCCATCAGCTTGAAGCCTGGCGGCATTTCCAGCACTTTGTCCCCGTGGCTCATCCACACTTTCAGCATGCCGTGGCCTTCGTCGGTGACGAAGTCGGCAATACCGTTGAGCAACTTGGTGTGGCTGCGGGCGCGCACTTCGGCGTAGCCGAATTCGCGCACCAGGCCGTTTTCCACCTTGCCGCCCAGCTGGGCCGCCATGGTTTGCATGCCGTAGCAGATGCCCAGCACCGGTACGCCCAGCTCGAACACGGCTTGCGGCGCGCGCGGAGAGTCGCCGTCCAGGGTGGAATTATGGCTGCCCGACAGGATCACGCCGGCGGCGCCATAGTTGCGCACGAATTCGTCGCTGACGTCATACGGGAAGACTTCGGAAAACACGCCGGAATCGCGCACGCGGCGGGCGATCAACTGGGTAACTTGGGAACCGAAATCGAGAATGAGGATTTTAGAATGCATGATGGGGGCTTTATCTGAGGTCATTACAAAACCGGCGCACTAGGCGCCGGTCTGGACTATCGCTACGGCTTATTCAGAGCGGTAGTTGGGAGCTTCCTTGGTAATCTGCACATCATGGACATGCGACTCGCGCATGCCGGCCGAGGTGATTTCCACGAATTCCGCTTTTTCGCGCAGTTCGTCGATGGTGGCGCAACCGCAGTAACCCATCGATTGACGCACGCCGCCCACCAACTGGAAGATGATCGCCAGCACGCTGCCTTTGTAGGCCACGCGGCCTTCGATACCTTCAGGCACGAACTTGTCGGCCTTCATGGTGGCGTCCTGGAAATAACGGTCAGCAGAACCATCGGACATCGCACCCAGCGAACCCATGCCGCGGTACGATTTGTAGCTGCGGCCCTGGTACAGGATCACTTCGCCTGGCGCTTCTTCCGTGCCAGCAAACATGGAACCCATCATCACGGTCGAGGCGCCGGCTGCCAGCGCTTTGGAGATATCGCCCGAGAAGCGGATACCGCCGTCGGCGATACATGGCACGCCCGTGCCTTCCAGTGCTTCGGCGACGTTCGAGATGGCCGTGATTTGCGGCACGCCCACACCGGCGACGATACGCGTGGTGCAGATCGAGCCAGGACCAATGCCGACCTTGACCGCATCGGCGCCGTATTCGACCAGTGCCTTGGCGGCGGCGGCGGTAGCGATATTGCCGCCAATCACTTCCACTTGCGGATACTTGGTCTTGATCCAGCGTACGCGGTCCAGGATGCCCTGCGAGTGGCCGTGGGCCGTGTCGACCACCAGCACGTCGACGCCAGCAGCGACCAGCAGGTCGATGCGCTCTTCATCCTTGGCACCGACGCCGACGGCAGCGCCGACCAGCAGCTTGCCCTGGCTGTCTTTCGACGCGAACGGGTGGGAAGTCGACTTCTGGATATCCTTGACGGTAATCAGGCCGCGCAATTCAAAGGCGTCATTGACCACCAGCACGCGCTCGAGGCGGTGCTTGTTCATCAGGCGCTTGGCTTCGGCCGTATCGGCATCTTCATTGACGACCACGAGTTTTTCGCGCGGGGTCATCTTGGCGGAGGCTTCAGCGTCGAGTTCCTTTTCAAAGCGCAAATCGCGGTTGGTGATGATGCCGACGACTTCCTTGCCCTTGACGACAGGGAAACCGCTGATGCCATACTGTTCCGTCAGCGCGATCACGTCACGGATTTTCATTTCTGGTGGAATCGTGATCGGATCACGCAGCACGCCAGCTTCGAAACGTTTTACGCGGGCCACTTCACGTGCCTGGTCCTTCGGATTCAAATTCTTGTGGATAATGCCGATGCCACCTTCCTGGGCCATCGCGATCGCCAAGCGGGCTTCCGTCACCGTATCCATGGCTGCGGACAGCAAGGGAATATTCAGGGTGATATTGCGGGTCAGGCGAGTTTTGAGGGACGTATCGGCGGGCAGAACGTTGGAGTAGGCTGGGACGAGCAGCACGTCATCGAATGTGAGTGCTTTTTGAAGTAGACGCATAGCATTTCCTATTGGCGCAAAAGCAGATTATACAGAAATTCTTGCCTCTTGTCTTAAACATTCGCAAGCCGCTGTAGACATAGTAGAAATGCCGTTTTCGCCCGCATCAAAATGTCTGGAAAAGTCTGAAAATGTCCATGTTTTCGCCCAAAATTTCGCCCCTGTCCTGGCGGCTTATCCGACCTTTTCTGAGGGTGCACAATATCCGGTCGGTAGGCACCCAACATAATAGTAGGCACTGCCTTCAGTAAGCATAACCCAAAAGGAAAGATTGCAATGAAGCACGCGCTGGGCGCCCTCCTCTTGCCTGCACTGTGTAGCTGCACGTACAAGCGTAAACGGTTCCTGAGCAGCGTTATATCTTTCGATTTCTCAAGAGCATAATCCCGCCGAGTTACCCAACGAACAAAACGAGATATCATCGATAGCAACGATGACCTGGCGCCTGTGCTCTGATGAGTCGAATGTGACGGTCGAGGTCGTCGCCATCGCCCATAAAATGCCACGGGACTGGCCCTGCGGAATTCGAAGGGATCGGCGAAAAGCTCAGTTATTGCCTGGCCCAGCGTCCCGGCAACTACGTCATGAAGTACGTCCGCACGGTCATCAAGCGACGTGCTGATGACGCCTTGTTATGCCCGCCTGCACCGATCGGCGTGTCGGACGGTTGCCGCGCCGACGTTAGTTTCGTCACCGACATAATCAGCTACAAGTTCGCGACAGGTTTGGCCAACTGACCGTTCGCGCGTGCTATTTAACGGTGGCTACTAGCTTTAGGACGTCATTAACTATTCGCACGTCGCTATTTTTGGCCAATACTTCGGTATAGGTAATAAGGAAAGTATTGACTAGAAAGTTAATTTCCCCATCATGCATTTTTCTTTTTTGCAATGCCCGCCTTACAGAGCCGACAAGCCAAACAAGATCGTGTATGGCCAACTGAGGGTCGCGGCTGAGCTTTGCATCTTCGGTATCGACTAACGCAAATCGATGTGTTTCCGCGTCAAACATAATGTTCGAGGTATTGAGGTCATTGTGTATCAATAGCTCCTCACTGGCGATGCTTGACATGTGAAAACGCGCGACTTGCTGGCCCAACTCGATTGCAGCGTCAGAAAACTCGGCGTCAGGGGATCCAGCATCGACAAGCAAGTTTTCGATTGTCGCGCCCGGTGCCTTCGCGTACACAGCGAACATCAAGCTCATGCCATCTCGTTTTTCTTCCCAATGAGCTAGCAGGACATTGAATGCCAGGCTTGAACCCTCCTCAGCAATTGGTTTAAGCGTCGCGCCGGAGGTGACGATCTTGGTCATCCTGGCGTCGTTGTAGTTTGATGCCAAGACTTTCACTACTATTTCCGATTTTTCGCTCTCTGGAGGAAAGGTCACCAAATAGATGCCACGATTATTTTTACCAACTTGCGTCAAAGTGGTAATTGTTGCTCCATTATAATGAACCTTTATCTGTTGCGCACCAAACGCTACCTCTTCCTCTTTTGTCGGTCCAGGTGCTTCAGCCTCCTTCTGTTGCGTTGCTTTCCACGCAACGAATGCTTGTGACAAAGCTGCAAAATTAACGTTAGAATCGCGTGTATTTATTGTCTTTTTTTCAGCGTCGAAATCATAATTTGAGTGACTACAGAAATTTATAAAAGTCGACGTATCCTTACCGCCGTTAGTCACTAAATTGTATTGAAAGCCATTCAATTCAATTAGTTTTAATTGGATGATCGGAGCCCCCTCATCATGCCGGGAGGGAGACGAAAACGACTGGCGCGCGCCACGGAGGAAACCGGCGACACGCTGTGTTACTGCGCCCGCTACGCGCTCCTCTGCCACTAGGTCCCGTGCGACATGGTCGCTCTTGAGCTGCGCGGCTTTCTCGCCCATCATGTCGGCCTCTTTTTCCAGTGAAGGATCATCGTTAACCGCGCCCGCCTTCATCTGTAAAGTAGGCCGAACCCGGCCCTGAGCTTGCTGCACGACATGCCAAGCCTCATGCGGCAAATGCCTTTCTTGGCCCGCACCAACGTGAATCTCACTGCCTTGCGCATAAGCATGGGCCTGCAGTTGCGCTGGCTTATCCGAGTTATAGTGCACCGTTACATGATCCATGCTCATGCCAGAGAGCGACTCTATTCCTGATTTCAATCGATTGGGCAGGCCGGTATTGTTTGTTTTTTCTTCGCGCTGCGCCGGCGACGCCTCAGCTGGCATTGCGACGTCTCCTTGCGGTTTAATCGCCCCGCCAAAGAGCGCATTCATTTCATGACGCTGCGCCACCATCCGCGGACTATTGTGGATGGTGGCGCTTAGCGCTCGCTGCTGCAACACACGCGGGCTGTTATTCATCATCTCGGCCAGTTTACGTTGCGCCACCGCCTCGGGCCGATTGTCCGTAAGAACCCGCTTCTGTGCGACCGTCCTGGCAATGTCCGTTTGGGCGGCATCAGAGTCATTTCTTGCTTGAAGTGGGGCTTGCATGGGTGGCCTTCGTACATGAGTGGCGTTATCGATATGACTGCATGATCATACCCCTGTTTTCCTTTTTTCGACCAAACCTAATGTTAGAGTCGAATTACCTCCCCGAGGTAGCACGAGCCTACTTGGTTCACTGGCCTGGCCAGCGTGCCAAGGCTGATTGTCGATGTTGATGCAGCGACAATCAACGCTCTGCTCTACTCGTCCGCATTCCCTCTCACAAACTCATGGCATGAACGTCGCGCAGCCGCCGCCCCTTGGGCAAGCATCTCATTCACGCAATGCGGCACCATGCCGAACATGGCATGGTACAACTTCTAGCGCACCAGGCGCCTCCAGCGAACCTCGCAGGATCGTCGCTGTATAAGGGCCATGCCTCTGGCGGCAAGTGGAGTTGGGGTGGTCGAGCATCGAACCGGCCTTCGATCTGGTCTTTACGGCTAGGGGTGTAGCTCAGCACATCTAAATCACCTATTGAACTTTGCGAAGAAATATCGAGAATATAGTATTCTAACTTCACTCATTTATCAGCAGAATTAATTATTAGTGACTCTTTTACATTCAAGACTCTAAGAATTCTATCTTTCGGATGTTGAGCAAGAGCGAGCAGAACATAGGTACTGTCCAACGTTGTAGGAAAAATCCACTTGGCCGGCAACCCCCTAGCAAACGAACGGAATAAGAAAATTGATGAAAAAGCCGAAGAAAATGCACTGGTGAGGTGGTGACTGATAATCGTTCAATAAGAAAAAAGCGTCACACACGTTACTCGTGCGTGACGCTTTACGTTGAGGATACTAGCATATCTTATTCCAGATTATTTATGGAGCTTGCGACGGTTAAGCGTCGTGGGCTTCTAAGATGAGTGAGTAAATTCCCGCAGAATTGTTATACGGTGCCGCGCTAGAAAAATAAGCGGTAATATGGCAGTATCCCGCATTAACTGTCCCTGGCTTGTACCAGTCACTGTATTGAAAATTCGACGCCCCCGCACCGCTTGCAACCTGAGGCAGGGTAAATTTAATAACTTCGCCAGAAGTCATTGTGAAAATAATTTGAACGTTGCATTGGCCACCGGCATTTTCATCAAAATAGACCGCTTTCAGACGATACCACCGCGATGTGCCAGGCGCAGGAGCTGGGAATGCTGCGAATGGTGCAATAATGTCGCCCGATGGGCAAGGAAGTGGGCCTGGCGCCTGTTTTGTGAGGTTTACAACCGTTTCATTCCCTTTTGGGAAAATAATTTGGCTTCCAACGATAGTCATCAATTTCTCCTTTTCGAAAATTTCAAAAGTTAGCGTGTTCACCTAAGTTACCTATATAAGGTGTCACAAGTATGGCAGGTAAGGATGAAAATAATCTATCGAATTATCACATTAACAATTAATATTATAAAAATAATTTCACTCCAGAAATTCAATAAATTCCGTGTATAAGACCTTCCACTCAACTACTCACCAGGCACCGGCTGATTGCCGCTGTTGATGCCGCGGCAATCAGCACTCTGATTTTTCATCTGGCAGAATGCAGCCCGCAATTACCGCCTCCAGTTCCACTTCATACTTCCGGCCGCGCGGCCAGTCCCGTGCCAGCGCTAGGACGGTCTCGCCGTCCGTCACCGTCGCCAGCAGCTGGTCGAACTCATAGGCCGGCCGCTTTGGCACCACCTTTACACATGGTGTAAAGACGGGAACTTCGACCCGCTGCGGCGCCAGCGGCGCGCTGCCGCAGCCGGCCAGCACCAATACAAGCATCCATTTCATCGCACGCCCTCCAGTAGCAGCCTGACGGCCGGCATAGCCTCGTCGCAGGTCGTGGCGCGTACGCCAGCGACCTGCGCCAGGGCCGCGTCGTACTTCTTGCCCTTGGCAGCGGCGGCCGTCTGCGCCGCAGCGCCGCGCTCCTGCGCCGCCAGGGTTGCCTTGGCCATGCCATCGATGGCACGGTTTTGCTCGGTGATCGAGCTGCGCAACTGCGCTCCAATGCCTTGCTCCAGCACCAACGCAGCGCGCGCGGCATCACGATCACCAGCGGCCAGCCACCAGCCGGTGCCAGTGGCGCTGGCTACCACCAACAGCACAGCTGCCAGCACGATGGCCGCCGTCTTCCAGATGCCGCTGACTGCCGCGCCGGCCAGCGCGCTGGCGCCGCTCACGTCAGCACCTTCTGCGCCGTCTTGAAGTAGGCCAATCGCTCCGCCAAGCCGTTCGTGCCACCGTTGATGCGTCGCGTCACAGCGACCTGGTCGCCGGCGTCGGCCATCGCGTTCAGGCCGCGCGACTGCCAGAACCAGCCGGCGCTGCGACAGGCGGTGACGGTTTGCTCGAGCAGCGCCGGCTGCGCCAGCAGGTCCAGGCCCAGAGCTTTGCCGCAGGCGGCATAGTTGCTGCGGCCGGTCACCTGGATCAGGCCGCGCCCACGGAAGCGCACGCCGTCGCCGGGCTGGACGTTGCCCAGATCCTTGCGACCCTCGTGGGCCGCGCCGCTGGCCAGCTCACGCACATAGACCGGCTGGCCGGATTCGTGCGCCAACTGAGCCAGGAACGAGGCTTGGCGCGCCGGCGTGTTGATACCGAACTCGGCCATGGCCGAATTAAGTGGATCGAGGAATGCAGCCGCGCGGGCTCTGGCGAGCGGCATGATCTTCAAAAGCTGGGCGAGGGTCAGTTGCATGGTGGCCCTTTCCAGAATGATGCGCGACGCTCCACGCAAACGAGAGCTGCAATGCCACAATGGAGCAGCACCTCGGGCCAGGCCGGCGCGACGCCGAACAGGAGCACTGAGGCGGCGCCACATACCAACACGATCCATGTGATGCGAATCCGAGCACTGGTGCCCGGGCACATGTCATTGATGGCGCCGAACAGGCCGCGCAGCAGCACGACGGCGGCCGCCGCCATATCGATGGAATACAAAATATTCATGGCAACTCCCCTTTCTTGCGCAGCCACGCGAAGGCGGCAGGGATGATGACCTGGGCGCACAGGCCCAGCCCTGCAGCAGCGGCGATGCGAATGCCCGATTCGCCAGCGGCGGTGATGAATGGAAAATAATTGCCAGCCGTGACGCTGGCCACCGGCGCGAACCAGCCGGCGATCAATGCCGAGCCAGCCACGCTGCTGGCAATTCGTGACCAGCGCATAGGTGGCAGGTAGGACAGCGACACAAGGCCGCCGGCCAAGCCGGCCAGCAGCGCGTCATACTGCACGCCCAGGATGGACCCGGTGAGGGTGATGGTGCCTGCGGCGATGGCGATGCCGACGGTGCTGCTTGCAGGTTCAGCCATATTGGCCTTTCGGGTTGGGTATGTGGGTGGATTCTCGCGCAGGATGCGCATGAAGCGTGCGCGGTCCGTTGGCGTCAGGTGCGCCAGGTTGATACTCAGCTTGTCGCTGGTCGGGCGGATCTGCGTTTTGAGGTCGCCGGCGGCCGTGCGGTAATCTTCGCTGCCGTCCTGCAGCATCAGCTGCGCGCCATATTCGGCGTTATATTCCGGCGACCGGTAGTTACCCGCCACCAGGCGGGATATTTCCAAGTAGCGTTCCGGGCTTTGCGGCGCGGACACTTCGATCACCAACTGGCGCACGCGCACTGGCGCGAACCAGGCCACGCCGTCGGCGCCGCCGCTGCGCGCCCAGGTAATCACGCCACCCCATTTGTAGGCATTCCAGCCCAGCGGCAGCACGCCCCAGGGATAGGAGCCATGTACGGCAGCCGGGCACGGGAAGATGCTGCCTGTGTCGAGCACCGGTACGGCATCACCCGGCCGGGAATAGCTGCGCACGCGCATGCGCGCGCAGCTGGTCATGTTGGTAAAGATCAGCGCCACGCAGGCAATGGATTCCTGTGTTGGCCAAGTAGCAGTGATGGTTTGCGCAGTGCCGACGGCGCGCAGCACCGCTGACTTGGCGTCGCGCTGCAGGTTGGCCGGGCCAAGCTCTCCGGTTTGACTCGATGCCGTCAGCATGGCGCGGTCGACCGCGTTATCGTGGATGATGCGAAGATTCACCATTCTGCTTAATAATCCTTGACGCTAATAGTGATATACGGTGACATTGAAATTGACACTGGCCGCGCCACCAACTGACACTCAATTTCACTGGAAATTATGAAAAAATTAATTCTATTTAGTGCTTGTTGCAATTGATATCCGGATGCGCCGATCAACCATGGACTACCGAAGATGAGGCACGATTCAAGCTAGATAGGCACAACTATTGTAATTATATTTTACGTTCCAGTTACGTTGAAAATCAAATAACCGTAGGGACTATAATTACTTGGTGGTGCTCCAGCACCGCATAAGGAATTAACCCATAAATTTGTCTTAAAAGACAAAGTTTCTGCATTGGGAGTCCATGCACAAGGAACAGCCGTGGTAGCGTAGTAATCATATCCACCATTTGGGTTTTCTGAGATTGAGTACACAAAATTTACCCAACACGTAGAACCTGTTTGTGCCACTGCTACTTGCTTCCCTGAGTATTTGAATGTCCTTCCTGTATCCATTTGCTCATTTGTAGTCCAGATTGCAGCATCAGGCATAGTACCCGTAAAGCTATTTAAATACGTAGCGTACTGAAAAGACTAATCAAAAATTAACACACCACTGGCATCAAAAACTTGGAGTCCTGCTGTATTGCCCGATGTAGTACTGGCAG
The DNA here is from genome assembly GCF_051380895.1 of Janthinobacterium breve. Lineage (NCBI taxonomy): Bacteria > Pseudomonadati > Pseudomonadota > Betaproteobacteria > Burkholderiales > Oxalobacteraceae > Janthinobacterium > Janthinobacterium breve. The sequence continues at coordinate 162,644 of NZ_JBNYXY010000008.1, read as the reverse complement.
TATCGCATATCCAGTATTCTAAAGTGGCACCTGCTGCATTGTTTACAATATATTCGTAGGTCACCGATCCATTATTTACAGCGCTTACATTAATGTAAACAGGGTAAGGACAACGAATTGCTACAATTGCCGTTAAGCTAGATACAGTTAACGTGTTGTACATCCAATTCGTACTTAAATTGGTAGGGTTCTTAGCGTTAAGCTGGATGGTTCCTTTTCGTATAAATTGAAGGTTAATAAAAGATTCGTCGATTTGTAGTACCACACCATCATCACGATAAACCTGAAGTCCTGCTGTCATTAATATACTCCCCAACGAATATAAATATTATTGACTTGCGGAGTTGAAGTCATTGTTCCATAGTCATAACGGAAGGTGTTTCCTATCACTGTCAGGGTTGAGGCACCCCAATCCATCAATTCCCCGATATTTCTAGCAGTGGAGACGAAATTCCATTGCCGTCCAATATTGGTGGGAATAGTAGGTACAGTAAATTGAATAAAGTAATCTCGATATGCCCCGCCACTACCAGAGGCTGTACTCTGTAAATCTGCCTGTGTGAGCAGACGACTACCCACAATACGACAAAGCTGTGTATTTGTGTCCAGTTGAATAGACCCATCTGCCCTAAATACTTGAAGACCAACCGGCATTACCACCTCCCAAAACGTACGCGCAACCCGGTGCCGTTCAATTCGCCAGATGCTTCGTGCACCCGTATGCCATTGCCATCCATTTCAGTGCGCGGGCCATCTGCCACATTCCATAGCTGCAATCCACAAGGCATGTCACCACACTCCCAATCTGACAATTAAATTGCCTGCAGCGTTGTAAATGCGGATACCGTTGCTGTCGTATTCCGTGCGTTGCCCGCTAGTCGCACTGCGGATCAGGCCAAATGTTCCTGTAGCAGCCTTCAACTCACCTGCAAACGACACCTTGACTCCTAACAGGGCCCCGGAAAAAGTCGCTCCCCCATCCACAACGGTAAATCCTGGTGCGTACACGTTGCCGGATGCTTCAACGCCAAAATATTTCCCATTCTGCGGATTGCCGATGTACAGCCCGGCGGAACTCAAATGAAAACCAGCACCTAAATTGCCTGTAGAAGGCCAGCCAGGAGCGTTGGTTTGGTACCCTGTGCCACCATGCAGTGTCGTGCCGTACAAATCACCGGCTGTCACATTACCCAGGTTCGCGTTAATTGCCGATAGCTTGTCCACCGATAACGCCTTGCTCGCCACCGACCCATCCACCAGCAAATTGCCATTCAGCACCGTACCCAGTACCAGCCATGCGCCGTTATCGAAATACTTCGTCACCGCATGTGTCGAGTCATACAAGGTCACCACGTCGCGGTTGGCCGGCGCACCATAACCGGCGCGGCCCAGCTCATAAACGGCCGAAGCATCCGACCAGGTGGAATATCCGGGCGCCGTCACCGTGACGGTGCCGCGCTGCCCCGTGGCGCCATCGGCGGCCAGGCGCGAAGCAGCGGCCCATTCAGCTGGCTGGATGTCGTCGGTGGCGGTGCGTGCAGCCGCTGTAGCACCCGAGGTGAACAGGTAGGCGCCGCCCGATGCCGGCACCTGTGCCGACCAGCCGTTGTTCAGGCCTGCTAGTGCACCCGTGGCAAAGGTGTACGTGCAAGCCGCGCTCGGCAGCGCCGGCGCGATGTTGGTGGCGCCGCGCTGGTAAATGCGAACCGGGGCCACGTTCAAGCCGTCGGCACCATCCTTGGCCAACTGCACTGCCACCGACCATTCGTTGGCAGCGATGTCGTCCGTGACATTGCGCGAGCTGGCCGCCGCGACGCGTACGTACAGCGGCGCTGCGCCAGCCGGGATGTTCTTCGACCAGCCATTGGCCAAGTCGTTGCAGGCCGGCGTCGTGATACTGGCCGTGGCAAAGGTGAAGATCACGTCACCCGGCGAATCACCTGGGGCGGCATCGGCGCGCTTGTAAGCGAAGGCCTGGCCTGTGTTCAAGCCAGCCAGGCCCGTCACGCCGTCGACACCGTCGAAGACCTTGCTGATCATGTAGTTGCCGACGTAATCGACGCCGAATTCGCGGATGCGCGCCTGCACCAGGGCCGTATCGGTGGTCATGGTGGAAAAATCGACCGTGGCCACATTGCCGTTGACGCTCATCTGCGTGCCGGCGGATACGGAAAACACGATATCGCCCACCACATTGACCGGCTTGGCGGTAATGGCAATCGAGCCGGGCGCACCGGCACCGGCGCTGTTCACGCAAAACACCGGCGTGCTGCCAGACAGCAGGATCGCCTTGCCGTCGGCCGTCGTGCTGAAGCGCTCCGCCGTCGCCTGCAGCAGCGTATCGCGCGCGCCGCCGATGGCCGTCATACCAGCACTCCCACAGTGACGCGCCCAGCCAGCCATTGGTGCGACAGCAGCACCACCACGCCAGGCACGCCGGCCTGCAGGCCGAAGCGCTCATCGCGCAGCAGCACGGGCTGCCCCAGTTCCAGCATCATCATCTCAGGCTCTCCGTCAAATTCGTAAATCGTGCGCTGCACCTTGTTCAGGGCCAGGCGCCGCGCCGCTTCCGCCTGCGCGTCCGCGTTTGTCTTGAGGCAGGTTTCAATTTGCGGCGGGTCGTCCGTCAGCCGGTAGCGCGCCTTTACCGCAGCATCGACTGCCGTTTCCGTCAGCCACTCCTTCGCGTAAAGGTCGGCGTGCGTCAGCGGAATGCTGGTGGTCAGGCTGGCTTGCACCGTCCAGTTACGGTCGAAAGCGATCTTGACGGCCACCACCACCGGCGGGCGCTGTACCGGGCGCAGGGAATCGAGCCGCATGTGCTCTGGCCCGATCTCCATCGGCACACCGGCGGCCGGCAGCGCAATCTGCACTAGGCGCAACTGGCCCGTGCGGGACATAACCGCCTGGGCGCCCACGCTGGCAGCCAGCTGCTGGATGGCCTGCGCCTGGTTCGTCCGATCCGAAACGTACAGGCCCACCAGCTGCGGGTGCGCGGCGTCGAAGGTGGCCAAGTTGACCAAGTCGAGGTCGGCCAAGGCAAAGCGGTCGGCCGCCTTGCCATATGCAGTGGCGATGCGCTGCACCAGCGGGGCGATGCGCGGCGCATAGCCGCCGCCCTTGTCGCCCTGCACACTGACCGTGATCGTGGTCGAAAACGGGTCGGTGGTCAGGTTGAAGCGTCCCGCCTGGTCATTCAAGGCCACCGCAATTGGCTTGCCGTTGGTGCGCACCTCGAAGCTCGACTCGACGGCGCCGAGAAAGCCATATTCCAGGGTGACCGGGTTGGTCAGCATCGGCGTGACGTTATGGCATTCACCGAACGGCACCGGCAAGGTCGCCTCCTTGTTCGGCGTCGTGCCGCCCAGCTTGGCTTCGGTGACGGGGGTATCCAGGCGCTGCAGCTTGTCGCGTAGCGACAGGTTGATCGATTCGCGCGCGGAGCTGCCGATATCGGCGACGATGCCGTCAAAGACCAGGCGAAAGTCGCTGCGCAGCCAGACCGGGTCGCCGGACCAGGCCTTGATGGGCCGGTTACGCCAGACGTCAGCGAGCCAGCCGTCGAGTGCACCACCAGCGTTGTCGAGTTCAATATCGCCGCCCGACAGGCCAGCCTCCCCGGTCAGACTGACCTGTTCGGTAAAAGCCAGCCCTCCAGTGGCCAGCGGCAAGTACTCGACGTTGGGCGGGAGGTCGGCCGGGCCGGTGACATACGGCCAAGAGGAGATAAAATGCGTCACTTCGACGCCGGCCACGTTCACCTGCACCTCGATCAGCACCATGCGGGTGGCCGACGAGCTTTGCAGCCACGCCAAAAATTGCGCATCAGTCATTCGGAATACTCCACTTTTTTGGCCCAGGCGGATGCCTTGGCGGATTTATCGACACCAGCCACGACCGTCTGAGCCGCTTTGTCGTTCGATTCGACGGTGGCCTGGATGGTGGCGCCGGTTTGCGCCTTTTGATCTACCCGCAGCCCTTTCACCTCTTCCCGCAGGCTCTTGATTTCGGCCACCAGGGCGTCGTTGTTGCCGCCGCCCTGGCTCGGTGCACCGCAGAAGTAGCGCCGCATGTCATAGCAATGGTTGAAGCCTTTCGGCGTGCCGATACGCAGCGCGTGGCCGCCGACCCGCTCCTCGCCGTTGATGACGAAGCGGCAGGTCGACAGCATCTGCCGCAGCACCTCTTCCCACGCGGCGTACACGCAGTCGGCCCATTCGTCGACCAGTGCGAAGAAAAGGCCCGAGCCGCGAAGGTTGTCGTACGCGTCCAAGCCGACGATGCGGATGACGTGGCCGGCCTTTGTGGTGATCGAGCACTCGGTTTCGTTCGGCTTGCCCGCGCGCCAGCTGGGCGGGATCGCCTGCTTGAGGCGCTTCCAGAATACCCGCTTCGCCTGCTTAAACGTCGGCGCGCAGTACCAAATCTCATCCTCGGTGCTGACGCCCCACTCGGCAGCCAGGCGCGCAGCACGGCGAATCTCGGCCTTGCCCAGGAACGTCTTGCCGAAGCGACGACCGCAAACAGCGTCACGGAAGCGCGCCTTCTTTTGCCATCCCCAGCAATAAATGTTCGCCTGCTTCGGCGTCAGCGCGACAGGCCCTTCAGAGAATCGGGCTGTCGGGGATGTCTTCATCGGGCTTCAATATGTATTCAGGCGCGGCCGGCATGCCTTCGCCGGTATCACCTGGTGCTTTTGGCGCGTCGAGGCGACGGTTCACGTAGACGTCGCCAACTTCCTTGGCGGCCTGCTCGATCACGGCAACAGCCAGCGCGATATTGCGCATGCCCTCGGCCTGCTGTGCCATCCTGGCAAGCGCGCGCAAACGAAAGGCGCGGCTGGCAATCGGGATGGCCGCCGTGTCCTCGCGGAACTTGGTGCGCGTGTCGTTGAAAATCGTTCGCCACTTCAGGCTGAGGTTGCGTCCGACGTAGCAATTCGGGTCGTAGCACGCCACCTGCTGGCGGAGAACATCGAGACCGAATTCCTCTTTTACCGCTTTCGCCACCTGCGTCGGCGTGTCATAACAGGCCAGCGCTTGGACGATGAACGGCTTCACTTCGTCTCGTAGTGCTGCCATAGTTGCCTTCCGGTAAAGCCAGCGTAAAGCCTACGCGGCCTTCAGTAGGCAGGTTCCGCACGCCGTCGCTATGTTGATTTTCGCCACTTCTGGCGGCGTCTTTGCTGCGTCGATCATGCGCTGCACGTCCTCGCTGGCCCCGTAGCGCCGAACTACGCCAACGAGCTCCTCGACGTCATGAGCGCGCATGCACAGCTTCGGCAGTCCGTACTTGTTGAAGGCCGGCGCACCGAAGTCATCCACCTCCTGGGCGATGTGATAAAGCTCGTGATCGAGCAGCGCGCAAAACTCTGCGTCGCTGCAAGTCAGGCAGTAGGAGGCGGAAGTCAGGCACCGCACCAAACCAGTAGACCATCTGCTGTTGCTGGCGGCCTTTCTGCCACGGACCGCAGCGGAAAGTAACTTCCTCACACTGGCCCAGCACGGTGCGGCCCGCCTTCACCAACGTGCGTGCGCGTGATCGGCAGCGCGTTACATGGCAACTCGCCCTTGTCCCAGCTTGCAGGCGCGCCGAGCACGCCGTTATTCGATGGGTGTTGAATTTTCTGCATACCGGCTTTCGATGTGTCACCGCCCGTGCCAAGCAGGGCCGCGATGAATTGCGGTGGAGCCTCTTGGCCATGATGCGTCAGTGACTGCGCCCGTTTTTCAAGCCTGCCACTGAAGCGCGCTGGCAGTCGCAAGTGTCAGGTGGTCCAGGCGTGCAGCGCCGGCTTGGCCAGTGCCCACAACCAAGGCCAAGTCAGCAGCATGAGCGCGACGACGGCGCCGCCGATCACGGCTCCCGCCAGGGCGATGGTGATGATCATCCGGCGGAAGTCAATATCGAACATGCAGCACCTCAAATAGAAAAGCCGCCAGCGCAGTGATGCGGCCGGCGGCGAAACCAAGCGTGCCGGGCAAGGAGAAGCTGGGGCGGGTGACGGGCTTCGAACCCGCGTCGGCGTCTCGAATGGCACTCGCCCCACCACTTGAGCTACGCCCGCGCAGTGCTGCGTCTTGCCACCTTTCGATCCCACCCTCTGCCGATGCCTCGGGACTAACGCAGGTGCAGGCAAATGACGTATTCAGCAACGACTTCACTATCCTAGTGTCGTGCATGCGGAAACGCCAAAGGTAAAAATGATATTTTTATAATCCTCGACAATATTAATTTTCATTATTATAATTACAACTGGCAATTGCCTTTATAGCAACTAAAATGAAAGCTGTGGAACTTTATGAAAAAAATCATTGCTTTACTCTTCTTACTCACGTCACAAATCACCACTGCCCAGGCCACTGCGGTTATAGAGGACGTGAGCTATACGGCCCATTCCATTACCTTCACAGCAACTGGCGACCTCAGCGGATACACAGTGCCAACGGGGCCTTATGCCACGGATTATATTTCTATCATGTACACCGGAGATATTTCAAGTACGGACAACCCCAGCAACTTATTAATCGGAAATCTCATTGCTGGAGGAGGCCCAGCAGATGTCGGTTACACTGGCGGGTACGGCGACAGACTTCCCAACTATACGTGGATCTTCTTTGGGCCAGATGTCTTGCCCGCCGCTACGTTCTCCGGCACTCCTTTTAGAGTAGAGTGGCGTAATGCTCAGCTGAACCCCTCCGGCACGGGCCAAATTCATTTTCTTTGGGGAAACCCATCCAACAACGCCACTACGCTTATTCAAGCATTCAACGTTAACGACGGCACGGTTACACCGGTCCCTGAACCAGAAACATACGCCATGCTACTGGCAGGCCTTGGCCTCTTGGGCTTTATAGTACGGAGAAGTAAGAAACTAGTCTAAAAATGGAAAAGCCACCCAAAAGGTGGCTTCATTTTTTGCTCCCACGGCCATAGTGCGTGGTGAGCGGCAAATTCAATGCGTGAAGGTACGGCGGTGGGTCCGGGTACTGTCGCGAGTTCCAGCTATCGGCACGAGTTTGTGCGGAGGACCAGAAAAATTTTACCTAAATTTGAAGTCCTCATCATACCAGTAAAATACTGTTTGTAAACACAGTTTGAAAAATTCTATTTACTGACTTAAAAGCCATTGGGTTTAGTTGGGTTGCTTGCGGGAACCGGAGTTGCCTGTGGCTTTTGAGCGGGTGGAGCTTTTGGTATTGAAGCAGCGGGCATTCCCTTGTAAGCTGCTCGCCGGTCACTTTTTGCATTAAGGCAGGCGACATGCCGTCTTGCGCATATGTTCGTTTTGTCATATCACTCTCCCTACTTAAATTAATGCCAACGAATACCGAGGTTGCTACAAGAGCAGATATAAATGCAGCACCGGCACAACGATTTAGCCAAACGATGGCACATGAATGCCACGTCTCCTTTCCTAAAAACTCCTCCCTGCCCTCCATGTAATACTTACCCGCATGATCGAGCGCTATTTCTTGAGATTTATAACTTACCAGAAAGGAAAGCACCGTCAGACCAGTCGATATCACAAAACAACCCCAAGAGACATATAGCATGATCGGATAGAGCGCCGTTTTAATCCGTACAATATCTTTTAAAAATGCCAACGAAACCGCAAGGCCACTACTCGAATAGGTTAAAATTGCTTTATCGAAACTATCGGAGCTTAGTCTCAGCCTCGTTTGCGCTTCGGCCCAATAAGTTGCGTAAAGCTTCTTCCGCTCCTCAGATGGTTCAAACTCGCTGCTTATGACTAAGCGACGCTTCCACGGCCGCATCATTTCGTGTTGGTCGAGACCACCGGCTTCTTCGGCGGAGCCGGCACGATTACGGCGGCAGGAATGCCGATCTGGACATCAGTTATGGGCTTGATGTCAGGTGCCCTATCAAGCGGATCAATCGGGAGTGTAATAGGCAGTCTCGGAAGTTCGAACATGGCAATCCATTTAGTTGAAATTTATCAATAAACAATACTACCTCAACCATAGCTGTCCAGTCCCGGTTGTAGTAAAGGCCGGCTTCAATGTCCTCATACTACCTCTGGAACCGGATCGCATTGTATGTCGCAGCGTATCCCACATCGACCAGCTTCATTGCCTTAACGCCGCCCTACGCCTTGTAGCGTCCCAGCCACACCACATTGCCAGATTCATCCACCAGTTCCTGCGGCGTGTCTAGATGGTCGCTCTGGTAAAAACCGTGCTGCGCCGCGTAGTTGCCGGGCCTTCTATAAACCGGCCATCGGTTCCGTTTGCAAGGTGCGCGGCCGTCACCAGAGTTTCATCCAGTCGCGCCAGCGGCACGAGTGTCCCCGGTTCGCGCAGATAGAGATGTGCTGCCTGCAATTGATCTTCCAATGCATGCTGACGTTGTGCAACCGGCGTCGAATACTCGTCGTCCGGATCGTCCCGAACGACATTTACATGGCTGTAACTCCCTCACTGCAGATCCAGGAAATCATCGTATTGGGCATAATGGTTGAGGCATCTAATGATCTCTTCCTTTGACGCATTTGGCTTTTGTTTATATGCTAAATCGACAACATCTTGAAAATGTTCTCGCATGTAACCAAACTCAAGATTCTTTTTCGTGACCGAATCAGGGACCACCTCATTATCGTCCTCATCGAAATCGGGTACAGGACCTACGTACACCTCCATTCCAGGAATTAAATCCCCCACGTTTTTAGGAACATAAATCATATAGATGGCATCTCGTTCGTTCTTATCTCTTACAAGATCAATCAAGTCCTCGATCATATAAAATTCGTTTATTAAGAAATTTCTCATAATGGGCATCCTGTAACAGGGTTTAATTTTCCTTCTCGACCAGGGCGACCACCTCCCCATTTGTCCCTGCCACCACTACCATCCGGATGATAGATTCCATGGTTATCGGCATGATCGCTTCGATCGACCAAATTTAATCTACCAGCATCGTCACTATGGTGCCAAGTCATTCCCAGGGGACTGCCACTTAGATCCGGGGGATTTTTCGACCATTCAAGCAACGCTGGATTTCGCCCCAGCATGCCTCGACGAAAATCCGGATCGGTATTCATTCTCTTAATCAAAGCTTTATTCGCAAGCCGGAACTGCACTTTGTCGCTGGCAAAAAGCTTATCATCTGACACATAAAAATTATTAAATGAATAAAATTTTCAAGGGCATCCAATGCGCTTTCTAAGCCCTAACGGGTCAATCCACGCTACCGGATTGAATGCATACAGGTAGGCATTGATTCCACCAGTCAGTCCTATTGGATCTTTCGAAATGAAGCGCCCTGATTGTGGATCGTAATACCGATGCCGGTTGTAGTGCAAGCCGGTCTCTTCATCATGATACTGCCCCTGAAACCGGATAGCATTACTGGTTACATAGCCACTTCATTCTATTTAAACATCAAAAAATTTAGCGTAAGAGCGAATTTGCCCGTCCTTGATGGCTGGTAGATATGGATAGCAATTCACTCACCATGTCCTTGATGCGCTCACGCTCGAATCCTCCTGAGCACGATACCTCTGCGTTACCAGAACCATCACAAGTGACGCATGCACGTAGACTCTTCAGCGAAACGCCGGTGCCATTGAAGCACTTGCAGCGCCCGTCGAGCCAATGAGCCAAGGAAGCATGTGCTACACGTTTGTAAAGCGCATGCGCCGTGAACACGTCGCGCTCGGAATTGATCTTGACCCATCGGCGTGCTTTGCCCTTCTCCGTCACGGCAGTCGTCCAGATGCGCAACAGTTGGGCAAGATTTCCCGAGTTTCCCTCGAAGAGCTTATTGATCGTGCCGTCCGCATACTTGACACGGCACAGCAACGAGCCGAGATCACCGGCCAGCGCCGCAGCCGCGATCACATCCAAATCGTGATGAAACGCATCGTCCCGGAGATTTGACGATTGCAACGATGCTACAAATTTTTCTGCGAAGCCCATGAATTCCCTTTCATTCAGTACGTCAACGTTAACACCCTTTTTTGACCTCTGCTAGTCCTGCCAATCACCGGCACTGCTCACACGCGCAACACGCCGGTGCGGTTGAATTCGCGCACGGCGGCCAGACCGGCACATGCAATTTCGACGTTTGACGCGCCACGCAGGAAGACCATGGTCTTGCCGACGCCATCGCGCAGCACGCGCATCTCGTCACCGTTGACGCCGAAGGTGCCCGTACGATGGGCACGGGCCTGAATCTCGGCAATCGCCTCTACCATGGCCTGGGCCACAGGCAGAATGGCATGGCCAGCGGGCGCAATGCGGCGTGTCATGTCGGCGTTGCTCAGCAGGTCGTAGACGTGTTGTTCCTGGAAGTGGCCCTTGCCCATCGCCTCGCTGGCCTGGAAGCCCGGCATTTCGAAGGCAATGTCTTTGCACAGGCCCGCCGGCAACACCGCCGGCTTCTGCACGTACCGCTTGCGCGGCTTCTTGTTCGCGCCCATCACAATTCCTCAACTTTCCATCCGCCGCCCGCCTTCTTCGGCAGCGCCTGGACTGCGACGAGGCGCAGCGGGTACATGTCGGCCGCGATCTTGATCTTCGCGCGCGCAGGCTATGCGGATCGACATCACGGCCGTCAATAAAATTTGGACTGGCAATGCTGTGTTCCGCGCCATGCTCGCTGCAGCGCCGGCCGCCCCAGCGATTCAGGGCGAAGCAAACCCGCATGCCGTCTTTTACGCCGCGTTAGATCTGAATGGCCGCGTCGTCTACAGCCACGAGAACCTGGAAAACGTGGAAATGAACAGCGGGTACATCAAGGCGCCAACGCGAGTTGTTGGCTTGGCCGCTATCGCTGTCAGTAAGGCGGATGGGAGCGCGCCATGAACATGAGCGAGCACGACGTGGTGGCCAGGATGGTTGCCGCAATCGAGCGTGCGCACCAGCCCCTTACCTGGGTGAAGCTGGAGCGCTACGTCGAAATATCAGGTGATTCCGTCGATTCCGTGCAGGCCCGCCGCAAGGCTGGCAAGTGGCTCGACGGCAATCAATGCAAAATTGTGGATGGCCGTCTGTGGATCAACCTGCCGGCAGTAGAAGAATGGGTAGCAAAATGAGAACAAACAAGTCCGGCCCGCCAGGCGTCGAACTCCGGTCGGGCGTCCAAAGCGAATCGATCCGAATAAAATTTATGTACCGGGGAACTGAATGCCGGGAAACGCTTAAACTCGCGCACAGCAAGGCAAACATCAAATACGCCGAGCGCCTGCGCGGCGAGATCTTGAACGCCATTGCGCTGGGAAATTTCAGCTATGCCAAGTACTTGCCTGATTCGACGCAGTTGAAGAAGTTCGGCTTGCAACCTCGGGGCAAGGATATAACCGTTGGCGACCTGCTTAAACAGCAGTTCGAAATCTATGAGCGCATCCTCGCGCCTAGCACGCTGAAAAGCTACAAGCGCGTGCTCAACAAAATTCTGTTGGCGCAATGGGGTGACACGCTGCTCACCGAGCTTACGCCAGCCGCGCTGCGCACCTGGATAGTCGATCTTTCGCTGAAGGCTACCTCGGTCCGTCAAATTCTCATCCCTCTGCGCGGCGCGCTGGAGCTTGCGATAAACGACGACCTGATCGACAGCAATCCACTGGACCGGGTGAAATTGCAAAAAACCTTGGATCGCGATGCTTACAAGGCGGAATACGAGGTGGATCCGTTTTCAGCCCAGGAGATTGCGGCCATCCTCGGGGCGGCCCAGGATCAGGCCAGGAACGTCTTTCAGTTTGCCTTCTACACGGGCATGCGCCCGAGTGAATACATCGCGCTGCGCTGGGAATCGATCGACTGGGCCGGATTCAAAGCGAAGGTTGAGCGTTCGCGCGTGATGGGCGAGTCGCGGGAGGAATTGAAGACACGCGCCGGCCGCCGCTTGGTCGACCTGCGGCGTGGTGCCATCGCGGCGCTCGTTGCGCAGCAACAACATAGCTTCCTTGCTGGCTGCCTGGTATTCCTTGATCCGGCCACCGGCCAGGGCTGGGACAACACGCAGCGCCTGAGCCTCTTCTGGGCAGCAATGATCAAGAAGGCCCAGGTCCGCTACCGAAATCCGTATCAAACACGGCACACGTTCGCGTCGACACTGCTGTCGACGGGAACCAACGCGATGTACGTGGCAAAGCAAATGGGGCATACCGATACGACCATGACCACCAGGACTTACGGTCGCTGGGTTGAGCAGGAAGGTGGTGTGCTGCCGGATCAATACTGCAAAATGACAGATGGGCTAAAGGCAGGGGCAGCTTAGTATTTTCGCCCACGTTTCGCCCATGCAAACGGCAAAACGATTGGAACCCGCATGGATGCTTGCTTGTGGTGGCTAAAAGCACCTTATAAAGAAAAAAGCGCCCTCCGTCCTTGCAGCATAGAAAAAATATTTGAGAACAGCAAAAAATCGCGCTCGCCAGGCAGCGGCCATGCCTGCTCAGCCCTTCGCTGACTTGCCACTGGCGCGGCGCCGGCGCGCCTCCTTCGGGTCCGCCTGCAAGGGCCGGTACACTTCCACCCGGTCATGCTCGTGCAAGACGGTATCGAGCGGCTTCTTCTTGCCATAGATGCCCACCATATTGATGCTCAGGTCGATACCGGGGATAGCCTGCAGCAAACCGCTCTGCGCCACTGCCTGCCCGATGGTGCTACCTGCAGGCACGTTCAAGGAGCACTGGAACGTGCTGTCCGGCAGCGCGTGGCAAACCTGCACCGTGATGTCCGCTTCAGCCATACACCGTCTCCGCGCGCTTGCAGAAGGAATCGACCATGCTGTTGGCGATCATGCCGAAGACGGGGCCGATGATCTGTTCGAGCACGCGGCTGGAAAACTCGTAGTGCAGGTCCAGTTCGATCTTGCAGGCATCGTCACGCAGGGCCTTGAAGGTCCACACGCCATCGAGGGTCTTGAAAGGACCGTCCACCAGCTTCATCTTGATGGAACTCGGCGGCACGTTCTCGTTGGACGTGGTGAAGCTTTGGCGCACGCCGTGGTAATGTATGCCCAAGCTGGCGACAACCGTGTTCTCGCCACGCTCGCGAACCTCGACCGCACCGCACCAGGGCAGGAATTTGGGATAATCCTCCACCGCCGCCACCAGCGCGAACATTTGTTCGGCGCTATAGCCGAGAAAAACTGATTTATGTACTACTGCCATTGAAGAACCATTTGCTATGATGTTGGATATAGTGATTTTATCGCGCTTGCGCGAGACAGTAGTTTAACCGACCCGCGCACATTTACCATCTCATGACCATAGCAGACAACAGAAAAGCCTTCCACGACTACTTTATCGAGGACCGCTACGAAGCGGGCATCGTGCTGGAAGGCTGGGAAGTCAAAGCCATCCGCGACGCCCGCGTACAAATCAAGGAAGCCTACGTTGTCGTCCGCGGCGACGAACTCTTCCTGTTCGGCGCGCATATCAGCGCCCTGCCGACCGCCTCCACCCATATCCACCCGGAAGCCGTGCGCACGCGCAAGCTGCTGCTGCACCGCACGGAAATGGATAAACTGATCGGCAAGGTGGAGCGCTCCGGCTATACGCTGGTGCCGCTCAACCTGCACTACAAGGGCGGCCGCGTGAAATGCGAAATCGGCCTGGCCAAGGGCAAGAAGCAGCACGACAAGCGGGCAGCGGAACGCGACCGCGACGGCGCGCGCGAAGTGCAGGCGGCAATGAAGTCACACCGCCGCTGATCTGCCATTCCGCGCAGCGTGCTGCGACCGCACCGACAAACCCGGCCATATGCCGGGTTTTATTTTGCCACTATCTACGGCAAGCGAAAAAAAGCCCGGAGCGACAGGACTAAAACAGGAAAGGAATGAGATAAGGCGGGAAAAAGACTGGCATCATCAAAAATACCATGGGGAGAAGCCGAGGCAAATCAGCTTGGCCGGCTTGGCCAACGAGAACGAATCAACAAAGTTCCGGATGCTTGCATGCTGCCTTGTACTACACCTGTACCACTCCACAGGACAAGCATCCGAATGAACGGTGTATTACACCTTCAGCAGATCACGCGACTTGCCCGAATCGGTCCACTCTTTGACCCATTTCGGTTGACGGCCACGGCCAGTCCATTGCTGCGTCGCATCATCGGGATTGCGATAGCGCACTGCGACCGTGCCCGTTTTAGCGCGAATCCCTGTACCAACCAGGTCTTTTACGGAAACGCCGACGCTCTGAGCAATAGCCAGGATTTGCTCGCGCGCTTTGGACAGATCATCCTGTTCGCGTTTCTTCATTTGCTTCTTGATATCGTCCTGCAAGGTGCGCAGTTCGGACAGGGATAAGCTCGACAGATCCATGATATTTCCTTGTGTGAGTTGAAAAATATAACTGAGCAGTTAAATTCTATCCAATTGTAACGCGACTGAGGTGGTTTTTCTGAAGATTTGATTGTTTTTTACAATTCTTTTACCAAAAACCCTACTTTCCCGGCTTTCAAGCGATGCTAGTCTTCAATCAAGGGGACGGGTATCGCACATCGACCGCCTGTACGATACCTCTGCTTTGTGCGGCTGCGATTCAATACAGCGCCAGCGGCTGTATTTATTTTGCAGTACTTTCTGTTTCATTGCAATTTATAGTAACTATAAATTGCAATTAAAAATATGCATGGGCCCAATACTATCGCCACTCGCGCATCGTCAGCAAACGCCACCCTGCATCCTGCGCGGCAGATGTTACGCCAATCAAAGAATAAACATCGCATGACCGCATATAATCCCCAATGTGCGCATAGCATAGCATGAAGAAAATATTTTCAACGCAATTCATTCAATCGCCGACACACCAGCGCTGCCGCCACCAGATAATTGGGACGGTGCAAATGCAAACTGCCCGCTATACAGCGGGCAGTATTGACGAGACCTTGCTACGGGCTTGCTATTCACCCAGTCAGGTAATCAGGGCATGGCCACGCTGCCTTTCGGCTTCTGCGTTTTCACCACCTGCATCGCGGTGGCGATCAAACTACTCATATCGCCCAGATTGGCCGGCACGATAATCGAGTTATTCGTTTTCGCCAATTGCGCGAACGCGCCCACATACTGCTCGGCTACTTTCAGATTGACGGCATCCTCACCGCCCGGCTCGCGGATGGCGGCGCCCACCTGGCGCAGCGCTTCGGCACTGGCTTGCGCCAGCGCGACGATGGCCGTAGCCTGGCCTTCGGCGCGGTTGATCGATGCCTGCTTCTCGCCTTCCGAGCGGGCAATATTCGCTTCGCGCTCACCGCTGGCAATATTGATCTGCTCCTGCTTGCGCCCTTCCGATGCAGCAATCAAGGCGCGTTTCTCGCGCTCAGCTGTAATCTGCGCCTGCATCGCATGCAAAATTTCCTTCGGCGGCGTCAAATCCTTGATTTCATAACGCAATACCTTGACACCCCAATTCGCCGCCGATTCATCGATGGCATTCACGATGGCCGTATTGATATGGTCGCGTTCTTCAAATGTCTTGTCGAGTTCCATTTTACCGATCACCGAACGCAAGGTCGTTTGCGCCAATTGCGTAATGGCGGCAATATAATTCGACGAACCATACGAAGCACGCATGGCATCGGTAATCTGGAAATACAGAATACCATCGACCTGTAATTGCGTGTTGTCACGCGTAATGCACACCTGCGGCGGCACGTCGAGTGGAATTTCCTTGAGCACGTGCTTGTAAGCGATGCGGTCAACGAAAGGCACAACGATATTCAGGCCAGGCCCCAATACCGCATGGAACTTGCCCAGGCGCTCCACTACCCAGGCATGCTGCTGCGGCACCACATTGACCGTCTTGAAGACAAATACCAGTGCCAGCAATAACAAGATCAGCGACATGCTTCCGATGCTTACTTCCATAATTTATTCTCCAGGTTAACCAACAATCAAACGGCTGCCACGCACGGCACGTATGGTGTAATGACCTGCCTGCGCATCGCTGCCGGGAATCAGCTCCACATCCCACAAGGCGCCGCGATACATCACGCGCGCCGCGCCATCGACCCAATGCGCGACCGCCACGCTTTGGCCGATATCCAGGTTCACATTCGGATCCTGCGCCACATCGCGCCGCGCGGCCCTGCCAAAACGGCTGCGCCGCAATAACAGCGTGGCCACCACGCCGACAATGGCGGCCGCCACGGCCTGCCAGCTGCCATTGCCGCCCGCTAGCGCCACCAGTCCTCCGGCACTGATACCGATGGCGATCATCAGCAGATAAAACGTACCCGTAAACAGTTCCAGGATCAATACCGCGCCAGCTGCCACGAACCAGCCTACCCATTCAGCCATGATGCCTCCATCCTTGTGAACCCGAAAATAAAAAACCCCGCAGCCTATATAAGCGACGGGGTTTAATGCGCAGTACTGCCAGATATTCTTCTTGCCAAACACCTATATACAAGCAGTCTAACGCAATTCCTGATGGCGTCAATAGCCGGGGGCGAATTAGCGCCGCCAGCCCGGCATTTATTCTTCCAGCAGGCTGCGCAGCATCCACGCCGTCTTTTCATGCAAATCGAGGCGCTGCGTGATCAGGTCGGCCGTCGGTTGGTCATTGGCTTTTTCCAGCAGCGGGAACAAACGACGCGCCGTGCGCGCAGTCGCTTCCTGTGCCGACACCAGGTGACTGACCATGTCAAGCGCAGGCGGCACGCCGTCGATTTCCTTGATCGAGGCGAGCTTGACGAATTCCTTGTAAGTGCCCGGCGCCGGATAGCCGAGGGCCCGGATGCGCTCGGCGATCAGGTCCAGCGCGCCCCACTGCTCCGTATATTGCGTCATGAACATCAGATGCAGGGTGTTGAACATCGGCCCCTTGACGTTCCAATGAAAATTATGGGTCATCAGGTACAAGGTGTAGCTGTCGGCCAGCAGGCCGGACAGGCCTTCCGCGATCTTCGCGCGATCCGCCTCGGAAATGCCGATGTCGATCTTTGCCACTTTGCTCGGTTTCTTGCTTGCCATGAGAACTCCCGTTTTAATGTATTGGTGGAATCATTTTAGCTGATCTGGCGCAAGCCCATCGAATACTGCCGTGCGCCGCATGGCAGGCATAAAAAAACCCGCTGCCAGGTGAGCGGCAGCGGGTTTTCAGAGAGTGGAAAGATGCTTACGCTTTCAGCGCAGCGAGCTTCTGCCAGGTGTCGATCACCGAGTCCGGATTCAGGGACATCGATTCAATGCCCTGCTCCATCAGCCAGACGGCGAAGTCCGGATGGTCGGAAGGACCCTGGCCGCAAATGCCGATGTACTTGCCGCGTGCCAGGCAAGCCTTGATGGCCAGCGACAGCAGCGCCTTCACGGCAGGGTCGCGCTCGTCGAAGTCGGCGGCCAGCAATTCCATGCCGGAATCGCGGTCCAGGCCCAGGGTCAACTGGGTCAGGTCGTTCGAGCCGATCGAGAAGCCATCGAAATGGTCGAGGAACTGGTCGGCCAGGATGGCGTTCGACGGCACTTCGCACATCATGATCACGCGCAAGTCGTTTTCACCGCGCTTCAGGCCATTTTTCGCCAGCAGGTCGATGACTTTCTCGGCCTGGCCCAGGGTGCGCACGAATGGCACCATGATTTCCACGTTCGTCAGGCCCATGTCGTTGCGCACGCGCTTCATCGCTTCGCATTCCATGTTGAACGCTTCGGAGAAGTCGGCCGACAGGTAGCGCGCCGCGCCGCGGAAGCCCAGCATCGGGTTTTCCTCGTCCGGCTCGTAGCGCGAACCGCCGATCAGCTTCTTGTACTCGTTCGACTTGAAGTCGGACAGGCGCACGATGACTTTTTTCGGCCAGAATGCGGCAGCGATGGTGGCGATGCCCTCGGCCAGCTTGTCGATATAAAACGCTTTTGGCGAAGCGTGACCGCGTGCCACCGATTCCACGGCCTTTTTCAGGTCGGCATCGATGTTCGGGTATTCCAGGATCGCGCGCGGGTGCACACCAATATTGTTATTGATGATGAATTCCAGGCGCGCCAGGCCCACGCCCGCATTCGGCACGGACTGGAAGTCGAACGCCAGTTGCGGATTGCCCACGTTGAGCATGATCTTGGTGTCAAGCTTCGGCAATTCACCGCGCGATACTTCCGACACTTCCGTTTCCAGCAGGCCATCGTAGATCTTGCCTTCGTCGCCTTCGGAGCACACCACGGTGACAAAGGTGCCGTCTTTCAGCACGTCGGTGGCGTTGCCGCAGCCGACGACAGCAGGCACGCCCAGTTCACGCGCAATAATTGCCGCGTGGCAGGTACGGCCGCCACGATTGGTGACGATGGCCGCAGCGCGCTTCATGACCGGTTCCCAGTTCGGGTCCGTCATGTCGGCAACGAGGACGTCGCCTGGCTGCACGCGTTCCATGTCGGCCGGGTCGTGAATCACGCGCACGGGGCCGGCGCCGATCTTCTGACCGATGGCGCGGCCGGACGTCAGCACGGTGCCCGTGCTTTTCAGCTTGAAGCGTTCCTGCACGTCGGTCGCCTTTTGCTGCGACTTGACGGTTTCAGGACGCGCTTGCAGGATGTACAGCTTGCCGTCGCGGCCATCCTTGCCCCACTCGATGTCCATAGCACGGCCGTAGTGATTCTCGATGATGACGGCGTACTTTGCCAGTTCCACCACTTCGCTGTCGTTCAGCGAGTAGCGGTTGCGCATTTCGACGGGCACGTCGACGGTTTTCACGGAACGGCCGGCTTTCGCTTCGTTCGTAAATTCCATTTTCAGCAGTTTCGAACCGATATTGCGGCGGATCACAGGCGACTTGCCTTTTTCCAGCATCGGCTTGTGCACATAGAATTCGTCGGGATTGACGGCGCCCTGCACCACGGTCTCGCCCAGGCCATAGCTGGAGGTGACGAAGACCACGTCCTTGAAGCCCGACTCGGTATCGATGGTAAACATCACGCCGGCCGCGCCCAAGTCGGAACGCACCATGCGCTGCACGCCAGCCGACAAGGCCACTTCAGCGTGCGTAAAGCCCTTGTGCACGCGGTACGAGATGGCGCGGTCGTTGTACAGCGACGCGAACACCTGTTTCATGGCGTCGAGCACGTTGTCGATGCCGACCACGTTCAGGAAGGTTTCTTGCTGACCAGCAAAAGACGCGTCCGGCAAGTCTTCCGCCGTGGCCGAAGAGCGCACGGCAAACGACATTTCGGTATCGGAATCGGCCACCAGCTTGGCGTAGAACTGGTCGATTTCGGCGGCCAGACGTGGCTGGAATGGCGTTTCCACGATCCACTGACGAATCTCGGCACCGGCTTGCGCCAGCGAGCGCACGTCATCGATGTTCAGCCCTTCGAGGCGCTGGGCGATGCGTTCGGCCAGCGGCAAGCCGCCATTGGCGCTATACGACAGGAAATCGCGGAAGGCCTGCGCCGTGGTGGCAAAGCCACCGGGCACGCGCACGCCGGCTTCCGCCAGCTGGCTGATCATTTCGCCCAGGGAGGCGTTCTTGCCGCCGACGGATTCGACATCCGTCATGCGCAAATGCTCGAACGAGGCAACATACACCGCATCCTTGTCTTCCTGCTGTTGCGATACTGCGTTGGTCATAATGACACCCTTACTGATGATAGAAATCTTTACGCGCGGCGCACAGACAGTCTTCTTGTTATTCTTGGCGTCGTGCAGCACAATCATACCGTTGCAGCCATTTTACCTTGTGCGGCGCAAATTGACGACGCACAATCTTGATCCGAAAACCCATGACACAAGATCCACGCCCCCCTCTGCCCTCCGCGGCCCGCACCGTATTCTTCGTTTCCGACGGCACCGGCATCACCGCCGAGACCTTCGGCCACTCGGTGCTGACGCAGTTCGATCTGCGTTTCCGCCAGATCCGCCTGCCCTTCATCGATACCATGGACAAGGCCTACGAGGCGGCGCGCAAGATCAACGAAGCCTTCACCGCCGATGGCCAGCGCCCGATCATTTTCTCCACCCTGGTGAAAAACGACCTGTCGGCCGTGATCCGCAAGTCCAGCGGCATGCACATGGACCTGATCCAGACCTTTGTCGCTCCGCTGGAGCAGGAACTGGGCGTGATGTCGACCCATACCATCGGGCGCTCGCACAACATCGTCGACAGCGAGGAGTACAAGAACCGCATCGAGGCGATCAACTATTCGCTGGCGCACGACGATGGACAGTCGCATAAGAACCTGTCCTCGGCCGATGTCATTCTGGTGGGTGTTTCTCGCTCTGGCAAGACCCCGACCAGCCTGTATCTGGCCATGCAATACGGTATCAAGGCGGCCAATTATCCGCTGATTCCCGACGATTTCGAGCGCGACAAGCTGCCGTCCGCCCTGCTGGAATTTAAGAATAAAATTTTCGGATTAAGCATTACGCCCGAACGTTTGTCGGAAATACGCAACGAAAGACGCGCCGGAAGCAAGTATGCGGCCATCGAAAATTGCCGTTACGAGGTCAACGAGGCGGAAAAAATGATGAAACGCGAAGGCATCCGCTGGCTCTCCTCGACCACCAAGTCGATCGAGGAAATCTCGACGACGATACTGCAGGAAATCAAGCCGAACCGCCGCGAGTATTGACACAGAAAGGTCCGCCGCAGGGCGCAGGCATCACATCGAAAGCAAGGTGTCTGCAATGAAACATGAGGTGTCCAAAGATATCGCATGCTGAAGCAGCACTGCCGCTGGCCGAAGTCTTGCCGGTGGCTTCGGCTGGCGATCTGGCGGCCGCCGTCATCGCCGTAGCGGCATTCGATTCAGAGGAAAAAACCGCATGGCCAGCGATGCTTTTGCCATGCCGTTCCAGGCTTGCTCGGAAAATATCCTTTGCACTTTCGACGACCGTACTCTCTGCCGCAGTCAGCCCCCGACTGACCGGCAATCAAAAACTCCCCTCGATGTCCCTGAGCAAACTACGGTGATCCGGCGTGGCCGAGAGCAGACCAGGTCGCAGCGGACCGAAAACTCAATCTTTACACTTTCACATTTATCAGAAATGCATTATTATTTTGTTTCTTAAAAGCAGTAAACAAGACTTGTCCACCGCGCGGACATTATTCCTGCTCGATCGCGTAACCACCCAGGCCATCATAGTATGTTTAAAAGTAACACCCTTTCCTTTTTTGCTTCAACCTGCACTATGCTGGCGGCCCTGTCACTGACTGGCTGCGCTGTGAATAAAGCCACCAGTTCGCTCAGTCCGGGATCCGATCTGACCAGTTTCAAGAGCGCCTACGTGGTGAAGTTGCCGCAAGACGGGCGCCATATCGACAAGATCATCAAGGCCAATCTGGAAAAGCGCGGCTATGTGGTGACCAACGGACCTGCATTGGCGGGACCGTACAACGCCGATGTCGCCGTCACATACGCCGACAGGTGGGTGTGGGATATCACCATGTACATGGTGGAACTGAGCGTCAACTTGCGCGACCCGAAAACCGGCTTCCCGCTCGCCACTGGCAATTCCTACCATACCTCGATGGCGCGCAAGTCGCCCGCAGAAATGGTCGATGAAGTGCTGGGCAATATTTTTACTGCAACGCCGTAGTAAATCCTGCGGTTTACCGCCTGCGGCAAACCGCGCCGTGTTCAATCATCCTCTACCCATACCATGAAAATATTTCTGCCATTTCCTGCAGCGCGCCTGCTCGCCATCCCTGTCGTTGCCACCCTGCTGGCACTGGGCGGTTGCGCGTCACCCGTAACCTATCAAGCAATGGTGCCGGTGACGCTGAAAGTAAGCCAGCAACACCCACAATCGGTGTCGGTGGCGGCGCTCGGCGGCAGCGCCACCGACACCATGGGTAAATCGCAGATCGACAATGCGGAACTGGCGAAAGCGGTCACCGAGGCGATCAACCAGACCAAGACCTTTTCGCGCGTGGTACCCGGCAAGGGCGGCGACTACCTGCTTACCGTCAACATCGTCAACGTCGTCCAGCCCAATTTCGGCTTTTCCTTTACTGTAGGCCTGGAGATGGGCTGGACACTGATACGCGCCAGCGACAGCAGCAAGGTATGGCAGGAAGCCATCAAGTCGGAATACACGGCCAGCGCTACCGACGCCTTCGCAGGAATCACACGGCTGCGCCTGGCGACGGAAGGCGCGGCACGTAACAATGTCGAACAAGGCCTGCGCAAAATCGCTGAGCTGAAACTGTAAGTCACCGCACAGCCGGCTTTCCTGGCCGGCCTGCCGCTATGCTTCGCTGCCCAGGATGTCCAGTGCCGCCACCAGCCGGTCCAGTTCAACCGTGGTGGTGGTGACGGCCACCGTGGCACGTACCACATCGATATCGCCGATATTGCGCTGCACAGTAAAGACCCCGAAGCGCTGCAGCAAAGCCTGTTGCAGCGCGCGTGCGTCCATGCCATCGACGGCAAACGCCACCAGCGCCGTGCCGCGCACCGCGTCCTGCGGCGACAGCAGGCGTACGCCAGGCAATTGCGCGACGCGGCTGACCCAGTAGTCCCTCAGCCAGGCCAGGCGTGCCGTCTTGGCTGGCGTGCCGCCCAGGCGTTCATGAAAGTCGAGCGCGGCGGGCGCAGCCATGATGGCGCTGATCGGCGGCATGCCCATGTGCAGACGACAGCGGATATCGTCCAGTGGATAATCGCCGTCTCCGAAATGCGGCTCGATCTTGTGCAGCTGCGCGGCGCGGATATACACAAAGCCCAGTCCCGGCGGAGCACCCAGCCATTTATGTAAATTAAAACCGGCAAAATCAACATCCATCGCCCGCACATCGAGCGCCACCTGCCCCAGCGCATGGGCACTATCGAGCACGACGTCGATGCCGTGTTCGCGTGCCAGCGCAATCAACGCGCGCACCGGCAACTGCTGGCCATTGGCCGGCGTTACCTGCGATAACAGCAGCAGTTTCGGCCTGACGGCCTGGCGCATGGCCGCAGCATAGCGGGCGATGATCTCGTCGTCGCTGATCGGCAAACTCAGCTTCACCTCGGTGCTGGTGACGCCACGGCGCTGCGCCAGCCAGCGCATGGCCGTGCGCGTGGCCGGATAATCGAGATTACTCCACAACACGGTATCGCCGGCCTGCAGACCGTGATACTGCGTGATCAGCACCTGCATAGCCTCGGTGCCGCTGCGCGTCAGCAGGATCTCGTGCGGCTCCGCCTGGATCAGCGCGGCCAGGCGCTGGCGCAAAAGATCGACGCGCGTGTGCGTGAATTCGCCGCGCACAAAAGGACTCAATTGCTCATTGACATAGCGCACCGCTTCCTCGAAGGCAGCCTGCACGGGCGCCGCCATGGCACCGAAATAGCCGTGCTCCAGATTGACGATGGCGTCCGGCGGCCTGGGATAAAGCCCGGCGACCTGCCGCCACCAGGCCTCATCACGTGCGGCACCGTCGGTAAGCAAAGGCAGAACTGGATGATCAGGCATGGCGGGTTTTGTTTGAAAGTGTCAGGACTGGCCCTGGCGCAGCTGCTCGAAGAAGCACACGGCGGCGCAGGCGGCCACGTTCAGCGATTCGATCTGGCCCAGGTGGGGAATGACCACCTGGTGCGTCGCCATCGACAGCAGGTCGTCGGCCACGCCCTGCCCTTCATGGCCAAACAGCCAGGCAACAGGCTGGCGTAAGTCGACGTCATACAGGCGCTGCGTGGCGTAGCCGCTGGTGGCCAGGGTGGCCACCTTGGCGCCGGCAACGAGCGCCGCCAGGTCGACGTTCTCAAAGATGTCGAGCACGAAGTGCGCGCCCATGGCCGCGCGCAGCACTTTCGGCGACCAGCAGAAGGCCGTGCCGGCGCTGCAGTACACCTGCGTGATGCCGGCAGCGGCGGCGCTGCGCAGGATCGAGCCCACGTTGCCCGGGTCCTGCAGGTTATCAAGCAGCACGGCCGACACGCTCAGCGGTGCCGTGACGGCCCGTTCCGGCGTCTCGACGAGGAACATCACGCCCACGCCATGCTCGACCTGGCTCACTGCGTGGTACAGCGCGTCGGGCAAGCCCAGAACATGCGCGCGCTGGCTTTCCAGCTGGCCGACGATGTCCGCCACTTCCCCGTTCTGCAAGGCGCTTTCGCTGACGATGCACTGCTCCGGCATGCCGCGCAGTTGCAGGTATGACTGACACAGATGCACGCCGTCGAGCAAGGTGCGGCCCGACTTGCGGCGCGCCTGCGAACTGCCCGCCAGCTTCAGCAAATCCTTGTATTGCGCATTGTCGCGCGAGGTAATCGTCTTCATGCCACCACCTCCTGCGCGCCGAACAGCGCAATCACATTGCGCACGGGTGCGAACGAGCGGCGGTGCACGGGCGAGGCGCCGTGCAGATGCAATCGCTCCAGGTGCAGCTTGGTGCCGTAGCCCTTGTGCTGGTCGAAGCAGTACTCGGGATAGGCCGCATGCAAGTGCACCAGGGCCGCGTCGCGCGCCGTCTTGGCCAGGATCGAGGCGGCGGAAATCGAATCGACCTTGTCGTCGCCGCCGATGATGGCCATGCCGCGTATCGGCATCACAGGGCAGCGGTTGCCGTCGATCAGGGCCAGGGTCGGCACGGTAGCCAACGCCTCGACGGCGCGGCGCATGGCCAGCATCGACGCCTGCAAAATATTCAGTCGGTCGATTTCCTCTTCCGACGCTTCGGCGATGGCCCAGGCCAAGGCCTTCGCCTTGATCTGCGGCACCAGCAGGTCGCGCTTGGCCTCGGTGAGTTTTTTCGAGTCGCGCAAGCCGTCGATCGGCTGCTGCGGGTCGAGGATCACGGCGGCGGCGAACACGGGGCCGGCCAGCGGACCGCGCCCTGCCTCGTCGACGCCACAAATGATTTCATCGAGCGAGAATGGCAAGTCGTCAAACAGGCCGGGATAGATATTTTTCACGTTGAATCTTTGGTTGGTAATGCAGTTGAAGCGGTGATCGGGATTTACTTGCGGTTGGCGGCGATGACTTGCATGACCGCGTTGGCGCTCTCGCGCGCGCTGTCGCGCAGCAGGCTGTGGTGCATGTCCGTGAAGCGCTGCACCAGGCGCAGGCGCCCGGGCACGTCGCTCAACTGCCGCCACATAGCCTCGGCCAGGGCCTCGGGGCTGGCCGCGTTTTGCAGCAGCTCGGGCACCAGGTAGTCGCGCGCCAGGATGTTTGGCAAACCTATCCACGGCTGGTAGCCCATGTGGCGCATGATTTCCCACGACGCGCGCATCATCTTGTAGGCGATGACCATGGGCTTCTTGTACAGCGCCACTTCCAGCGACGCCGTGCCGGACGCCACCAGCACCGCATCGGCAGCGCAGATGGCCGTGTGCGAGCCGCCATCGGTGAGCAATATCTCGACGTCCTGCAAACCCGCTTCCGCAATCAGCTGCAGGAAATACTGGCGCTGCTTCTCGCCGGCCATGGGCGCGACGAAACGCAGCGAGCGGTCGCGCGCCAGCAGGAGCTTGCAGGCAGCCACAAAGGCCACCGCATTGTATTTGAGTTCACCCATGCGGCTGCCCGGCATCAGGGTCACGACGTTGGCGTCCTCGGGCAAGCCCAGGGCGCGGCGCGCGGCCGCTTCGTCCGGCTGCAGGGGAATCATTTCGGCCAGCGGATGGCCGACATAGGTGACGGGCACGCCCGCCTTGCGGTAGATCTCTTCCTCGAACGGGAAGATCACCAGCATGTGCGAGACAGCCTTGATGATTTTCTTGATGCGGCCACCGCGCCAGGCCCAGATCTGCGGCCCGATGTAGTGCACGGTGGGGATGCCGCCTTCCTTGAGCTGCTGCTCCAGTCCCAGGTTGAAGCCGGGATAGTCGGCACCGATGAAGACGGCGGGCCGCTCCGCCAGCAGCTGATCGCGCAGCGCGGTCTGGATGCCCTTGATTTCGCGGTAGCGGGGAATGATCTCGAACAGGCCGCGTACCGTCAGCTTGTCCAGCGGCCAGTCGGAGACGAAACCCTGTTTGGCCATGTGCTCGCCGCCGATGCCGTGGAAGCGCGCGCCGGGCAGCTGCGGCACCAGGCCGGACAGCAGCCGGCTGGCCAGCAGGTCGCCCGACACCTCTCCGGCGACGATGGCGACCGACAGGCCGCTGGCCTGGTCAGCGGACGATGCCACGCGACGCCACGCCCAAAAATTCGCGCATGGCGCGAATGTGCTCCGCCGCTGCCGGCGTCGCCACTTCTTCTTCGAACAGGGCCGCCTTGGCTTCTTCCAGGGTCAGGCCGGAACGGTAGATGAGTTTATACGCGGTGCGGATGCCGTTGATCTGCTCGCGCGTAAAGCCGCGGCGTTTCAGGCCCTCGATATTCACGCCATGCGCCTGCGCCGGATTGCCGTTCAACAGGACAAAAGGCGGCACGTCCTGCGTCAGGCTGGTGCTCATCCCGACAAAGGCGTGCGCGCCGATCTTACAGAACTGGTGCACATTGGCGAAACCGCTCATGATGACCCAGTCGCCGATTTCCACATGGCCCGCCAGCTGGGCATTGTTCGAAAAAATCGTGTTATTACCCACCAGGCAGTCGTGCGCCAGGTGCACATACGCCGAGATCCAGTTATCGCTCCCCAGGCGCGTCACGCCGCCACCCTGCACGGTGCCCGTGTTGAAGGTGCAGAATTCGCGGATGGTATTGCGGTCGCCGATTTCCAGGCGCGTCGCCTCGCCCGCCCATTTTTTATCCTGCGGCTGCGCGCCGATGGAGGAAAACTGGAACAGGTGATTGTCGCTGCCGATCGTCGTGTGGCCGTCGATGACCACATGCGGGCCGACCCTGGTGCCAGCACCAATGCGCACATGCGGACCGATGATGGTGTACGGCCCCACCTCGACCGAGCTGTCGAGCTCAGCCTTCGGGTCGATCACTGCCGTAGAGTGGATGGCCGCCATCACTGCCCCGCTGGCTGGCTCGCAGACTGGCTAGCATCCTGCGCGCTGCGGATGGTGCACATCAATTCCGCTTCCAGCGCCACTTTGCCGTCGACCGAGCCGACGGCCTTGTACTTCCAGATGCCGCGCGAGACGCGCAGGATTTCCACATCCATCTTCAGCTGGTCGCCCGGTTCGACAGGACGCTTGAAGCGCGCATTGTCGATGCCGACAAAGTACACCACCGAATTTTCATCGGGTTTGACGCCCATTGACAGGAACGACAGCAAGGCCGCCGTTTGCGCCAGCGCCTCGATCATCAGCACGCCGGGCATGACCGGCTTGTGCGGGAAATGCCCCTGGAAGAATTCTTCGTTGACCGTCACGTTCTTGATGGCGGTGATGGTTTTGTTCGCTTCCCAGTCCAGCACGCGGTCAACCAGCAGCAGCGGATAGCGGTGCGGCAGCAGCGATTTGATAGCCAGGATGTCGAGGGTCTTTTTTTCAGTAGTCATTTTTCGTCTTGCGTGGTCAGTGTTTTAATTGTTTTTTCAAGCGCGCGGATCTTCTCGCGCATGTTTGACAGGTTGCGCACGATGGCGGCGCTCTTTTCCCAGTCGGCATTCTTGGCCAGCGGATAAAAACCCGTGTACTGGCCCGGTTCCGCGATCGAGCGCGAGACCATGCTGCCCGAGCCGACGTGGACGCGGTCGGCGATCGTCAAGTGCCCCAGCACCATGGCGGCGCCGCCAAAGGTGCAGTACTTGCCGATGATGGCGCTGCCGGCGACACCCACGCAGCCGGCCATGGCCGTATGCGCGCCGATATGGCAGTTGTGGCCGATCTGGATCTGGTTATCAAGCTTGACACCATCTTCGATGATGGTGTCGGCCAGTGCGCCACGGTCGATGGTGGTATTGGCGCCGATATCGACATCGTCACCGATCACCACCCTGCCCGTCTGCGGAATCTTGATGTACACGCCACCTTCGTTGGCGAAGCCGAAGCCGTCGGTGCCGATCACGGCGCCCGAATGGATGATGCCGCGCTGGCCGATCACGCAGCGCGCGTGGAAGGTCACGTTGGCGAGCAACTGGGTGCCCGCGCCGATGACGGCATCGCGCCCCACCACGCAGCCAGGCCCGATGACGCAGCCGGCGCCAATGACGGCGCCCGCTTCGATCACCGCATGCACGCCGACCGAGGCGCTGGCATCGACTTGCGCGCTGGCGTCGACAAAGGCGCTCGGATGGATGCCCACCGGTGCCTTGATCTCGTGCAGGGCGGCGAAATACTGCGCCGCGCGCGCAAAATAGACATAGGGATTCGGAGTGACGATGCGCGCACCGGCGTACTCGGCACCGATCAAGGCATCGTCAGCCGGCGTAAGGATCAGCGCGGCAGCGCCGCTCTGCGCCGCCTGTGCGCGAAATTTGCTATTACTGAGAAAACTGATGTGCGAAGCGCCGGCATCGGCTAGCGGTGCGATCCCTGTGACTTCCAGGTTGGGCTCGCCCGCCAACTGTCCACCGAAGCGTTCGACCAAATCTCCTAGTCGAGTGCCCATCTTGATTACCCTTATTTTGTTACTGTTACTTGTCCAGCGCCTTCAAGACCTTGTCGGTAATGTCGATGCGCGGGCTGGCCCACAGGGCTTCCTGCAGCACGATGTCATATCCTTCGATATGCGCCATCTGCTGGATGATGGTGTTGGCTTTTTCCGCGATGGCGCTGCGCTCTTCGTTCGTGCGCTGGCTCAAGTCTTCGCGAAATTCGCGCTGACGGCGTTGCAGCTCCTTGTCCAGCTCGAAAAACTCGCGCTGGCGCTTGGCGCGCTCGGCCTCGCTCAGGGTAGGCATGTCCTTTTCCAGTGCTTCATTGGCCACCTTGAAGCGGCTGGCCAATTCCTGCACGGCTTTTTCGCGCGAGCGGAACTCTTCGGCCAGCTTGGCGCTGGCCGCCTTGGCCAGCCTCGATTCGTTATAAATACGTTCGCTGCTGATCCAGGCGATCTTCGAATCCTGAGCCTGCGCCTGCACCGGCAACAGCGAACTCCAGCACAATGCAATCACGGCAAGGGACTTGGGCAGGGTAGCGGATGCGGTGTTCATGATACTCCATGGTCAAAAGGTGAAAGCTGTCGCCCCGGTTCAGATGGCCGGTTAGAAACCGGTGCCCATCTGGAACTGGAAGCGCTCCAGGCGGTCCGTCGGCTTGGCGTTCAGCGGCTTGGCATAGCTCAGCTTGAGCGGGCCCACCGGCGAAATCCAGCTGATGCCCAAGCCAGCAGAATAGCGCAATTGCGAGATCCGCATTTTTTCGCCTTCCTGGTAGACCTGGCCGCCGTCAAGGAAACCGAACCAGCGCAAGCTGCGGTCATTGCCCGAACCGGGGAATGGCATCTGCAGTTCGGCGTTACCGATCAGGCGCGAAGCGCCGCCCAATGCATCGTTGGTGCTCGGCTCGACCGCGCCCAGCGAGGAACTCAGGTAGCCGCGCACCGAACCGATGCCGCCGCCGTAGAAGTTCTTGAAGACCGGATACACGTGATTGCCGATGCCGTGGCCGTAATCAAGCTCGCCCTTGAGCGCCAGGGTGACCTTGCTGAACAGCGGACGGAAATACTGGTGCTCATAGATGGCACGGAAGTATTTCTGGTCGCCGATCAGGTCAGCCTCCAGGTTGACGCGCTGGTAGCGGCCGATCGATGGCGTCAGGGCGCTGTCGCGGCTGTCGCGTTGCCATGCCGCCGTCAGCGGGATGGAGTTCGTCGTGGCCGAACCGATACCGTCCGACGGGCCGCCATTGTCGATCACGTACTGCTTGAAGCGGACCGGGCTGGTGATGTCAGTTTCGATGCGCGAGCGCTCGGCGCCGATACCGAAGAAGACGGTGTCGACTTCCGAGAACGGCACGCCGAAACTGACACGACCACCGGTTTGCTTGATCTTGTAGCTGCCGATGTTCAGCGCCGGCGGTTCCGTCGTACGCAGGTAAACTTCAAAGCTGCGCGAAATGCCATCGTCCGTAAAGTACGGATTGGTTTGCGAAAACGCAATCGTGCGGCTGTAATGACTGGTATTGAGTTCGATGCCGACCGTGTTGCCGCTACCGGCGAAGTTGGCCTGCGAAATCGATGCCGACAGGGTGAACTTCTCCGATTGCGAGAAGGCGCCACCGATCAGGAAGTTACCCGTTGGTTTTTCCACCACCGTCACGTTGACGTCGACCTGGTCGGTTGAGCCCTGCGCTTCCGGCGTGTCGATGGTCACATCCTTGAAGTAGCCCAGGCGGTCGACGCGGTCGCGCGACAGTTTGATCTTGTTGCTGTCATACCAGGACGATTCGAACTGGCGGAATTCGCGGCGGATGACTTCATCGCGCGTGGTGGTGTTGCCGGCGATATTCATGTGGCGCACGTACACGCGCTTGCCCGGATCGATGAAGAAAGTAAAACCTACTTCATGCTTTTCACGGTTGATTTCCGGATTGGCATTGACGTTGGCAAAGGCATAGCCGAACGTGGCCAGGCGGTCCTGGATGCGTTTATTCGTGGCCGTCAGGCGCGCGCCCGAGTAAATCTCGCCTTCACGCATCAGGTTCAGGGCTTTCAGCTCTTCTTCGCGGCCGAACATCTCGCCTTCGAACTTGGTGCCGGCGATCTTGTACTTTTCACCTTCGGTGATATTGATCGTCAGGTAGATGTCTTTTTTATCGGGCGTGATCGACACTTGCGTGGAGTCGACCTGCATCTCGATATAGCCGCGGTCCAGGTAGTAGGACTTGAGCGACTCGATGTCGCCCGTCAGCTTGGTCTTCGAATACTGATCGGCTTTGGTGTACCAGCTGAACCAGCCGCCCGTGTTCAGGGCCAGTTGTTCGCGCAGTTCCTTGTCGCTGAAGGCCTTGTTGCCGACGATGTTGATCTGCTTGATGCGGGCCACGTCGCCCTCGTCGACGGCGAACACCACGTTGACGCGGTTACGCTCGATCGGCGTGACGGTGGTGGTGATCTTCACGCCGTACAGGCCATGCGACAGGTACTGGCGCTTGAGCTCCTGTTCCGCGCGGTCGACCGAAGCCTTATCGAAAATCTTGGCTTCGCCCACGCCGATTTCCTTCAATGCCTTGACCAGCACATCTTTCTCAAATTCCTTGGTGCCGGTGAATTCCACGGCAGCGATAGCCGGGCGCTCCTCGACCAGCACCACCAGCACGTCGCCATCGACTTCCAGGCGCACGTCCTTGAAAAAACCCGTCGCGTACAGGGCTTTGATGGCGGCGATACTCTTCTCGTCGGAGAACGTTTCGCCGACGCGCACTGGCAGGTAGCTGAAAACAGTACCCGCTTCGGTACGCTGGATCCCTTCGACCCGGATATCCTTGACAGTAAATGGCTGGACGGCCAGCGCATGGCCGGCACACAAGGCCATGACGGCGGCGCCGATCAGGCTGCGACGAAAGGAAGGCAAGGCAAAACGAGCAGAATGTAATTTCATTGGGGTTATTCAATGGGTAAATCAATGGACAACATACACAAAAGATTGCTTGTGCGACTCACGCAATGGCATCAACCACCGCCCTAATTAAGCAATCGCAACACGTCATTAAAGACGGCAAGCACCATCAAGGTCAGTAACAAACCGATCCCCAGGCGCTGGGCAATCTCGCCTACGCGCTCCGGCAAGGGGCGTCCGGTCAAAACTTCCAGCGAATAATACAGCAAATGCCCGCCATCCAGAACAGGAATGGGTAGCAAATTCATCACGCCCAGACTGATACTGATGAAGGCGATGAAGCTCAGGTAGCTTACCAGGCCGATGCGCGCCGTCTGGCCCGCGTAATCGGCGATGGTAATGGGCCCCGTCACATTCTTCAGCGAAACCTGGCCGGTGATCATTTTACCCAGCATTTTCAGGCTCATGACACTGGTATCCCAGACCTTGGCCGACGCCTTGCCCACGGCAGAGAACGGTCCGGAGGCCACGGTGATCATATCCGGCACCTGCCCCAGCTTTGCCTGGATCTTACCAACTGTTACAGCTCCCTCTGTCCCGGCGCCCGGCACGGCGTCCGGCGTAATGTGCAAGGTCAGGTCCTGGCCTTGGCGCAAGAGTTGCAATTGCAAGGTCCGGCCAGGCGCCTGGCTCAGGGTGGCGATGACGGCCGCCACATCGTGCACGGGCTGCTCGTCGATGGCCAGAATCTGGTCGTTTTTCTGCAGGCCGGCGCGCGCGGCGGCGCCACCAGGCATGATTTCCATCAGGGTGGGCGCGGAACGGGCCAGGGTCAGGCCCAGCTTGCCCAGCACGTCGCCTTCCAGGTCGGTTTCCGTCAGGCTGGCCGTCGGCAAGGTCGCTTCCTGCTGGCCACGGTCGGGACGGCGCACTTCGATGCGCGCCGGCTGCTTGTCGAGGGTGGCCTGGATCAGTTCCCAGCGCAGCTCGGACCAGCTGGCCACGGTCTTGCCATTCACCGTTTCAACCGTATCGCCGCTGCGCAAGCCGGCCGCAAAGGCTGCCGTCTGCTCGGCCACAGGACCGAGCTTGCTCGACGGCTCTTCGATGCCATGCATGAACAGACCCGCGTACAGCACGATGGCGACGAGGAAATTGGCCAGCGGGCCGGCGGCCACGATGGCAATGCGGCGCCACACGCTCTGGCGCGTGAATTCACGGCGCAATTCGCTTTCCGGCAAATCGCTGAGGTCTTGCGCACGGCTGTCGAGCATGCTGACATAGCCACCCAGCGGCAGCGCGGAAATCGCCCATTCCGTCTGGTCCTTGCCAAACTTGCGCGAATACACCACTTTTCCCATGCCAATCGAGAAGCGCAGCACTTTCACGCCACACCAGCGCGCCACCAGATAGTGCCCCAGCTCGTGCAGGGTAATCAGGGAACCGAGCGCGACGATAAAGGCCAGCAAGGTGGTAATCAGCGTCATGCGGCCAGCCTTTGGGCGATATACGCGTGCGCGGCCACGCGGGCCAGGCGATCCTGCTCCATCACGACCTCGATGCTGGAGGCGGCGCCATGCGGCACCGTCTCGATCACATGCGCGATGACGCGGTCGATCTGGCGGAAGCCGATCTGCTCGTCGAGGAAGGCTTGCACGGCCACTTCATTGGCCGCGTTCAGCAAGGCCGGCGCCGTGCCGCCCGCGCGCAAGGCGTCAAACGCCAGCGCCAGACAGGGGAAACGACGGAAATCGGGACGTTCGAACTGCAGGGTGGCCACTTGCGCCAGATCAAGCTGCGCCACGCCGGAAGCGATACGCTGCGGATAGGCCAGCGCATGCGCGATCGGCGTGCGCATGTCCGGGTTACCCAGCTGGGCCAGCACGGAACCGTCGATATACGACACCATCGAATGAATCACGCTTTGCGGATGAATCAGCACTTCGATCTGCTCGGCCGGCGCGCCGAACAGCCAGTGCGCCTCGATCACTTCGAGGCCCTTGTTCATCATGGTGGCCGAATCGACGGAAATCTTGCGTCCCATGGCCCAGGTCGGATGCTTGCACGCCTGCTCCGGCGTGACCGTATCGAGCGTCTCGACGTCACGCGTGAGGAAAGGGCCGCCGGAAGCCGTCAGCACGATTTTCGCCACGCCTGCCGCGCCTGGCGTGCGGCCATGGGCATGCGGCATGCATTGGAAGATCGCATTATGCTCGCTGTCGATGGGCAGCAGCACGGCGCCGTTATCGTGCACGGCATCGATGAACAGCTGGCCGGACATGACCAGCGCTTCTTTATTGGCCAGCAATACTTTCTTGCCGGCACGCGCCGCCGCCAGGGTGGGCGCCAGGCCGGCCGCGCCGACGATGGCCGCCATCACGCCCGTCACTTGCGGCGTGCTGGCGATGGCGCACAGGGCCTCCACGCCGTACTCGACTTGCGTATCGACGCCCTGCCCGCGCAGCAAACGCGTCAGTTCAAGGGCGGCATCTGCCGTGCCGACGACGGCGCGCTGTGGACGGAACTGCAAGCACTGCGCGGCCAGTTCGGCCACGCGGCTATGCGCGCTCAACGCATACACGCTGTATTGCTCGGGATGACGCGCGAGCACGTCCAGGGTGGACACGCCGATCGAGCCGGTCGCGCCAAGGATGGTGATGTATTGCATGAGTTTCCTTAAAGCCAGCTGGCCACGAGGGCGGCAAATGGCAGGACCGGAATCAGCGCGTCGATACGGTCGAGTACACCGCCATGGCCGGGCAGCAGCTTGCTGCTGTCCTTGATGCCGGCGCGGCGCTTCAGCTGGGATTCGAACAGGTCGCCGACGATGCTGGCAGCGACGATCAGCAGCAGCACCGGCAAGGCCACCAGCCAGCCGCGGCGCAATTGCAGCTGCACGGCGAAGGTGTCTTGCAGGACCGGCAGCGATGGCGCGGCAACGATGGTGATGGCGGCGATGAGCAGCACGGCAATCCCGCCGCCGATGGCACCTTCCCAGGATTTCCCAGGGGAAATACTTGGCGCCAGCTTGCGCTTGCCGAAAGCCTTGCCTGAGAAATATGCGCCGATATCGGCGATCCATACCAGCGCCATGACGGACAGCAGGAACAAAGGGCTATGCAGGAACAAGGCGATGATGGCGACGAAGCAACCGACGATGGTCACCGGGTACACCAGGCTGAGCAAGGTATTGCCCAGGCCTTCGGTGGGAGGCAAGCCCGTCGCCAGCGAGGGTACGAAACGGATCAGCCAGATGGCCACGCACAGGGCAAACCAGAAATTGAGCTGCGCCATGCCGTTACCGACAAAAAACGTATACGCGAAGGCGGCAGTCCAGACGGCAGCAATCAGCAGCGCCTGGCGATTTTTAAAAATGCGGAAGCTTTCCCAGACGGCGGCGCCGAAGAACGCCGTGGCGATCACGGCGAAGGCGGGGAAATAATTCAGATACAGAACCGGCAGCAAGACCGCCAAGAGGACCAGGGCGGTGATTATCCGTGTTTTCAGCATCAGTTTGTCTTTTCAGTTAATTGCGCGCTGGTACGGCCAAAGCGCCGTTCGCGCTGCTGGTAAGACGCGATTGCCGCGTCGAGGCACTCGTCATTGAAGTCGGGCCAGAAAGTCTCGGTAAAAAACAGCTCAGTGTACGCCAGTTGCCACAGCAGGAAATTGGAAATGCGCTGCTCGCCGCCCGTGCGGATGAACAGGTCAGGCTCGGGCGCATAGGCCATGGCCAGGTGCGGCGCCAGTTGTTCTTCCGTGTAAGCCTGTCCGGCAGGCTGGCCATTGGCGGCAGCCTCGACCGTCATTTTGTTGACTGCCTGCATGATGTCCCAGCGGCCGCCGTAATTCGCGCAGATCGTCACCGTCAGACGCGTGTTACGCGCCGTCTTGCGTTCCGCATTGGCGATCAGGGTTTGCAGCTGGTCGTTGAAGCGCGACAGGTCCCCCACCACTTTCAGGCGGATGTCGTTGGCATGCATCTTGACCACTTCGCGTTCCAGCATGGTGACGAACAGGCGCATCAGCATCGACACCTCTTCTTCCGGGCGGCGCCAGTTTTCCGAGCTGAAAGCAAACAGGGTCAGATATTCGACGCCCCGTTCGAGGCAGGTCTCGACGACACCGCGCACGGCGTCAGCGCCCTTGACGTGGCCAGCCACGCGGGGCAGGAAGCGCTTGGTTGCCCAGCGGCCATTGCCATCCATAATGATTGCCACATGGCGCGGCACTGTGCCCACCTCAGGTACTGCCGTTGTCGAACTCGAATAGATCATGAAAACACGAACACCAAAAATAAAAGATAACTATTATGCGCCAAATAGCACTGCCCGGAAAAGCCATGCTTTCCCGGGCAGCGTCAAAAGGACTGAAAACTAGACCGTCAGCACTTCTTTTTCTTTGTCGACCACCATCTTGTCGATGTCGGCAATAAACTTGTCCGTCAGCTTCTGCACTTCTTCCGACGAGCGGCGCTCATCGTCCTCGGAGCAGGCTTTTTCCTTGACCAGTTTCTTCAGCGACTCGTTCGCATCGCGGCGAATGTTACGCACGGCAATCTTCGCGTCTTCCGCTTCGGTCTTGACCAGCTTGACCATTTCCTTGCGACGCTCTTCCGTCAGCGGCGGCGTCGGGACGCGGATCAGGTCGCCCTGCGCCGAGGGATTCAAGCCCAGGTCGGCGTCGCGGATGGCTTTTTCGATGGTGTTGGCCATCTTTTTTTCGTACGGCTGCACACCGATGGTGCGCGCGTCGATCAGGGTCACGTTGGCGACCTGGGTCAGCGCCGTCGGCGAACCGTAGTAATCGACCATCACATGGTCCAGGATACCCGTATGGGCGCGGCCGGTACGCACTTTGGCCAAGTCGGCCCGCAGTGTTTCCAGCGACTTCGTCATGCGTTCCTGGGTGTTCTTTTTAACGTCAGCTAAGGACATGCTGCTCTCCTGTGGTAGCGCCTGTCAAAACCTGCTGCGCGTCGGCATAGGCGGCTTGCGATGCTCACCGTACCTCGGTACGGTTGCGCTTCTCGGCCACCTCTTCCTTCCGCTCGCGACGGTTTTGTCAGGCGTTGTTAATGATAATGAATCTTGAAATTACTACTAATACTAATTTAGACGTGAACCAAAGTGCCTTCGTCTTCACCCATGATGACGCGCATCAGCGCGCCTGGCTTCGTGATCGAAAACACCTTGATCGGCAGTTTCTGGTCACGGCACAGGGCGAATGCGGTGGCATCCATCACTTGCAGGTGCTTGGCGATGGCGTCGTCGAAGGTAATCGTGTGGAACAGGGTCGCGTTCGGATCCTTCTTCGGATCGGCCGTGTAGACGCCGTCGACCTTGGTGGCCTTCAGGACGATCTCGGCACTGATCTCGGAACCGCGCAGGGCGGCTGCCGTATCGGTGGTGAAGAACGGATTGCCGGTGCCGGCGGCGAAGACGACCACTTTGCCTTCTTCCAGGTATTGCAGGGCTTTCGGACGAACGTACGGCTCGACAACTTGCTCGATGCCGATGGCCGACATGACGCGCGCGACGATGCCGACGTGGCGCATGGCATCGGCCAGGGCCAGTGCATTCATCACGGTGGCAAGCATGCCCATGTAGTCGGCGGTGGCACGGTCCATGCCTTGCGCGCCAGGCGCAACGCCGCGGAAGATATTGCCGCCGCCAATCACGATTGCCAGTTCCACACCCAACTTCGCCACCTCGGCCACATCGGCCACCATGCGCTCGATCGTGGCGCGGTTGATGCCGTAGGGATCATCGCCCATCAGGGCTTCGCCGGACAACTTGAGGAGGACGCGCTTGTAGGCTGGTTTTGACATGAGCTGGGGCTCCATAAATGAGGTTATTCGAGTATGACATGGCGCAGCGCCTTGCAGCGCCGGATAGGCGCGCGGGGCTGCCCATGCCGCCGCCCGGCACGACAGGTGCGGGCGGGCCAAAAAAACGGGCCTCTCGGCCCGCTTTACTTACGCTCCCTGGGAGGCAGCCAT
Source organism: Janthinobacterium breve (assembly GCF_051380895.1). NCBI lineage: Bacteria > Pseudomonadati > Pseudomonadota > Betaproteobacteria > Burkholderiales > Oxalobacteraceae > Janthinobacterium > Janthinobacterium breve. The sequence continues at coordinate 125,423 of NZ_JBNYXY010000008.1, read as the reverse complement.
CTGTGCTGCGACTTCTGCCGCGAAGTCGTCTTGCTTCTTCTCGATGCCCTCGCCTACCACGTACATGGCAAAACCTTTGACGCTGGTGTTAGCCGCCTTCAGCATTTGCTCAACTGACAGCTTGTCGTTTTTCACGAAAGCCTGGTTCAGCAGCGAAACTTCTTTCAGGAACTTCTGTACGGAACCTTCCAGGCGCTTGGCCAGGATTTCCGGCGATTGCGCTGGCTTGCCTTCGGCGGCCGCTTTGACTGCGTCTTCTTCGGCTTTCAGTTGTGCAACCGAACGCTCTTTTTCGATCAGTTCCGCAGGAACTTCGTTCGAAGACAGCGACACTGGCTTCATGGCAGCGATGTGCATGGCCACGTCTTTGCCTACTTGCTCATCGGCGCCGTCGAATTCGACGATCACGCCAATGCGCGCGCCGTGCAGGTACGACGCCAGCTTGTTGCTGGTTTCGAAACGCTGGAAGCGGCGGATGGTCATGTTTTCGCCGATTTTGCCGATCAGGGCAGCGCGCACGTCGTCCAGGGTCTTGCCATCGAGTGGCAGGGCCAGCAGGGCAGCTACGTCAGCCGGGTTGTGTTCTGCTACCAGACGGGCAGCGTTGTTGGCCAGTGCCAGGAAATCATCGTTTTTCGCAACGAAGTCGGTTTCCGAGTTCACTTCGACCAGGGCGCCTACGCCATTGGCGATGTAGGTTGCCACGACGCCTTCAGCGGTAATGCGTGCCGATGCTTTCGATGCCTTGCCGCCCAGCTTGACGCGCAGGATCTCTTCCGCACGCGCCATGTCGCCTTCGGCTTCGGTCAGTGCTTTTTTGCATTCCATCATTGGTGCGTCGGTTTTGCCGCGCAATTCGCCTACCATCGCTGCTGTAATCGCTGCCATGTGTTTCTCCTGATTCGGTGAGTCGATAGTCGCGGCCGGGCATGCATGCCTCGCCAGCGGTCCCTATCGTTTTTTTGTTAAAAAAAAGGGGGAGCTGCTGCCACCCCTTTTCCCTTACTGCTGTGCTTACAAACGGCTATCTCGCGATAGCCTGGCCATTAAGCCTGTTCGTTCACTTCGACGAATTCGTCGCCAGCGGCTGCTTTAACCATTTCAACAACTTCGTTACCGGCAGCTGCACGACCTTCGATGATTGCATCAGCAACACCGCGAGCGTACAACATGATGGCTTTCGAGGAGTCATCGTTACCTGGGATCACGAAGTTCACGCCTTCTGGGGAGTGGTTGGTATCGACAATGCCGATGACCGGGATACCCAGTTTAGCTGCTTCGGTGATCGCACCTTTGTGGTAACCGACGTCCACAACGAAGATTGCGTCAGGAATGCCGCCCATGTCCTTGATGCCGCCGATCGATTTTTGCAGTTTGATCATTTCGCGCGAGAACATCAGCGCTTCTTTTTTCGACAGCTTCTCGATCGAACCGTCTTCAACCATGACTTCCATGTCTTTCAGACGCTTGATCGAGGTTTTGATCGTTTTGAAGTTGGTCAGCATGCCGCCCAACCAACGTTGATCAACGAAAGGCACGCCAGCGCGTTGTGCTTCAGCGGCGATGATTTCGCGCGCTTGACGCTTGGTGCCAACCATCAGGATGGTGCCACGGTTTGCAGCCAGTTGACGCACGTGCTTCATTGCGTCCTGATACATCGCCATGGTTTTTTCCAGGTTGATGATGTGGATCTTGTTGCGATGGCCGAAGATGAACGGTGCCATTTTTGGATTCCAAAAACGGGTTTGGTGACCAAAGTGGACACCGGCTTCCAGCATTTCGCGCATTGTTACGGACATTATTAACTCCAGGGTTGGGTCTGGAATCCGATCAGTCACCATACAGGCACCCTTGTCGACCGGATTCGCGTGTTTATATAAATTAAAGACACTTTTACTGCTGTTTACTGCATTGCCCAAAAGAGAATTCAAGCAACGCAGGATTCTACACCGAAATGACCGCCACATCAAGTCCGCACTGCAAATCGCCCGCACTGCGGAGGCGCTCGATGCACCACGCTGGTGCAGGGCGTGGTCGCGTCGCCGCTTCACCCCGATTTCCCCACAAATCCCTGCCCGGCCATAGGAAGGAGGCGGCGGATTCAGGGCACCTCGTTTATAATTTCGACATATTTGCAGACTTTTCCCCGTACCGCAGGACTCGTCTGTGCTTTTCACCCGTGCTTTTCAGCCGACTATCTTGCAGATTGCGAATTACATCATGCCCACCATCCGTATCAATAGCGCCGCCGACATCGAAGGCATGCGCGTTGCCGGCAAGCTCGGCGCCGAAGTACTCGATTACATCACGCCCTTCGTCAAGGTCGGCGTCACGACCGGCGAACTGGACCGCCTGTGTCACGAATACATGGTCAATGTACAGGGCACCATTCCTGCTCCGCTGAACTATTGCCCACCCGGCTACACGCCCTACCCGAAAGCCATCTGCACCTCCGTCAACGACGTCATCTGCCATGGCATTCCGGGCGACAAGGTGCTCAAGAGCGGCGATACCGTCAACCTCGACATCACCGTCATCAAGGATGGCTACCATGGCGACAACAGCCGCATGTTCCTGGTCGGCACGCCCACCATCCTGACCAAGCGCCTGTCGGAAATCACCTATGAATGCATGTGGCTGGGAATCGACCAGATCAAGCCGGGCGCTCACTTGGGCGATATCGGCCATGCCATCCAGCAGCACGCGGAAAAAGCCGGCTACAGCGTGGTGCGCGAATTCTGCGGCCACGGCATCGGCAAGGTGTTCCATGAAGAGCCGCAGGTGTTGCACTACGGCAAACCTGGCACCCTGGAACGCCTGGATGCGGGCATGATCTTCACGGTCGAGCCGATGATCAACGCCGGCCGCCGCGAGATCCGCGAAATGAACGATGGCTGGACCATCAAGACCAAGGATCGCAGCCACTCGGCGCAATGGGAACACACGGTGCTGGTGACGGAAACCGGTTATGAAGTACTGACCGTCTCGCCCGGCATGCCGCCACCGCCGGACTTCATCACGAACAAAGCCTGATCCCGCCATCCAGCCAGCCAAACGCACCGCCACCCCAGGGCCCAGATGAAAAAGCAAGTTCGGGAACAGCTGAAACAGCAACTGAAAGCCGACCGCCAGGTCGTCATTGCGGCCTTCCAGGCCGACGGCAAGCCTGAAAAACTGCTGCGCAGCCTACGCCACAGCGTCGATGGGGTGCTGGCGCGCGCCTGGCAGGAAGCGGGACTGCCGCCCGGCACGGCCCTGGTGGGCGTGGGCGGCTACGGCCGCGGCGAACTGTTTCCGTATTCCGACGTCGACCTGCTGATCCTGCTGCAGCAGGCGCCCGACGCGGCGACGCAGGAAAAACTCGAGGAGCTGGTGCAACTGCTGTGGGACCTGGGTCTGGAAATTGGCCACAGCATTCGCACGGTCGAGGAATGCCTGGTCGAATCGAAAGCCGACATCACCGTGCAAACCAGCCTGCTCGAAGCGCGCCTCGTGTGCGGCAACGCGGACTTGTTCGCGCAATTGCAGCAGCGCTACGAGGCGGCAATGGACCCGCAGGCGTTTTTCCAGGCGAAAACGGCGGAAATGCGCCAGCGCCATGCGAAATACGAAGACACGGCCTTCAGCCTGGAACCGAATTGCAAGGAAAGCCCGGGCGGCTTGCGCGACCTGCAGGTCATCCTGTGGGTGGCCAAGGCGGCCGGCCTGGCCAATTCCTGGCGCACCCTCGCCACAGGCGGCCTGATCACCCTGACGGAAGCGCGCCAGTTGATGGAAAAGGAGCGCGCCTTCAAGGATATCCGCGTGCGCCTGCACCTGCATGCGGGCCGGCGCGAAGACCGCCTTGTGTTCGACGTGCAGACGGCGATCGCCGAATCGCTGGGCCTGCAGGCCACGGGCAGCGGGCCAAACATGCGCCGCGCCAGCGAGTTCCTCATGCAGCGCTACTACTGGGCCGCCAAGACGGTGACCCAGCTCAACACGATTCTGCTGCAAAATATCGAGGCACGGCTGTTTCCACAAGACGATGTGGCCGTGCCCATCAACGAACGCTTCAATGAAGTCAACAGCCTGATCGATATCAGCGCCGACGATACGTTCGAGCAATACCCGTCCGCCATGCTGGAAATTTTCGTGCTGATGACGGAGCGCCCGGCCCTGAAGGGCATGACGTCGCGCGCCACGCGGGCCCTGTGGCACGCGCGCTTCAAGATCGACGCGCCCTTCCGCCAGGACCCCGTCAACCGCGCCCTCTTCCTGCGCATCATGCGGGCGCCCGTGGGCATCATCCACGCGCTGCGGCGCATGAACGAGATGAGCATCCTGGGGCGCTACCTGCCGAACTTCCGCCGCATCGTGGGCCAGATGCAGCATGACCTGTTCCACGTGTACACGGTAGACCAGCACATTTTGATGGTGGTGCGCAACATGCGCCGCTTCACCATGAGCGAACACGCGCACGAATACCCGTTCTGCAGCCAGCTGATGGCCGATTTCTCGCAATCGTGGCTGTTGTACGTGGCGGCCCTGTTCCACGACATCGCCAAGGGCCGCGGCGGCGACCACTCGAAGCTGGGCGTGGCCGACGCCACCCAGTTCTGCCAGGAGCACGGCCTGTCGGCCGAGGATACGGAACTCATCGCTTTCCTGGTGGAAAATCACCTGACCATGTCGCAAGTGGCGCAAAAGCAGGACCTGTCCGATCCGGACGTCATCGCCGCCTTTGCGAAAGTGGTCAAGGACGAGCGCCACCTGACGGGCCTGTACCTGCTGACGGTGGCCGACATCCGCGGCACCAGCCCGAAAGTGTGGAATGCCTGGAAGGGCAAGCTGCTGGAGGACCTGTACAAAATCACCTTGCGCGTGCTGGGCGGCGAGCCGCACACGGCCGACCGCGAGCTGAAGAACCGCCAGCAGGAAGCGCTGGCCACCCTGCGCCTGTACGGTTTGCCGCCAGACGCGCACCTGAAACTGTGGCAGCAGCTGGACGTGGCGTATTTCCTGCGCCACGACGCCTCCGACATCGCCTGGCAGACGCGCTCGCTGTATGACAAGCTCGACAGCAAGTTGCCGGTGGTAAAATGCCGGCTGGCGCCCATCGGCGAAGGCTTGCAGGTGGCCGTGTACATTCCCGACCAGCCCGATCTGTTCGCGCGCATCTGCAGCTATTTCGACCGCAAGAATTTCAGCATCCTCGACGCGAAGATCCACACGACCAGGAATGGTTATGCGCTCGATACTTTTCTCGTCACCGAGCAGAACTTTGCCAAGAGCTACCGCGACATCATCAGCCTGATCGAGCATGAGCTGGGCGAACTGCTGCAGTCGCAAACGCCGCTGCCGCCGCCGGGCAAGGGGCGGCTGTCGCGCCTGTCGCGCACCTTCCCCTTCCAGCCGACGGTGGATTTGCGGCCCGATGAACGGGGCCAGTACTACCTGCTGTCGGTGGCCGCCAACGACCGCACGGGCCTGCTGTATGCAATCGCCAATGTGCTGACCAAGTACCGCATCAACTTGCACACGGCCAAGATCATGACCCTGGGCGAGCGGGTCGAAGACGTCTTCCTCGTCGACGGCCCCGCGCTCAACAATGCCCGCAACCAGATATTGCTGGAAACCGATTTACTCGATGCGCTGAAAGTGTAATGACCTCCGCGCAACGCCTACCCTTACTGAAACTGAAACAACATGACCGAAGAATTATTACGCTTGTCCAAACGCATGTCCGAACTGGGCCTGTGCTCGCGCCGTGAAGCCGATGAATGGATCGCGCGCGGCTGGGTCCGCGTAGATGGCAAGGTGGTGTCCGAGCTGGGCAGCAAAGTCACCCCCAGCCAGCGCGTCACCGTCGAACGGCAGGCGGCGGCCGAGCAGTCGAAACGCGTTACCGTCCTGATCAACAAGCCGATGGGCTATGTCAGCGGCCAGGCCGAAGATGGCTACACGCCGGCCGTGGCCCTGATCAAGGCGGAAAACCGCTGGGCGGAAGACCGCAGCCCGGAACAGTTCCACCCGACACAGCTGCGCAGCCTGGTGGCTGCCGGGCGCCTGGACATCGATTCCGTCGGCTTGCTGGTCTTGACGCAGGACGGGCGCGTGGCCAAGCAGCTGATCGGCCACGATACCGATATCGACAAGGAATACCTGGTGCGCGTGAGCTACACCAAGGGCGACACCCTGCCCGACAGCGAGCTGAAAAAGCTCAACCACGGCCTGTGGCTCGACGGCAAGCCGCTGCTGCCGGCCAAGGTGCGCTGGCAAAATGAAGACCAGCTGAGCTTTACCTTGCGCGAAGGCAAGAAACGCCAGATCCGCCGCATGTGCGAAGCCGTCGGCCTGAAAGTGCTGGGCCTGAAACGTGTGCGCATCGGCAAGGTCAAGCTGGGTGACTTGCCGACGGGCCAATGGCGCTACCTGAGCGCGGACGAACAGTTTTAAGCGACGGCATCAAGATGGCATGCGTCCCGGCATGCCATGCTATCTAAGCGAATATAGTGATATAAAATTAATCATTGTGATTTACTTAGTAAATATTGCCTTAAACCTATACACTATTCCCCATTAGAACAAAAGAGATACGCTGTCGTGAACGATCCCATCCCCAATCCCCTGCGCAAAGGCGCGCCCAGCCTGGCCGACGTGGCCGAGCCGATGGAGCCAGGCACCAAGCCGCACCATATGAGCGATCCGTGGGATATCGGCGAAACCCTGTGCAGCCTGGCTGATAACGGCGACGCCATTTCCATCTATCCGACGGGCGGCGAAGACGTCATCATGGCGCGCATATTGTCGGTCGACGACGACTTGCCGCAATTCGTACTGGAACTCAATGAAGGTGCCGCCCTGCCCGAAGGCGGCGCCACGTTTGTGTCGTGGGTGCAAAGCGCCAAGCTGCAATTTACCATCAATGGCGAATGGGAAGCCTATCCCGAGCGGCCAAACGTCTACCTGACGAACTTCCCCAGCCATTGCCTGGTACTGGAACGGCGCGAATCGACGCGCCTGGAAACACCGCTGGGTGTGTACTACCTGGCCGCCTTCGTGCTGGAGGGGCGCCCGTATGAACTGCAGCTGTATGATTTCTCTGCCGGCGGCATCGGCATGCGCGCCCACCCGCGCGATACGGTCGGCCTGTACGTGGGGCGCAAGCTGTCGCGCGTGCGCCTGGAGCTGGGACCGGACAAGGTCATGATCGCCGACCTGGAAATCCGCCTGTCGCGCACCTTCCGCTCTTTCCTGCTGGGCGAGCAAGTGCAGATCGGTTGCCGCTTCCTGAACCTGACGGATGCCATGCAGGATGAATTGAAAGCCTTGCTCGACAACCTGGGCAGCAGCCGCAAGGTGCGCTAGCTTCGCTTCACGCATGAAAAATGGCCGCCCAGCATATGCTGCGCGGCCATTTTTTGTTTGACAGTCAAAGTCGCGAGGCACCTGAAAAACGTTCAGGGCAAGGCGCCTTGCCGAAGACAGTACGAATAGTACGGCGAGGCAAGGCAACGCCGCCATGGGCGTTTTCTCAGGCGCCGATCAGTCGTCGTCGTTCGGGTCCAACTCGGGAAACATGACTTCCGTATAGCCGAATTGCGTGAAATCAACGATACGCATCGGATACAAAATGCCGTGCAGGTGGTCCACTTCATGCTGCACCACGCGGGCATGGAAGCCGTCGCAGTCGCGGCTGATGGGCTGGCCGAACTGGTCCACGCCTTCATAGTGCAACTCGCTCCAGCGCGGCACGCTGCCGCGCAGGCCTGGCACGGACAGGCAGCCTTCAAAGCCCTCTTCCTTGCGTTCCGACAGCGGCGTCAGCACCGGGTTGATCAACACGGTTTCCGGCACTTGCGGCGCGTCGGGATAGCGCAGATTCTGCTTGAAGCCGTAGATCACCAGTTGCAGGTTGACGCCGATCTGCGGCGCCGCCAGGCCTGCGCCATTGGCGGCATGCATGGTGTCGAACATGTCGGTGATCAAGGCATGCAATTCGGGCGTATCGAACTCACGCACGGGCTCGGCCATGCGCAGCAGACGCGGATCGCCCATCTTCAGAATTTCACGTACCGTCATTTTGCTTCCAGTGTCAATTGCAGTTCTTGCAGGTATGCGCGGAAGGCGGCGCCCGTTTCCGGATGTTTCATGCCCATCGCCGTCGTTGCCTTCAGATAACCAAGCTTGGAGCCGCAATCATAACGCTGCCCCTGGTAACGGTAAGCCAGCACGCGCTCTTCGCGCATCAGGGCAGCAATGCCGTCCGTCAACTGGATTTCACCGCCGGCGCCCGTGCCGATATTTTCCAGGTGGCTAAAGATACGGCTGGTCAACACATAACGGCCCACCACGGCCAGGGTCGATGGCGCCTCTTCTGGCGCAGGCTTTTCCACGATGGCCGAGACCAGCTCCAGGTCGGGCTGATAATTCTTTGCCGACACAATACCGTACTGCTTGGTTTCCGCGCGCGGCACATCCTGCACGGCCAGCAACGAGCAATTTTCATACTGAAAGACGTCGGTCATCTGCGCCAGCACGGGGCGCACGCCCTCTTCCACATCCATGAAATCGTCGGCCAGCAAGACCGCAAACGGCTCGTCGCCAATCACGGGACGGGCGCACAGTACGGCATGCCCCAAACCCAGCGGCGCCGACTGGCGGATGTAAATGCAATTGATGTGCTTGGGAATGACGTTTTGCACCATGTCGAGCAACTGGCGCTTGCCAGCCGCTTCCAGTTCCGATTCCAGCTCATAGGCAGTATCGAAATGGTCTTCGATGGCGCGCTTGTTGCGACCCGTGATGAAAATCATTTCCGTGATGCCCGCCGCCACCGCTTCTTCCACCGCGTACTGAATCAGCGGCTTGTCGACGATGGGCAGCATTTCCTTCGGTTGCGCCTTGGTCGCAGGCAAGAAACGGCTGCCCAGGCCGGCGACGGGAAAGACTGCTTTTCTGATTTTTTTCATGGGTCTTCTATAATATTTTAATGATTAGTCTTGCGCGAGCAAGGCCAGCAGGCCAGCTTCGTCGAGTATGGCCACGCCCAGTTCCTGCGCCTTGGCCAGCTTGCTGCCAGCGTCCGAACCGGCCACGACATAAGCTGTCTTCTTTGACACGGAACCGCTGACCTTGCCACCGGCCGCCTCGATCAGCTCTGCAGCCTCGTCGCGGCTCATATTGGGCAAGGTGCCCGTCAAGACGAAAGTCTTGCCGTCCAGCTTGCCGCCAGCGGCTGACATTTCAGGCAATTGTGACAGTAATTCATTTCGCAAGGCGTCCAGTTGAGCGAGCAGCTTGACATTGCCGTCATCGGCCAGCCATTGCGCCAGCGCTTCGGCCACGGCGGCAGGCAAGCCCGCGTGGAAGCTCGCGCCCTGCGCTGCCAGGCTGGCCAGGGTCACGCCCCGCTCCACCAGCTGCTTGCTGCGCGGTTCCGTCAGCTTGGGGATGCCGATGGCCGCCAGCAGCGTGGTTTGCTCCAGTTGCACGCGCAGCTTGGCGCTGGGCGCATGCTCGCCCTGCGGAATGACGCCAGCATCCAGCAATGCCTGCAGCGCCTGCTGGTTCTTTTCTTCAGCAAAGAAATCGGCAATCGACACGGCCACGGTGCCGCCGATGTCGGGCAACACGCGCAGCAAGGCCGCCGGCGCGCGACGCACATAGTCCAGGCTGCCCAGCCATTCGGCCAGGGTCTTGGCCGTCGATTCACCCACGTGGCGGATGCCCAGCGCAAACAGGAAACGCTCAAGCGGCGGGCGCTTGCTCGCTTCTATGCCCGCCAGCAAGTTTTCCGCCCATTTGGTGGGAATCTTGCCTTGTTGCACTGTTTCTGGCGTGGAGCCATCGCGCTCATCGGCGCGCAGCTTCATTTCCAGCAATTTCTCCAGGGTCAGGCTGTACAGATCCGCCAGGCCATGCACGTATTCCAGTTCGACCAGGGTATCGATATAACGTTCGCCCAGGCCTTCGATATCCATCATGCGGCGGCCCGCGAAATGGCGGAATGCTTCCTTGCGCTGGGCCGAACAGAACAGGCCGCCCGAGCAGCGGGCAATCGCCTCGCCCTCTTCACGCACCACGTGAGAATCGCAGACAGGACAGCGCTCCAGCATCTTGAACGGCAGCGGCGCCGGTTCGGGGCGCTTGTCCAGCACCACGGACAGCACTTCCGGGATCACGTCGCCGGCGCGGCGCACGACGACGGTATCGCCCACGCGCACATCCTTGCGCAGCACTTCGTCTTCATTGTGCAAGGTGGCGTTGGTCACCGTCACGCCGCCGACGGACACGGGCGCCAGGCGCGCCACGGGCGTCATGGCGCCCGTGCGGCCCACCTGGATGTCGATACCCAGCACCACCGTCAGCGCCTCTTCGGCGGGAAACTTGTGCGCCAGTGCAAAACGGGGCGCGCGCGACACAAAGCCCAGCTCCTGCTGGTCTTGCGTCGCGTTCACCTTGTAGACCACGCCGTCGATTTCATAGGGCAAGCCGGGGCGGCGCGCGCCGATATCGGCGTAGTAATCGAGCAAGCCCTGCGCACCCAGCACCACCTTGCGCTCCTTCGACACGGGTATGCCCAGGGTGTCGTACCAGTCCAGCAAGGCCGAATGCGAGGCCGGCATGGCGGCGCCATCAAGGGCGCCGATGCCGTACGCATAGAAGCGCAGCTTGCGCTGCGCCGTGATGCGCGAATCGAGCTGGCGCAGGCTGCCGGCCGCCGCATTGCGGGGATTGGCGAATTCCTTGTGCCCTGCTTCGCGCTGGCGTTCGTTCAGGCGGGCAAAATCGGCCTTGAACATCATCACTTCGCCGCGCACGTCGAGCACGGCCGGAATCTTCTCGCCCTGCAGGCGCAGCGGGATGCCGGCGATGGTGCGGATGTTCGCCGTCACGTCTTCGCCCGTGGCGCCATCGCCGCGCGTGGCCGCCTGCACGAACAAGCCGTGTTCATAACGCAGGTTGATGGCTAGGCCATCGAATTTCACTTCCGCCGCATACGCGACTTCCTGCGCATCGAGGTCCAGGCCTTCGCGCACGCGGCGGTCAAAGTTGACGATATCGTCATCGGAGAAACCATTATTCAGTGACAACATCGGCACTGCGTGCGTGACTTGCTCGAATTGCGGCAAGGGCGCCGCGCCCACGCGCAAGGTGGGCGAATCGGGTGCGCGCAGTTCGGGATGGGCCGCTTCCAGCGCCTGCAGTTCGAGAAACAGCTTGTCGTACTCGGCGTCGGGGATGGTGGGATTGTCGAGCACGTGGTAGGCGTGCAAATGCCGATTGAGTTCGGCATTGAGTGCCAGGACGCGCCGGGCGGCGTCCTGGTTAGTCAGATCAGTCATTATTGCGGGATTCTTCAGCTAAATAAACGCAGGGCGCGGGTGGAGCCGGCCGAAATATCGGCCGCGTCCATTTCCTGGTAAAACTCTTGCACCTGGCCGGCGATCTCGGCCAGCGCCGCGTCCGACAGGGCCTGGTTGTAATCATCGACGATGGTGGCGTCGAGGCGGCCCACCAGCGCTTTGGCACAGGCGACCATGGCGCCAAATCCGTCGCGCGCGGGCGCCACGCAGGGCACGTCCAGCAGCAGGGTCAAACGGGGCGTGGTTTCCTCGGCCAGCGTAACATTCGTCGACAGCGAGAACAGATAACTGCCGTCGCCGTCCGGCATGACGAAACGGCCATCCGGACGCACATCAAAGCCCTGCTTTTCCAAGGCGAACAGCAAGGTGGAAATGGCCCACGGCGCACCGTTCGTGTGCAGGTTGACGCCCAGCTGGGCATCGTGGCCAGCGACAAAGCGGTGCAAATTGCGTGCTTCGGCCATCACTTCCATCATGTCAGGCACTTCCGGCTCGGCGCCGATCTCGTCCGCCACGCCGCGCAGGCGCGTGACCAGCTCCGAGTATTCCAGTTCATTCAAGGCCGTGCTGCGGCTGGCCAGCTGCACGCCGCCCTGCATCTTGGTATAGACACCGCCATGCGTGATCGGTTCCCAGTCGCCATTCACGTGCAAGCCGATGAAGTGCACGGGTTTGTTACCCACCAGGCGCAGGGTTTGCAGCACGGGCAAGATCTTGTCGCCGCGCACGGGCGCTTCCAGCGACAGGGGCAGCAGGCAATCGATCAGGGGGTCGACCAGGCTGGTCGCCTGTTCGCTGGCGGCGCTGACTTCCTGCTGCACGGGCGCGGCAGGGGTGGCGGCGGGCGTCTGTTCCGCGCCGGCATCACCGAATGATGGTTCCGCATGCACGGGGGCGTCGGGCACTGCGGCGGCCGGCGGCGCGCCGAACGATGGCTCGGCCTTGGCGGCGGGCGCGGCGTCAAAGCGCGGCTCCTGGCGCAGGACGGGTTCCTGGGTTTCCGCTGCGGGGGCATCGCCATCGCGCATCAGTACGTCGTCGTGGTCGGTGGAAAAGGCCCGCTCCACGCTTTTCTTGGCCTTGTATTCCTGCCATTTGTTGTACGAGAAAACGCCGACGATAAAGACGCCGCCGGCGCCGAACAAAGTAATTTGAAGGTCTGTCATGCTGCTTGTGCCTCGGTAGCAAAATTTGCGGCGGACTCCATGTCCACCGCCACGATGCGCGATACGCCCTGCTCCTGCATCGTCACACCGATCAATTGATGGGCCATTTCCATCGCAATCTTGTTATGCGAAATGAAAAGGAATTGGGTCTGGTCGGACATGCGCTTGACCATGCGGCAGAAGCGTTCCGTGTTCGAATCGTCCAGCGGTGCATCGACTTCGTCGAGCAGGCAGAACGGCGCCGGATTCAGGCGGAACATGGAAAACACCAATGCGGTCGCGGTCAGCGCCTTCTCTCCACCGGACAACAAGTGGATGGTGGCATTTTTCTTGCCGGGAGGCTGCGCCATGACTTGTACACCGGAATCGAGAATCTCGTCGCCCGTCATGGTCAGCTTGGCCTGGCCGCCGCCAAACAGAATGGGGAACAGCTCGGAAAAGTGGTGGTTGACCTTGTCGAACGTGTCTTGCAACAGGTCGCGCGTTTCCTTGTCGATCTTGTGGATCGCGTCTTGCAGGGTATTGATGGCTTCCGTCAGGTCGGCATTCTGAGCGTCGAGGAAATTCTTGCGCTCGGACGCCTGCGCCAGTTCGTCCAGCGCGGCCAGATTGACGGCGCCCAGGGACGTGATGGCGTTCGTCAGCCGCGTGACTTCGCCCTGCAGATACGATGGACGCATGTCCGGATGCAACTTTTCCGTCAGGGCCGCTTCATCGGCGCCCGATTCGAGCAGTTGCTGGGCGAATTGCTCCTGGTTCAGGCGCGCGGCCTGCTCCTTGAGCTGCATTTCCATGATCTTGTCGCGCTGCGGCTGCAGGCTGCGTTCCGATTGCGTGCGCGCATCTTCGGACAGGCGCAGCTGCTGCGTAATCTGGTCCAGTTCGTGGCGCGCGTCCGCCAGCGCCCGCTCCTGCGTGGTGCGGCGCTCGAGCAAGTCCTGCAAGCCGTCGGCAGCCGCGCCGCTTTCCAGGTTGGCCAGTTCCAGTTCGCCTGCCTGCAGGCTGGCCGTCACCTGCTGCGCCTGCGTGCTGGCCGTGGCGATGTTGCGGCGCAATTCCTCGATCTTCGCGCGGTGGGCTTTTTCCGCGTATTCCGTATCCTTGGCGGCTCGCTCCAGGTCGCGCAAGGCTTCGCGCGCTTCGGCCAGACGCACTTCCTTCTGCAAGAAGTCCGTATGACCGTCTTCGTGCGCTTCCTGCAAGTTGCCCAGTTCCATGTCCAGCTGTTCGAATTTCTCTTCCGATTCCAGCTTGGTCTGCATCTGTTCCGCTTCCTGTGCGGCGATCTCGGCCAAGTCCGCACCGATCTGCGTGCTGCGCTGGTTGAAACGCGCTTCCACTTCCGACAGCTTCACCACGTCCAGTTGCAAAGTATGCACGGAAGACGTCAGCTGCTGTATGCGCAGGCGCAAGTCCGACAGCTTGCGCGTCAAGGTTGCCACAGCGGCATCGGCGCGCACGGAACGGGCGCGCGCCTCTTCGGCCAGCAATTGCTGGGCGCGCAACTGTTTGCCGATATTCTCGATTTCCTGCTGGCGCCCCAGCATGCCTTCCTGCTCCGAATCGGCCGCATAAAAGCGCACGCTGGAAGCCGTGATCACGTGCCCGAGCCGCGTGACGAAATAGCCGCCCGGCGGCAATTTCGCCCGCTCGGCCAGGGCTTCGGCCGCGTCTTCCACGGCATAGGCGTTGTACAGCCAATCCTGCAGCAAGCCGCGCAAGCCCGGATCGTTGAGTTTCAGCAAATTCAAAAACGGCTTCAGGCCAGGCACCTCCGGCAGCGGCAGCGGCGCCACGGTGGACGGCGCGTACAGGGCCAGCTTGGCTGGCGGCGCGTCCGCAAAGAAAGCCTTGGCCCAGTCGATATTCGACAGTTGCAGGGCCGACGTGCGCTCGCGCAAGATCGATTCCATGGCCGCTTCCCAGCCCGCTTCGATCTGCAGCTTTTGCCACAGACGCGGCAAGGTGTCGAGTTCGTGCTTTTTCAGCCACGGCTGGACTTTGCCCTGCGTCTGTACCCGTTCCTGCAATTGTTTCAAAGCGGAAAGACGCGCTTCCAGCTGGGCATTCGCGGCCGTCTCGGCATTGACTTGCGCCTGCGCTTCAGCCCGTTCCTGCTCCAGCTTGGGCTGCTGCTCCAACGCCTCTTCCAGGTAGAAACCCTGTTCTTCCAGCGTTTGCTGCTTTTCTTCCAGCTGCAGTTTCAGGTTTTCCAGGTGGCTGCTGTCGGGCAGGCTCAGGCTGTTCTTTTCCTGCTGCAGGCGTTCGCGGCGCGTCAGGAGGCTGGCGAGGATGTTCGAAGCGTTGCGCTGGTGCGCCGATTCCAGTTCCAGCTGCTGCTGGGCCTGCATAATGCGCGCACGCGATTCCGTGCTCTTGTTCTGCGCGGCGCGCCAGGCGGCGTCCAGTTCAGGCAATTGCTCGCCCTTCTGTTCCGCCATCATTTGCGATTGCTCAACCTTCGCAGCCAGCTCTTCAAGGTGGAATTCCGCCTCTTCGATCTGCTCCTGGTATTCGCCACCTTGGCTGCTCCACTGGTCGCGCTGGGCCGTCAAGGTGGCCAGCTGCGCCTGCAGACGGGCGCGCGATTCGATAACGAACTTGATCTGCGCTTCCAGGCTGCCAATTTCCGCATTCGTCTGGTACAGATGGCCTTGCGCCGTATGCAAACGGTCGCCCACGGCAAAGTGCGCCTGGCGCATCTGCTCGAGCGTCAGTTCCACGTTGCGCAACTTAGCCGTCTGCTCTTCCAGGTCCGTCTGCGCCTGTTCCACTTCGCGGAAATAGCGCGTCTGCTCGTTTTGCGCCTCGTTCTTGCGCAGCAGCCACAACAGTTTCTGTTTTTCTTCCTGGTCCGCCTGCAAGGCGTGGAAACGCGTGGCCACGGCCGCCTGCGCTTCCAGCTTTTCCAGGTTGGCATTGAGTTCGCGCAAGATGTCTTCCACGCGCAGCAAATTCTCGCGCGTGTCCTGCAAGCGATTTTCCGTCTCGCGGCGGCGTTCCTTGTATTTGGAAACACCGGCCGCTTCTTCCAGGAAGACGCGCAATTCTTCGGGGCGCGATTCGATGATGCGCGAAATCATGCCCTGGCCGATGATGGCGTAGGCGCGCGGGCCGAGGCCCGTGCCGAGGAAGATATCCTGGATGTCGCGCCGGCGCACGGGTTGGCCGTTGATGTAATAGGTGGAAGTGCCATCGCGCGTCAGGGTGCGTTTGACGGCGATCTCGGCGTACTGGCCCCACTGGCCGGACGCCTTGCCGTCGTTATTGTCGAACACCAGTTCCACGGAAGCGCGCCCGGCCGGCTTGCGGTGGGTGGAACCGTTGAAGATGACGTCCTGCATCGACTCGCCGCGCAGTTCGGACGCTTTCGATTCGCCCAGCACCCAGCGCACGGCGTCGATGATATTCGACTTGCCGCAGCCATTCGGCCCGACCACGCCCACGAGCTGGCCTGGCACCTGGAAATTGGTGGGATCGACGAAAGACTTAAATCCCGACAACTTGATGGAAGAGAGACGCACGTGTTTTAGAGTTCCTGGCCTATGCTGGCGGTTGAGATCGGTGAACCCGGTTCATATTCAGTTCAGATGCACCATTGCGATGGCAGCCTGGCCGCTCACCGCAAAAAAGTGGTTCATCATACCATTTCCCGATGCTTTTCTGGCCAAAAAACAGCAGCATCAAGTGCTGGCCAGCGCCATCTTAACGGGCCGGGTGGCCATCCTGCGCCAGTTTCCAGTCGTCACGGGAAAAAACGCGCTCATGGCCGGACAACACCATGGCCAGTTTTTGCAGCCACTGCTCGGTCGGCATGGGCTCGGCCTTGAAGCTCAGCACCACCATCAGCACCAGGCTGGCCAGCGCCAGCGCATGGCTGACGGCGAAATTCACGGCGCCACGGGCATTCCACATGAAGCCCAGCGCCAGCGCCAGGCCCAGCACGCAGCCGCTGACCGCTTCCGACACACTGTGCGCCTGCACGACGACACGCGAAATGGCCACCAGCACGGCAAACGCCACGCCCACGAGCACGCCGGCATGGCGCCAGCGCGGTTCGGCCCGCTGCAGCAACACATACATCAGCACGGGAAACACGGCGCCGGCGCGCATGGCGTGGCCGCTGAAACCGGTAAAATCGAGCGCGCTGCTGCCCACGCCCCAGCTCATGAAAGCCAGCTTCGACAGCACCACGAGGGCCAGGCCGCCGCCGTACCACAGGCTCCAGCTGAGCACCAAACGCCACTGGCGCGACACGAGCAGCCACAGGGCAATCGCCACGCCAGCCGGCCCCATCACGGACATGTCGGCCGCAAAAGAAATCCCATTCCACCAAGTCATCGCGCCTGTACTTATTTCATGATCAGCTTGCACTATGCCACGACTCTGCCCTGTTCTGCGCGGCTTTTGCTGTGCTGCAGCGAAGAATTACATTCCATTACAAAATGTACGCGCCGAAACTATCTGCCTGACCAGCGCCAGGCGCGCGTCAGATATTCGTCAGGCGCTTGCCCTTGGGTGGCGCAAAGTCGCGGATCGATTCGATCATGCCCACTTCCAGCGCCTGATCGGCCGTCAGGTGCAGGTCGGAATACGCATGCACCTGCCATTGCTCTTCCGTCAGGTTGACCTGGCCGCGCAGGATGCGCTCGGTACGCATGTCGTCGGCGCGCAAGCCCTCGACGATGATGCTGAGCGCATCGGGCCGCGAACCGGGCGAAGCTGTCGCATGCGATTTGTGCACCATGAAGCGGGCCGTGTCGCTGGCGTGGCGGTGCCGCCCCGCCAGAAACAGGGTAACGGCAATGGACGCCACGGCGCCTGCATTGTAGGTAATGATGTCGAGCGGCAACTTGCTGAGAAAGTTGTACAAACAAATGCCATCGCTGACATAGCCGCCGTTGGACTGGATCAACATGTGCGCGGTGGTGAGCTTTTCTTCCGTGATGTCGGCCACGACGTTGAAGACGCGCCGCACCATGTCGCTGTTGACGTCGCCCGAAAGGGTGAAATAACCGTGCTGCTCGGTGTTGTTTTGTGTCTCGTGTTGCGTCCCGCTCTGTGTCGTGTTCATGGCAGCCACCCGCAAGAAAGCCAGAATTTCATCATAGCGCATTCGCGCGCGGCGCGGCGCCCTCTTGCGCTGGAGCGCAGCACCTTCCAGCCCCGCAAACTGCGGCTTTTGCTGCAATTTGGCAACGTCTTTTCAGATTGACAGAAACACCCTGCTGGCATATATTCCTCCCACTTGATCGGGAGAGGGCAACCCAGCGTTGCCGCCGAAGGGGCACTACCCAAAAACTCTCAGGCAAAAGGACCGATCAGGCGGACTGAAGATGTTGCTTACGCAACATTTTTAGCTCAACTCTGGAGAGCGGCCGCGGCTATTGCCGGCGGCCCACCGAAGGGGCGCACGGGGCAAGCCCCCGTAATCTCTCAGGTACAAAGGACAGGGGGGTCAGTGATCACGATGGAGTGCCGTTTTGGCTTTCCGTATTCTGTGTTCTGTTAACTTCCCCCTTTACCTTCGTCCCGAGGAATCCATGACGCTCAAAGCGACCCCACTCAACAACGCCCACCGTGCCCTCGGCGCCCGCATGGTCGATTTCGGCGGTTGGGACATGCCCGTCAACTACGGCTCGCAAATCGAAGAGCACAACGCCGTGCGCAGCGACGCCGGCATGTTCGACGTGTCCCATATGTGCGTGGTCGATATCGAAGGCCCCAACGTGCGCGCCTTTTTGCGCGGTCTGCTGGCCAATAACGTCGACAAGCTGCAAGTATCGGGCAAGGCACTGTATTCGTGCATGTTGAATGCCGAAGGTACCGTCATCGATGACCTGATCGTCTACTTCTTCAACGAAAACTGGTTCCGCCTGGTCGTCAACGCGGGCACGGCGGAAAAAGACGTGGCCTGGATGCAGCAGCAAAATACCAACACCAACAGCGCCCTGACGATTACCCAGCGCCGCGACGGCAATGACGCCATGGCCCTGGTGGCCGTGCAAGGCCCGAACGCGCGCGCCAAGGTATGGCAAGTGCTGCCGCAGACGCAAGCCGCCTCCGAAGCCATCAAGCCGTTCAATGTCGTCATCGTCAAGGACACGCAATTCGGCGAAGTCATGCTGGCGCGCACCGGCTACACGGGCGAAGACGGTTTTGAAATCGGCGTGGCCGCGACCCAGGTGGAAGCCCTGTGGAACGCCCTGATCGCTGCCGGCGTCAAGCCGGCCGGCCTGGGCGCGCGCGACACCCTGCGCCTGGAAGCGGGCATGAATTTGTACGGCCAGGACATGGATGAAACCGTCAATCCGCTCGACGCGGGCCTGGCGTGGACCATCGATCTGGTCAGCGAACGCGATTTCATCGGCAAGACCGCCCTGCTGGCCAAAGGCCAGAATGCGCAATTCGTCGGCCTGATCCTGCGCGAAAAAGGCGGCGTGCTGCGCGCCCATCAAAAAGTCATCATCGCCGGCAACGCGCAAACGGGCGAAATCACCAGCGGCACCTTCAGCCCGACGATGCAGGAAGCGATTGCCCTGGCACGCGTGCCGAACGGCGTGAACGTGGGCGACACCGTGCACGTGGAAATCCGCGGCAAGCAACTGGCCGCCTCCGTCGTCAAGCTGCCTTTCGTGCGTAACGGTAAAATCCTGCTTGCGTAAGCGATTAGAGCCGCCCGCAAGACCGAATAAACATAATCAATAACGAACACTTACCATCTGGAGCCACACATGAACATTCCTGCAGACCTGAAGTACACCGCTTCCCACGAATGGGTACGCCTTGAAGGCGACGGCACGATCACCGTCGGCATCACCGAGTACGCGCAGGACGCCCTGGGCGACATCGTCTTCGTCGAACTGCCAACCGTCGGCAATACCTACGGCGCCGGCGACGACGCCGCCGTGGTGGAATCGGTCAAGGCAGCGAGCGATATCTACGCGCCGATCGCCGGCGAAGTCGTGGCCGTCAACGACGATGTGGTCAACTCGCCAGAGTCGATCAACGCCGACGCCTACGCCAACTGGCTGTTCAAGATCAAGCCAGCCGACGTGTCGGCCCTGGACGGCTTGCTCGACGCTGCCGCCTATGGCGCCACCACCAGCGCCTGATCGCGTTTGACTCACGGGCCGCGTTTGCGGCCCGTTTGCTTTTTTCCAGCAGCGCCCGCGCGCCGCCTCCCGGTTTTTCAGTCTTTTTTGGCCTCTATATCATGACCCGCACCAGCCTGACCCAACTCGAAGCACGCGATGCCTTCATCGCCCGCCACATCGGCCCTTCTTCCACCGAACAGCAAGCCATGCTGGCGACCCTCGGCTATCCATCGCGCGCCGCGCTGATCGATGCCCTGGTGCCGGCCAACATCCGCAACAAGGGCGCCCTGCCCCTGGGCGCGTACTCGCAGCCGATGCCGGAACAGGAAGCTTTGTTACGCCTGAAAGCCATCGCCGGCAAGAACCAGGTATTGAAATCCCTGATTGGCCAAGGTTATTACAATACCTTCACGCCTGGCGTCGTTTTGCGCAACATCTTTGAAAACCCGGCCTGGTACACGGCGTACACGCCATACCAGCCTGAGATTTCGCAAGGCCGCCTGGAAGCGATCCTGAACTTCCAGCAAGTGATCACGGATCTCACCGGCATGGGCATCTCGAACGCCTCGATGCTGGACGAAGGCACGGCCGCCGCCGAAGCGATGACCTTGATCCAGCGCGTGGGCAAGTCGAAGTCGAACGTGCTGTATGTGGCCAATGACGTGCTGCCGCAAACGCTGGAAGTGGTGCAGACGCGCGCCCAGCCGATCGGCATCGAGGTGCGCACCTTCGACCCGGCTGAAATCGAAGCGCTGGACGCGTGCTTCGGCGTACTGCTGCAATACCCTGGCGTGAACGGTGTCGTGCGCGACTACCGCGCCGGTGTGGAAAAACTGCACGCGAATGGCGCCATGGTCATCGTCGCAGCCGATCTGCTGGCCCTGACCATGCTGACGCCACCGGGCGAATGGGGCGCCGATGTCGTCGTCGGCAACAGCCAGCGCTTCGGCGTGCCGCTCGGTTTCGGCGGCCCGCACGCGGGCTATCTGTCCACACGCGATGAATTCAAGCGCAATATGTCGGGCCGCCTGGTGGGCGTGACCGTCGATGCGCAAGGCAACAAGGCGTATCGCCTGGCCCTGCAAACGCGCGAACAGCATATCCGCCGCGAAAAAGCCACGTCCAACATCTGCACGGCGCAAGTGCTGTTGGCCGTGATGGCGTCGATGTACGCCGTCTACCACGGCCCTGCCGGCCTGCTGCAGATCGCCCGGCGCGTACACCGCTACACGGGCGTGCTGGCCGCCAACCTGAAGACCCTCGGTTATGGCGTCGTCAACACGACCTACTTCGACACCCTGACCATCAACGTCGCCGATGCGGCGCAACTGCATGCGACGGCCATACACCACGGCGTCAACCTGCGCAAGATCGACGCCACCCACGTCGGCGTGTCGCTCGATGAAACCACCACGCGCGACGATATCGCGCTGCTGTGGAAGGTGTTCGCGCACGGCCTGGCCAACGCGCCTGCCGCCCCGGACCTGGACGCCGTCGAAGCGGGCGTCACCAGCGCGCTGCCGGCGAACCTGGCACGCGAGAGCGCCTACCTGACCCACCCCGTCTTCAACAGCTATCACTCGGAACACGAAATGCTGCGCTACCTGCGCAGCCTGGCAGACAAGGACCTGGCGCTGGACCGCACCATGATCCCGCTCGGCTCATGCACCATGAAGCTGAACGCGACGTCGGAAATGATCCCCGTCACCTGGCCCGAGTTCTCGAACATCCACCCGTTCGCGCCCGATGCGCAAACGGTCGGTTACCGCGAAATGATCGCGCAGCTGGAAGAAATGCTGTGCGCGCTGACGGGCTACGCCGCCGTCTCGCTGCAGCCGAATGCCGGTTCGCAGGGTGAATACGCGGGTCTGCTGGTGATCAAGGCCTACCATGAGTCGCGCGGCGAAGGCCACCGCAACATCTGTTTGATTCCATCGTCGGCGCACGGCACCAACCCCGCCTCGGCCAATATGGTCGGCATGCAGGTGGTCGTCACCAGCTGCGACGCCAACGGCAACGTGGACCTGGCCGACCTGAAGGCGAAAGCGGAAAAGCACAGCGCCAACCTGGCTTGCGTAATGGTCACCTACCCATCCACCCACGGCGTGTTTGAAGAAGGCATCCAGGAACTGTGCGAAATCATCCACTCGCACGGCGGCCAGGTCTACATCGACGGCGCCAACATGAACGCGCTGGTCGGCGTGGCCGCTCCCGGCTCGTTTGGCGGCGACGTGTCCCACCTGAACCTGCACAAGACCTTCTGCATCCCGCACGGCGGTGGCGGACCAGGCGTCGGCCCGATCGGCGTGGGCGCCCATCTGGCGAAATTCCTGCCGAACCAGCGTTCGTCCGGCTACCAGCGCGACGTCGCTGGCATTGGCGCCGTCAGCGCCGCGCCGTTCGGCTCGGCCAGCATCCTGCCGATTTCATGGATGTACATCGCCATGATGGGCGCAGAGGGATTAACCGCAGCGACCGAGACGGCGATTTTGGCAGCGAACTACATCGCGCGCCGCCTGGCGCCGCACTACCCCGTGCTGTACTCGGGCCACGACGGCCTGGTCGCGCACGAGTGCATCCTGGACCTGCGCCCGATCACGGACGCCACCGGCATCAGCAACGAAGACGTGGCCAAGCGTTTGATGGACTTCGGCTTCCATGCGCCGACCATGAGCTTCCCCGTGCCGGGCACCCTGATGATCGAGCCGACGGAAAGCGAATCGAAAGTGGAAATCGACCGTTTCATCGATGCCATGATCGCCATCCGCGCGGAAATCGCCAAGGTCGCCAGCGGTGAATTCGACCACGACGACAACCCTCTGAAGCATGCGCCGCACACGGCTCAAGTATTGATGTCGGACAACTGGGAACGCAAATACAGCCGTGAAATCGCGGCCTACCCCGTCGCTTCCCTGCGCCAGCGCAAATACTGGCCACCGGTCGGCCGCGCCGACAATGTGTACGGCGACCGCAACCTGTTCTGCGGCTGCGCGCCTATCAGTTCATATGAAGAGGAATAACGCCAGACCAAACCTACTGCGCGTCGCGCTTTGCAGCCGGCGATGCTCACCGTACTAAAGTACGGTTGCGCTTCTCGGCCACAAATCACTGACGCTCGCTACGGTTTTGTCGGGCGTCGAAACTCAGTAATCAGGAACTAAAATCCCTGCGAAAGCCGGGAGCATTAAAACAGAACGGCAGGCCGCAGGGTCTGCCGTTTTTTTGCGCCGCTTTACAAAGCCAGCAAGACCGCGCCCGGCAAGCCCAGCACGGTGCCCAGTGTTGTCAGCAACACGACATCGCGCCGCTCGCAGCGGGCGCGGTGCGAACTCCACGCGGCAAACAGCAGCGCGACAGCCACGCCGCTGAGCGAGATTCCCACTTCCGTCATGCCCACTCTCCCCGCGCGACTGGCGCCACCGTCATCCATTCGTCTTGCATCGTCATCATCTTTCCTTGGTCAGTTGAGTAAGGCTACCTACCGGTAGGAAGTAAGTGTACAATAAAAAACACGGCGGCGTCCATGCCCCGTTTTTTTGATGAAATGAAGGAAGCGCAATGCAGCAGCAAACCACTCTCCCCGCCGCCAGTCTTGGGCTGGCGGAATCCCTGGCCCTGGTGGCCGTGCTCGGCCCGGCAGGCATCGACATGTACCTGGCCTCGATGCCTGCCATGGCGCGCGAACTGCACACCTCGTATGCGAATGTACAGCTGAGCCTGACCGTCTTCCTGCTGGCGCTGGGTGGCGGGCAATTGCTGTGCGGGCCTCTGACGGACATGCTGGGACGGCGCTATCCGCTGCTGGCCGGCATCGCCGTGTACATTCTTGCTGCCGTGTGGGCGGCGCAGGCGGATCAACTGAGCACTCTGCTGCTGGCGCGCACGGTGCAAGGCCTGGGCGCGGCGCTGACCCTGGTCGTGGTGATGAGCATGGTGCGCGACGTGGCCGATGGCGTCAAAGCGGCGCAGCTGTTTGCCCTGTTGATGACCATTGTGGGCCTGGCGCCCGTGCTGGCGCCCGCCGTGGGCGGCTTGCTCGATGCCCGTTACGGCTGGCGCGCCGTGATGCTGGCGCTGGCCGCGCTGGGCGCCTTGACCCTGCTCAATAGCGCACTATTCCTGCCGGAAACTTTACCCATCGCCAAGCGGGTCTCGCCGCGCGGCCTGCACCGCACGTACGCGCGCATCGCGCTGGACCGCGCCTTCCTGCTGCCCGCGCTGGCCCTGTCCGCCACTTTCTTTTTCCTGTTTGCCTATATCGGGGGAGCGGCGCTCGTGTATCAGCGCGATTTCGGCCTGTCCGCCGGCAGCTTCGGCCTGGTGTTCGGCGCCACGGGCGTGGCCGTGCTGCTGGGCGCGATGGCCAGCGGCCGCTTGGTGGAAAAGCATGGCGTGCCGCGCCTCTGCGTGGCGGGCAGCGCCGCCATGCTGGGCGGCGCCGTGCTTGCCCTGCTGGGTGCCTGGCTGGGCTTCGGCATCGTCGCCGTCGTGCCCGGCATGTTCGTGGCCCTGTTTGGCCTGGGCATCGCGGAAGCGGCGCTGATGGCCATGGCCATGGGTTCACAGCAGCGCGCGCTCGGTTCCACGGCCGCGCTGCTGGGCGCCATCCAGATGACCTTGTCATCGCTGGCCACGCCGCTGGCGGCCAGCCTGTCCGAATGGGGGCCGCTGCCCTGGCTGCTGTTCTTGACCGTGGCCGGCCTGCTGGTATCATGGCTGACCCTGGCCACTGCGCGCGTCCATCCGGCACACGCCACCAGCCTGGGGGCGCACTGACGCCTGACCCAACCACTACCCTCATATGAAGAAACGCTCGGCCTCGGCCGATAACATCTGTGCCGTCGCCGTCGTGCACTTTTCCGAACACGGCTACGATGCCTCGTCCCTCAGCGACATCGCCGAACAGGCGGGCATGCGCAAGGCGTCGCTATACTCGCACTTCGCCGGCAAGGACGCGCTCTTCCTCGACGTGTTTGCCGACGCGCTGGCCGAAGAACACGCGTTTATGGATGCCTGCTTCGCCGACGAAGCGGCCCTGGCGGCGCCTGGTGGTCAGCTGGCCGGCGCCCTGTACTGCGACCGGATGGCACAGCGCTATGCGGATTCAGCCCATTTGCGCTTCCTGCTGCGCACGGCGTATTTGCCGCCCGCCACCCTGCGCATCGAAGTCGGCACGGGCTACGAAGCGCTCTTGGCGCAACTGCAGCAACACTACGTGGCCAGCCTGGGCCGCATGGCGCCCGCCCTGGCGCCGCAGCGCGTCGACCTGTACGCGCAAGCCTACCTGGGCATCGTCGACAGCCTGCACGTGGAACTGATCTACGCGGGCGGCGCCGCCCTGCAGCAACGCCATGCGGCGCTGTGGCACATCCTGTCCGATTCGCTGGCGATGGCGCAAACGGTCTAACGCGGTATAGCGTACAGCCACATCGTGAATCGGCAAACATGTCTGACACAGGCCGCTATCGGCTCTTCGACAGCCCCGCTTTGCCACATTCAAATGTGGTACGACTTGCTGCCCGCTTTTTCGCATGCCAAATTCCGTTTTCGCCCCATCGCGGACTTTGCAATATCAAAATGATCGCCTGAACATTATTCGAGCTTTGAGTCTCGGTCGCAAGCGTATTTAGGGTGCTGCGCTGGGGCGAGGAAAGTATCGATGACGGATACAATTTTGGCCTTCAATTGTTCACTACCAGCATCTTGCATATCCTTGTGGCGCGAGCCTTTAATGTGGACCACGCATGTACCGTAGTGCCCGCGCTCTTCCTTATTCGGCAGTACACCGCGGTCGGCAGTGGTGTCACTGGCACGAATTGTCAGGACGTGGATACCAGCTGAGCGGGGCAACGCGACCCGACGGCTGTCGAGGCTGATAAAGCTGGATACGCGGCTCGGGTTGTCAGCGGCAAACTGAGCCGAACTGTCGCCACCAAGGGAGTGCCCGACGACAAGCAAGTGTCGCCAATCGAACTGAGGAAAGCGTACTGCGGTCCCGTCGATCACGGAGGAGATGGACCGTGAAGCTACGCGGGCCATCGCCTGTAGTTGCTTCGCAATCGGCGCGTCTCGATCTAACTCTATGCCGCCAGAGCTATCTTGCAACGCGACAACCAAGTAACCCTTTCGATTGAGATTTTGTGTGACGAATGAGTAGTCTGAGCCGGAAAGCCCATATCCTGGGCTAAGGATTGCAACTGGACATGGTTGCGCACGAGTGCACGCTTGCACATTAGGTGGAACGTGAATATTCACTGGTACGGCAGCAAAGGCTACAGGTGTGCAAAACATCAGGGGAATTAAGGTGACGAGACGGCGCATTGAATCCTTTCTTGCTACGTTTGGAGGATGCTAAATCTGGGGTTACTGATGATTATTTCTGAAGTCGAACAAGCAACCATGAGAATGCGATGTAAGGACTACATGACGAGTTAAGGCCTAGCCTCGCAATAGGTCTGCTTTTGGCCGCAATTATGGCTCAGGAGTGTCTACGATTGTCGTGGCGATTCAACATGACAACAAGTCCCGCTATTACTGCCCCAACGATGAATTCCATAGACATGTGTTTTTCTGCATTTGCATAGTGTTCACCATGGCAATTTCTAGCCCATCAGCGTACCCGAGCATAACGGATTGCCAAACGGAAAAAAATCACACATTGTCACAGCAACGCGAATGGCCGCGTCTGGCCCCCATGAGCATGTCCGCCCGCACTATTGGCATCAACCTTTATTATTTGGCATCTTGCTTTCGTCTTCGCCCACACCCACATTACACTTTGGAAACCTAAGATTTCTTCAGTTGACACTCTTGCAGCACGTGCATATGATGCCCCCATTATTCATTTACGGAGTCCCACGTGGGTACTTGTTCTAGTGACAGTAGCCGATCTTGTATCGGTGATTGCCTCGGCAGCTAAACAGCAAGCAACGCGGAACTTCCTTTCCTCCGTGCCTTGCTGAGCAAGGTACGGTGTCCCGCGCAGCCATTCCGGCTGTGCGTCTCTTCCCCCTCTTTCCGATCGCGACCGGCTACTGACCCGGATTGCCCTCAAGCACCATGGCTACTCATGGTACGCTTGCGGCACGCAAGTCTTGCCTGCGGCTGCGCCGCCCGTCAACACCTCGCCGTGAAAGGAAGAGCATGAATCTCTTCACCCGTTTGTTCGAATCGTTCCTGCGCAAGCGCCATACGGCCGGCCATTTCCGCCGCCGCGCCATGCCGCTGGAAAACAGCACCGCCCGCCCCGTGCCCGACCATCTGGCGCACCAGCTGCTGACCGCCGCCCATGAAGACCTGGACAGCGCCCTGAACCGACTGCATACGCGCCTGGAAGGCTTGCGCGATGCCGAGGCGCAAGTCATCGGCGCGCAAACGGGGCCGAACGAGGTCGAGCATGAAAAACCGCTGGCCTGGTACCAGCACCTGTGGCTGTGCTACAAGAATCCGTTCAACCTGCTGCTCACCGTGCTGGCAATTGTTTCCTACCTGACGGAAGACCCGAAGGCCACCATCGTCATCGGCACCATGGTGATTTTGTCGACCCTGCTGCGCTTCGTGCAGGAAGGCCGCTCGAACCGCGCCGCCGAGCGCCTGAAAGCCATGGTCAGCAATACAGCCACCGTGCTGCGCAATGGCCAGCAGATCGAGCTGCCCATCCGCCAGCTGGTGCAGGGCGACATCATCGTGCTGTCGGCCGGCGACATGATCCCCGCCGATTGCCGTTTGCTTTCCGCGAAAGACCTGTTCGTCAGCCAGGCCGCCATGACGGGCGAATCCTTGCCTGTGGAAAAGATGGCGGAATTGGCCGATGCCCATGGCAAGGACCCGATGGAGCTGGCCAATTTGCTGTTCATGGGCACGAACGTGATCTCGGGCGCGGCCACGGCGCTGGTCTTGGCGACCGGCAACCGCACGTATTTCGGCACCATCGCCACGCGCGTGACGGCCACCGAGCGCACGCCGACCGCGTTTGAAGCGGGCGTGAACAGCGTCAGCTGGCTCTTGATCCGCTTTGCCCTCGTGATGGCGCCGCTGGTCTTCCTGATCAATGGCTGGACCAAGGGCGACTGGATGGAAGCGTTCCTGTTCGCCCTGTCGGTGGCCGTGGGCCTGACGCCGGAAATGCTGCCCATGATCGTCACCAGCACCCTGGCCAAGGGCGCCGTCAAACTATCGAAAAAGAAAGTCGTCGTGAAACGCCTGGATGCCATCCAGAACTTCGGCGCCATGGATGTGCTGTGCACGGACAAGACAGGCACCTTGACGCAGGACAAGATCGTGCTCGAGCGCCATACGGACGTGTTTGGCCAGCCCTCCGATGAAGTGCTGCAATTCGCTTTCCTGAACAGCCATTACCAGACTGGCCTCAAAAACCTGCTGGACCGCGCCGTGCTCGACCATGTGGAATTGCAGACGGAAATGCAGCTGGCGCGCGATTACGTCAAAGTCGATGAAATCCCGTTTGATTTCGTGCGCCGCCGCATGTCCGTCGTCGTTTCCGAAAAGAATGACCACCATGAGCTGATCTGCAAGGGCGCCGTCGAGGAAATCCTCGACGCCTGCAGCCACCTGCGCATGGGCGGCGTCAGCATTCCCCTCGACGCCGCCCTGCTGGCGAAAGTGCTGGAAACCACGCATGGCTTGAACGCGGAAGGCTTGCGCGTGGTGGCCGTGGCCGTCAAGGAAGTGCCACCGCATAAAACCGTGTATGGCGTGGCCGATGAAACGGCGCTGACCCTGATCGGCTACGTCGCCTTCCTCGATCCGCCCAAGGAATCGACGGCGCCCGCCCTGCGCGCGCTGGCGGAACATGGCGTGACCGTGAAAGTCTTGACGGGCGACAACCACCTAGTGACGGCGAAGATTTGCCGCGAAGTGGGTCTGGCCGTGCACGGCGTGCTGCAAGGCCCGCAACTGGACGACATGGACGACGCCACCCTGGCCAAGGCGGCCGAAGAGAATACCGTGTTTGCCAAGCTCAGCCCGCTGCACAAGGAGCGCCTAGTGCGCGCCCTGCGCGGCAATGGCCACATCGTCGGCTTCATGGGCGACGGCATCAACGACGCGCCCGCCCTGCGCGCGGCCGACATCGGCATTTCCGTCGATTCGGCCGTCGATATCGCCAAGGAAGCGGCCGACATCATCTTGCTGGAAAAGAGCCTGATGGTGCTGGAAGAAGGCGTGCTGGAAGGCCGGCGCACCTTCAGCAACATGCTCAAATACATCCGCATGACGGCCAGCTCGAACTTCGGCAATGTATTTTCCGTGCTGGTGGCCAGTGCCTTCCTGCCGTTCTTGCCCATGCTGCCGCTGCACTTGCTGGTGCAAAACCTGCTGTATGACGTGTCGCAGATCGCCATCCCGTTCGACAATGTCGACCCTGAACTGATCCAGAAGCCGCTGAGCTGGAACCCGCGCGACATCGGCCGCTTCATGGTGTTTTTCGGCCCCATCAGCTCGATCTTCGACATCAGCACCTTTATTTTGATGTGGCATGTATTTGGCGCGAATACACCGGAACAGCAGACCCTGTTCCAGTCCGGCTGGTTCGTCGTGGGCTTGCTGACGCAAACCCTGATCGTGCACCTGATCCGCACGCCCAAGCTGCCCTTCATCGACAGCATTGCGTCCGTGCCCCTGCTGGTGGCCACCACTGCCATCATGGCCGTGGGCGTGTTCCTGCCGATGGGACCGCTGGCGACCTACTTCAAGCTGCAAGCCTTGCCCTTGGGCTATTTCCCCTGGCTGCTGGGCATTCTGGTCTGCTACACCCTGCTGACGACGGTCATGAAGCGCTACTATCTGCGCAAATTCGGCTGGCAATAGTATGATGAGCCGCTCTTTCCCCTACAAAAGGCGCGCATGAGCGGCTCCCCCCTTTCCAAACGTAACCAGGCCCTGCTGCTGTCGGCCCTCGTGTTTCCCGGCAGCGGGCATTTCTTGCTCGGACGCAAGGCCCGTGGCTGCCTGTTCCTCGTGCCGGCCCTGATCGCCCTGGTGCTCGTATTGCGCCAGATCATGGCACGCTTGGACCAAGTTATGGCACAGATCGACAGTGGCGCCCTGCCCCTCGACGTGCAGCTGATCATGGAAAAAGTGGAGCGACTCTCCGCCAATGACGGCCCCGCCATGACGATAGCCGTGGGCGTGCTGGTGGCGTGCTGGATAGGCAGCTTGATCGACACCTTGCTCATCAAGCCATGACGGCGGAAGCACAAGCTCGCAAACAGCGCAAGGAAGCAAAGATGCAGGCACGCCGCACGCAGCTGGCGCTCAAGCGCCAGGACCACGGCGGCCCACAGGCCTGGCGCGGCTGGTTCGACGGCTCCGCCCACCCGAACCCGGGCAAGCTGGGTATAGGCGCCCTGCTGCTGGGGCCGGACGGCGAGCGCATCGAAGTGAGTCAGGCGGCCGGTTATGGCAGCAGCAGCGATGCGGAATATGCGGCCCTGACGGCCGTGTTGCAGGCGGCGCTCAGCGTGCGCCCGCCGCCCGTGCAACTGCTGCTGTACGGCGACAGCCAGGTGGTGATCAACGATGTGCTGGGAACGACGCCGCAGGGCGCCAAGGGACTGGAAACGCACAGGGCCACCGTAGTGGCCCTGCTGGAACAATTCACTGATGTGAGCTTGCGCTGGCTGCCGCGCCACAGGAATGGCGAGGCGGACCGGCTATCGCAGCTGGCGATCGCCGGCTGGAAAAACGAAGATTAAGCGGCGCGGCCGATCTGTAAACTAGCCTTGGCTTCCTTGCTTGCCTGACGTTTTACACCCTTCAAGCCGCTGACCGTGGCTTGCTGGCCATTCAGTTTGAACACGCTGACGACCTGCGCCAGGTTGTGCGCCTGGTGCTGCATCGATTCGGCGGCCGCCGCTGACTCTTCCACCAGGGCCGCATTTTGTTGCGTCACGGCATCCATCTGGCCGATGGCACGGTTGATCTCGTCGATGCCCACGCTTTGCTCGCTGCTGGCGGCCGTGATTTCCGTGATGATGTCGCTCACGCGCTGCACGCTGTCAACGATATCATTCATGGTCGAACCGGCCTTCGCCACCAGCATGCTGCCCGCGTTGACTTGCTCCACCGACGCGCCGATCAGGGTCTTGATCTCTTTTGCCGCCGAAGCCGAACGCTGCGCCAGGTTGCGCACTTCGGACGCCACCACGGCAAAGCCGCGGCCTTGCTCGCCGGCCCTGGCCGCTTCCACGGCCGCATTCAGCGCCAAAATGTTCGTCTGGAAAGCAATGCCATCGATGACGGAAATGATGTCGACGATCTTGTTCGACGAGGCATTGATCGATTGCATGGTGCCCACCACTTGCGCCACCACTTCGCCCCCCTTGACTGCCACTTGCGCCGCCGACGCCGCCAACTGGTTGGCCTGGCGCGCATTGTCCGCATTCTGTTTCACGGTCGACGTCAGCTCTTCCATCGACGAGGCTGTTTCTTCCAGCGAACCGGCCTGCTCTTCCGTGCGGGAAGACAGGTCCTGGTTGCCGGCGGCAATTTGCGTCGACGAGGTGGCGATGCTGTCCGTGCCGCTGCGTACTTCGCCCACGATGTTGAGCAGACTGGTATTCATGTCCTTCAACGCCTGCAGCAATTGACCCGTTTCATCCTTGGCGCTGGCATCGATCTGCGCCGTCAAGTCGCCATCGGCCACCTTGCGGGCGATGTCCACGGCCGTGCGCAGCGGGCGCACGATGCCCGTCGTCAAGACCCAGGCGCAGACGATACCAAAGCCCAGCGCCAGCAAGGCCAGGGTCAGCAGCAAGTTGCGGCTGGTCTTGGCGACGGCGTCGATCTCGCGCGCGGTGGTGTCGATGCTGGCGCGCTGGTGCTGCAGCATGTCGTTGACCACTTTCAGGTATTTCGTCGAACCGGGCACGAAGACGCCCTGGAAAGCCTGCTCCGCTTCGGCTTCCTGTCCATCCGCCTTCAGCTTCGACACTTGCGCGCGCGAGTCGAGGTAAACCTTGCGCTGTTCGCTCACCAGGCGGAACAGTTCCTTTTCTTCCGGGCTGGAAATCAAGGCTTCGATTTTCTTTTGCAGTTCGCCCGATACGACGGACGATCGCTTGGCTTCTTCCGCAAAATATGCGCCCAGTGTCGTGTCGCTGCTGCGCGCGATGGCCGTGGTGCGGCGCACGCCGCTATCGATCTTGGAATACCAGTCGGAAATATAGCGTTCCTTCGCCAGCGGCAGTTCCATCATGGTGCGCGTGGCGGTGGCCACGTCATGCAAACGCCAGACGCTGATGCCGGTAATGACCATGGAAAACAGCAAAATGACGGCAAAACCCATGCCGAGACGCACACCAATACTGACGTTTCTTAACAAATTCATGTGAATATCCTAAAAAAGCGGAACCAGACTATATAAAAGGGGAACATAAGGCTGTGGCTGCACGGGGCAGCCACAACAGCATCAGCGTATGCCGATGCGCAGGGCGGTTTGCGGTGCTGCCGGGCGCTTCATCGCGTTCGCGCCGCTGACCTTGGCCTGCTGCTGGCCGTTGAGCTTGAACACGCTGACGACCTGCGCCAGATTGTGCGCCTGGTGCTGCATCGATTCGGCGGCCGCCGCCGACTCTTCCACCAGGGCCGCATTTTGTTGCGTCACGGCATCCATCTGGCCGATGGCACGGTTGATCTCGTCGATGCCCACGCTTTGCTCGCTGCTGGCGGCCGTGATTTCCGTGATGATGTCGCTCACGCGCTGCACGCTGTCGACGATGTCGTTCATGGTCGAACCGGCCTGCGCCACCAGCATGCTGCCCGCGTTGACTTGCTCCACCGACGCGCCGATCAGGGTCTTGATCTCTTTTGCCGCCGAAGCCGAACGCTGCGCCAGGTTGCGCACTTCGGACGCCACCACGGCAAAGCCGCGTCCCTGCTCTCCAGCGCGCGCCGCTTCCACGGCCGCGTTCAGCGCCAAAATGTTCGTCTGGAAGGCAATGCCATCGATGACGGAAATGATGTCGACGATCTTGTTCGACGAGGCATTGATCGATTGCATGGTGCCCACCACCTGCGCCACCACTTCGCCGCCCTTGACGGCCACTTGCGCCGCCGACGCCGCCAACTGGTTGGCCTGGCGCGCATTGTCCGCATTCTGTTTCACGGTCGACGTCAGCTCTTCCATCGACGAGGCTGTTTCTTCCAGCGAACCGGCCTGCTCTTCCGTGCGGCTCGACAGATCCTGGTTGCCGGCGGCAATTTGCGTCGACGAGGTGGCGATGCTGTCCGTGCCGCTGCGCACTTCGCCCACGATGTTGAGCAGACTGGTATTCATGTCCTTCAAGGCCATCAGCAGTTGGCCCGTTTCATCCTTGGCGCTGGCATCGATCTGCGCCGTCAAGTCGCCATCGGCCACCTTGCGGGCGATGTCCACGGCCGTGCGCAGCGGGCGCACGATGCCCGTCGTCAAGACCCAGGCGCAGACGACGCCAAAAGCCAGCGCCAGCGCGGCCAGCGCCAGCAGCAGCTTGCGGCTGGTATCGGCCACGGCGTCGATCTCGCGCGCCGTCGTGTCGATGCTGGCGCGCTGGTGTTCCAGCAAGTCCAGCACCATCTTCTGGTACTTGACGGCGGCCGGCACGAAGGTCTTTTCAAACACCTCATTGGCGGCCTCGACCTGCGATTCGCCCTTCAGCTTGTAGACCTGGTCGCGCGAACTGATGTACACCTTGCGCTGTTCCAGCAAGCCCGCGAACATGGCTTTTTCGGCGGGCAAGTCGATCAGTGCCTCGATTTTCTTTTGCAGCTCGGCCGAACTGGCCGACGAGACTTTCGATTCTTCGGCGAAATAGCCGCTCAGCGAGGTGTCGCTGCTGCGGGCAATGGCGATCGTGCGCCGCACGGCGCTGTCGATACGGCCATACCAGTCGGAAATATAGCGCTCCTTCGCCAGCGGCTGCTCCATCATGACGCGCGTGGCGCTGGCCACGTCGTGCAGGCGCCAGACGCTGATGCCCGTGATGAGCATGGAAAACAGCAAAATCACGGCAAAACCGAGTCCGAGACGGACACCAATGCTGACGTTGCGTAATAAATTCATGTGACTATCCTAAAAAACCCTGCTGCCGGCGTGGCGACAGGCTGGCGATTGCACCTTGGCGCGGACGCGGGCTAGCTGCCGTGGCGAAACGGGCGTAAAAAGTGAAACTGAAGTGAAACTGGCGCACAGTTCGGCTGAACCGTGCGCCAGGAAATGCGCTAGCGTGCGCCTTGCAGAAAAAGCAAACAATGCTTGGGGTCAATTGTTTCCGATAAACTTGGCCTACTGGCCTGCAGCAAGAACTTAAGCTGCCAGTTTTTCGATGAGTCCCATGTCGGCGCTGGACATCAGCTGGTCGATATCGACCAGGATCAGCATGCGCTCGTCGATGGTGCCCAGGCCAATCACGTATTCCGTGTTGATTGAACGGCCCATGTCCGGCGCCGGCTTGATCTGTTCCGGCATCAGGGTGGTGACGTCGGACACGCGGTCCACGACCATGCCGACCACGCGGTTGCCGATATTGAGGATGATGACGACGGTGAACTGGTCATAGCTGGGCGTGCCCAGGTTGAACTTGATGCGCATGTCGACGATGGGCACGATGATGCCGCGCAAGTTGACCACGCCCTTGACGAACTCGGGCGCGTTGGCGATGCGGGTCGGCGTTTCATAACTGCGGATTTCGCTGACTTTCTGGATGTCGATGCCATACTCTTCCTGGCCCAGGGTAAAGGCCAGGTATTCGGCAGCCTTGGCAACGGTTGCGCCAGTGTCGCTGGAAATGGTGTTCATGATAATCCTTTCGTTAACTCGCCTGGGGCGCAGGCCAGAACACGCTGCACGCGGGCCCTGGACGTGACGAGCCATCCGCGATGCAATGCAATGGCTGTCACTTGTATGTTTTTGCAAATACTTTCTAGCAATTAGCTTATGTCTCTAATTTCCGTGCGGCAATGTTACCCCATGTAAATTTTACATGCACTAAAAAAGAGCGATCAACGGGTTGATGCTTTCCAAAAACACACTTATGTGGCAAATGCGGCACGCCGGGTACCAAGCTCCCTGGCCACATGCTGCGGCGTTTTATGCCACACTGGCGGCCCTTGCTTTTTACGACTTTGAACCATGCATTCTTTGCTTTCTCAATGGCAACCACGCCTGTTGGCACTGGCCACGGCGGGCCTGGGCGACGACAGCGCCCACGACATCAACCACTTGCAGCGCGTCTGGCGCAATGCCAGCGTCCTGCTGCAGGAACATGCGCAGGCCGACGCCCTCACCGTAATGGCTGCCTGCTATCTGCACGACCTGGTCAACTTGCCGAAAAACCACCCCGAGCGCCACCTGGCCTCGCGCCAGGCGGCTGCGCTGGCTTGCCGCCAGCTGGCGGAGCTGGGTTTTCCGGCAGAAAAATTGGCGGGCGTGGCCCACGCCATCGAGACCCACAGTTTTTCCGCCAATCTGCCGCCGCACACGCTTGAAGCGAAAATCGTGCAAGATGCCGACCGCATCGACGCGCTGGGCGCCGTGGGACTGGCGCGCCTGTTTTACACGGCGGCGCGCATGGATAGCGCGCTGGCGCATGGCACGGATCCGCTGGCGCAGCGGCGCGAACTCGACGACAAGGCATACGCGCTCGACCATATCGTCACCAAGCTCGACAAGCTGCCCGGCAAGATGCAGACGGCGGCGGGCCGCGCGCTGGCCGAACAGCGCCTGGCCGTGCTGACGGATTTCCGCGCCGCCTTTGCCACGGAATGGGGAGTTACGCTCTAGCATGGGTGGCGATAGCCAGCAGCGCGCATGCTGTCTATAATACAAGCCTCAGCTATCGCGCCGCGCGTCGGCAAAAACCTGCAACGCGCCGGCGCAACGCCAACAACTGAACTCCGCGCGCCGAAAGCTTGCATGTCCGATAAAAACAACCCTGACAGCCATTCCCCGTCCTCCCCCGCCGCGCCCGCGCGCGCCGGCAACCTCAATTTCATCCTCGTCTGCGTCTTCATCGACATGCTGGGCATCGGCCTGGTGGTGCCCGTACTGCCCATCCTGATCGGCGACTTTGTCAACGGCAAGGAAGCACAAGCGTTCTGGTACGGCATCATGGCGGCCGTCTTCGGCTTGCTGCAGTTCATCTTCATGCCCATGCTGGGCGCCATCAGCGATCGCGTGGGACGCCGTCCCGTGCTGCTGTACTCGATGGCCGGCATGGGCATCAATTTTCTTGCCACGGGCTGGGCGCCGAATCTGGCCTGTTTGTTCATCGGCCGCATCATCGGCGGCGTCTCCTCGGCCAGCATGTCGGTCGCGTCCGCCTACGCCTCCGACATTTCCACGCCCGACAACCGGGCCAAGAGTTTCGGCAAGATCGGCGCCGCCTTCGGCCTGGGCTTCATTTGCGGCCCCATGCTGGGTGGCCTGCTGGGCGAGATCAATCTGCACCTGCCGTTTTACGTGGCGGCGGGCTTGTCGGCAGCCAATTTCATCTACGGCTATTTCTTCGTGCCCGAATCGTTGCAGCCGGGTCCGCGCGCGCCCTTTACTTTGGCGCGCATCAATCCGTTTGCCGCCCTGCTGAAACTGGTGCGCCGCGTGGAAATCCGCGGCCTGGTGCTGGCCTTCGGCCTGATGACGTTTGCGCAAATGATGCTCAATACCACCTGGGTGCTGTACACGCATTTCCGCTTCGACTGGACGCCGCGCCAGAACGGCATCGCCCTGTTCTGCGTGGGCCTGTGCGCGGCCGTGGTGCAGGCGGGCTTGCTGGGTATTTTGATCAAGCGTTTTGGCGAAGTGCGTTTGTCGCTGCTGGGCATGGCCTCGGGCGCCCTCACTTACCTGCTGTACGGCCTGGCGACGCAAGGCTGGATGATGTATGCCTTGATTTTGTGCAAC
Source organism: Janthinobacterium breve (assembly GCF_051380895.1). Classification (NCBI taxonomy): domain Bacteria; kingdom Pseudomonadati; phylum Pseudomonadota; class Betaproteobacteria; order Burkholderiales; family Oxalobacteraceae; genus Janthinobacterium; species Janthinobacterium breve. The sequence goes on along the minus strand of NZ_JBNYXY010000008.1, from coordinate 88,909 downwards.
CTGCTGGCCTTTGCCGCCGGCCCCGCCCTGCAAGGCATCATCTCGAAGGCGTCCGCCGCCAGCGAACAGGGAGAACTGATGGGCTCCCTGCAATCGATCAGCAGCCTCGGCATCATCATCATGCCATTGCTCGGCAGCATGATCCTGGGCGAAGTGAGCCACTTGCCGCCACAGGACTGGCGCATCGGCAGCACCTTCTATCTGTGCGCCATCATGCAAACCCTGGGCATCCTGGTGGCCTGGCGCTACTTCAAGGCGCAACGCGAGGCAAGACTTGTGGTTTCCACCACAAAGTAGTCGGCGGGATAACATTGTATTTGGGAAATAAATAGGCGAGAATGGGATAATCAACCGCGCGTTACCGACGCCCGGCATTCGATGGTGAGCAAGGATGGGTATGACTGACTTTTATTCCAGCGCCTGGCGCCGAACCGTAGCCATGCTGACGCTGGCGCTGCCGTCGCTGGCCGGCGCGCAATGTTCGCGCGACATCCAGGTGCCCATCTCGGCCATCGGCGCCAGCGTGGTGGTGAATGGCGCCAGCATCGGCGGCATCTATCCCGACTTGCTGCGCAGCATGGGTGCCAAGCTCGGCTGCAATTTCATCTTTACGGCCGTGCCCCGCGCGCGCCTGGAAGCGATGTTCGAGGCGGGCAAGGCCGACCTGCTGATCCCCGCCAGCAGCACGCTGCGGCGCGACCAGCATGGCCTGTTCATCCCCATGCTGGGCAGCCGCCCCCTGCTGATCTCGCTGCAAGGCGCGCGCGCGCCCATCAACACCATGCAGGAATTGCTCGAGCGGCGCGAATTGCGCGTGGCGCTGGTGCGCGGCTACGACTATGGCGCACCATACCAGGCGCTGGCGAAGGAGCTGAGCAGCCAGGGACGCCTGTTCTACGAAGTCGATGCGCTCTCCGTGGCACGCCTGATGCAAAGCGGCTTCATCGACGCTACCATCATGGCGCCCACCATCCTGGCCGGCGTGGCGCAAAACGATGCGCGCGTGTACGGCCTGGCCGACCGCTTGCGCCTGGAAGCGCTGCCGGAATTGCCGTGGGGCATGAGCGGCGTCTACCTGTCGCGCAAGTCGCTGACGGCGGAAGACCAGGCCACCCTGCGTGAACTGCTGGACAAGGCGGGCCGCTCGGGCACCGTGATGGATGCCTTCCAGCGCCATCACCGCCAGGAACTGTTGTCGCTCAGCATACGTCCACGCTAAGCACGTTAGCATGCCGGGTCTGGTCGTCGCCGTCGTTCTGTTTGCCGCCCTGTTGCACGCCAGCTGGAATGCCATCGTCAAGTCGGGCAAGGATACATTTCTCAGCACGGTGCTGGTGTCCGTGGGCGCGGCCCTGATCTCGCTGGCCGTCTTGCCTTTCGTCGATGCTCCCGCGCCCGCCAGCTGGCCCTACCTGGCCGCCTCGGCCGTGGCCCAGCTGGCCTACTACTCTCTGCTGGCGGCCGCCTACCAGGCGGGCGACATGAGCCATGCCTACCCCCTGATGCGCGGCAGCGCCCCGCTGCTCGTGGCGTTGGCCAGCTGGCCGCTGATCGGCGAACGCCTTTCTTCCATGCAAATGGGCGCCGTCGCCTGTATCTGCGCGGGCATCTTCGGCCTGTATTTCGCCGCGCGCCTGCCCGCCATCGGCAGCGTGCCGAAAAACACGGGACGCGCCACCGCCTTTGCCCTGGGCAACGCCTGCGTCATCGCCAGCTATACCCTGATCGATGGCATCGGCGTGCGCCTGTCCGGCGCGCCAGCCAGCTACACCATGTGGATTTTTGTCTTGAACGGAAGCGGGCTGCTGCTGTGGACGGCGCTGCGCCGCCCCGCCGACTTGCTTGCGTATGCACAAACGCAATGGCACCTGGCCGCCTTTGGCGGCTTCGGCACGCTCGCCTCGTATGGCTTGGCCCTGTGGGCCATGACGCAGGCGCCCGTGGCCGCCATCGCGGCCCTGCGCGAGACGTCAATCCTGTTCGCCATCGCGATTTCCGCCCTGTTCCTGCGCGAAAAAATCAGCCCCCGCGGCTACCTGGCCATCGGCCTGATCGCGGCGGGCGCCATCCTCATGCGCGCTGGCTAGCGGGCATCGAGCGGCGCTATCGGCAACTCGATCGCGCTGGCCGCCCCTGCCGCGTGGTAAACGCGCTGCGTGGCCTTCTTGTAATCGCCTGGCTGGGCCAGGAAGATGTTCGGCACGAAGGTTTGCGGATTGCGGTCGTACAGGGGGAACCAGCTCGACTGCACTTGCACGGCGATGCGGTGGCCGGGCAGAAAGACGTGGTTAGCGTTCGGCAAGGCGAAGCGGTAGCGTTCCACTTTGCCCGCAGGAATGGCCGTCGGATGTTCGAGGCTGTCGCGGTAACGGCCGCGGAAGATATCCATCGCCACGCCCAATTGATAGCCGCCCATGGCCGGCTGCGACGGCACTTCGTCAGGATACACGTCGATCAGTTTCACCACCCAGTCGGCATCCGTGCCGCTGGTAGCGGCAAACAGGTTCACCATCGGCGCGCCGGCGATGCGCACGGCCGTCTTCAACGGTTCGGAAACATAGCTGAGCACGTCCGTGCGGTCCGCATAGCCGCGCTGGTCGCTGACCAGCCATGGCTTCCACACGTCGCCATCGTTCAGGCGCACGGGACGCGCCACGAAGGGCACGGGTTTCGCGGGATCGGCCACGTATTCATCGAACGCGCCGCCGGCCGCGTCCACCGCGGTTTGCGCTGGCGCAAAGCCCAGCTTGTAGCCATCCTGCAGGTAGATCGGCGTCAGTTTGGTCTCGCAGGTCTCGCAAGCCAGCGGCCACTGCTGCAGGCGCTGCCACTGGTTCGTGCCGCTCTGGTACGACACCACGGGCGCCGTGTTCGCATCCGGCGCGCCATCCTTCAGGTATTGATTCAGGAACGGCTGCATGACTTTTTCGCGGAACTGGCGCGCCGTATCACCGTCAAACTTCAGGGCGCCCAGGCTGGAACCGTCATAGTTGACGCCACTGTGGCGCCACGGGCCAATGGCCAGGTAATTGAGGTTGTTGCGCTTGTCGCGCCCTTCCATCGCCCAGTAGGTGGCATAGGGACCATAAATGTCTTCCTGGTCCCATTGCCCCACTACGTGCATGGTGGGCACGATCAGCGGACGCTTCGCCAAGATCTTGTCAAGTGCCTGTTCCTGCCAGTAACTGTCGTAGGCCGGATGCTCGAACAGCTTTTTCGTGTAGGTCAGCTTGTCGATGCCGAATTTCTTCGCGTAATCACCGGCCGAGCCGATGCGCAGATACGCATCGTAATCGTCGTAGACACCCAGCGCCGGTGATTCGCCACCGCCGCGCACGCTCGTCTGTCCCGCGATATATGACAGGCTGGGCATGCGGAAGGCGCCGTTATGGAACCAGTCATCGCCGCGCCAGCCATCGACCATGGCGCTCATGGGAATGGCCACCTTCAGTGCCGGATGCGGGTCAACCAGGGCCATCAGCACTGTATGTCCCTCGTACGAGGAGCCCAGCATGCCCACCTTGCCGTTACTTTCCGGCACATTCTTCACGAGCCAATCGATGGTGTCCCACGCATCCGTGACGTTATCGACCTTGGTATGGTTGAGCGGCCCCCGCACTGGGCGCGTCATCACGTAATCGCCTTCCGAGCCATGCTTGCCGCGCACGTCCTGGAACACGCGGATATAGCCGTTTTCCACCAGGGTATCGTCGCCCTGCGGCAAGGTGGCCAGCATGCTGGGACTGGCAGCGCGCTGGGCGCGGCGGGCCGCGTTGTACGGCGTGCGCGTGAGCATGATGGGCGCCCGTTTGGCGTCTTTCGGCACGACGATCACCGTGTACAGCTTCACGCCGTCGCGCATGGGGATCATCACCACGCGCTTGACGTAATCGTTCAGGTCCGGCATCACCAGCTTGGCGCCGATATCGGGCGTCATGGGCGGCGTTTGCGCCAGCGCAGGCGCAACAAACAGGGAACTGCACAGGGAACTGATAACCAGGGCCAGGCCGGTGAGCCGGACGGGGGACGACACGCGCATACTGTTCTCCAATGGATTCATGCCACGCAAAAGTGGCCGAGCGGCAATAGTACCCGGAAAGCAAGTTCTGTAGTAGGCCAGCCTCTGACGCAGCGCAGCAGATATATCGGCACGCAACTTGACAGAACGCGCACGAACTGCAACCATAACGCCATGAAATTTATCCCGTCACAACACGCCTGCTTGAATTGGTGGTCCCGCTCACTTTCGCGCGGCCACTGCATAGTGATGTGAATTTGATCCACGCCGCCTCGATCGGTGGCGTAACAGGCTCCAGCCTGGATCATCCCCGATGCAGGCGGCTCAAAAGGAAACTTGATGAGCTTGCCTAACACTCCCGACACTCCCGATACCGACAACGCCCCGGCAGCACCGCTGTCCGCCGCCGCCATCGCTTCGCAATCCGTGATCCTGACGGGCGACCGCCCTACCGGTCCCTTGCACCTGGGTCACTACGTGGGCAGCCTGCGCGACCGCGTCCGCTACCAGAACAGCTACAAGCAATTCATCATGCTGGCCGACGCACAGGCGCTGACGGACAATATGGATGACATTGACAAGGTGCACCGCAACGTCGTCGAAGTGGCGCTCGACTATCTGGCCGTCGGCATCGATCCGACCAAGACGACCGTGTTCATCCAGTCGCAAATCCCGGAACTGGCCGAGCTGACCTTTTACTACCTGAACATCGTCACCGTGGCGCGCCTCGAGCGCAACCCCACCGTCAAGGAAGAAATCCGCCTGCGCGGCTTCGAGCGCGACATTCCGGCCGGCTTTTTGACCTACCCAGCCAGCCAGGCGGCCGACATCACTGCCTTCAAGGCGGGCGTGGTGCCCGTGGGCGAAGACCAGATCCCGATGATCGAGCAAACGAATGAAATCGTGCGCCGCTTCAACCGCATGTACAACCGCGAAGTATTGATGGAATGCAAGGCGCTGGTGCCGGACATCGGCCGCCTGCCGGGCATCGACGGCAAGGCGAAGATGAGCAAATCGCTGGGCAACACCATCAACCTGGGCGCGACATCAGCCGAAATCACGGCTGCCGTGAAAAAAGTCTACACCGACCCGCTGCACCTGCGCGTGGAAGACCCTGGCCACCTGGAAGGCAACATCGCGTTTACGTACCTGGACGCCTTCGACCCGGAAAAAGCGGCGCTGGCCGAGATGAAAGCCCATTACGTGCGTGGCGGCCTGGGCGACAGCATCGTCAAGAAGCGCCTGGACATGGTCTTGCAGGAAATGCTGGCGCCGATCCGCGCCCGCCGCGAAGAGTTCGCCAAGGACAAGGGCCAGGTCATCCAGATGCTCAAGGAAGGCACCTTCAAGGCACGCGAAGTGGCGGCCCGTACGGCCGATGAAGTCAAGTCGGCGCTGGGCCTCAACTACTTCTGATCACCGGCAGTAATAGCAAACTGATGCGCCCAAGCGGAGTCGGGTAAAATCCCGCTTTCGCCTGGGCGCAATTCGTTTGTCACCGTGGCATCAGCAATCCGTAGAGAAGACCAAGCGCCATGACCGATACCCCTGTCGAACAGCTGCTGCAGCAGCATTTTTCCATCGATGCGCTGCAACGCTCGCCCGCACCCCTGCAGCAGGCGCTGCGCATGCTGGGCGGCTGGCTGGCCGCCGAGCGCGACACGCCGTATCCGCACGTGCCGTATGCGCAACTGCTGACGCAACTGTCCGACACGTGCATTCCCGCGCACGGCATGCCCGTGGCGGATTTTCTGCAGGAACTCGACACCACCGTGCTGGCTAATACGGCCCAGCTGAACCACCCCCAATACATCGGTCACATGACGCAGGCCTTGCCCTGGATCAGCGTGCTGGCCGAAGCGTTTACCGCCACCCTGAACCAGAACCAGGTGAAGATCGAGACGGCGTATGTCTCGACCCTGATCGAAAAGCAAATCCTCGGCTGGCTGCACCGCCAGGTGTACCAGCAGCCTGAACATGTCTACACGCAGGCCATGGCCGCCACCAGCGGCGCGCTGGGCAATGTCGTCAATGGCGGCACCATGGGCAACTTGACGGCCCTGGCCGTGGCGCTGGAACAGCAACTGCCCGGCACGCGCAAGCGCGGTTTGTTTGCCGCCATGCAGGATGCCGGCCATGCGGGACTGGCCGTCATCGGCTCGGCCCGCAGCCATTACTCCGTAAAAAAGGCGCTGGCGACCTTGGGACTCGGTGAAAACGCCCTGCACCTGGTGGCCGTCGACCGCGATAACCGCATCGATGTCGCCGCGCTGGAAGCTACGATTGCCGACCTGAAATTGCGCAATATCAAGGTCGTCGCCATGATCGGTATCGCCGGCACGACGGAAACGGGCGCCATCGACCCGCTGGCCGCCATGGCGGCGATTGCCGCACGGGAAAGCATCTGGTTCCATGTGGATGCGGCCTGGGGCGGCGCCCTGCTGATCGCCGAACAATACCGCGCCCTGTACGACGGCATCGCCCTGGCCGACTCCGTCGTCATCGACGGACATAAACTGCTGTGGGTGCCGATGGCGCAAAGCATGGTGCTGTTCAAGGATAGCGCCAGCTTGAACTTGCTGAAACATAACGCCAACTACATCTTGCGCGACAACTCGGGCGACCTGGGCCAGACATCGCTGGAAGGCTCGCGCCGTTTCGACGCCTTGAAGCTGTGGACTTCGTTCAAGGTGCTGGGCGTGTCCGGCTACACCACCTTGCTGCAGCAGGCGGCCACCTTGTCTGGCCAGTTGCAGCAGCTATTGGCCGACCAGCAGGATTTCGAACTGCTCACCCGTTCCGACACCTTCATCCTTACCTACCGCTACGTGCCCGCGCACTTGCGCCAGCGCATGGACAGCTTGCTGGCCAGCGGCCAGGTGGACGCGGCGACCGAGCTGAACAAGCAGCTGAACACGCTCAACGCCAAGTTGCAAAACCGGCAAAAGGCGCACGGCCACAGCTTTGTGTCGCGCACCGTGCTCGAATCGACGCGCTACCCTGGCCCCACCAACGTGCTGCGCGTGGTCATGACGAATGTCAAGACGCGCCCCCACCACCTGCGCGCCATCCTGGCCGAGCAGCGGGCCATCGGGCAGGCGCTGGTGGCCGAGTTGGGCCTGTAAGGAATCCCCACCCACCCATCAGCCCTGACTGGATGCCCGATGCAACGCCTGAGCGCCTTCACCGATCTGTTACGGCATCTGTTGAAATGGCTGCTGATCGCCTTTGTTGTGGCCGTGCTGGCAGGGTCGGCCTCGGCCGGCTTCCTGTTCGCTCTGGACTGGGCGACGCGCACGCGCCTGGCGCACGCCTGGCTGATCTGGCTGTTGCCCGTGGCGGGCTTTGCCGTCGGCTGGCTGTATCTGCGTTATGGCAGCTCGGTGGAAGGCGGCGCGAATCTGCTCATCGATGAAATCCACGACCCGAAAAAAATCATCCCGCTGCGCATGGTGCCGCTGGTGCTGGGTGGCACTGTGCTCTCGCATTTGTTCGGCGCCTCTGTCGGGCGCGAAGGCACGGCCGTGCAAATGGGTGGCGCGCTAGCCGACCAGCTGACGCGCATGTTTCGGTTAAACAATGAAGACCGGCGCATCATCCTGATGGCCGGCATCAGCGCCGGCTTTGCCTCCGTCTTCGGCACGCCGCTGGCGGGCGCCATCTTCGGCCTGGAAGTGCTGGCCATCGGCCGCCTGCGCTACGAAGCCATGCTGCCCTGCCTGCTAGCTGCCGTCATCGCCGACCAGGTGGTCCTGCTATGGGGGCCGGTTTTGCACATTAGCCACACGCATTACGCCGTGCCTTTGACCCCCACTCTCTCCGCCTGGACCTTGTGCGCCATGGTGATCGCGGGCATGCTGTTCGGCGTGACGGGTAAAGTATTTGCGCAAGCCACGCACGGTTTGAGCGGGCTGATGAAGCGCTGGATCAGCTATGCCCCGCTGCGCCCGCTGGCCGGCAGCGTGATCATCGCCACCGCCGTGTGGCTGCTGGGCACGGACCGCTACATCGGCCTGGGCATCCCCACCATCGTCGACGCCCTCAAGGAGCCGCTGCCCGCCTGGGATTTTCTCGGCAAGATGGCGTTTACCATCGTCTCGCTGGGCACGGGTTTCAAGGGCGGCGAAGTGACGCCCTTGTTCTACATCGGGGCGACCCTGGGCAATGCGCTGGGGCCGCTGCTGCACCAGCCCGTCACCTTGCTGGCCGCCATCGGTTTTGTCGCCGTGTTTGCGGGCGCCGCCAACACGCCCATCGCCTCGACCCTGATGGCCATGGAACTGTTCGGCGCCGAAATCGGCGTGTACGCGGCCATCGCCTGCGTGGTGGCGTATCTGTTTTCCGGCCACGCGGGCATTTACCGGGCGCAGCGCAGCGGCCATGCCAAGCGCACCGTCCACAAGGATGCAGACACATGACACAGAATATCTACGACAACGACGCTTTCTTCACGGCCTACAGCCAGCTGCCCCGCTCCGTTGGTGGCCTCGACAGCGCGCCCGAATGGCCGGCCCTGCGCGCCATGCTGCCAGACGTGCAAGGCAAACAGGTACTCGACCTGGGCTGCGGCTACGGCTGGTTCTGCCGCTGGGCGGCTGACGCCGGCGCGGCGCGGGTGCTGGGCGTGGATGTGTCGGAAAAGATGCTGGCGCAGGCAAGTGGCATGGGCACTCATGACACCGTAAGCTATGCCCGGCTTGACCTGGAACAACTGGCCTTGCCGCCCGCCAGCTACGATCTGATTTACAGTTCGCTGACGTTTCACTACATCGAAGCTTTCGACACCCTGCTTGCCGCCATCCGCCATGGTTTAAAGCCTGGCGGCAAGCTGGTGTTTTCCATCGAGCACCCGATCTTCATGGCGCCGCGCCAGCCCGGCTGGCTGACCGATGCGCAGGGCCGCAAGCGCTGGCCCGTCGACAACTACCAGCAACAAGGCCCGCGCGTGTCGGACTGGCTGGCGCCCGGCGTGATCAAGCAGCACCGCACCCTGGGCACGACCATCAATGCCTTGCTACGCACCGGTTTCCAGCTGGAACATGTGGAAGAATGGGGACCGACAGACGAACAGATCGCGCAGCAGCCGGCCCTGGCGGAAGAGCGCGAGCGGCCGATGCTGTTGCTGGTGGGCTGCAGCCTGCGCTAGGCCCGGGGCCGCTTGAACAATTTACCCGCCAGCTCTTCGATATCGCCGCGCATGGCCAGGGCGTTCAGCCACGCCGGCGGAATCGCCTGGGCGCCATAATACGCGCCGGCAAGCTGGCCGACGATGGCGCCAGTGGTATCGGCATCCTCGCCCAGGTTGACGGCGCGCAGCACGGCGTCTTCCAGGCTGTCCGTATTGAAGAAGCACCAGAGCGCCGCTTCCAGCGACTCCACGCAATAACCGGTGCCGCGTATCTGCCCTTCCGTCTTGGCGATGAAACGGCCACTCGCCATCTCCCTCAGTCTGGGTTCGGCAGGCCGGTAAGCGATACTGTCCATGAGCGCCTCTTTCGGCGTGCCCGCCAGCGCGCTGCACAGCAAGGCGGCAAACAACTGGCAGCTTTCGACCGCTTCCGGCGCCGCATGGGTCGTGCGCGAGCTATCGGCGGCGTAGGCCACGGCCGCCGCCACATCCGGATAGGCAAACAGCACGACGGGAGCCAGGCGCATGAGCGAACCATTGCCGGCGGAATCGGGCGCGGTGGAACCACTCCAGGGATTGCCCGTTTCCTGGAAGCTGGCCAGTGCGGCTCTTACCGTGGCGCCAATATCGAAGCAGGTGCCGGTGGAGCTCAGATAGCCCCATTGCCACCAGTTCAGATACCGCGCCATCTGGTCTTCCGGCGCAAACGCCCCCTTGAGTACCAGGCTCTCGGCCAGGCACAGCGCCATCGAGGTATCGTCCGTCCATTGTCCCGGCTGCAGGCCGAAAGGGCCGCCGCCAGTCATGCCCGTCACCGGCGCAAAGCTGCCGCGCGGAGAAAACTCCACGCTCGTGCCGATGGCATCGCCACAGGCCAGCGCCAGCATGGCGCCCATATAACGATTCTGCAAGCTGGACGTGATCATTGCTCTCCATGCCGATGGCGTTGCGGACGAGGAGACATGATAGCAAGTTGGACGATCATGGCCCACACTGCCTGCGCGCCGATGGCAAGGCCATCGCGCCATCATATTACGCCGCGGTACGCCGCAGCGCAGTGCCGCCATGCAAGGCCAGCGGCACGGCCCTGGCCCAGCGGTTCGAGGATAGCGAAAACGTCAGCGCGCGCACCTGGTGATACCAGCCGGCGGGCACGTACAGCATGTCGCCCGGCTCGACGATGCATTCGATCATGCTGGCCTGGCGCGCCAGGGGGAAACGTTCGAAATCGGGCGCTTCCGGGTCGAAGGGGGAACCGAACAGGATGGCATTCGCTTCGCTGGGATACAGGAAGGCGTCGTGGTGCGGCGGCGACAGGAAGATGCGCTTGCGGCCCCACACTTGGGCGAAGATATTGTCGTCGTAATCGCAATGCAAAGGCGTGACCGTGCCAGCCGGCCCCACCCAGAAGCGTGGCGGGCCCATCTTGTCGAAATACGTGGGCCAGTGGCACAGGCGGTTCAATTCGCGCAATTCCAGGTTGCCCAGGTACGGTGGCAGCGCGTACTTGCCCTCTGCCACCAGGTCCAGATATTGCCCCATCGACATATCCTGCATGGCGCGGTCGGCCGCGAACGCCGTGTTGATGTAGTCGCCCACCCTGGCGCGCACGGACACATGGCTGAACTGCTCGCGCAAGATGCCGGGCTCCAGCTGGGACAAGGGCCAGCGCTGCACCAGCCCGCGCATCAGGAAAGGCAGGCCCAGCGCGGCGCGCGCGCGGAAGGCGGCGGCATCGAGCATGCCCAGATGCGGCACGGCGCTGATGGCCGGCAAGTCACGCGCCGCCTGCTTGATGGCCTCGCGCATGGCATCGATGGACGTGACGCCGCGCACCTGCGCATCCTTGTCTTCGCGCGCTTGCTTGCGCGCAAGCGCCGCTTCGGGCGAACTGAATTCGGCTGGCGGCCTGGGCGGCAACGCGCGCGGCGATACGGGGGTGGCCACAAGCGGGAGCGGCACTTCTTTCTCTACAGACATAAACCTTCTTTGCGATCAGGCGCCGCACGGCATGGCGCGACATTGCGCCATTTTAAGCCAGCAAGGCCCGTTTCGGCACGCATGACACATTCCCTACGACGCATCGAGACCTGACAAAACCGTCGCGCAGCAGGTTTGGTCAGGCGTCCTCAGACAGGCGTCTTGAAGATGGGATCGACGATGAACTGCTGCGCCTTGATGCGCAAGGTGCGCTCTTCGTCCAGCTCGGCGCGCGTTTCGCCCAGCTCTTCGCGTTCCGCTTCCAGTTCCAGGCGCGCGGCCGCCAGTTCCGTTTCCACGCGCGTCAGGCTTTCCAGCTTCAGCTGGGCCTGGATCAATTCGGCGCGCGCCGCTTCGGCAGCCTCTTCCAGGCGAGGAATGCCTTCGAGCTTGAACTGCGCCTTGGCCAGGTCCATGCGCGCCTGCTCGGCTGCCTCTTCCAGGCGCGGCAAGCCTTCCAGTCGCAGCTGCGCCTTGGCCAGGTCGGTGCGGGCCTGGTTGGCCACTTGCCGCTCGCGTTCGAGCTCCTCGCGCAAAGTTTCCAGTTCGCCCGCCTGCAAGTCGAGCATTTCTTGCTGGCGCTCGTTCTCGCTGGCAAGGTCCATCAATTCCTGTTGATTGTCGTTCATCTCGGCTTCATGCGCGCTGTGGCTGGCGCTTAATTCCTGTCCTACATAATCGAGGATGGCTTGCTGCAGCACAGGCGACAATTCGGCGGCGGCAGCGATCTGGCGCTGCGCGCCTGCCTTGCGGCGCTGCAAGAGCTTGCTGATGGTGCCCAGGCAGGCGCCGTTGCCCAGCCGTTCGCGCAAGGCGCGCACCGTGATGGCCTGGCCTTCGCCCGCCATCGCTTCCATTGCCGCATTGATCTGTTCCGCGCTTACTTTTGCCATTATCGTGTACTCTTGAATGTTACTCAGGGCAATCTTGCCCAGGGGCATTATCTTATGCCAGTCACGGCAAAGCGTAAAGTATTTCTCAATAGAAATTGCAATTGCACCAACGGAAGTATGTGCAAACATGCGGCTTCAGGTGATTTACTCTTCCAGCAAACCATTTTCGGTCAACATATCCTGCACCAGTTCCAGGCGCAGCACGGGATTGTCCTGGCTGAGCAGCAATTGCTTTTGCATGGCGTTCAAGGACAGCAGCTCGCACCAGCGGTTCGCCACCCAGCCGCACTCGTCGAGCCGGTACGGCGGCTGCAAGGGCATTTGTTCAGGGGGAATTTTTTGCTCCTGCAAGGTGCGTATCAGCGCGCCCAGCGCGTCGGCCACGTTTTGCTGCTCTTGCGGGATGGGAATGGTTTTATCGGGCGGCAAGGTTTCAATCTGCGCCATCCACAAGCCGTGCTTCAGCTGCTCGCTGGAAAGGATATGAAAACGCTGCATGCCCATGCATTTGATTTGCAGCAATCCAGACAGGGGCGCGGCCCAGTCGATGACGCGCGCCAGGGTGCCCACGGGCGCCAGGGTTTCGTGCTGGCCCGGCTTGCGTACTTCCGCGCCGTCCAGCAGCTGCACCACGCCAAACGGCTGTTCACCCATGATGCACTGACGTATCATGTCCAGATAGCGTACCTCGAAGATCTGCAAAGGCAGATAGCCATCGGGATACAGCACCGTATTGAGCGGGAACAAAGGTATCGAGGTCATGTCCGCATGATGGCACGAATGCCAACTCCATGCAGCGCGCCTGGCGCTTCCGATTACTTATAAAAGCGGCGCTTCTTGGCCCGTTCGGCCGCCTTCGGCGTCAGCACCTTGACGGTTTTTTTCTCGATGGCGCCACCGGCGGACGTGCCCGGCACGCGGTGTTCCGCCTCGAAACCCGGCTCCTCATTGCGTTTGAGGGTTTGCCGCGTCAGCGCCTCGACGGCCGACAGCAATTCCACTTCGTCGGCGCAAACCAGCGATATCGCTACACCTGAAGCGCCCGCGCGGCCCGTGCGGCCGATGCGGTGGATATAGTCTTCCGCCACGGTGGGCAAGTCGAAATTGACGACGACGGGCAATTGGTCGATATCGAGGCCACGGGCGGCCACGTCGGTGGCCACCAGCACCTGCACCTCGGCAGATTTGAAACGGGCCAGCGCGCGCAAGCGGTTCGGCTGCGTCTTGTCACCGTGGATGGAATCGGCGCGCACGCCCTGCTCCAGCAAGGTGTTCACCAGTAATTCGACACCCTTGCGCGTCTTGACGAAGACCAAAACCTGTCCCCAGCGCTTTTTCTTCAGCAGGTGCAAAAATAGTTCCGGCTTGCGTTTCTTGTCGCACACGATCACCGACTGTTTCACTGCCTTGACCGTGCTGTTGCGCGCGCTCACCTCCACCGAGACGGGGTCCTTCAGCATGGTCTTGGCCATGGCGCGGATGGCGTCCGAGAACGTGGCCGAGAACAGCAAGGTCTGGCGCTGCTTGGGCATGCTCATCAGAAGCAAGTCGAGCTCGCGCTCGAAGCCCAGGTCCAGCATGCGGTCCGCCTCGTCCAGCACCAGGGTTTGCACTTGCTCGAACTTGACGGCGCCCTGCGTCTGCAAGTCCAGCAAGCGGCCCGGCGTGGCCACCAGCACGTCGAGGCCCTTGCGCAATTTACTGATCTGCGGCTCGATGGGCACGCCGCCGTAGGCGACAAAGCTGCGCAGCGGCAAGTTGCCGCCATAGCTGCGGAAGCTGGCATAGACTTGCTCGGCCAGCTCGCGCGTGGGCACCAGCACCAGCACGCGCACGCACTGGGGCGCCACCACGCCTTCCAGGGTCAAGCGCTGCAACAGGGGCACGGCAAAGCCGGCCGTCTTGCCCGTGCCCGTCTGGGCGGCGGCCATCAAGTCGCGCCCGGCCAGCACGGCAGGAATCGCTTGCGCCTGCACGGGCGTGGGCTTGGCATAGCCGAGCTCGTCGAGTTTGCGGACCAGGGGATCGATCAGGCCGAGGGAAGAAAACGTCATGGGGAAAGCAATCTTGGCAAAGTAAAAGGTGGCGCGCACGGACTGGCCGTGCGCGCGATTGCCGAGATTATAGGCCAGCGGGAGTTTTCAGCATGAAAACACCGTCATCAGAACTTCATTTCCATCGTCGCGCGCGCCTGCGGCGAACTGGTGGAAATGCCGTTGCGGGCGACGGTGCCGCTGGCGTCCGTGTAGATGGTGTTGCTTTCGAAATCTTGCGCCAGCAGATTCGACACGGCCACGCGCAGCTGGTTCTTCGCATCGAACTTCCACACGGCATACAGGTCGAGGTCGCGTCGCGGCGACGTGTACGCGCTCTGGCGCTCCGTGATGCGCACGGGACCGCCCGTGCGGAAATTGAAGCTGCCCCCCGTGCTCAAGACGCCATCAGGCGTCTTGTAGTCGAGGCCAAAGTTGCCGCTGAGGGGCGTTTGTTGGTCGAGCCGGTTGTCCGGTCCCGGCACCTGCTCCACCTGCGACCAGTTGCGGCTGATGCTGGCGCGCACGTCGAGCGCGGGCACGGGCGCGGCCAGCACGGCACGCAACGGGAACTTCGCCTCCAGTTCCAGTGTCTGCGTATTCGCGCGCCCATCATTGATGGGCGTGGACACCCAGCGATCATCGATGAACAGCAGTCCTTGGCGCGTATAGCCATCGATGCGGCGGGCCGAGGCGCGCGCACTGAGCAAGGCGCTATCGGCCCAGTAATGTTCGTACGAGGCATCGATGCCCAGCGCCAGCTCCGGCTTCAAGTTCGGATTGCCTTCACGGTCAGGCTCGGTCTGGCTATTATTTGTCGAGACACTACGGCGCGGAATCAAGTTCGACGTCGATGGCGACTTGTAGGTACGCGTCAGGGCCAGGCGGACCTGGTCGCCCTTGGTGTCGGGCAGTTTCCACAGGGTTTGCAGCAGCGGGCTCCACACACTGCTGCGCTGCTGCACGGCCTCAAAGGTATCGCCGGCGCTGCGTGTATCGATGCCTTCCCAGCGCAAGCCCGCATACATGGACCAGCGCGGCGTGATATCCCATTCATCCTGTGCATACAAGGCCAGGAGCTTGATGTCGGCGTCGAAATGCTCGTCGCTATCGACGGGCGGGCGGCCGCCCGGCAAGGCCAGCTCGCTCTGGCGCCGCCGCTCCTCGCGCTGGCTGAGCGTGCCATCCCAGCCCATGGACAGCGCATGGCCCGGCCTCCATGGCACGGAATACTTTCCGGTGGACGACAAGCTGCTGTAGGTCGCCTCGACACGCACCTTACGGTCCAGCACCAGCCCCAGGCCATCAATGTAGCCGAGCGGATGGCTATCGGCCGTATTGCTGGTGGCGCTGGCTCGCAGGCCCAGTTCCAGCCTGGCGCCACCATCGAGCTTGCGCACCCACGTCAGGTCCGTGCGGCCGAAAACATAGTGGTTGCCGGAAGTACCGTCATTCGTGTCGTAGTCGGGCCGCGTGCCCAGCAGCGTATCGGTCCGGCTATGGCTGCTGTTATCGCTGCGTCCGCCATTGAGAAAGAATTGCGCCGTCAGGTTATCGCCGTCCGCGAACGCCCAGTTCAGCCGGGGCGACAGATTGATGCCTTCGGAACGGCCATCGCCCGTACCGGTGATATGCCGCAGCAGGTTTTGCTGGCCATCGGGCAAGTACCCCAGATCCAGCGCCGGCTTGTCCGCCGGATTGTCATAGTGGTAGTCGTAGCGGTAGAACGAGGCCGCCAGCGAATATGAAAATATGCCGTCCTTGTCCGACAATTGCAAATTGGCATTGCTGGAAAACGCATCGCGGCCGCCGCCCACGCCCAGCTTGACGTCGCGCTGCGCCGTTTTCACGGCCTTTTTCAGCACCACGTTGATGGTGCCGGCGATCGACTGCGTGCTGTACTCGGCGCTGGCCGCATGCAAAATCTCGATGCGTTCGATCACGTCGGGCGACAGGGTGTCGAGCGAGAAACCGGCCGGGGCCCGTTCGCCATTGAGCAATATCTGCGTGTAGCCGCTGCCCAGCCCGCGCATGCGGATTTCGCCGCCCGAGCGCCCTGCCGCGCCGGAAACGGTAATGCCGGGCAAGCGCTTGAGCACGTCGGTGACGTTGCTGTCGCCATACTTGAGGATTTCTTCGCTGCTGACGACCATCTTGCTGGCCGTATCGTCACGGCGCGGATCATAGCCGCTGCCCTTGACTTCGACCATTGGCATGGCGGGCGCAGCGGGCTTTTCTGCCTTCAGCGGCGCGGCGGCGGCAGCCTCGGCGGCGGCCGGCGTTTCGGATTGCTGGGCCTGGGCATTCCAGGCAAACAAAACAGCGGAACAAACAACGGTAAGGCGAAGGCAACGGCGTGGCATCATGACCTGGCTGAAAAAGTTGGCTGAATAAAAATGGCTAAAAGCTAAAAAACAGGCCGCTGTATTGTGCTGCAATTTTTTCCGAGTGGCACAGTTTCCTGAAAATATTTCCTATGGCAAATTAAATTCGGTGACATACAGCGATACGCACCCTTGCATACGGTACATATCATTGCGCGCCACATCGCCGCTATAATGCGTTTTCGCCGATTCCCACCACCCCGTCAAAGGCTTCCCATCGTGTCTGACCGTCTTGCCGTTTTGCCTCAATATCTGCTGCCCAAGGGAGCGTTGACCAATTTTGCCGGCCGGATCGCCGGCGCCAAGGGCGGCGCCATGACCACGCGCCTGATCCGCTGGTTCGTTGGCCGCTACAACGTCAACATGGATGAGGCGCTGGACCCGGACATCGCGCACTACGCCAGCTTCAACGACTTTTTCACGCGCGCGCTGCGCCCGGATGCGCGCCCGCTGGCCAAGGCCGACTACGTCTGCCCCGTCGATGGCCGCATCAGCCAGTTCGGCAGCATCGACAAGGACCAGATCTTCCAGGCCAAGGGCCACAACTTCAGCACCACGGCCCTGGTGGGCGGCGATGCGGCCCTGGCGGCCCAGTTCGAACACGGCAGCTTCGCCAACCTGTACCTGAGCCCGCGCGACTACCACCGCATCCACATGCCGTGCGATGGCCGTTTGACGCGCATGATTTATGTTCCCGGTGAATTGTTCTCCGTCAACCCGACCACGGCGCGCGGCATTCCCGGCCTGTTCGCCCGCAACGAGCGCGTCGTCTGCGTGTTCGACACGGCCAACGGCCCCTTCGTCATGACCCTGGTGGGCGCCACCATCGTCGGCAGCATGGCCACCGTCTGGCACGGCGTCGTCAACCCGCCCCGCACAGGACAGGTGCGCGACTGGAGCTATGCCAACGACAATGTGGTGCTGAAACAGGGCGAAGAGCTGGGCCGCTTCCTGCTCGGCTCCACCGTCGTCATGCTGTTTCCGAAAGGCACCGTGGACTTCAACGCCAACTGGCAACCGGCCGGTCCCGTGCAACTGGGCGAAGTCATGGGCAACGTGCCCAAGTAAATTATCTGCGCGCGCGCCTACACGGGCGCGTCCGTTTGATACATTTCCTCCATCAAGTCCAGGAATGCGCGCGTCTTGGCCGGCATCAAACGCCTGCCGGGAAACACGGCCCAGCCCGTGACCAACGGAAAACTCCACTCCGGCAGCACGCGCACCAATTCCCCCGTCTCCACATACGCCTTGGCAAAGCGGTCCGTGCTGGCCGCGATGCCCACGCCCGTGCAGGCCATGCGCACCAGCAATTCCGGCGAATTGGCCAGCAGGCGCACTGGCAAATCGCGCTCCCACGTCGTCTTACCGCGGATCAAAGTCCAGTGCACGAGGCCATGCACGGCGCGGGGCAAGCTGAGCAAATCATGGCCATACAGATCGTCAGGATGCTCGGGCAAGCCGTGCACGCTCGTGTATTGCGGCGAGGCATACAGGGCCAGGGTGCTGAAAGCCACGCGACGAGCCGCCAGGCTGGCATCGTCGGGCAAGTTGCCCATGCGGATGGCCAAGTCAAAATTTTCTTCCAGCAAATCCACGCGGCGCGCCGACAAGTCCAGTTCCAGCGAAATGGCCGGATAGCGTCGCACGAACTCGGCCAGCACCTGGCGCATCAGCGCGTCGCCGAAGTCGGCCGGCATGGAAATGCGCAGCAAGCCGCTGGGACCCGCCTGGCGATGCTGGGCCAGGGCGCCGGCCGCCTCCGTTTCTTCCACCACCTTGCGCGCGTGCTCGAGCAGGCTGGCGCCAAACTCCGTCAGCGCCAGCTTGCGCGTGGTGCGCAGCAAGAGCCGTTCGCCCAATTTCGCTTCCAGCAGCGAAATGCGCCGCGACAAGGTCGACTTGGGCAAGTCCACGCGCACGGCGGCGCGCGAGAAACTGCCGCATTCCACCACTCTGGCAAACAGCAGCAAATCTCCGGGATCGATATCCATATATTTACCTTTACACTCGATTGTTCCACTAGTGGATTAATGTTATCCATTTTAACGGCTTCCGCATCAATTTTGGAATTGCTATAGTTCATCCATCGCAAGACACCTCACACGGAGAAACAAGATGAACATCCTGCAAATCAATTCCAGCGCCCGCAGCACCGGTTCCGCCTCGACCCGTTTGGCTGACGCCATCGTTGCCCGCGTGCAAGCCAGCAACCCACAAGCAAGCCTGACGCGCCGCGACCTGGCCGCCGCACCGCATCCTGTGCTCGACGAACCGACCCTGCAAGCGCTGTTCACGCCGGCCGACAAGCGTACACCGGAGCAAGCGGCCCGTATCGCCCTCGATGACGCGCTGATTGCGCAAGTGCAAGCGGCTGACGTCATCGTCATCGGCGCGCCCATGTACAACTTCGGCATCACCGTGCAACTGAAAAGCTGGTTCGACGCGATTGCCCGCGCCAACGTCACTTTCAAGTACACGGAAAACGGCCCCGTGGGCCTGCTGACGGGCAAGAAAGTCTACGCGGGCCTGTCCCGCGGTGGCTTGCACCGCGATAGCGCACACGATAGCCAGGTGCCTTACCTGAACACCATGTTCGGCTTCCTGGGCCTGACCGACGTGCAATACGTATATTCGGAAGGCATGGGCATGGGCCCGGAAGCCGTGGCCAAGGCGCAGGCGCAAGCCGATGCCGAGATCAACGCGATCCTGGTATAAGCACGAAGATAAGCACAAAGATTGATGGGCATCAAACCGGGACGGCGCACCAGCGCCGGTCTTCCCTACTGGAGAGAGCAATGAGCGATACCACCACCGTCACGAAAGCACGCGCCGTCGAGCGCGTGATCGCCGGCCAGGCCGTCATGGATGGCGCCGGCGTGAAGATCAACCGCGTGCTGACGCAGCAGCTGCAGCGCCGTCTCGACCCGTTTTTGATGCTCGACAATTTTGCCAGCGACAAGCCGAACGACTATATCGCCGGCTTTCCCGAGCATCCGCACCGGGGTTTCGAAACGGTGTCGTACATGATCACGGGGCGCATGCGCCACAAGGACAGCGCGGGCCACGAAGGCTTGCTGACCTCGGGCGGCGTGCAATGGATGACGGCCGGCAGCGGCGTGATCCACTCGGAAATGCCGGAACAGGAAGAAGGCGTGATGGAAGGTTTTCAGCTGTGGCTGAACCTGCCTGCACGCGACAAGATGCGCACGCCGTGGTACCGCGATTTCACCAGCAGCGAAATCCCCCGCTACACGACGGAAGCGGGCGTGGCAGTGCAAGTGATCGCCGGCGAGAGCCATGGTGTGGCAGGCGCCGTGCAGCGCGAACTGACGGAACCGCTGTACCTGGACATCGACTTGCCGGCCGGCGCCAGCTTCGAGCAGCCCTTGCCGCCAGGCCATAATGCCTTCCTGTACACGTTTCGCGGCGAAGTGCAGGTCGATGGCAAGGCCGTGCCCGCCCTGCGCATGGCAATCTTCGCCAACACGCCGGGCAGCGACGGCGTGCGCATCGAGGCGCCGCAAGGCGGCCGCGTGATCCTCGTCGCCGGCCAGCCCTTGAACGAGCCCATTGCCCAGTACGGCCCGTTTGTCATGAATACCCAGGCGGAAGTGTTCCAGGCCGTGCAGGATTTCCGCGAAGGCAAGTTCGGCGAGACGGCGGCGCAGTAACATTGTTTGCTTCAGGAGAAACCTGCAGTGCCGCCGGGCCTGCAGGTTTTTTTGCATGCCGACTATGTTGTTGCTTTTCAATTACACTGACGCCAACCTCATTCCACAAAGCATTCCATGCAACCGACGCACACCGAACACGACGCCACCCATTTGCACGCCCACCTGAAGGGTGACGCCCAGCACACCCACTCGTTCGAGGGGCGCAGCCAGAGCATCCTCGCGTGGGCGCTGGGCCTGACACTGTCATTTGCCGGCATCGAGGTGGCGGCCGGCTTCCTGTCCAATTCGCTGGCCCTGATTTCCGACGCGGGCCACATGGTCACGGATGCGGCCGCGCTGGGCCTGGCCCTGCTGGCGCAGATCATCGCGCGGCGCCCTCCTTCGCCGCGCCACTCGTTCGGCTTTGGCCGCGCCGAGGCGCTGGCCGCCTTCGTCAACGGCCTGGCCATGCTGTGCGTGGTGGGCTGGATCTGCTATGAAGCCGTGCTGCGCTTTTCCGCCCCGCAACCCGTCAAGGGCGGCATGGTCTTCATCGTCGCCTTCATCGGCCTGGCGATCAACGTGGTGGTGGCGTGGGTATTGTCGAAAGACAAGCAAAGCGTCAACACGCGTGCCGCCCTCGTGCATGTGATGGGCGATTTGCTCGGTTCGGTCGCCGCCATCATCGCCGGCGCCGTGATTTACTTTACGGGCTGGATGCAGATCGACCCGCTGCTGTCGGTGCTGGTGTCCCTGCTGATTTTGAAATCCACGTTCGGCGTGCTGCGCGAGTCATATCACTTCCTGATGGAAGGCGTTCCCATGCACATCGACTATATCGCCGTGGGCACGGACGTGGAACAAGTGGAGGGCGTGATTGCCGTGCACGATTTGCATGTCTGGGACATGTCGCCGGGCCAGCCGGCCCTGATCGGCCACGTGGAAATCGAGCACCTCGACCATTGGCCAAAGGTCTTGCGCGCGATCAAGAAGATGCTGTTGGGCAAGCATGGCATCGACCATATTACTTTGCAGCCGGAAACGGCCACGATGGCGGGGCTGCATGCGGGTGACAAAACACACTGATTGAACCCCACAGCAAATATCGGGGTCGTACCCTGGGGGTACGACCCCGGCAGTTCACTTGGGGTTAAATATTGCTAACTACGTCTTGCCTCTAACACGCCACTCACATCCTTGATCACATTCAAGGCCTTCAACAACTGCGCCGTCGAGCTGATCTCGGCCGTAAACGTCATGCGGGCCTGTCCCTTGGTGCTTTGGGTATTGACGCCGATCACGTTGATCTTTTCGCGAGAGAAGATTTCAGAAATGTCACGCAGCAAGCCCTGGCGGTCGCCGGCCAGAATGAAAATGTCGACTGGATACACGGTGTCGTGCCCGCCCGTGCTCCCCCACTCCGTGAAGATCACCCGTTCAGGCGACTTGGCGCGCATTTCCTCGAAATTCTTGCAGGTGGCGCGGTGGATCGAGACACCCTTGCCGCGCGTGACGAAGCCGACGATGCTGTCGGGCGGCGCCGGTTTGCAGCACTTGGCCAGCACCGTCATGAGGCCTTCCGTGCCCACCACCAGCACGCCGGACTTGGCGCCCTGCTCCACGCTGGAAGCGCGGCTCTTGCCGACCAGCACGGCGTCTTCCGGCACCACCACTTCGCCATTGTCGTGCAGCGCCTGCTCCACGTGGCGCAGGCTGAATTCATCCTTGCCCACCGACAGGAACAGCTCGTCGACTTTGGCAAAGCCCAGCTTTTGCGCCAGCGCTTCCAGATTGACGGCCGTCTTGCCTTCGCGCTGCAAGGATTTCTCCACCAGCGCGCGGCCGTGGGCCAGGGTTTCCTGCATGTCGATGGCATGGAACCAGGCGCGAATTTTGGAACGCGTGCGCGTGCTGACGGCGTAGCCGGCGCCCAGCCAGTCGCGCGACGGCCCGGCCGTACCCGGCGCGCCCTTGGCCGTGATGATTTCGCAGGTCTGGCCGTTCTTTAATGGCGTATTCAGGGGCACCATGATGCCGTCGACCTTGGCGCCGCGGCAGCGGTGGCCCACGTCCGTGTGCAGGTGATAGGCAAAATCGACGGGCGTGGCGCCGACGGGCAATTCCAGCACGCGCGCCTGCGGCGTCATGACGAAGATGCGGTCGTCCAGGGTGGCCGATTTGAGCTTTTCCACCCATTCGCGCTGGATTTCTTCCTGGCCCACGACGGCGTCGGCCACTTCCGTCTTCCACGCCAGCAGCTGGCGCAGCCAGGCGATCTTTTCGTCGTATTTCTGGCCGGCAAAGTTCGAGCCGCCCTCTTCCTTGTAGCGCCAATGCGCGGCCACGCCGTATTCGGCAAAGCTGTGCATTTCATTCGTGCGGATTTGCACTTCCAGCGGGCGGCCATCCTCGGCCGTCACCACCGTGTGCAGCGACTGATAACCGTTGGGTTTCGGCCGCGAAATATAATCGTCGAATTCTTTCGGGATGGGGGTCCAGATATTGTGCACCACGCCCAGCACCGTGTAGCAGGTTTTCACGTCGGCAACGATGACGCGGAAGGCGCGCACGTCGTACAGGGCCGTAAAGTCCAGTTCCTTGCCGCGCATCTTGTTCCAGATGCTGTAAATATGTTTCGGGCGGCCAAATACTTCCGCCTGGATGCCCGCCGAAGCCAGCTCCGTTTGCAGGCGCAAAATCGCCGAGGAGACAAAGCCCTCGCGCATCATGCGCTTTTCTTCCAGCATCTTGGCGATGCGTTTATACGCTTCCGGTTCGATGAAGCGGAACGACAAATCTTCCAGTTCCCATTTCAGCTGCCAAATGCCCAGGCGGTTGGCCAGCGGCGCGTACAGGTCCAGCGTTTCCTTGCCATATTCGCGCGTCATTTCATTGAACAGCTTTAATTCGGCGAAATAGCGCAAGGTCGTCACGCAGGCGGCCAGGCGCACCAGCACGACGCGCATGTCGGACGCCATCGCCAGCAGCATCTTGCGCAAGGTTTCCACCTGGGCCACGGCTTGCTGTGCCGCATTCTTGCCGCGACCGGCAGCGCTGCCGTGCTGCGCCTGGGTCAGCGCGCGCAGGCGGATCAGCTGGCGCACACCTGTCGCCAGGTCGCACACCTGCTTGCCAAAGCGCGGCTCTATATCGGCCGCCGTATCCGGCTCCAGCATGGTCAGCTCGAACATCAGGCCGGCAATGCGCGTTTCCGCATCGCTGCGCAGGAAAGCCAGGGTGGTGGCCACGCCGATGGCGAAGTCCAGCGCAGCGCGGCCGGCAAAGGTCTGCTTGTCGCCATACGCTTCGGTGGCATACGCGAACGCATCCAGCACGCGCGCGCTGTCCGGCGCACTCAAGCCCTCTACCAGTTGTTCCGATGTGACGCTATTCGGGGCCGAGATGGAAACCATGTGATGCCTTATCAACTTAAAAACTAAATAACTAAATAACCTAGCGCTCTGCAGCGATGATGACGATTTCAACCAGGCATGCCGGATTGGCCAGCTTCGCCTCCACGGTGGCGCGCGGCGGCGTGTGGCCGGACGCGACCCAGTCATCCCACACTTCATTCATGCCGGGGAAGTCTTTCATGTCGGCAATGTAGATCTGGCACGACAGGATGCAGGTCTTGTCGCTGCCCGCTTCCGTCAGCAAACGGTCGACGTGACCGAGCACTTCGCGCGTCTGGCCGACGATGTCTTGCGTCGTGTCTTCGGCAATCTGGCCAGCCAGGTAGATGGTGTTGTTGTGTATGGCTACTTCGGAGAGGCGTTTGCCTACGTGCAGTCGTGTAATTTCCATGCTTCTTCTTTCGGTTGTTTCAAAATCTGTACAGCGTTATTGCTTACCACTACTTACTTGCCCAGTAGAAACCTACGCGCGATGGCGATCTGGTCGTCGTGCACGAAGGTGGGCGCATGGCCCACGCCTTCGATCTCCACCAGCTGCGCCTTCGGGCCGCGGCCCAGCATACTTTGCGCCGTCGCGTGCGACAGCAGGTCAGACTCCGAACCGCGCACCAGCAAGGTGGGGCAGCGCACGGCATCATACGCGGCCCACAGCATGGCTTCGTCGCTGGCCGCCGATTCCGGCGTGGCCGAGCGGAACGGCATGGCCAGTCCCATATCATAGTGGCGGCGCCAATGGCCATCCTTATCCTGGCGCAACACATCGACTGCCAGTTTATGCCATTCCGCGTCCGTATGCGGGCCGAAGCTGGCGGACACATCGCGCACAAATTTGGCGCCCTGCTCGAACGTCTCGAAACGCAAGTCCTGGCCGATGTAGTCGCCGATGCGCTGCAAGGCTTCCGGCGCCAGGGTCGGGCCGATATCGTTCAGGACCAGCTTGCTGATCGGGCTGTTCGGCAACGATGCCAGGCCCAGGCCGATCAAGCCGCCCATCGACGTGCCGAACCAGTCCACCGTCTGACGCTCGCCATTGGCCAGCACGCGCGCCAGCAAAGTCACCATGTCGCTCACATATTGCGGTACGCGGTAAAACTGGGGATTGGCCAGCCAGCCCGAGCGCCCGCGCCCCACCACGTCGGGGCAGATGACGCGGTAATCGCTGGCCATGGCGCGCGCCAGGTTGTCGAAGTCATCCGCCACGCGCGTCACGCCATGGGCGCAGACGAGCACGTTCGGATTGTCCGGTGCGCCCCATTCCTTGTAGGACATGGTGTGCAAGCCTGCGGGGGAAATGCACTGGACGGATTTGATGCTCGCTTCGATCATGCCAATTCCTTATTTGATATAAAAAAAGCACCGCCTCCCGCCTGTCATGGGGTGTCCCGCGCGCGACGCTACGGCAGTGTAGCGCAGCGCGGGCAATGCTCCAAGCGCGCGCCTGAAATGCTGCGCCGCAACACGCCAGCCATGGCGCAATACCCGATATAGCGAAAATGCATATCTGCGGTTATCCACAATTGAGCCGGCCTGGCAATGGGCGGATGATCGCAGCATCAACCCGCAAGAGGAGACCACTCGTGAAAAAACCATTCTATAAAATCCTGTATGTACAGGTGCTGTTCGCCATCGTGGCTGGCGTGCTGCTGGGGGTGTTCTACCCATCGAACGCCGTCGACATGAAACCGCTGGGTGACGGATTTATCAAACTGATCAAGATGATCATCGCCCCCGTGATCTTCTGTACCGTGGTCTCCGGCATTGCCGGCATGCAGGACGTCAAGAAAATCGGCCGGGTGGGCGGCAAGGCGCTGCTGTACTTTGAAGTGGTCTCCACCTTCGCGCTGGCCATCGGCTTGCTGGTTGCCAATATCCTGAAACCGGGCGCCGGCTTCAACGCCGATCCGGCCCACCTCGACGCCAAGTCCATCGCCCAATACACGCACGCCGAAGGCTTGACGACGGTGGACTTCCTGATGAATATCATCCCGAAGACCTTCGTTGACGCCTTCGCCAAGGGCGACATCCTGCAAGTGCTGCTGATCGCCATCCTGTTCGGCTTTTCTCTGTCCCTGCTGGGCGAACGCGGCCGCCCGGTCACCAAGCTGATCGACGAGCTGTCGCATGCCATCTTTGGCATGGTCAACATCATCATGAAAGTCGCTCCCATCGGTGCGTTCGGCGCAATGGCCTTTACCATCGGCAAATACGGCCTGGCTTCGCTGATTCCATTGGCTAAACTGATGGGTTCGTTCTACCTGACCTGCTTCCTGTTCATCTTCGTCGTGCTGGGCGCCATCGCCCGCTACACGGGCTTCTCCATCGGCCGCTTCTTGCTGTACATCAAGGAAGAACTGCTGATCGTGCTCGGCACCAGCTCGTCGGAATCGGCCCTGCCGGCGCTGATGAAAAAACTCGAGCGCCTGGGCTGCTCGAAACCGGTGGTCGGCCTGGTCGTGCCTACCGGCTACTCGTTCAACCTGGACGGCACCAACATCTACATGACCATGGCCGCCCTGTTCGTGGCGCAAGCCACCAACACGGACCTGACCATCTGGCAGGAACTGACCATCCTGGGCGTGGCGATGCTGACCTCGAAAGGCGCGTCCGGCATCACGGGCGCCGGCTTCATCACGCTGGCAGCCACCCTGGCCGTGGTGCCGACGATTCCCGTGGCCGGCATGGCGCTGATCCTGGGTATCGACCGCTTCATGAGCGAATGCCGCGCGCTGACCAACTTCATCGGCAACGGCGTAGCCACCATCGTCGTGTCGAAATGGGAAAAAGAACTGGACATGGACAAGCTGCACAGCGAGCTGGCCCATCCCACCCACCCGACCGACGACGCCTACGTTGCACCGGCCGTGAATATCGTCAAGTAAGCTGACCTCCATTGAAAAGCCCCGCAGAGCGATCTGCGGGGCTTTTTTCATGGCTATGTCACCGTGAGGTGTGGGAACTCTCCCAAGGTTGCCTTCAACAATGTTTCTGCGGAGCGGATGCGCCCGGCGTCGAGTATCCAGCGCCACCCCAGATAATTCGGCAGGTAACGGCTGGCTACCCCGTGGAAGATGCGCAGCCAGCCGCGCAAGCGGCTGTGATAGGCATTGACGTTCTGCACGTGGGCGGCGCCCTGTACGCGGATGCCGGCGCGAACGTTGACGGCCTGGTGGCTGATCCCCGCTTCACGCGCGAAGGCGCGATAGGCTGCATGGCCGTCTGTCACCAGCAAGACGTCTTTGTCGATGACGGGAGGCAGGCAAGCATGCAACTGCGCCTTGGTCAGCGCTCCCTTGCCCGTGACGAAATCGAGGGTTTGTCCCGTGCGGTCGCGCGCCACCAGGATACAGACCTGTTCATTGGAAATGCCGCGCTTACGGGCATGGCCGCCACGGCGGCGCGCCGGACGCGTCAACTGCCGCGCACCCTTTTGCGATTCCAGCACATATAGCTCGTCGGCCTCGGCGATGCCATGCAGGCAATGTGGGCGGTCCGTTTTTGCCAACGATAAAAACCGGTGGCGCCAGCGAAAGGTGGTATTGCGGTGCACACCCAGCTGGCTCGCTGCCTTGCGCACGGAAGCCGATGCCAGCAGGCAGTCGGCATAGTTGAGCCACAAGGTCTTGTGGCGCAAGCGCGCCAGCGGCGTGCCGGTGAGCGCATTGAAGGTGCGTCCGCAGGCCACACAGCGATAGCGCTGCAGTCCGTGCGCGTGGCCATGCCGGTGAGCATGCCTGCTGTTGCAGGCAGGACAGTGCAAGCGCTGCCGGGCCACGCTTTCGACCAATGCCACGGCGGTATCCTGCGACGCTGCCCCGCGCAGCAGGGTGATGCTCGCCAGGCGTTGGCGCTGGCTCAGTGCGGTGAACTGGGCGATGAAGGTTTTCCACCGGGCTGGCTGCATGGAAGACTCCCGTTTGACTAATATGTAGAGTCAGACAGCAGGGCCCCAGGAAAATTCTTGGAATTCCCCTACTTATCGGGGACAGAGCCTTTTTCATTGCGCGCGAGTTTTATCGCATCATCAACACACAGTAAATCATGCATCAATATTTACCATGATGATCAATGAATCAAGAAGCATTACAGTGCTGTCACCTGTTCGCCGCCAGGCTCGCGCATAATGACATTGCGTTAATGCAAGCCTGATACCGAACCATCCACCTTTTTGAATGGAGTACGTCATGTCCCTCACGCCCGCCTTCTACGCCACCTGGAACCCACGCCTGCTGGGCCTGCTGCGCATCATCCTCGGCTTTCTCTTCCTGCAGCACGGCACCGCAAAACTGTTCGGCGCACCGCATGTGGCCATGTTCGACGGCCTGCAACTGTTGTCCGTGATGGGCGCGGCCGGCGTCATCGAGCTGGCGGGCGGCACCTTGCTGCTGGTCGGCCTGTTCACGCGCCCCGTCGCCTTCATCCTGTCGGGCCAGATGGCAGTGGGCTATTTCATGATGCACGCACCTAACGGTTTCCTGCCCATCCTGAACGGCGGCGAAATGGCCGTGATGTACTGCTTCACCTTCCTGTACTTCGCGGCGGTGGGTGCCGGCGCCTATAGCCTGGATGCATTGCGCGGCAAGGCGGGCGCATAAAAAAAGGGCGGACATCGATGTCCGCCCTGCTTCAATACAACAAGCAGCTTATATTACGCCGCTTATATTTCGTTTATACGGCCGAAACGTCCAGCTCAGCGCCCGTGGCCGCCTGCACTTGCTCCTTGGTCACGCCCGGCGCCAGTTCCACCAGCTTCAAGCCGTTTTCCGTCACGTCGATGACGCCCAGGTCGCTGATGATGACGTCGACCACGCCCACGCCCGTCAGCGGCAGGTCGCACTGTTTCAGCAGCTTGTGCGAGGTCGTGCCATCCTTGGCCGTGGCCACGTGTTCCATCAGCACGACGACGCGCTTGACGCCGGCCACCAGATCCATGGCGCCACCCATGCCCTTGACCATCTTGCCTGGAATCATCCAGTTTGCCAGGTCGCCCTTTTCCGACACTTGCATGGCGCCCAGGATGGCCAGGTTGATCTTGCCGCCACGAATCATGCCGAACGAGTCAGCCGAGCTGAAGTAGGCGGCACCGGGCAAAGCCGTCACCGTCTGCTTGCCCGCGTTGATCAGGTCGGCGTCGACTTCCGCATCGACAGGAAACGGGCCGATGCCCAATAGCCCGTTTTCCGACTGCAGGAACACTTCGATATTGTCCGGTACATAGTTGGCCACCAGGGTCGGCAAGCCGATGCCCAGATTCACATAAAAGCCATCCTGCAATTCCTTTGCCGCGCGCGCGGCCATTTCATCACGTGTCCAAGCCATAATCATCTCCCAATCTTATATTTAGTCGGCGCGCACGGTGCGCTGCTCGATGCGTTTTTCCGGGTTCGCGTTGACCACGATGCGGTGCACGAAGATGCTCGGCGTGTGGACCTGGTCCGGGTCGATCTCGCCCACTTCGACCAGTTTTTCCACTTCGACGATGGTGATCTTGCCGGCCATGGCCACGTTCGGGTTGAAATTGCGCGCCGTCTTGCGGTAGACCAAGTTGCCGGCGCGGTCCGCCATGTAGGCCTTCACCAGCGACACATCGGCCACCAGGCTGCGTTCCATCACGTACTGTTCGCCGTCGAATTCGCGCAACTCCTTGCCGTCGGCAACGATGGTGCCCACGCCCGTCTTGGTGAAGAAGGCGGGAATGCCGGCGCCGCCGGCGCGCAGCTTCTCGGCCAGGGTGCCTTGCGGCGTAAATTCCAGTTCCAGTTCGCCGGCCAGGTATTGGCGCGCAAACTCCTTGTTTTCGCCCACATAGGAGGCGATCATTTTCTTGATCTGGCGCGTGGTCAGCAACTGGCCCAGGCCGAAGCCGTCCACGCCGGCATTGTTGGAAATGGCCGTCAGACCCGTCACGCCCGAATCGCGCAAGGCACCGATCAGGGCTTCGGGAATGCCGCACAGGCCGAAGCCGCCGACGGCGATGATCTGGCCATCTTGGACGATACCGGCCAGCGCCGAGGCGGCGTCAGGATAAACTTTATTCATGAGTGTCCCTCTATCTTTTGTTAAGCTTTGGTCTTGAGTCCATGACTCATGCAGCGACTCAGCATAAAATACGCGAGTGGAAAGTACAATACCGTAGAACTACCGGCGCCGTGCCAGCAATCCCCCTGTGAGAGTGATACGTATCAGATGAACGCCGCGTCAGCCATCGATTATGAAAGCATCTTCCTGCACGCGCCCGTGGGCATGTGCATGTCGGAAAACCGCATCATGCGCAGCTGCAACGAGGCGCTGGCGGCCATGTTCGGCTATGCGCGCGCCCAACTGGACGACCAGTCCTTCGAAGTACTCTACCCCACGCACGACGAATTCCTGCGCACGGGTGACCGCATCATCCCCATCATGAACGCCAAAGGCCGCTATTCGGACGAGCGCATCATGCGCCGCAGTAATGGTGAATTGTTCTGGTGCCACGTCACGGGCCACGCCATGCTGCCCGCACAGCCGCTGGGGCCGGGCATCTGGACGTTCGAGGATGTCAGCGAAAAACGCCCCGTGACGGCGGAGCTGACCCCGCGCGAGCGCGAAATCGCCGCCCTGCTGGTGGAAGGCAAGACCAGCAAGGTCATCGCCCGCCAGATTGACCTCAGCCCCCGCACGGTGGAAATGCATCGCGCCAAGCTGATGCGTAAATTCGCCGCCGCCACGTCATCCGAGCTGGTGCACAAGCTGGTGGGACTGCAGCTGCAGCGCTAGGGCTGCAGCCAAGGTGACCATCGTTTAATGCCAAGTAAAACCGTCGCGAGCGGCAACGATTTGTGGCCGAGAAGCGCAACCGTGCTCTAGCACGGTGAGCATCGCAGGCCGCAAAGCGCAACGCGCAGCAGGTTTTATGGCGTTAAAACGTGCTCATGCCGCCATCGGCAGAAATGATCGCGCCGTTGATGAAGTGCGAATCCTCGCCCGCCAGCAACAGCAGCAGGCCATCGAGGTCTTCCGGCTTGCCCGGACGCTTGTTCGGCAGCATTTCGATCAGCTTCTTGCCCTGCTCGGTAGCGAAGTAATCTTCGTTGATCTCGGTGGAAATGTAGCCGGGGCAGATGGCGTTGGTGTTGATGCCATACTTGCCCCATTCGACCGCCATGGCGCGCGTCATGTGCACCATGCCCGCCTTGCTCATGCAATACACGCCAATCTGCGGCAGCACCTGCAAGCCCGCCATCGAGGCGATATTGATGATGCGGTGCTGTTTCTTCGGGTCGCCCTTGGCGCGCGCGATCATGCGCTTGGCCGTCTGCTGGGCCACGAAGAAGGAGCCACGCAGGTTGGTGTCCATCACGAACGAGTAATCTTCGGGCGTGACGTCGACCAGGCGTTGCGTGGTGGAGACACCGGAATTGTTGACGAGGATATCGATGGGGCCCGCTTCCGTTTCCGCGTGCGCGATGGCCGACTTGATGCTGGCGAAGTCGGTCACGTCGAGCGACACCACGTGCGCGGCGCCGCCATCGGCTTCGATTTCGGCGCGCAACTCCTTCAGGCGTTCGGTGCGGCGCGAGGCCAGCACGACCTGCGCGCCCGCCTGGGCCAGCACTTTCGCAAAACGCGCGCCGAGGCCGCTCGATGCGCCGGTAATCAGGGCAATCTTGCCCTCGAAATTGACTTCTATACCCACGAGCTACTCCTGTTTTATTTTAGACAACACTTCACGCCGTGCCACTGGCACAGGGGCAAAATAC
Organism: Janthinobacterium breve; assembly: GCF_051380895.1. NCBI lineage: Bacteria > Pseudomonadati > Pseudomonadota > Betaproteobacteria > Burkholderiales > Oxalobacteraceae > Janthinobacterium > Janthinobacterium breve. The sequence goes on along the minus strand of NZ_JBNYXY010000008.1, from coordinate 57,674 downwards.
CCTGCGTCGCACTTGAGCAAAGGTAAACGCCATCATTACACAAAATGGCTGGATTTAGATTGCGGCGAGGGGCAATGTCACGCAAAATGGCGCCAAAGTTGCAATCCTCGCCAAAAACAAGCACACTCGTGCTTAAATTTATCCGAAGATTCCTCACCCACCCATTTAGTGACTAACAATCGAGACCATGACACAGCCTAATAACTTAGTTGAACAGTACGGACCGCGCGACACCATGGAGTATGACGTGGTGATCGTCGGCGGTGGCCCCGCAGGCTTGGCGGCGGCCATCCGCCTGAAGCAGCTGGCCGCTGAAAAAAGCCAGGAAGTGTCCGTCTGTGTGCTGGAAAAAGGCGGCGAACTGGGCGCGCATATCCTGTCGGGCGCCATCATGGACCCGAAAGCGCTGACCGAACTGATCCCGAACTGGAAGGAATTGGGCGCGCCCCTGAACACGGCAGTGACGGAAGACCGCATCTTGTTCCTGACGGAAACCAAAGCGTATAAAACGCCGAACTTCGCCGTGCCGGCCTGCTTTGAAAACCACGGCAACTACATCGTCTCGCTGGGCAATGTGGTGCGCTGGATGGGCCAGCAGGCGGAAAACCTGGGCGTGGAAATCTTCCCGGGCTTCCCTGCCGCGGAAATCCTCTACAACGACGACGGCTCCGTCAAAGGCGTGGCAACCGGCAATATGGGTGTCAAGCGCGACGGCGAACCGGGTCCCGACTTCCAGCTGGGCATGGAATTGCATGCCAAGTACACCCTGTTCGCCGAAGGCGCGCGCGGCCACCTGGGCAAGCAATTGATGGCCAAGTATGACTTGAACGCCGGCAAGGACCCACAATCGTACGGCATCGGCATCAAGGAATTGTGGGAAATCGACCCGGCCCTGCACCAGCCGGGCCTGGTGATCCACTCGACCGGCTGGCCGCTGGACGCGAAGACCTACGGCGGCTCCTTCCTGTACCACCTGGAAAACAACCAGGTGATGGTCGGTTATGTGGTGGGCCTGGCCTACGAAAACCCGTATTTGTCGCCGTACGAGGAATTCCAGCGTTATAAAACGCATCCGGAAATCCGCAAGTTCTTCGAAGGCGGCAAGCGCATCTCGTACGGCGCGCGCGCGATCACGGCCGGCGGCCTGCAATCGCTGCCAAAGCTCGTGTTCGCCGGCGGCGCGCTGATCGGCTGCGATGCGGGCTTTTTGAACATGAGCCGCATCAAGGGTAGCCACGCGGCCATCAAGAGCGGCATGCTGGCGGCGGACGCGGCCTTCGGCGCGCTGGGCGAACAGCGCCAGCACGACGAACTGTCCAGCTACCCTGTTGCCTTTGAGCAATCCTGGCTGCATGAAGAGCTGCACGTGGCGCGCAACGTCAAGCCATGGCTGTCGAAGGGTCTGTACCTGGGCAGCCTGATGACGGGCATCGACCAGATCATCTTCCGCGGCAAGGCGCCCTGGACCCTGCACCACACGCATGGCGACCATGAATGCCTGAAACCGGCGGCCCAGTCGAAAAAGATCGTCTACCCGAAACCCGATGGCAAGCTGACCTTCGACAAGATGTCGTCCGTCTTCATCTCGAACACGAACCACGCGGAAGACCAGCCGATCCACCTGACCTTGAAAAACGCCAGCGTGCCCGTCGACGTCAACCTGGCCACGTATGCGGGTCCGGAAGCGCGTTACTGTCCCGCCGGCGTGTACGAATTCGTGAAGAACGACGACGGCGCCGAACGCCTGCAGATCAATGCGCAAAACTGCGTGCACTGCAAGACCTGCGACATCAAGGACCCGACGCAAAACATCGTGTGGGTGACGCCGGAAGGCGGCGGCGGACCGAATTATCCGAATATGTAAGCCTCGGCCCCCATGCATGGCGACAGCGTCGCCAGCAGGCAGGAAGACAGCGCGCTCCCCCAAGGTGGCGCGCTGTTTTTTATTAAAAACACCATATTCCCCTACGCTTTGACCTGCCAGCAACACCAAGTCTGCTTTGCGATAGCATTCCTGGATAAATTCCACCTGGAAAGTTTCTCAGAAGCACTTCCAGCAGTTACAATTCCCTCTGCTAAATATTTCACCTCCCGCTCGCCCATGAACGCAAACGCCCTTCCAGTAGTGCCCTTCGACGCCGAATTGCAGCAGGCAATCAGCGAACACCAGGCTGGCCGTTATGCCGAGGCGGAAGAGCTTTACCTGGCGATTTTGCAGGCACAGCCGTATCACGCGGTTGCCAACCACAATATGGGTTTATTGGCAGGACAGGTCGGGCAATACCAGGCGGGCTTGCCGTATCTGCACAAGGCGCTGTCGGTCAACCCCGACGAAGGCCAATTCTGGCTGTCGTATGCGGATGGCTTGCTCAAGGCGGGCGAACGCGAACAGGCGCTGGACATCGTCACGGCGGCCATCGCGCGCGGGCTCGATAACGAACAGTCGCAAGACTTGCGCGAGCGCATCGAATTGGCGATCGCTGCCATGCCGACAGCGCAGGAAACGCAGCAACTCATTGCGCTGTATCAAGCCGGCCACCATGCCGAACTGGAAGCGGCCAGCCGCGACTTGACGCAGCGCTACCCCGACTCGGACTTTGCCTGGAGCGTGCTGGGCACCGCGCTGCAACAGCAGGGCAAGGATGGACTGCACGCCTGGCAACGCACAGTGGAGCTGGCGCCGCACGACGCCGAAGCGTATGGCAACCTGGGCACCGCCTGCCACGCGCGCGGCATGCACGAGGAAGCCGTCGCCAGTTACACGCACGCGCTGCAGCTGAATCCGGACTTTGTCGAAGCATATGGCAACCTGGCCGTGACCTTGCAATCCTTGGGCCAGCTGGAGCAGGCCGAACAGGCTTACCGGCAGGCACTGGCGCTACGACCCGATTACGCCAAGGCCCACTTCAATCTTGGCAATACGTTAAAAGCCATGCAGCGCAATGACGACGCCATCGCCAGCTACAAGGCGGCGCTGGCTCTGCTGCCCGGCGACGCGGAAGTCTACCTCAATCTCGGCAACGCCCAGCAAGACCTGAAACAGTGGCAAGCCGCCATCTTCAGTTACCGCGCCGTGCTGCAGCTGGCGCCACATACCACCGCCGTGCATGCCAACCTGGCCAGCGCGCTGCATGAAGCGGGCGACTTCAAGGATGCAGCGGCCAGCTACCGGAGCGCCATCGAGGCGATGCCGAGCGAAGCCATGCTGCACAACAACCTGGCCCGCGCGTTGCAGTCGCAGGGCCACGTCGGCGAAGCCATCGCCGCCTATGAACAGGCACTGGCCATCGATGGCAACTTCGTGCAGGCGCTGAGCAGCCTGGGATTGCTGCAATGCCAGGAAAAAAATTATGCGCCCGCCATCGCCTTGTGCCAACGCGCGCAACTTCTGCAACCCGGCGATGCCCAGGCCTGCGCCCAGTTGGCCATCGTCTACGGCGCCGCCGGCGAGCAGGACAATGCGCTGCTGTACTTCCAGCGGGCGATCGACCTGGCGCCCGGTAGCGCCCTGGCCTATAACCAGCTGGGCGACTATTACAGCACCATCCGCCGCTATACCTCGGCCGTTGAAGCCTACACCGGCGCCACCGAGCGCGAACCGGACGACGACGATGTGCACAACAATCTTGGCGTGGTGCTGCAGGAACTGAAGCGCTACGACGAAGCCAATGCTGCCTATCTGCGCGCGCTGGAACTCAACCCGAAGAACGTCTCGGCCCTGTGCAACCTGGGTTCCGTATTTCAGGCGCAAAAAAAGTATGAGCAGGCGCGGACACACTACCAGGCAGCGCTAGCGCTCGATCCCATGTACGAGCGTGCCCACTTTGCGCTCGGCAACTGCCACGTGCTGACCAATGCACCGACTGAGGCGCTGGAATGCTATCGCGCGGCGCTGGCACTGAATCCCGACTACCGCGACGCCTATGTCAACATCAGCGCCACCCTGAGCAATGTCGGCCGCATCGACGAAGCCATCGAAACCTGCCGCGCCGGCCTGAAAGTGTGCCCGCTGTGGGAGACCCTGTTCAGCAACTACCTGTTCCTGCTGTCGCACAGCGCCAACCTCGATGCGGCCACCCTGTTTGCCGAGCATCTGCGCTTCAGCGACACGTTCGAGACGCATGTGGCGAAAAGTGCCAGGGAGCACGGCAATGCGCGCGACCCGCTGCGCACCCTGAAAGTGGGACTGGTATCGGGCGACCTGCACAACCATCCCGTGCCACATTTCATCATCCCGGTGCTGGAGAATATCCGCAGCGAAGCGGGACTGTCGCTGCATGCCTACCATAACAATGCGCAGGACGACCACGTCACGCAGCGCTTGCGCGAAGTCATCCCCCACTGGCGCCAAGTCGAGCAGATGACCGACTTCGAACTGGCGCAGCAGATCCGCGACGACGGCATTGACATCCTGATCGACCTGTCTGGCCACACGGGCAAGAACCGCCTGCTGCTCTTCGCCAGCAAGCCGGCCCCCATCCAGGCCAGCTGGATCGGCTATCCGCTGACGACGGGCCTGCGCGCCATGGATTATTACCTGACGGATGCATATTTCGCGCCGGACGGCATACTCGACAGTCAATTCACTGAAAAGCTGGTCCTGCTGCCGGCCTGCTCGCCGTTCCTGCCATCGGAATATGCACCCGGCATCCACCCTGCTCCCGCGCTGGCGAATGGCTACCTCACCTTCGGCAGCTTCAACCGCCTCAACAAGATCAACCGCCAGGTCATCGCGCGCTGGTCCATGCTGCTGCGCGCCATTCCGGACGCCCGCATGCTGATCGCGGCCATGCCCACTTCCGCGCCGCATCCGCTGCTCATGGGCTGGTTCGAGGAAGAAGGCATCGCGCCGGAACGCCTGACCTTCGAGGGCCGCACGGGCATGACGCAGTTCATGGCAATGCACCATCGCGTCGATATCTGCCTCGACACCTTCCCGTACGGTGGCGGCACGACGACCTTCCACGCGCTGTGGATGGGCGTACCCACCCTGACGACGGCTGGCGCCACCATGCCCAGCCGCGCCGGCACGTCGATCCTGCTGCAGGTAGGACTGGAAGAATTCATCGCCGAGGATGACGATGACTATGTGGGCAAGGCACAGGCCATGGCGGCCAACCCGATGCTGCTGGGCGCCTACCGCTACAGCATGCGCCACCGCCTGGAACAATCGGCCATGGGCAACCCCAAGCTGATCACGGAAGGCCTGGAAAACAGTCTGCGCATCATGTGGCAGCGCTGGTGCGAAGGCTTGCCACCCGTCTCGTTCGAGGCCCCCGTGGCCATCCCCAACCCGCTGATTGGACTCGCATGAGCACGCAAAACAAGAAACCCGTGTATGTCACACAGCCGCTGCTGCCTGACTTGCAGGACTTCATGCCCTATCTGGAAACCATCTGGAAAAACAAGATCCTGACGAATGGCGGCCCGTTCCACCAGCAACTCGAACAGGCATTGTGCGATTACCTGGGCGTGAAATACATCAGCCTGTTCGCCAATGGCACCCTGGCGCTGATGACGGCACTGCAGGCGCTGCGCATCAACGGCGAAGTCATCACCACGCCGTATTCGTTTGTCGCCACCGCACACTCCCTGCTGTGGAACAGCATCAAGCCCGTGTTCGTCGATATCGATCCGGACAGTCTGAACCTCGACCCGGCCAAGATCGAGGCCGCCATCACGCCGCAAACCACCGCCATCATGCCGGTGCACTGCTACGGCCGGCCGTGCGACGTCGCCGCCATCGAAAAGATCGCCGACAACTACAACCTCAAGGTGATCTATGACGCGGCACACGCGTTTGGCGTGCGCCACCAGGGTGGTAGCGTGCTCAACCATGGCGACCTGTCCGTCCTCAGCTTTCACGCCACGAAGGTCTTCAACACCTTCGAAGGCGGTGCCATCATCTCGCCGGACGCCAAAACCAAGCAGCGCATCGACCACCTGAAAAACTTCGGTTTTGTCGACGAAGTCACGGTGGTGGCGCCTGGCATCAACGGAAAGATGAGCGAAATCAACGCCGCCTTCGGCCTGCTGCAGCTGAAAAATATCGATGCGGCACTGGCGCAGCGCAAGGAAATCGATGCGCGCTACCGGCGCAATCTGGCGCCTGTGCGTGGCATCGACTGCCTGCAGCCGGCAATGGACGCCACCACCAATCACGCCTACTTCCCCATCCTCGTGCGGCCGGAATTTCCGCTGAGTCGCGACGCGCTGTTTGCCATACTGCGCGAAAACAATATCTATGCGCGGCGCTATTTCTACCCGCTCATCAGTGATTTCCCTATGTACCGCGGCATGCCATCGGCGGCGCCCGCCAACCTGCCCGTGGCCCGCAGAGCGGCGGAACAGGTGATTTGCCTGCCCCTCTACCCGACCCTGGAAACGGCGCAGATCGACGCCATCAGCAACCTGATCGCCATGCATGGGGCGCCAGCGGCGCTGCTGAAAACAGCATGAGAGTGGCCATCATGCAGCCGTATTTTCTGCCGTACATTGGCTATTACCAGCTGATCGCGGCGGCCGACCTGTTCATCGTGTACGACAACATCAAGTACACGAAGAAAGGCTGGATCAACCGCAACCGCATGCTGCTCAACGGGCAAGACGCGACCTTCAGCGTGCCGCTGAAAAACGGCTCGGATCAGCTGCACATCGGCGAGCGCGAGGTCTCGCCCCAGTTTGACGGGGAAAAGCTGCTGAACCAGTTGAAGGCGGCGTATGCGCGCGCGCCGCACTTCCAGGACATTTTCCCGCTGCTCGAAGCGGTGGTGCGCCACCCTGCCGCCAACCTGTTCGACTTCCTGCTGCACAGCCTGGAGGCGAGCTGCTGCCAACTGGGCATCAACACGCCGCTGGTGCGCTCATCCGGCATTGCCATCGATCATGCGCTCAAGAGCCAGGACAAGGTGCTGGCCCTGTGCCAGGCGGTGGGCGCGCAGCGCTACATCAATGCATCCGGCGGCCAGGAGCTGTACCAGGCGGAGGCCTTCCAGGCGCGCGGCATCGTCCTGGAATTCATCCAGCCGCGACCGGCAAGCTATGCGCAGTTCGGCGGCGAATTCGTGCCGTGGCTGTCGATCGTCGATGCCATGATGTTCAATGCCCCGCAAACATTGCAACTTGCCATCCGGAATCAGTATGATGTCATTCGTCCGCCTGCCTGACAGCGGCAGCGCGCAAGCATCAGCCCATGACGACCTCTAACCATGCCCGTGCAGGCATCCACGCCAGGCCAGCCGTGGACGCGCCCGGCGCAAGCAAGGAATAACAATGATTCAATCTCCCCCACGCGAAGCGCCCTTCCGCTGGAAAAAACTCGGCAAGGTATTCACTCCCCAGGCCGTCGAAGGACGGCCCTGGCTGAAGGAATTTGCGCAGGCGCCTGCCACGCTGGTGTTCGACGACTACGTGCGCGTGTACTTCTCTTGCCGCCCAAGCCCCGACGCACGGGGCCAGTACGTCAGCTATTCGGCCTTTGTCGACCTCGAACGCAGCGACCTGTTCAAGATACGCCAGGTCAGCGACCAGCCGATTCTCGCCCTGGGCGGCCTGGGCGAGTTTGATGAATTCGGCACCTATCCTGTCTCCGTGATCCGCGACGGCAGCCAGGTTCGTGCCTATTACGCGGGCTGGACGCGCTGCGAATCCGTGCCCTTCAACGTGGCCATCGGCGGCGCCGTGAGCGACGACGGCGGCATCACCTTCAACAAGCTGGGCAAAGGCCCCGTGCTGCCCTACACGCCCGACGAGCCATTCGTCCTCAGCGGGCCAAAGATTCGCCGTTTCGGCGATCTCTGGTACCTCTGGTATATCGCGGGCAGCAACTGGAAGATGGTCGATGGACGCGCCGAGCCTGTCTACAAGATCCGTATGGCCACCTCCAGCGATGGACTGCACTGGAACAAGGTCAACCGCAACCTGATCGACAGCCGCGTCGAGGTCGACGAGGCGCAAGCCAGCCCCGACGTGTTTTATGCGAATGATAAATACCATATGTTCTTTTGCTATCGCTACAGCGGCAATTACCGCGGCAAGGAATTTGGCTACCGCATCGGCTACGCTTCCAGCAGCAATCTGCTCGACTGGGTGCGCGACGACAGCAAGGCGGGCATCGACGTGGCCGAGGAAGGCTGGGATGCTGAAATGATCAGCTATCCGCATGTCTTCGAACTCGATGGCAGCATCTACATGGCTTACCTGGGCGATCAGGTGGGCCGCCACGGTTTCGGCCTGGCCGTATTGGAAGGAAAGCTAGCATGAGCAAGACCCTGCACTGGAAAAAGCTAGGCCATATCTTCGATCCCGCCGAACACCTCCTGCCAAATGGCTGCCAGCACTTCGCCCAGTCGCCGCAGGCGCTGGTCTTCGACGACTTCGTGCGCATCTATTTCTCGACCCGCGCGGTGGATCCCGTGAATGGCAAATACCTGAGCCATATCTCCTTTGTCGACATGCACAAGGACTTGCGCACCGTCATTGGGGTGGCGCAGCAGCCTGTTATCGCCCTGGGCGCCCTTGGCTGCTTCGATGAGCACGGCATTTTCCCCATGAGCGTCATGCGCCATGGCGACGCCGTCTATGGCTACACCTGCGGCTGGAACCGGCGCGTTTCCGTGTCCGTGGATACAGCCATCGGCCTGGCCATCAGCCATGACGATGGCCTCACGTTCGAACGCATTGGCCCCGGCCCCGTGCTGGGCCCGTCCCTGCACGAACCCTGCCTTGTGGGCGATGGCTTCGTCAAGCGCATCGGCGATGTGTTCCACATGTGGTACATCTTCGGTACGGGCTGGCGCCGCTATAGCGCCGACAGCGCGCCCGACCGCACCTACAAGATCGGCCATGCCGTCTCCAGCGATGGCATCGACTGGACCAAGGAAGAGGCACGCCAGATCATCAGCGACCGACTCGGCGCCGACGAAAGCCAGGCTTTGCCCACAGTGGTGACGATCGACGGGCGCCACCACATGTTCTTCTGCTACCGCCAATCGTCGGATTTCCGCGTTAACAGCGGGCGCGGCTACCGTATCGGCCATGCCTGGTCCGACGACCTGCTCAACTGGACGCGCGACGACGGGCAAGCTGCGCTGCACGGCACTGATGGCGCATGGGATAGCGATATGCAATGCTATCCGCACGTGTTCGAATGCGACGGCGCAGTCTACCTGCTCTACAACGGCAACGAGTTCGGCCGCCACGGCTTCGGCCTGGCCGTGCTGGAACACTGATGCCCGTGCTCGACTACCGACATGGGCAGGCGAGTGAAGACGCGCTGCTGGCGCACCTTCTGGCCTGCGATGCTGGTTTTTTGGACGCCTTACGTGCACGCACGGAGTTGAGCGCCTACGTAAGCAAGCTGCATGCGCGGGCACTTCGCTACGAGGCGTGGTCGGGTCCGCGCCTGGCGGGCTTGCTGGCCGCCTACCAACACGACGCGTCGGCAACCGTCCACATCAGCAATGTCAGCGTACTCAGCGACTTTTGGCGCCTGGGCATCGCGGGCCGGTTGCTGGGACTGTGCCTGGAACAGGCGCGCCGGGATGGCATGCGACACGCCGCCCTGGAAGTGGCCGGCGACAACCATGCCGCGCTCGCCCTGTATGGCGCAGCAGGGTTCCTGCCTGCCGGCCCGGCGGAAGGCAAGATGCTGCGCATGCAGCTACAACTATTTCACCGTTAGCGAGACCGCCATGACCAATACACGTGATTACAATCAAGAAATGATCGACAACCAGGCCAGGAAATATGCGTACGGCTTCGATTTCGATGTCATACATCCCTATATGCTGACGTCGTTCCAGCCTTTTTTCCGCCCTGGCAGCCTGCTCGAACTAGGCAGCTTCAAGGGCGACCTGACGCGGCGCCTGGCCAGCCACTTCGACGACATCACCTGCGTCGAGGCGTCCGAAGTGGCCGCCGCCGAGGCAGCCGCGAAACTGGGCAAGGCGGCGCAAATCATCGTCTCGAGCTTCGAACAGGCCGTCCTGCCGCGCAAATATGACAATATCGTGCTCACGCACGTGCTGGAACACATCGACGATCCCGTTGCGGTGCTCAAACGCATCAATGACGAATGGCTGGCCGACGGCGGCAGTTTTTTCCTCGTCTGCCCCAACGCGAACGCGCCGTCACGCCAGATCGCCGTCAAAATGGGCTTGATCAGCCACAATACGGCCGTCACGCCGGCCGAGGCCGAACATGGCCACCGCTGCACGTACACGCTCGATACCCTGGAACGCGATGCGCGTGCCGCTGGCCTGAACGTGGTGCACCGCTCCGGCATCTTCTTCAAGGCCCTGGCCAACTTCCAATGGGATCGCTTGCTGCAGACGGACATCATTTCTCCTGCGTACCTGGACGGCTGTTATCAATTAGGCCAGCAATATCCGGATTTATGCTCGAGTATTTTCCTGCTTTGCACGCGCGGAGCCATGGCGCCAGCACCAGCGGTTTGAGCCGTAGGAGATATCCGGAAAAAAAATAAATATATTTCCTCATTGCATTTAATAAGTGCCGTGACCCGGTCGTCTTGTACTGATAGGAGCAGCTAAAAGTCGCTCCCCAACGCAACCACCCAATTAGGAATGACACCATGCTGAGCCTTCACACCAACGCTGCCTCCCTGTCGGCACAAAATTCGATCACGAACACCCAATCCAAACTGTCGACTTCGATGACGCGCCTGAGCACCGGCTTCCGCATCAATTCGGCCATGGACGATGCTGCCGGCTTGCAAATCGCAACCCGCCTGAAAGCACAAACCAGCGGCATGACCGTTGCCATGAACAATACGCAAAACAGCACCTCGCTGCTGCAAACGGCTGAAGGCGCGTTCGCCGAAGTGACCAACATGCTGGTACGCATGAAAGACTTGGCAACCCAGGCAGCCGATGCTTCGTCGACCGCCAACGACAAGACCGCCATGCAAGCCGAGTACAATGCACTGGGCCAAGAGCTGTACAACGTCATGACCAACACCACATTCGGCGGCACCAAGCTGCTGGGCGATGGTTCGGCTGCTACGGCTGGCACTCTGTCGGCATCGATGACGTTCCAGATCGGCGCCAGCTCGACCGAGAAAATGAGCTTCGACGTTTCCAGCAACCTGACCTCGCTGAACGCCGCTCTGACGGGCCTAAGCACAAACTTCGCCGCGGCCGCATCGACCGGCGCCACGGAATTGACCGCCACCGCCAACGCCACCATCGGCCTGCTCGCTACCGCCATCGACAGCGTCAGCACCGTGCGTTCGGCACTGGGCGCGACGGCTAACCGTCTGGACCACGTCAACACCAACTTGTCGAACATCGCCACCAACACCAAAGCCGCTACCGGCCGCATCATGGACACCGACTTCGCCACCGAAAGCTCGAACATGACGTCGTCGCAAATGCTGCTGCAAGCTGGCACCGCGATGCTGAAACAAAGCAACAGCATGTCCTCGATGGTCATGTCCCTGCTGCAATAATATGGACTTGGCCGCTTGCGGCCAATCACTTGAAGCCAGACTCCGGTCTGGCTTTTTTTTCGTACCCACGCCATACCAACATGCCGCAAGACGGATCCGACGGACCGGCGGAGCAACAAATACCATTTATTTTTAAAAATTTCCTTATAGCATTTAATTAAGGTGGCGGCATGGTCGTCTTGTACTGGTAGGAGCAGCTAAAAGTCGCTCCTCAACGCAACCACCCAATTAGGAATGACACCATGCTGAGCCTTCACACCAACGCTGCCTCCCTGTCGGCACAAAATTCGATCACGAACACCCAATCCAAACTGTCGACTTCGATGACGCGCCTGAGCACCGGCTTCCGCATCAATTCGGCCATGGACGATGCTGCCGGCCTGCAAATCGCAACCCGCCTGAAAGCACAAACCAGCGGCATGACCGTTGCGATGAACAATACGCAAAACAGCACCTCGCTGCTGCAAACGGCTGAAGGCGCGTTCGCCGAAGTGACCAACATGCTGGTACGCATGAAAGACTTGGCAACCCAGGCAGCCGATGCCTCGTCGACTGCCAACGACAAGACCGCCATGCAAGCTGAATACAATGCACTGGGCCAGGAACTGTACAACGTCATGACCAACACCACGTTCGGCGGCACCAAGCTGCTGGGCAACGGCGCAGCCGGAAATGGCACGCTGTCGAGTTCGATGACGTTCCAGATCGGCGCCAGCTCGACCGAAAAGATGAGCTTTGACGTATCGGGCAATCTCTCCACCCTGAATACAGCACTGAGCGGCTTGAGCACGAACTTTTCGTCGGCAGGCACGACGACTTCGACGGAACTGACCGCCACCGCCAACGCCACCATCGGCCTGCTGGCGACCGCCATCGACAGCGTCAGCACCGTGCGTTCGGCACTGGGCGCGACGGCCAACCGTCTGGACCACGTCAACACCAACTTGTCGAACATCGCCACCAACACCAAAGCCGCTACCGGCCGCATCATGGACACCGACTTCGCTACCGAAAGCTCGAACATGACGTCGTCGCAAATGCTGCTGCAAGCTGGCACCGCGATGCTGAAACAAAGCAACAGCATGTCCTCGATGGTCATGTCCCTGCTGCAATAATATGGACTTGGCCGCTTGCGGCCAGCCCATCCAAGCCAGACTCCGGTCTGGCTTTTTTTTCGTCTGCGCCAGCATGCATTCCCGGCAAATTTAACTAAATTGCCATCACGTTTAACGATGTTGCCGGCATAGTCGCCTATACAAGGTAGAACACCAAATAATCGCCTACTGGAGCCGCCGCGTGCTGAGCATTCATACCAATACTGCCGCACTGTCAGCCCAGCGGGCCATGGGCTGGGCCCAGCAGCTGCTGTCGACCTCCATGACGCGCCTCTCCACGGGTTTTCGCATCAACTCGGCCATGGACGACGCGGCCGGGCTGCAGATCGCCACCAGGCTGAGCGCCCAGGCCAGCGGCATGGCAGTAGCCATGCGCAACACGCAAAACAGCACTTCGCTGCTGCAAACGGCAGAAGGCGCGTTTGGCGAAGTCACCGCCATGCTGGTGCGCATGAAGGACCTGGCCACGCAGGCAGCGGACGCCTCGTCGAACCAGAAAGACCGCGACGCCATGCAAGGCGAATACGATGCGCTGGGCGCCGAGCTGTATAACGTGATGACGAATACCCGCTATGGCGGCACTTTATTGCTGGGCAACGGCAGCGCCGGCAAGGGCACCTTGTCGCAAGCCATGACGTTCCAGATCGGCGCCAGCGGCAGCGAGACCATGCAATTCAACGTGGCGGGCGACATGGGCAACCTGGATGCGGCGCTGCAGGCGATCTCGGCCAATTTCGCGCCAGGCGCCACGCCGGGCAGCGAATTTACCAGCAACAGCAGCGCCAACGGCATGATCGACCTGCTGGCAGCGGCCATCGACAAGGTCGGCAGCGTGCGCTCGGCGCTGGGCTCCACGGCGAACCGGCTCGGACATGTCTACAATAACCTGTCCAACATGATCACCCACACCAAAACCGCCATCGGCCGCATCATGGATGTCGACTACGCGGCGGAAAGCGCCAACATGACGTCGGCGCAAATGTTGCTGCAGGCCAGTACTGCCATGCTCAAGCAAAGCCAGAGCATGAGCAAGCTGATTCTTTCTTTACTACAATAGTTTCTGGCGGGGCGAGATGGCGGATCTGATTAACACGTATCACCTGGAAGCAATGGCATGGCGATAGACCGCATTTCATCGGGTAATCCGGTACCCCTGATTACCCAGCGCTTCGACGTCAGCCCCGCGACGCCGATGGTGCCGGGCGTAGTGCAGCCGCTGGTGCCGATCGGTCCCTACATGGCGCCCGCGCCCGATGCCGGCACCCTGCCCGCGCAACTGCAGCAGCAGGGCCAGGACAGCCTGACAGCCCTCATCAAGCCCAACGCCGATGGCGCCGGCGGCGCCATGCCGCGCGACAGCAGCGCCATGCAGGTCAATCAACTGTTCTTCACGCGCCAGCTGGTCTGGCAGCCGCCCGACGCGGCGCAGCTGGCCGCCTCGTGGCGCGTGATGGTCAAGACGTATGGCGAGCACTATGCCGCCCTGCAGGAACAGGCGCGCGGCCAGCACGTGCCGGGCAATCTGTTCATGGCCGAGCAGCAACCGGCCCTGTTGCGCGAAGGTGCCCGTCCGCCTTTGAGCGTCGACAGCGAAGCGTGGCGCTTTGCCGTGTATGGCTGGGGCGGCCAACGCCTGCTGCTGCGCGTGCTGGCCAGCGACGAGGACGAAGAAGCAACACCCAGGCGGCGCGGCAAGGTGGCGCTGCGCGTCGAACTGATCATCATCGGTATCGGCCGGGTGGTGATCCAGATGGAACCGGCTGGCGACGGCGTGCTGCTGGAGCTGGCTGCCGACGAGGAAGCCGCCTTGCGCCACTTGCGCCTGGCCCTGCCCGAGATTGCCGGCGCCGTGCGGCGCGCAGGCCTGCGCGTGGTGCGCTGCCGCCTTAACCGCCAGTTGCATGCGCAGCGCGTGCACGGCAATTACCCGATGCAGGCGGGTGCCGCCTCGCTGTCCCTGCCCCTGTTCCGCGCCATGGCCGAAGTGGCACTGCTGCTGACGCAGCCGCCGGCGGAAGCGGCGGCCAATCCCGAGGAGCCCGCGGCTCCCCCGGCCGAAGCGGAAGAGGAAACCATCATCGCCTCGAAGGAAGTGGCGGCGCCGCTCGGTTATGACTATGGCGACGAGGAAGACACGGCGCAAGGCAGCAGCGTGCTGCTACTGGCCGACGGCCAGGAGCACGAGCTGCTGCCGCCCGTCGACGAGCAGGATTGATGCAACAGGATTGATACAGCATAAAAAAACGGCGCCCGATGCGCCGTTTTTTGTTTATTCCACCGTTTACCCCACCGTGCCGATGATGCTCACTTCGCGGTTTTCCGGAATTTCGTTATACGACAGCACATGCAGGCCCGGCGCGAACAGGCGCGCATAGCGGGCCAGCAGCGGACGGATCTGCGGCAGCACCAGCAGCAGCGGCGGCGTGGCTTGCTGCTTCATCTGCTCGCGCGCCACCGGCATGTTCACCTGCAGCTGCGACAGCAGATGCGGGTCGATCGGGTAATTATCCAGCGTCACCTTGCCCGACTGGCGCGCCTGGTTCAGCGAACCGAGCAGCATGTTTTCCAGCTCGCCACCCAGGTTAAACGCCTGCATTTCCATCTTCTGGCCAAACAGGCCGCTGACGATCTGGCGCCGCAGCGCACAGCGCACTTCGGCCGCCAGCAGGATCGGGTCCTTGGTCGTTTCCGAACTGTCGAGCAAGGTGGTGGCGATGGGCACGATATCTTTCAGAGACACGTTTTCTGCCAGCAAGACGCGGAACACGCGCAGCAGCTGCGTGTGCGTGAGCGCCTTGTCGAGCGCGCCGGCCAGCTTGGGCGACAGGGCCGTCAGGCGCTCCATCATGTTCGAGACATCTTCGTGGCGGAACAGTTCCGGCAAGTATTCGCGCACCATCTTCGACAAGTGCGTGGCGATCACGCTGGGCGCCTCGATGACCTGGTAGCCCAGGCCCAGCGCATGCGCCTTTTCACCGGGTTCGATCCAGGTGACGGGCATGCCGTAAGCCGGTTCGATGCCGGGAATGCCGTCGAGTTGGCCATACACGTTCGGCGACGGAATCGCCATCAGGCGGTCGGCCTGCACTTCCGCCTGCGCCACCACGGTGCCCGACAGCACGATGGCGTACTGCGACGGTTTCAGGGCCAGGTCGTCGCGCACGCCGATGTTCGGCAGCAGCAAGCCCATCGATTCGGACAGGCTCTGGCGCACGCCCTTGACGCGCTTGTTCAGCGGTTCACCCTGCGTTTTATCCACCATGCCCACCAATTTATAGCCGAGCATCACCATCAGCGGCTGCACGGCAGGCAATTGCTGCCACTCCAGCTCGGCAGGCTTGTCATCACGCAGTGCCGCCTCGATGGCGGCCATGCCAGCCGCATCTGGCCCCTTCACGCGCTTGGTCAGGCGCCAGGCAACAAAAGCCAGCACGCCGGCGAAGGTCATGAACATGAACCACGGCATGCCCGGAATCAAGGCCAGCGCCACCATCATGCCTGACGCGCTGAAGATCACCGTTGGCGACGTCAGTACCTGGCCCGCCACTTGCTGTTCGAAGTCGCCCGAATCGCTGATACGGGTCACCAGGATGGCGGCTGCCGCCGACAGCAGCAGCGCCGGGATCTGCGCCACCAGGCCATCACCGATGGTCAGCAGTGCGTATTGACGGAAAGCATCGCCGAACGACAGGTCGTGCATCAGCGAGCCGATGGCCACGCCGCCGACCATGTTGATGATCAGGATCAAGATACTGGCGACGGCATCGCCGCGCACGAACTTCGACGCGCCGTCCATGGCGCCATAGAAATCGGCTTCAGCGGCCACGTCCTTGCGGCGGATCTGGGCTTTTTCCTGGTTGATCAGGCCGGCGTTCAGGTCGGCATCGATGGCCATCTGCTTGCCTGGCAAGGCATCGAGGGTAAAGCGCGCGGAGACTTCCGAGATGCGCTCCGCGCCCTTGGTGACGACGGCAAAGTTGATGATCATCAAGATCACGAAGACCACGATACCGACGACGAAGTTACCACCGATCACCACGTTACCGAAAGCCTCGATCACTTTACCGGCCGCGTCCGCGCCCGTATGGCCGTGCAGCAACACCACGCGCGTGGATGCCACGTTCAACGTCAGCCTGAGCATGGTGGTGGCCAGGATCACCGTCGGGAAGACGGAGAAGTCGAGCGGCCGCTTGGCCGACACGCTGACCAGGATGACGATCAGAGCCAGCACGATATTGAAAGTGAACAAGATATCGAGCAGCACGGGCGGCAGCGGCAGGATGATCATCGCCAGGATCACCAGCAGGAACAGCGGCGTGGCGAACTTGTGGCGGCGCATTTCGGCAACCAACCGGTTCAGGAAATTCATGAAGGGACTACCTCGCTCAAATGAGATGGCACGGCCATCTCGGTGGGTAATACGGGCTGGGCAGCACGCTGCCCGGACCGGAATGCTTTCAGCTGCAGTATGTAGTTGAGCACCTGCGACACGGCCTGGTACAGCTGCACGGGAATCTGCTGCTGCACCTGGCTGGTGTTGTAGATGGCGCGCGCCAGCGGCGGCAACTCCAGCGTTTCAATATGGTGTTCCTTCGCCACTTGGCGGATATACAGCGCCATCTCGTCGACGCCCTTGGCAACGACAAACGGCGCCTCAGCGCGGTCTTGGTCATACTTCAATGCAACGGCGTAATGCTCGGGGTTGACGATCACCACGTCGGCGTCGGGCACGGTCTTGCGCACGCTGCGCCGACCGATCTGCTGCTGCAATTGGCGGATGCGCTGGCGCACTTCGGGCCGGCCTTCGCTGCTTTTATGTTCTTCCTTGACATCCTGCTTGCTCATGCGCTGGCTGCGGGCAAAGAAAAAGGCCTGCGCCGGCACGTCGATGATGGCAAACAGGACGAAGACGGAAATGAGGGCCATCAAGCCATCGAGCATCAGCGCGGAACCATCGAGCATGGCTTGCTGCAGTGGCCGGTGTTGCAAGTCCACGTACTGCGTCAGGCTGGAGCGGCTCACATGCACCAGCACCATTCCCAGCACGGCGGCCTTGGCGATGGACAAGCCGAATTCAAAACCATGCTTGGGCGCAAACAAACGACCGAGGTTCTTGGCCGGGCTCAGGCGCTCCATCTTCGGCATCCAGTTCTTCGTGCTGATGACCCAGCCGCCGGGGATCAAGGAGCCCAGCACCACGAACAGGGGCACGCAAAACAGCGGCACGATCATCTTGATCAGCAAGCCCACCGATGTGGTAAACGCCATCGACATGGCATTTTCCAGCGCGCCTTTGCTGTCGAGCGGCATGAAGGCCATGGCGAACAGTTCGCGAAAGCTCAGCAGATAGCCCGGCAGCAGGTAAATGAAGACCTTCATGCTGATCAGGATGCCCAGCGCCGTCGACAGGTCGCGCGAACGCACCACCTGCCCTTCCTGGCGCGACTTCTTCAGCTTTTGCTGTGACGCCTTTTCTGTCTTGTCGCCGGTGCTGCTATCCGCCATGGGCCACCCGCATCTGTTCGGTGATCATGTCGAGCACGCGGTTGGTCATGGCGATATAGTGCTCGGGGATAAAACGCACGATCTGCGCCAGCATCACCAGGCCGAACATGGTAATCATGGAAAAGCCCAGCGAAAACAGGTTCAGCGACGGCGCCACGCGGTTCAGGAAGCCAAAACCTAGTTGCACCACCATGGTGGAAAAGACGATGGGCAAGGCCAGCAGCATGGCGGCGGCGAAGATCCAGGCCACGTTATAGGCCACCGTCTGCAGCAGCAACGGTCCATAGCCCTGCCCCACGGGCCAGGCCGTGAAACTGGCGCCGATCACGCCCGCCAGCACCAGATGGCCGTCGATGGCAAAAAATACGATCATGCACATGATGGTGAGCAAACCCGTGATCACGTCCGACGAGGTGCCGTTGAGCGGATCGTTCATAACGGCCATGGAAAAACCCACCTGGCTCGACACCAGGTAACCGAGCACCGACATGACGGACATGGCAAAGTGGAAGGCCAGGCCGAGGACGAAGCCGATGATGGCCTGCTCCAGGGTGGCGACGACGGCGTGCAGGGAAAACGGATCGATCTTCAACAAGTCTTGCGACACGCCCGACGCCTGCATCACGGGCAGCATCAGGATCGCCAGCACCAGCGACAGCAGCACCCGCACGGGGACGGGCACCATGGCGTCGCCGATCACGGGCGAGGCGCTGAGCATGGCCAGGATGCGGCAGAACGGCCACCACACGGCCAGCATGAACGGCAGCACCTGATTGAAAATCTGATCCATGGGCGCGCGGCGCTATCCGACCAGGGTGGCCGCGCGCTGAAAAATGGACACGCAATAATCCATCAGGTAACCGGCCATCCAGCGTCCGGCCAGGATCAGCGCCAGCAGGGTGACCAGCAGGCGCGGCAGGAAACTCATGGTCTGTTCATTGATCGAGGTGGCCGCCTGCACCAGCGCGACCAACAGGCCCATGAGCAAACCTGGCACGACCAGGATCACCACCAGCAGCATGACGACATGCAGCGCTTCGATGATCAGGTCGACGGCGACTTCAGGGGTAAACATCGATCAATAGCCCTGTATGCTGGTAACTAAAGTGTTGACGGTCAGGGTCCAGCCGTCGACCAGGACGAACAGCAGCAGCTTGAACGGCAAGGAAATCACCAGCGGCGAGAGCATCATCATGCCCATGGCCATCAGCACGGACGCCACCACCAGATCGATGATGAGGAACGGTATGAACAGCATGCAGCCGATCTGGAACGCCGTCTTGAGTTCGGACAACACAAACGCCGCCAGCTTGACCGTGAAACTATGGTCTTGCGGGCGCATGGTCGACGGCTCGCCAGCCAGATGCGCGATCTGCGCCAGCGCGGCCTTGCTCGTCTGCGCCAGCATGAAGCGCGAAATCGGCACTTCGGCGATCTTCAGCGCTTCCTGCATGCCGATCTGGTCGCGGTCGTAGGGCACGAACGCGTCTTTCCACACCTGATCGCCGATGGGGCGCATGACCAGCAAGGTGAGAATCAGGGCGATGCCCGTGACGATGCGGTTGGGCAAGCCCTGCTGCAGGCCCAGGGCCTGGCGCAGCAGGGACAGCACGATGACGAAACGGGTAAAGCTGGTCATCATCATGACCATCACGGGCAGCAGCCCGAGCAGGGTCATGACGACGAGGATCTGCATCTTCACCGACAGCTCGGTCTTCGCGCCCGGCAGCACGCCGGACAGCAAATCCTGCGCCCCGGCGGCGCTGCAGCACAGCATCAGAACGGGGACAGCCAGCGCGGCAGCCAGCGCGCCGCGGCGCCGGCTCAAACCGGGTACCGCCAGCTTCATGCTGTCATCAGGTCGAGATTGAGGCCGTCGAGGTCGATGACTTTCAGGCCATAGTTCTCGCCGGCCACCACCACTTCGGCACGGCCGATCGGCGTGCCGTTGACCTTGATCACCAGCGGCTCGCCAGCCAGCATGTCGAGTTCGATCACGCTTTCCGGGCCGATGGCCATCAATTCTTCCAGCGAAATGCGGGCCGAACCCACTTCCAGTGTCAGGGTGACGGGAATCTTGCGCATCATCTGCGGAATGTCGCGGCGCGCGCGGGTGCTGGCCACATCGGACACGTCGCCCTGGTCGATGATCATGTCATCGCCCAGGTCTTCCAGCAGGGTTTCGCTCTGGTTGGTATCGGTCATATTCATATTATTCGACATCTTCAAATGAGGTTAAACAGAGCTTGCCCTTGTGTTCGGAAACAGCCGCTGTAAATAAACGGGAATCGTCGAGCATCACGTCGGTGCGGCTCAGGCTGACGGGAATCACGTCACCCACGCGCAGGTCGAACAAGGCGCCCAGCTGCACCTGCTTGCTGACCAGCCGGCCTTCCAGGGTCACTTGCAGGCGCGAAGCGAGCGGGCGCACGCTGCGCAGCGCCTTCTTCGCCTGCGCGCGCTCGGGCAGCAGGCCGCGCAGCACGTCGGCCATCAGGCGCTTGTCCAGCGAGAACCAGAAGTGACCGCTCTGCCCCGCTTCGACGTCGCTGAGCGCCACGCTGACGATCCAGCTGCCGCGCGGCGGGTGCACGCCGGACTGCACGGCGACCTCGGCACTGGTGTCGATGTCGCTGCTTTTGCCCAGCGTTTGCAGGTTCTTGTGGATGCGGGCGAACAAACTGTTCACCAACTGTTGTCCCAGCACCACAGCGAGGCGCTCTTCCGTGGCCGTCACGCGCACCTGCGCCGGATCGGGCAGCGCACCCTTGGCGCCGGCACTACCGTAGCGGTAGTTCAGTACGCTCAAAAGTATTTGCCGTTCGAGCGTAAAGCCCGTCTGGCCGGCCGGCGTGGAAAAACTCAGCCAGCGATTCACGCTGTCCTCGTTTTCCACGCGCGACAACGTCACGCCATCGATCTGGAAATTACCCCAGTAGCGACGGCTCATCGGTTGGCGCAGGGCCACGGCCAGGTCGTCGCGCAGCTGGGCGCCGAATACATGCAGCAAATGGACAGGACGTCCAAGCAGACAGGAATCGAGGACTTGATGGCGCACAGTTTGATCTGTCTTGGTAATGATTGTCATGTAGTGGTCATGTCGGTATTGCGGTGGCAGAACAAATTATACGGATCGCCCGAAATTAAATACAGCATCATCTTGGCCTTGCCGGCAGGCCTGCAAGCAAACGATTGCGCATCGTATCGCATGCTAGATGACTACGGTGCTGAACAATACATGAAAAAGCTAAATATTGCCATGTATCAATATTCCTTGAGGCAATCCTCTCTTTACTTTATAGTTGCCCCGAGGTAAGCTTATAGCGACAAAATAGTGATTTGCAGTGCGCCATTCCGCTTACCTGATTCCGGTTTTTATGGCAGTTTTCAGTCCTTCTTATTGCCAACAGCAGAAACTTTTATCAGATAAATATTAGTTGTCATGGCCATGTAAATCATTCGGCGTGGGTTTGCTGAGTTTGTTTGAGTCTGCTTGAGCGGATGGTGTGGCAACTGATAAAACTGATGGGCCCTGCGGATCGGGCCGGGCAGGATGGCATTCACATGCATTACTGCCGGATTGGCAACACCAGTAATTCTGATTGATACGTCACCGCATATTGAAAGTAGAGGGCAAGATGAGCAACGAACTCGCAGGTCTGATCAAGGCCGATCTGGCAGCACTGAGCAATGACGCGCACGCCCTGGGCGCCAGCATCGCACCCGCCGCCCAATTCGGCGCGCCGGAACAATCCGGCTTCTCCTTCGCGCAAAGCATGCAAGACGCCATCGGCAAGGTGAATGGCGACGACCGCATGGCCGCGCAGAAAATGAGCGACGTCGACAGTGGCAAGAGTGACGACATGGTCGGCGCCATGCTGGCCAGCCAGGAAGCAAGCCTGTCCTTCTCCATGTTGATGCAAGTGCGCAACAAGGTCATGGGCGCCGTCGATGAGCTCATCAAACTGCCTCTGTAATCTTCACGTCCTGATCCACGCCCAGCCTCCCAGCGAAAGTTACCCCAAGTGATTACCCCCATGAAGTCCGCATTTGCGCGCTGGCGCCTTGGTGCCCAGCCCGCCATCCCGCCCGCCCTGCTGAAAAACCTGGTTCCCATCGTCGTGCTGGCCATCGGCATCACCGCCATGGTGACCATGTATGCCTGGCGCGATCAGGCCAACTACAAGCCGGTGTTTGGCGCGCGCGAAAAAGTGGCCGTGACGGACATGATGGCCACCCTGGACGCCGAGCACATCCCCTACCGTTTGCACCCGGACAGCGGCCAGGTGCTGGTGCCCGATGCCATGCTGGGCAAGGTGCGCATGCTGCTCGCCTCGAAAGGCGTGACGGCGCAGCTGCCGGCCGGCCTGGAACTGATGGACAAGAATGACCCGCTGGGCGTATCGCAATTCGTGCAGGACGTGCGCTTCCGCCGCGGCCTGGAAGGCGAGTTGGCGCAAAGCATCATGACGATGGACTCGATCGCTTCGGCGCGCGTCCATTTGTCGATTGCCAAGTCGACCTCGTTTGTCGCCAGCGACGGCGACAAATCGTCCGCCTCCGTGGTGGTGGCGCTGAAACCGGGCCGCACGCTGGCGCCGGAACAGATCGCCGCCGTCATCAACATGGTGGCCGGCAGCGTCGCCAGCCTGGCGCCGACGCGCGTGAGCCTGGTCGACCAGGGCGGCAACCTGCTGTCCTCGCACGTCGACCTGACGGACGGCTTCGACGCCTCGGCCGCCGGCAATGAAGGTGCGAAACGCTTCCAGGATGAGATCCGCCGCAACGTCACGGGCTTGCTGGGACCCGTCATCGGCGAAGACAACTTCAAACTCAGCGTGACGGCCGCCGTGAACAACGACCGCGTGGACGAAACGCTGGAAAAATACGGCGAAGCCCCGAAAGTGACGAGCGAAGCGATGCGCGAAGAGCAGGAACGCAACCGCACCGTGGCCGGCATTCCCGGCAGCCTGTCGAACCGCCCGCCAGCGGCCGCCGTGCCCGCACCGGCCGACGCCACAGGCGCCGCGCCGGCCGATGGCGCGCCGAAGCCGTCCGACGATGGCACGGCCCGCAAGAACGCCACCACGCGCCAGTACGCGTATGACCGCAGCATCACGCAGATCAAGCGCAGCCGTGGCCGCCTGGAAAAACTCAGCGTGGCCGTCGTGCTCAACAGCGCCGCAGCACCGAATCCGAAAACAGGCTGGACCCCTGCCGAACTGGGCAATATTGAAAAAATGCTGAGCAGCGGCCTGGGCATCAACGCCCAGCGCGGCGACAGCCTGAGCCTGACGGCGCTGACCTTCCCTGCCAAGCCGCCCGTGGCGCAGTGGTGGGAAGAGCGCGACACCGTCGTCGATTTCAGCAGCTGGCTGCTGTACGCCCTGGGCGCCGTGCTCGGCTACTTCCTGATCCTGCGTCCACTGATGCGCCTGCTGACCACGCGTCTGGCGCCACCGGCACTGAAACAGCTCGATCCTGCCCTGGCACTGGGCGGCAGCAGCGCCGCCGGCGCGAATGGCGCAGCGGCCGCCGGCGCGCCTGCTCTGGGCGTGAATGGCAGCCCGCTGGCGCTCGAAGGCGAGACCGGCGCTGGCAGCATGCCGGTCGTGCCTCTGCTGGAAAACTATGACTTGCCGCCACCAGGCTCGGCGGTTGACGTGATGGTCGACCACCTGAAAGTGCTGGCTGAAAAAGAACCCGAGCGTGTCGCCGAAGTCGTCAAACAATGGATGCAGAAAAATGGCCGAACTCAACAACAATAATCCCTCCGACGGCGCTGAGTACGAAAGCGTCAGCCTGAATCCCGTGGAGCAAGCTGCCATCGTGCTGCTGAGCATAGGCGAAGAGCAGGCAGCCAACGTGCTGCGCTGCCTGTCGCGCGAAGAATTGCTGGAAGTCACGCAAGTGATGTCGCGCATGAGCGGCATCAAGGTCGAATCCGTGAAAACGGCCATGCAGACCTTCTTCGACGACTACCGCCAGCAAAGCGGCGTGCATGGCGCCTCGCGCAGCTACCTGAAGCGCTCGCTGGACATGGCGCTGGGCAGCGATATCGCAAATAGCGTGCTGAACAACATTTACGGCGACGCCATCCGCCCGAAAATGGCGCGCCTGCAGTGGGCCTCGCCAAAATGGCTGGCCGAATACATCGTCAACGAGCACGTGCAGATGCAAGCCGTGTTCCTGGCCTTTTTGCCGCCCGCGCTGGCCGGGCAGATCCTTGACGCCCTGCCCGTCGAAGGCCGCGACCTGGTCTTGCTGAACCTGGCGCGCCTGGACGAGATCGACCGCGACCTGCTGGTCGAGCTCGACGAACTGGTGGGCCGCTGCCTGGGTACGCTCGACACGCAAAGCACCAGCGTGGAAGGCATCCGCCAGGCCGCCGAGATTCTCAACCGCATGCCGGGCAACCGCGCCGCGCTGGTTGAACTGCTGCGCGCGCACGACCCGGACGTGGTCTCGGAAATCGAACTGAGCATGTACGACTTCCTGATCCTGTCCACGCAGAGCGATGTCACGCTCACGCGCATCCTGGAAGACGTGCCGATGGAACAGTGGGCCATCGCCCTGAAGGGCGCGGAACCGTCGATCCGCGACGCCGTGCTGAAAACCATGCCGCGCCGCCAGGCACAAAGCTTCGAAGACATGATGCGCCGTTCCGGCCCCGTGCCTTTGAGCCGTATCGAACAGACGCGCCAGGAAATCATGGCCACCGTCAAGGGCCTCGCCGATGCGGGCGAGATCGAAGTGCAACTGTTTGCTGAAGCGGTGATCGAATGAAACACTTCCGCTCGTATCGTTTCCCGCCCCTGTCGCAATTCATCGCCGCCGGCCAGCGCGCCTCCAACGAGGATACGGATGGCCAGTGGCAGGCATCCGTCTCGGAAGGTTTCGAGCAAGGCCAGCGCGACGGCTACGAAGTGGGCCTGGTGCAAGGCCAGCAGGATGGCTACGACACCGGACGCGACGATGGCATGGCGCAGGGCCGCGAAGAAGGCCGCAATGAAACCCTGGTGGCGCTGGACCGCCTGGCGCGCCCCGTCGACGCCATCCTGCGCGACCTGAAAAAAGTACGCGCCGATTACCGCGAAGCGCAGCGCAAGGAAGTGGTCGACCTGGTGGCCAAGGTGGCGCGCCAGGTGATCCGCGCCGAACTGGCGCTGCAACCGGTGCAATTGCTGGCCCTGGTCGACGAGACCCTGGCCTCGATGCCGCCCACGCGCGAAGAAATCGACGTCTTCCTCAATCCGGAAGAACTCAAACGCATCAGCGAACTCGATCCGAAGCGCGCCAAGCGCTGGAATCTGATCGCCGACGCCAGGCTCGACGCGGGCGAATGCCGCATCAAGGCGGGCGACAATGAAGTCGACGCGGGCTGCCACCAGCGCCTGTCGGCCTGCATGGAACAGGTCAGCAGCCATCTGGCGCTGGCCGCCGAACACGCTGACCAGGGCGCGCCTGCATGATCGCCGACACGCTGCGCAGTTTCGAGATCGGCGACATCCCGGTCGCGACGCCCACCGGCCGCCTGGTCGGCGCGTCCGGCCTGCTGCTGGAAAGCGCCGGCTGCCGCCTGCACACGGGCCAGCGTTGTCAAATTGAAACTGTGAGCGGCGAGTGGCTCGATGCGCAAGTCGTCGGTTTCCGCGAAAAGCTGTCTTACCTGATGCCGTTCAAGAAGGCCACGGGCCTGACCACCGGCGCGCGCGTACTGCCCCTGCCCGACAAGGCCAGCCTGCAGATCGGCCCGTCGTGGCTGGGCCGCATGGTGAATGGCCTGGGCGAGCCGATCGATGACCTGGGCCGCCTCGGTGGCGAGCACATCCTGGAAGTCACGCCGCCGAAAATCAATCCCCTGAAGAAACAACCCGTCATCGAACCGCTGGACGTGGGCGTGCGGGCGATCAACAGCATGCTGACCCTGGGCAAGGGCCAGCGCGTGGGCCTGATGGCCGGTTCCGGCGTGGGGAAAAGCGTGCTGCTGGGCCTGATCACGCGCCAGACGGTGGCCGATGTCGTCGTCGTCGGCCTGATCGGCGAACGGGGCCGCGAAGTGCGCGAATTCGTCGAAAAGTCGCTGGGCGCCGAAGGCTTGAAAAAGGCCGTGCTGGTGATCGCGCCCGCCGACGAGTCGCCCTTGATGCGCATCATGGCCACCGAACTGTGCCACTCGATTGCCGCGCATTACCGCGACCAGGGCAAGCACGTGCTGCTGCTGGTCGACTCGCTGACGCGCTATGCGATGGCCTTGCGTGAAGTGGCGCTGGCCCTGGGCGAACCGCCGGCCACGCGCGGCTATCCGCCGTCCGTGTTTTCGAACCTGCCGCAACTGGTGGAGAGCGCCGGCAATGGCGCCCACCCGGAAGGCAGCATGAGCGCCATCTACACGGTGCTGGCCGAAGGCGACGACCAGCAAGACCCGGTGGTCGACACGGCGCGCGCGATTCTCGACGGCCACATCGTGCTCACGCGCGAACTGGCCGAGCGGGGCCACTACCCCGCCATCGACATCGCCGCCTCGATCAGCCGCTGCATGGCGCAAGTGATCACGCCAGAGCACATGCAGGCGGCGCGCGCGCTGAAAGCGTCGATGGCGCGCCATGCCCGCGTGCGCGACCTGATCCCGCTGGGCGCCTACGTGCCGGGCGCCGACCCGATCACCGACCGCGCCGTACAGCTGCACGCGCCCATCGAAGCCTTCCTGTGCCAGGGCACCAAGGAAGAGGCGCCGATGGGGCCGTGCATCGAACAACTTGAACAGATCATGGCCTAGGAGCATTTGTGAGCGACGCGCATACCATCCGCAACCTGACCACCCTGGTCGGCCTGCGCAGCACCGAAGTGGAACGCCTGCAAGGTGAAATGGCGGCGCAGACGGCCGTGCGCGAGCGCTACCAGAAAAACCTGGAGCGCCTGACGGGCCTGTACACGGACAGCGGCCCCAGCGGCGCCCTGCCCCTGGCCCTGTCCGTCAACTGCGGCAACTTCAAGCAGGCGGTCATGCAGATGGCCGACCAGCACCGTACCGACCTGCACCTGCACGAGGCCAACATGGCCGTCTCGCAGCGCGCCCTGAATACGGCCTGGGCCAAACGCGAGGTGCTGGACCAGGTGCTGACGCAAAAACAAAAACATGTTGCAAATGAGCAACAACGTGTCGATGCCAAGCGGCAAGACGAGCTGGCGACGCAGTTCTGGTTCCGCGGGCAGGTAAAATGAAGTTTGTGTAAGTTTCTTTCAGGAAAACTTCACGAAACGGGAATGGGGGTCGCCTTGTACCGGTATATCCCTTTATTCAGGAGTCTGGCATGGCAAACGCAATTACCGCACCACGATACGATCCACTCGTCACAGCACAACAACTGGCTACCAAATCGGTGGCAGCGCAAAAGGCGGCTCTGGCGGATCAGACCACGCTTGCCAGCAACACTTCCAGCGCGTTGGGCAACCTGAAATCGGCCATCTCGGCATTCCAGCTGGCGATGTCGGCCATGACGTCCAGCAAATCCGTGCTGAACCAGTCCGCCACCTTCAGCAATACCGCGTATGGCACGGCCACGGCCGGCATCAAGGCGGCGCCGGGCAGCTACGCGTTCTTTGTCGAACAACTGGCCACGGCCAGCCAGACTTCGTATGGCGGCTTGAGCAGTACCACGCCGGCCAATGGCGGCAACATGACCATCCGCATCGGCGACCCGTCAGCCGCTGTCACCGCCGATAACGCCTTCGACATCGACCTGGCCGCCGCCAACAAGGATGGCGACGCCTACCTGACGCCGCAGGAAATCGCTGCCGCCATCAATGGCAACAGCAAGAATAATGCGCGCGTCACTGCGTCCGTCATCAATATCGGCAACCAGGCGCAACTGGTGCTGACGTCGAATCTCACCGGCCTCGCCAATGCCGTCTCGATCGACACCTCCAGTGTGACGGATCCGGCGCTGCAGACAGCGCTGCAGAGCGACAAGAAATCCCTCGTGGCGCCCAAGGATGCCGTCGTCTGGCTGGGCGCCCAGGGCTCCGGCACCAAAATTACCCAGGCCTCGAATACCTTCACCAACGTGCCCGACGTGAAAATGACGTTCACCAAGGCCATGACGTCAGGCGAAAGCCCGATTACCGTGACCGTCGGCACCGACAGTGCCGGTACCATTGCCAATGTGCAAGCCTTCGTCGATGCCTACAACAAGCTGAAAAGCGTGATGGATGGCCTGGCGAATCCCGGCAACCCGGAGAAAAATATCGCTGCCGGCATCTTTGCCCACGACTCCGGCCTGAACGCCCTGCGCTCGAGCATGGGCGATGCCTTGCGCCTGACCGTCGATGGCGTATCGCTGGTGGCGTATGGCATTACCGCCCAGCGCGACGGCTCGATCAGCCTGAATACGGCCAAGCTGACGGCCAAGCTGGCTGACAATCCTGGCGGCCTGGACAAACTGTTCGGCAATAACAGCCTGTCCGCGCCGGCCGGCGTGCTCGGCGGCCTGGACAAGGTGCTGGGCCAGTGGAGCAATGTCACCAAGGGCCAGATCACCCAGCGTCAGGCAGCGACGGACAAGCTGCAGAAAAGCCTGGCCAAGAGCAGCGAGCGTCTGACCAATCAGTACAACACGGCTTACAACCGTTTCCTGGACCAGTATTCCCGCCTGCAGGTACTGCAGGACCAAATGACCAGGAATTCTGACATGTTCGATGCCATGTTTAATAACAGCAAATCCTAAGGCGAGTGTGCCAGCCGCGCCGCCCCACGTTAACATAGCGAGAAGATAATAATGTTGAACAATGAAGCTTACGGCAGCTACCACGCCGTCAACCTGGATTCCCAGACCGCCCGCGCCACACCGGTCGAGCTGGTACTGGTGCTGACGGACGGCCTGCTGGAAGAACTGGCGCGCGCGCGCGGGCATATCGTGGGCAAGCGCTACGAACAGAAGGCGATCAGCCTGGACAAGTGCACGCAGATCATCAACGGTTTGTCGAGCTCGCTCGATTTCGACAATGGCGGCGAAGTGGTGGTCAGCTTGGCGCGCCTGTACGATTACTGCGTGGCGCGTCTGTACACGGCCGGCATCAAACTGGACCCGACGCTGATCGATGAAGTGACGACCTTGATGACCACCATCAAGCGCGGCTGGGTGGGCGTCCAGGCGAACAATGCCTAGGCGCGCTGCGCTGCAGCAGCTGAGCCGGCAATTGAGCGCGGCGATCGCGCAGCCGGACTGGGATGCGATGCAAAAACTCTCGGCCAGCCTGGCGAAAAACATCCCGCTACTGGCCGAACGGGGCGCATGGACTGCGCTGGAACAAACAGAATTGTTGCAATTGCGCAAAATTCACGCGCAAGCGGTTAAAATTTGCTCTGAGGAAAAAGAACGCCTGGGCTTACACCTGGGTGCATTACAGGCAAATAAGGAAGGTTGGGTCGCCTACGCCGCGCTCGGCGAATACGACTTGGACGGGAATCAAGCATGATCATGAACTTCAACACGGCGCCGGCCGCGCCGGCACCGGCGGCCAATGCGGCACCAGCGTCGGCGCCAGCGCCGGCACAGACGACCACCTTGCCCGGCACGCCGGGCTATGGCAGCAGTGCGCCGGCCGCCGCCAATGGCGCCGCGCCCTCCGCCCTGCCCCTGTTTGCGCAGGTGCTCGATGGCGCAGGCGTGCCAACGGCCGATGCCGCTAAAGCTGAGCCTGCCAAAGAGAGCGACAGCCCGGCCGACAGCAGCCTGCCAGCCATGGCCGCCCCCGTCCTCGGTTTGCCCGTGACGCTGCTGCCACCGGCGGACGCGGCGGCAGCGGAGGCCCGCGCCAGCGCGCAGGCGCAAGTACAGACACAAGTGCAGGCGAATGTAGCGCAGAGCAACCCGGCACTCAACATCAGCCTGCATCCGGCAGCCATCACCCTCACGGCGCAGGCAACGGTGCAAGCGGCTGGGCGCGACATGCGCGAACCGCTGGCCGCCGCCAACCCGGCGACGGCTGCCAAAAGCAGCGCGCCGGCACAGCCTTTCGAATCGCTGCTGCAGCAAAGCGCGCCGGCAACAGCCGTTGCCGCCCCTGCCGTTGCCGCGCGCGAAGGCGAACGTGGTGCCGCGACGCCGGCACCCGCGCCCAACCTGGGCCTGACGGGCGCGGTCGGCAATGCCGCCACGGCGGCCCCGGCCGGCGATACCATCAAACTCAACGGTCCGGCCCAGCAATGGCAGGAACCGCTGCGCGAAGCGCTGGGCGAACGCCTGCAGACACAGATCGGCCGCAACAGCGAGCACGCGACGATCCGCCTCGATCCGCCCATGCTGGGCCGCATTGAAATTTCCATCCGTCACACGGCCGGCGCGCTGCAAGTGAACGTCACGGCGTCGAACTCGGAAGTCTTGCGCCAGTTGCAAGGCATCGGCGAAAACATGCGCAGCGACCTGGCGCAGCGTCAGTACACCGACGTGGCAGTGAATATCAGCGCCACCCCGCGCAGCCCTGCCGCCCAGGCGTTTGCCGAAGGCGATGCGCGCGGCCAGCGTCAACCGGGCCGCCAGCAGGACGATGCCGAGCCGAGCCGAGCCCTGTCCGACGGCACGCCGTCCGGTACTTCTTCCAGCACCACTTACGCCATGCATGAGCGAGAAACCGCCTGATGAATATGAAAATGAAACTGATCGGCGGCTTTGTCGCCGTGGCCGTGCTGGCCGCCGGTGCGGCTGGCGGCGCCATGTGGTACCTGGCCAAGCCGGTCGCCAGCCATGCCGAGGTTGCCGACGCAAAAGCCCCGCCACCGCCCGCCACGGGCAAGAAGGCCCGCAAGTTCCTCACCTTGGACAAAGTTATCGTGATGCTGCGCCGCGGCCCGGGCGACAGCGAAACGCATTATCTGTCGGCCGACCTGGTGATCGCCACCACCGAGGAAAAGGAAAAGCTGACCAAGGACCACTTGCCGCTGATGCGCTCGATCGCCGTCAGTACCTTGTCGAGCTTTCCCATGGACAAGGCGCAGACCATGACGGTGGAGCAATACGCCGAGCAGATCAACAAGGCCTTCAATGTCAGCTATGAACGTGAGCAGATGGAAAAACCCTTCACCGAAGTCATGGTCGGCAAGCTGATCATTGAATAAGCCAACACGCCAGCCGACCTAGTGGGAGATCCCGTGGCCTATGCAGAGCAATACCAGGAAGCGTATGGCGCCGGCGAATACGCCGCCGCCAGCGCTTGCGCGGCCATGCTCAGCGTTGCTGAAGAGCAACAACATCTGGTGGCGTATGCCCCGTTGGTGAAACGCATCGTGCGCCAGCTCAATTCGCAGGTGTCGGGCGCCATCGACCGCGACGACATGGAACAGATCGGCCTGATGGGCTTGCTCGAAGCGCTGCGCCGCTACGGCGTGCCGGACCAGTCTTTCGGCAGCTATGCCAGCCTGCGCATCCGTGGCGCCATCCTCGATGAACTGCGGCGCCAGGACTGGCGCCCGCGCGCCGTGCGCCAGGAGAGCCACCGCCTGCGCGACAGCGTGCGCGCCCTGACCCGGCGCCTGGGGCGCGAGCCGCTGGAAGCGGAAATCATGGCCGCCCTGAAGCTGACGCCGGAAGCCTTCCAGGAATACCAGTTGGCGGAAAACGCCGAGCTGATCGTCAGTTTCGACGAAGTGCTGCAGGAAAGCCTGGGGCAAGCCGACAGCGCACCGAGCCCGGAAGAGCAATTGATGGTGCGGCGCAGCCTGGAGCAAGCCCTGCGCGCGCTCGACGAACGCGAGCAGCGCGTGATCCAGATGTATTACGAATTCGAACTGAGCTATAAAGAAATTGCCGCCGTGCTGGACCTGAGCGACGCCCGCGTCTGCCAGCTGAACAAGACGGCACTGGGCAAGATGAAAGCCATGCTGCAAGACGCATAAAAGTTAAGCGGTAATTCAGCAACAGTTTCAGCAAGACCCATCAAATTGACGTAGCACAATGACGCAGAAAGGCAGTTGACATGGTAATTATCGGTATCTTAATCGTGATGGGGTGTGTATTCGGAGGCTTCGCCCTGATGGGCGGCACCGTCCACGCGATCTGGCAACCGGTCGAGTTGATCATCATCATCGGCGCCGCCGTCGGCGCGCTGGTGCTGGGCAACCCCAAGCATGTACTCGGGGAAATGCTGCACCAGATGCGCAAGATCGTCACGCACAAGAAGCAAGGTTCGGAATTCCAGCGCCAGTTGCTGCTGCTGATGTATGAACTGCTGCAAACGGCCGCCGGCGGCCTGAAGGCGCTCGACGCGCACGTCGAGGCGCCGCGCGAAAGCGCCCTGTTCCAGCGCTATCCGCTGGTGCTGGAAGAGCCGAAGCTGCTGGCCTTCATCGTCGACAACTTCCGTTTGATGGCGATGGGCAAGATCAACGCGCATGAGCTCGAAGGCGTGCTGGAACAGGAACTCGAAGCCATCCACGACGAACTGCTGCAACCGTCGAAGTCCCTGCACAAGATCGCCGAAGCCATGCCCGGCTTCGGTATTCTGGCCGCCGTTCTGGGTATCGTGATGGCCATGAATTCCGTGGCCGACGGCGCTGATGCGGCGGAAATTTCGGAAAAAGTGGGCGCCGCCATGGTCGGTACCTTCATCGGCATCTTCTTCTGCTACGGCGTGCTCGATCCGATGTGCAACATGATGAAACAGCTGGTGGGTGAGGAAGGCTCGACCATGGAATGCGTGAAGGTCGTGCTGGTCACGCACGTGGCGGGCAAGCCGCCCCTACTGGCCATCGATGCGGGCCGCCGCCTGGTGCAGCTGAACATCAAACCTAGCTTCGCCCAGCTG
Organism: Janthinobacterium breve; assembly: GCF_051380895.1. Classification (NCBI taxonomy): domain Bacteria; kingdom Pseudomonadati; phylum Pseudomonadota; class Betaproteobacteria; order Burkholderiales; family Oxalobacteraceae; genus Janthinobacterium; species Janthinobacterium breve. The sequence continues at coordinate 24,782 of NZ_JBNYXY010000008.1, read as the reverse complement.
GAAAGCTGGATCAATGCGCTGGAAGATGGCGGCGCCGAACAAGAGCAGGGCCAAGGCCGGGGAGGCCGCCGTGCTAAAGCCGCATGAGAAACATGAACAGGCCATCATCAAGCGTGCTGGTCGCAAGCATGACGACGATGGCCATGGCGGCGCCTGGAAAGTAGCGTTCGCCGACTTTTGTCTGGCCCTGCTGTCGCTCTTCCTCGTGCTGTGGCTGATGGCCGCGCGCGAACAGCAGGCGATGAAGGAAATCATGATGGACGCGTCGGCAGGCAGCCGCCAGGGCGAAGGCCAGGGCGTCATGCCGGAACAGAAAGGCGGCCCGCGCGGCAGCCTGATCGAGCGTTTCCCGATGCCCCGCAAGGGCACGGGCGACACGCGCACGGAAGGCAAGCAGACGCAGGACGGCAAGGCCGGTGCCGCGCCGCAGAACCAGACGAAAGTCAGCTACCAGTCGCCAGAAGACCTGCTGTCCCTGTCGCGCGCGCTGGACAAGCTCAGCGACGAAGCGGGACTGAAAAGCAATCTGCAATCGGTGATTACGCCGTACGGCTTGCGCGTCATGCTGCACGATACGGACAAGCAAGGCATGTTCGTGCGCGGCAGCGCCGTGCCGACCGACCGCTTCCGCAAGCTGCTGCGCCAGATGGGGCCCGTCTTCGCCCAGATGGATAACCAGATGCTGATCGTCGGCCACACGGATTCGCTGCAATACGCCAATAACGGCTATGAAGGCTATTCGAACTGGACCCTGTCGGCCAACCGCGCCATGTCGGCGCGCGCGCAATTGTTGATTGGCAGCATGAGTCCGGACAGCGTGCTGCAAGTGGTGGGCATGGCCGACCGCGCGCCGCTGGACGTGAAAAATGCCAGCGCCGGCATCAACCGCCGCATCGAACTGTTAATATTGACGCGTGGCCAGGCCGACAGCATCGCCGCCATGTTCGGCATGGCCGGGCAAAAGGCACAGGGCGAAGAGCTGCAGGTGGGCGAACCGGACTCGGGAACGCTGCAACGCCTGCGCGAAAAACTGGGCCTGCCCGCAAAGAAGGAGCGCGATGAGCATGCAAATTAAGGGCAAGGGACAACGTATGAAAATCTCCTCCGGCAATACCGGCGCTGCCGTACGCAGCAGCGCCATCGCGCCGGCCGAGGCGATCGCCGAGAACGCGGGCGCCGCCGGCGTCATGACTGGCTCGTCGGCCGGGGCGGAATTGCAATCGGCCGTGCTGCAACCGGCCATCGCTGCCCTGCGCGCCATGCCCGAGATCGACCACAAACGCGTGGCCATGCTGCGCGATGCGCTGGCCAAGGGCGAATTGCCATTCGATCCATCGAAACTGGCAGGCCTGATCCAGCGTTTCCACGGCGGTGAATCGTGACCGCGCCACGCAAGGGCATCACGCGCCAGGAAGCCATGCGCCGCGTGCTGCAAGGCATGACTGACGACAGTGTCGGCTACGCCGCCCTGCAGACATTATTGGAAGAGCAATTCCAGGCCACCTTGCACCACCAGAGCGCCCAGCTGAGGGCGCTGGCCGACCAGATCACCGCCGCCGTCGAGCCCCTCGATGCGCGCCGCCGCCAGCGCGTCAGCCTGGTCACTGCCCTGCTGGGCCCGCAAGGCGTTATGCCGCAATTGTTTGCGTTGTTGCAAGAAGAAGCGCACAGCAAGGCCGAGGCCGACTGGGCCGCGCTGGAGCAGATGGTGCTGGAATGCAAGCGCCTGAATACCCGCAACAGTGATTTATTAACAGAGCAGTACAGCATCATGCAGCGCGTGCTGCATGGCGAGGAAGATACGTATGCGCCAGGCTGATTTCCCCACGACCCGCGCCACGGCAGCGACACCATCGACGGCAGCCACATCCGCCGTGCGGAGCAATATGCAGGCGACCCCTGCCACAGTGGCCGCCGGTGGTTTCAGCGGCGTGTTCCGGCAGGTGCAGGGCGAAGTGGCCCGCTTCATCGAACAGGGCGGCGGCAACGCCACCAGCCTGAGCCCGCAAGGACGCGCCTACCTGGAGCAGAGCCAGCCCGTGAATGTGCTGGGAAGCATCAATCAGGGCGGCGAGATCGGCGAAGTGCAGCAACAATTCCTCGCCTCGATCAAGCCGTGGACGGAAGAAACGGGCGCGCGCCTGGGCGTGGCGCCGGAAATTGTCGCCGCCCACGCCGCGCTGGAATCGGGCTGGGGCCAGCGTCCGCTGCGCCAGGGCACGGGCGCGGACACGAATAATCTGTTCGGCATCAAGGCCGGCGGCAAATGGCAGGGTGACGTGGCCAGTAATGTCACCACAGAATACGAGGCGGGCAGCGGCACGGCGCTGAAGAAAACCGAGCGCTTCCGCAGCTACCCGGACCAGGCCAGCGCCTTCCGCGACTATGCCCAGGTATTGCTGGACAACCCACGCTACCGTGCTGCCCTGAACACGGGTGCTGACGCGGGCGCCTTCGCGCAAGGCCTGGCGCGCGGCGGCTATGCCACCGATCCCCACTACGCCGCCAAGCTGACGCAGCTGGCGACGCGCTTGCAGCGCACTGCCGCCGCAGACTGACCCTCCTTAACGACCGGCAATATCGGCCGGTTCCACCACGCCCGCATCGACCACCCTGGCACGTATCACCGTGCCGCTGGTGGTGTTGCGCACGCGGATCACCTCTCCCAGCGCGCCCGGGTCCATCGCTTCGCCGGCCATGCTCACTTCCACCTGCTCCTTGCGCGCCACGATATTGACCGCACTGCCCCGCTTGATCAGCATGGGCGCAGCCAGCTGCCCCTGGCGCAGCACTTCGCCGGCGCGCAAGCTGCGCCGGCTCGACAGGCCGACAGCGCCGGACAAGGAAGAAATACTGTCCGGCACCATCGTTACGTCGCGCCGCGCCAGGGTCACGTCGCCCGCCTGCAACGGCGTATTCGCCGTGACGGGTGCGCTGGTGACGGCGACCTGGGCCGTGATGCTGCCGCGCGCCAACATTTCGTAATGCCAACTGTTGCTTCCAGGACACACTGCGACAAAGCGCATGCGCTGCGCCGAACGGCTGTCCGCCGTTTCCAGCGCGACAGGCGCCGCGCAAGCGGGCATGGGACGCGTGCTTTTCACTACGGCCACCTGAAACTGCGGTTCCAGCAATCCTGCCGTGGCTGCCTGCTGCACCAATTGCTCTCGCGCCAACTGTTCCACACGCGAAAATATATTGTCGGCTGGCAATTCTGCGCGACCTGCACTACTATATAGGCTGGTCAGTAAAAATAGGCCAGGAAGCAGTATGTGACGACATGGCGCCTTGTTCCACATCATGGAATAGTTCTCAAAGTAAATCATTGCTAACCTTAATCAAAGACACTGAAGCGGCATGACCTTACCATGCGTCAACATAACCAGGCTGGGATTTTACCTCTGTACCACCTATTTTCTGGCCCGAACCGCAAAAAGCACGATCGAATTCAATACAAAGGAAGACCATGGGGATTAATTTCAAGGATGCGCTGGGTGTGCACGCTGATGCACTCGCGCTGCGTGCCGACCGTACCCGCGTGCTGGCGGCCAATATAGCCAATGAAAATACGCCCGGCTTCCAGGCCATGGACATGGATTTCGGCAGCGCTCTGCAGCAGTTGCAGGACAGCGAGGCCGGCCTGCTGTCGACCGACGACGATGCCAGCGCCCTGTACCGCGTACCCTACCACCCCAGCCGCGACGGCAATACCGTCGAAATCGGCGTCGAGCAGGCGGCATTCTCGCAGAATGCCACCGACTTCCAGACCAGCCTCACTTTCGTCAACATGAAACTGAAGGGCCTGTCCAAGGCCATTTCCGGCCAATAAGGATCAGCATGAGCTTCCAGGATATTTCCAAGATCGCCGGTTCGGCGATGGCGGCGCAAACCGTGCGCCTCAACACCATCGCCAGCAACCTGGCCAATGCCGATTCCGTTGCCGGTTCCGAAGGCGAAACCTATCGCGCGCGCAAACCCGTGTTCGCGGCCGTGATGGATGGTCCCGGTGCCAGCGGCGCCGGTGGACGCGTACAGGTGCTCGACGTGGTGCAAAGCAATGAACCGCTGCGCAAGGTGTATGAACCTGGCCACCCGATGGCCAATGCCGATGGCATGGTGTTCTACCCCAACGTCAATCAGGTCGCCGAGATGACCGACATGATGTCGGCGTCGCGCGCCTTTGAAACAAATGTCGAAGTTCTGGGCCGCATCAAGTCGATGCAGCAATCGCTCCTCAAATTAGGTGAAGCATAATCCATGGAAACCAACCTCTTTACAAATAACACCAGCGGCAGCAACAGCAGCAGCAATGCCGTCAAGTCGCAGAGCAATGCCACCCAGGACATGTTCACCAAATTGCTGGTCGCGCAGATCAAGAACCAGGATCCCCTCGCGCCGACCGATCCGAGCCAGTTCGTCAATCAATTGACGCAGCAGGCGCAGACGGAAGCGATGCAAAACCTGTCAGCGCTGACCAGCGCCAATGCCAGCGTGCTGCAATCGATGCAAGTGCTGGCCCTGGGCGCACAAGTGGGTTCCGAAGTGATGGTCAACAGCGAAACGGTTCAGCTCGACACGAGCAAGGTCAGCGGCAGCATCGCGCTGGCCGCCGGTACCACCAAGACCACCGTGACCCTGAAAGGGCTGGACGACAAGGAATACAAGATCGAACTGGGCGCCAAAGCAGCCGGCACCGTCCCCTTCACCATCGATCCCGTCGCGCTTGGCTTGCCTGCTGGCACCTATAGCATGGCGGTAACCACCAGTGGCACCGAAAAGCCATCGGTCGACATCGCAGGCAAGCTCAACAGCGTGCGCCTGTCGTCCGGCGGCAGCATGATCCTGAACGTGTCGAACCTGGGCGAAGTCAACCCTGGCGCGATCACCGGCTTTAACGGCAAGACGGCCTGATCCGCTCGCCCCTTCGTTTCCTGAACACTAATATCCTCCTTCACTAAAGGAAGTCAACATGAGTTTCGACATCGCCCTGTCCGGTATCCAGTCCATCAACCAACAGTTGAACAGCACCAGTAACAATATCGCCAATGCCGGCACCTATGGTTTCAAGAGCAGCCGCGCCAACTTTTCGGCCATGTACGCAGGTTCGCGCGCCACGGGGACGGAAATCGGCTCGATCACGCAAAGCATGTCGCTCAATGGCGGGGTGCTGAACACGGGCCGCGCACTCGATGCCGCCATCGACGGCCGCGGCTATTTCGTCGCGCGCGATGCGCAAAACACCATGAGCTACAGCCGCGTCGGCATCTTCTCGGCCAGCAATGACGGCAAGCTGATCGATTCGAACGGCCGCCTGGTACAAGGCTACGCCGCAGTCAAAGGCAGCACCACCCTGGGCACCATGGGCGACATGCTCATTCCGACGGGTCAGATTCCCGCCGTGGCGTCGACCAAGCTGGCGTATGCCGCCAATATGTCGTCGGAATGGACCATCAAGACCGTGCCCTTCAGCAAGACTAGCGAACTGAGCTACAACAGCGGCAAGTCCTCGATCATCTACGATTCGCTGGGCGCCAGGCACTCGCTGGGCCAGTACTTCGTCAAGACGGCGGCGGGCGTGGACGTGCATTACACCTTCGATAACGCCGATGTGTTGCCTGTGACGAACATGACCTTCGACACCTCCGGCAAGCTGGTGACGGGCACGTCTGCCACGCCGGTCCTGCCGACGCCGCCTGGTGCGGCAGCGATGTCGATCGCCATCGATTACACGGGCACCACCCAGTTTGCGGGCGAATCGACCACCTCGACCGACCGCGCCGACGGCTATGCCTCGGGCACCTACACGGGCGTGGAACTGGCCGATGACGGCTCCGTCGTGGCGAAATACACGAACGGCCAAAAGCAAAGCATCGGCGTGATCGCCCTGGCCACCTTCCCTGACGAAGGCGCATTGACTGCCATCAACGATACCAGCTGGGTCGCCTCGACCACGTCCGGCACCGCCATGTATGACCGTCCGGGCGTCGGCATGGCTGGCAAGCTGGTGACGAGCTCGCTGGAACAGTCGAACGTCGACATCACCTCCGAACTGGTGGGTCTGATGACGTCGCAGCGCAATTACCAGGCGAACTCGAAGGTCATCTCGACCGAGAACGCCATGTTGCAATCGCTGATGCAAGCGCTGTAATCCACGATACGCAAAGGTAAAGAGCAATGGATGCGCTGATTTATACCGCCATGAGCGGGGCCGACCGTGCCCTGCGGGCACAGCAGGTACACGCCAACAACCTGGCCAATATCGAGACGGGCGGCTTTCGCGCCAACCTGGAAGTGTCCACTGCCCAGCCGCTGCAAAACGGCTATGGCTACGACGACCGCCACATGACGCAGACGCAGTCGAGCGCCGTCGGCACGCGCACGGGCGCCATCAAGGAAACGGGACGCGATCTCGACGTGGCCATCACGGGCAACGGTTTTCTCGCGGTGCAATGGCAAAACGGCGAGGCCTACACGCGCGCCGGCGCCATGGACCTCGATGAAACGGGCGCGCTGACCCTCAACGGCCGGCCGGTGCTGGGTGAAGGCGGTCCCATCACGATTCCCGAGCATACCAGCCTGTCGATCGGCGCCGATGGCACGATTTCCATCCAGGTGCCGGGCACCGCGCAAATGCAGACCGTCGACAAGCTCAAGCTGGTCAACGCCGAAGCGGGAGAACTGACCAAGAACGAGGCTGGGCTGATCGTGGCGCGCAGCGGCGAAGACTTGCAGGCTGACCCGACGGTACGCCTGCGCGACCGCCACCTGGAAGGCAGCAACGTCTCGGCCGTCGAGGAAATGGTCGCCACCATGAGCCTGAACCGCAGTTTCGAGATGCAGATGAAAGTATTCAAGGCCAGCGATTCCATGACGGAATCAGGCAACCGCCTGCTGGGCGCCTAAGCCCAACGCCAATCAATTACTAGGAGCAACACATGAATCCAGCAATGTGGATCAGCAAGACTGGCGTGCAGGCACAAGATGCCAAATTGCAAGCCATCGCGAATAACCTGGCCAACGTCAATACGGTGGGTTTCAAACGCGACCGCGTCGTCTTCGAAGACCTGTTTTACCAGGTCGAGCAGCAGCCGGGCACGCAGCGCGCCGACAACACCCTCTCGCCATCGGGCGTACAGCTGGGTAACGGCACGCATATGGTGGGCACGCAAAAGGTATTTACCACCGGCAGCCTGCAAACGACGAGCCGCGAATTTGACGTCGCCATCACCGGCAACGGCTTTTTGCAAGTGCTGCGCCCGAACGGCGAAGCGGCCTACACGCGCGCCGGCCAGTTGAGCCTGAATGAAAATGGCGTGATGGTCAACGCCCAGGGCTTGCCCCTGGTGCCGCAGATCACCGTGCCGAACAATGCCACGGCGATCACCATCGGCGAAAACGGCATGGTCACGGCCACCGTGCCGGGCAATGTCAACGGCACCCAACTGGGCCAGCTGAACCTCTCCAGCTTTATCAACCCGACCGGCTTGCTGGCACTGGGTGAAAACCTGTTCCAGGAAACGGCATCGAGCGGCACGCCGACGGAAGGCCGTCCCGGCGAAGGTGCACTGGGTAAATTGAAGCAGTTCGCGCTGGAAGGCTCGAACGTGCAGGTGGTCGAAGAGATGGTCGACATGATCGCTGCCCAGCGCACCTATGAAATGAACACCAAGGTGCTGTCGGCCGCCGACAATATGCTGCAATACCTGGCGCAAGCGGCACGCTGATGACAGTCGCCATGAAAGCCACGGCGGCCCTGCTGCTGGTGTTGCTGGCCGGTTGCGCCAGCCAGCCGGCCGCGCCGGTGGCGCCCAGCTTTTCCGACACGCCGCTACCAGTGGCGCCGCGCAGTGCGGCGCGCGGCGGCGTGGGCGGCGGCGTATTCAATCCCGATGCGGGCCTCGACCTGATCTCGGACAGCCGCGCCTTCCGCGTGGGCGACGTCGTCACGGTGGCCCTGCAGGAAACCACGCAGGCCAGCAAGAAGGCCGGCACTTCGTTCAACAAGGGTTCGTCCGTCGGTGTGAAGGCGGCCAACGTCCTCGGCAAGACCTTGCCCAAGACAGGCATCGACCTGTCGGCCGACCGCAACTTCGCCGGCGACTCGACCAGCACGCAGCAAAATGCGCTGTCCGGCGCCATCACCGTGATCGTGCAGGAAGTGCTGCCGAACGGCTTGCTGCGCGTGCAGGGCGAGAAAACGCTGACCCTGAACCAGGGCGAGGAATTCGTGCGCCTGCGCGGCTATCTGCGCGCGGCCGACATCGATTCCAACAACCAGGTCTCATCCCTGCGCATCGCCAATGCACAGATCGCTTATTCTGGTCAGGGCACCCTGGCCGAAGCCAATACACCAGGCTGGCTGACGCGCTTCTTCGTCGGCCCATGGATGCCGTTTTAAGGTGAGCTCATGAAATTTCGTTCCGCCCTGCCCCTGGCAGCCATGCTGGCCGTGCTCTCCGGCTTTGCCCTGCCCGCCAGCGCCGCGCAAGTGCTGCGCAACCTGGTCAGCATCGAGGGCGTGCGCGACAACCCGCTTGTCGGCTACGGCCTCGTCGTGGGCCTGAACGGCAGCGGCGACACCACCCAGGTAAAATTCTCCAGCCAGTCCGTGGTCAACATGCTCAAGCAGTTCGGCGTGAAGATGCCGGACGGCGCCGAAGCGAAAAGCAAGAACGTCGCCACCGTCATGGTCAGCGCCGTATTTCCACCAGGATACCGCCGTGGCCAGGCCATCGACGTCACCGTCTCGTCCCTGGGCGATGCGAAAAGCTTGCGCGGCGGCACCTTGCTGCTGACGCAATTGCGCGCAGCCGACAATGAAACGTATGCGCTGGCGCAAGGCAACGTGGTCGTCGGCGGCTTGAACGCCACCGGCAAGAGCGGCTCGTCCGTCACCGTCAACACGCCCACCTCGGGCCGCATTCCCAACGGCGCCAACATCGAGCGCGAGATTCTCAGCGACTTTTCCACCAAGCCTTCCGTCACCCTGAACCTGCGCCACCCGCATTTCGAGACGGCCATCAATATCGTCGAAGCCGTGAACCGCCGCTTTGGCGCCGTCGCCACCACGCGCGACGCCACCAGCGTAGACGTGCTGGCGCCGGAAAACCCGACCCAGCGCGTGGCTTTCATGGCCAAGCTGGAAGCGCTGACCGTCGATGTGGGTGTCGACACGCCGAAAGTGGTGTTCAATTCGCGCACCGGCACCGTGGTCATCGCCGAAGGCTTGCGCGTGAAAGCGGCCGCCGTCACGCACGGCTCGCTGAAGGTCGTCATTTCCGAGAGTTCCAACGTCAGCCAGCCGGCGCCGTTCGGCCGCGGCCAGACCACCGTCACGCCGCAATCGAAAGTGTCCGTCGACCAGGGAAATGGCAATATGTTCAAATGGCCGGCCGGCGCCAAGCTGCAATCCATCATCGACGTGGTCAACAGCCTGGGCGCCTCGCCCGATGACATCATGGCAATCTTACAAGCCCTGGACCAGGCCGGGGCCATCGAAGGCGAACTGGTGGTAATCTGATGATCAATATCAACGACAGCAGCAGCGCCCTGCCTTCGGCGCTGGACGACAAGACTCCCGCGGCGGCCGCGCCGGCCGATCCCCGCTACGCGGCCAAGGCCACCGAAGCGGCCGTCAAGTTCGAAGCCTTCTTCATCTCGCACATGCTGCGCCAGATGCGTTCGGGCACGCGCGAGATGGCGGGCGAAGACAGCGTCTTCAAGGACCCCATCAACAGCGACATGCTGGAAATGGCCGACAACCTGGTGGCCGACAAGATGGCCGGCCAGCGCGCGTTCGGCATCGCCGACGCCATCCTGCGCCAGTTGCTGCCGGCGGCCGGCGCCCCCGTGGCAGCCGGTAGCGCTGCCAAAACCGACAATATTGCAGCGCCGCTTAATAAATCCCTCTGAAGCGTCGCCTGTACAAGGTAACAACGATTCAATGCCTGCTCACCCGCACGCGCCACTCTCTTCACGAAAGAAAATTGCCCAATGAGCATCATCAGCAATGCATTGTCAGGCAGCATCGCCGCCCAGGCCGCACTCAATGCGGCCAGCCAGAACATCGCCAACCTGCAAACGGCGGGCTACACGCGTCAGGGCGTGCTGTTGTCCTCGCTTGGCGCGAGCGTGGGTGTGCGCTCGGCCGGCAATGGCGTGGAAGTGTCGGCCCTGCTGCGCTTTGCCGATGCTTATAAAAGCCAGCAAATGTGGCGTGCCGCGTCCGATCAGGGCGCCCGTGCACAGACCCAGCCTTACCTGACGCAGCTCGAGCGCGTGATGGGTGACGATGCCTCCAGCATCAGCAACGGCATCGACGGCTTTTTCGCCGCCCTCAACGCGGCCGCCGTCGACCCGACGTCGACGCCGCTGCGCCAGCAGATCGTCACCTCCGCCGACGCCATGGCGCAACGTTTCAACAGCATCAGCACCGTCATGAGCAACCAGCTGCTGTCGGTGCAGCAGCAACGCACAGCGATCGTGCCGCAAGCCAATACGACCCTGGCCAATATCGCCGCGCTGAACCAGCGCATCAGCACCTCCACCGCCTCGGGCACGAATGTGTCGTCGCTGATGGATGCGCGCGACCAGCTGATCGATGGCCTGGCCTCGCAAATGGGCATCGAAGTGCTCGATCAGCCGGACGGCTCGCGCAATGTCTCGCTGAAATCGGGCCAGCCGCTGGTCATCGGCAGCATTGCCGGCACCCTCAGCAGCAACATGACGAACACGGGTGAACAAACCTTGAGCCTCGACTTCGCCAAGTCGACATATACCCTCGATCCGGTGGCCATCGGCGGCCAGATGGGCGGCCTGGGCGAATTCGAGCAAAATACACTGAAACCGCTGCAGCAGTCGCTGCAAGACATGGCCACGCAGTTAACCGCCAAGGTCAACGCGCAGCTGGCCCTGGGCAAGACCATGGCCGGAGCCGCTGGCGGCCCCCTGCTGGTCTACGCGAACGGCAAGCTGGGTATTACTCCCGGCTTTAACGCCAAGGACCTGGCCCTGTCGCTGACGGGCGCCGCTGGCGACAGCGGCAACTTGCAGAAATTGATCGATATCAAGAATGAGCCCATCACCGTCAGCTGGGTGGGCTCGGTCCTGATGAGCGACGCCGACACGCAACTCGTCGGCAAGCTGGGCATCTACAGCCAGCAGAACCAGTCCCTGCTGAAAACGTCCAACACCGTGCGCGCGCAAGCCATTGACGACTGGAAATCCACCAGCGGCGTGAACAAGGACGAGGAAGCGATGAATCTGGTCGAATTCCAGAATATGTATCAGGCAAACATGAAAGTCATTTCCGTGGCGAAAACCTTGTTTGATGCCACTTTGCAAATGATGGGTTAAGGAGAAGATCATGCGTGTCGCCACCAGCCAGTACCAATCGCTGATTAATATTTCCCTTCAGCAAAATCAGGAACGCATCAATTACCTGACCCAACAGATGTCCTCGGGCCTGCGCATCCAGCTGCCATCGGACGATCCGATCGGCAATGTGCGCATTTCGCGCCTGACGCGCGAGCAAGCCATGGTCACCCAGTACAAGGACAATATTGCCACGGTGAAAGTGCGCCTGCTGAAAAACGAAAACTACCTGTCGAGCATGGTCACCGACATGGGCCAGGCGCGCGACCTGCTGGTATGGGCCGCCGACGGCAGCAATACGCCCGGCGACCTGAATGCGATGACGCAATCGCTGACCGCCATGCGCGACAGCGTGCTGTACACGGCCAACCTGAAGGACCAGGAAGGCCGCTACATGTTTTCCGGCACCGCCACCGACCTGCCGCCCATCAAGTACGACCCGACCGCGGCTCCCGGCTCGCGTTACAGCTACGTAGGCAATACCGACACGCAGAACGTAGTGGTGGGCAATGGCGTGACGCAGGCCGCCAACGTCGACGTGAAAAACCTCGAAGTGTGGCTGAACAAGATCGACCAGGTCATCAGCAGCCTCAGCACGCCAGGCGTCAGCCCGAATGACCCGGCCGTGCGCGCCATCGTCAACGACGGCCTGGGCGGCACCGATGACGGCATGGATTTACTCTCCGGCAAGATCGCCATCTTTGGCGGCGCGCAAAACATCCTCACTACGCTCTCCGGCAACCTGGCCAACGTCTCGCTGTCGAACGACATGGCCTTGTCCGATTTGAAGAAGACCGACATGGGCGCGGCCGCCATCGACCTGAACGGCTACCAGACGGCCTTGCAGGCCACATACAAGGCGTACGCCAAGGTGGGCAACCTTTCCCTGTTTGATCTTCTCTGACCATCATGCAAATCGTTCAGACCTCTTCCTCTTCCTGCGTTGCCGCCAAAGGCGCCGGCACAGCCCGCGTCGTCGATGACGCGTCCGCTGCCCTCAATGGCAGCGCCAGCGCGCGCAGCGAGGCGCCGGCAGCGAGGAGTTCGACGGCGAGTCTGAAGCGCGGCCTGAGCAACTGGGATCACCAGTTGCAGGGAGAAATTTCCAACGCGCAGCAAACGCTCGATTACCTGGAACGCAGCAGCAGTCAGCTGCAAGCGCTGAAAAGCGAGCTGGCGGCCAAGCTGGCCGCGCGCCAGGGCCGCGAAGGGCAAGTGGAAGCGCGCGTACGCCAGTTCAGCAATACCTGGCGCCAGCGCGCCAGCGCCTCGGGCGGCACGCTCGATGCACAGCTCAGCTATACCAGCCCGCAGGCGGCACAGCAGAACTTCAGCATCCGCGGCCTGACCATGGCCAGCCTGCAGGAAGGACCGCAGGAAGTGCTGGCGTTTTCCGTCGGCGGCGCGAACCAGGCCTTGCGCTCGGTAAATATCGAACCGGGCCTGAGCGAGAGCGAAATCGTGTCCCGCTTCGACCGCGCACTCATGCCGTCAGGCATCGGCGTCAAGCTGGGCGAGAATGGCGAGCTGGTGTTCAGCACGTCGGAAGCCGGCTGGGCCAACGTGCGCGACAGCCTGTCCGTGCGCGGCAGCGGCATCCGCTATCCAACCGGCCAGATGAGCCGCGTGCGCACGGATGCGGAACCGGCCGCCATCGCCCCGGAAGAATGGCATACCGGCGACGTGGAAGCCTTGCGCGCCACCTTGCAGCAAGTGGTGCAGGCGCTGGCGCAGTTGCAGGCGGCGCGCAGTTCCGTCAGCCTGGCCCTGGCGCAAGCGACGGGACGGGTCGCCCGCGCACAACCGGTGCAAGTGAGCGTCAGCATGGATACCTTGGCGGAAAACTTCACGGAAAAGGCCAGCCAGCCCGGCTATGAATCGCTGCTGGCGATCAGCTCGGCGCTCGTCGGCATCAGCCGCGAGCGCGTCGTCGCCCTGCTTGGCCTGGAATAAGCCTTTTCCCGCCTGCGCTGCCTTGGCAGGCGCAGCAATAGTGGGGCACGGCCCCTAGCTCAAGACGGTGGAAATCCGTAAGATGCTGCTGTCGCTTGCTGATTCACCAATATGCCAGCGCATCCCGTCATCCACCTTCGGAGTTCCCTTGATAAAAACCGCCGCCCGGCTGATCAGTTACGCCCTGCTGGGCAAATCCGACAAGCAGCCCCTCGATATTGCCAAGGTGCGCAAGGTATTGATTTTGCGCAACGATAAAATCGGCGACATGATCGTCACCTCGGCACTGCTGCGCGAGCTGAAAAAAAACTATCCGCACTGGCAGATCGACGTGGCAGCCAGCAGCGCCAACCGCGACATCATCGCCGATAATCCGCATGTGAGCGACATCCTCATCTGGGACAAGCAGCCGCTGCTGCGCGACTTGCGCAGCACCATCGCCGAGCTGCGCCGGCGCCGCTACGACGTCATTTTCAACCCCTACAACCGTTTTTCGATTCCCTTGCTGCTGCGCATCAAATGGCTTGGTGCGCGCTATTTGACGGGCTTTGCCATTCCCAAATACGGCACCTCGACAGCCAATCTGGGCATGTTCGACCATACCGTACCCTGCGACCGCAGCCGCCACATCCTGCACAGCTTTTTCGCCACCTTCGAGCAATTTCCCCTGCGCGACGTCGACCTGCGCTATGAACTGTTCGGCGTCGATGCGCACGCGGCACAGGTCGACGTCGCCTGCGACACCCTGCTGCGCACCTATGAGGGCTTGTTCTGCCTTAATTTCCACGGCAGCAATGCGCAACGCACGGTCAGCGTGGCCGACGCCCAGCGCTGCTGCGCAGCCCTGGCGGCACGTTATCCGCGCCATGCACTGCTGGTGATCGCCGCACCGGGCACCGAGGCGCGCGCCGCCGAGATCGTGGACGGTGCCGGCCATGCCAACGTGATGGCCGCGCCACCCACCGGCCACATCCTGGCGCTGGCGGCCCTGATCTGCCGCTGCGAACTGGTGCTGTCGCCCGACACCTCGGTGATCCACATCGCCTCGGCGTATGACAAGAAAATCGTCGGCTACTACATCCGCACCGATAACTATCGCTGGTTTTATCCGGCCAGCCGCCATTACCGCGTCATCCTGGCACCGGGCCTGACGCTGGACAAGGTCAGCGCCGCCGAGACCCTGGCTGCCGTGGAACAGCTGATGGAAGGCGATGGACCGGCGCAGGCGACCGTTCAGGCAGCCGGCTGAGCCGCCAGCAGGCGGTCCATCTGCCCTGCCGGCAACGCGCGGGAAAAGAAATACCCCTGCGCATAATCGCAACCGGCAGCGCGCAGCAGATCGCGCTGCGATGCCGTCTCCACGCCTTCGGCCACGACTTTCAGGCCCAGCCGCTGCGCCAGCCCGATGAGCGCCACGCACAGGCCCTGCCCGGCATCATCGCGCCCCAGTTCGCCCACCAGAGAACGGTCAATCTTGAGAAAGTCGATATCGGCCGTTTTCAGGCACGCGAGCGACACCTGGCCGCGGCCGAAATCATCGAGCGCCAGCGCCAGGCCCATGGCGCGGAACTGGCGCAGGCGCTCGACCACCTGGCGCGCCTCGTCGAGCAACACCGCTTCCGTTGTTTCGATGACGATGGCGCCCGGCGCCAGGCCCTGACGCGCCAGGTGCCCGCCCCAATCCTGGTACAGCGCGGCGTCGCAGCGAAATTCCACGGCCGACTTGTTGATGTTGATCTGGAACGCGGCGCCATGCTCGTCTTGCCACTGCCGCGCCTGGCGCACGACCTGGCGAAACACCCATTCGCCTATATCGATGATCAAGCCGTTCGCCTCGGCAAAGGCGATGAAATCGGCGGGCAGCAGCAAGCCGCGCAGCGGATGACGCCAGCGCAGCAGCGCCTCGGCCCGCTCGATGACGCCATCGCGCAGGCGGATGATGGGCTGGTAATGCACTTCGAACTGGTCCTGCACCAGTGCCAGACGCATCTCGCGCACCGTGTTGCGGCGCAATTCGGCCGCCTGCTGCAAGGCCGGCGTGAAATAGCTGTAGCCGTTGCGCCCCGCACTCTTGGCCGCATACATGGCCTGGTCGGCATGCCGCAGCAAGGTATCCGGCGCCTCGGCATCGGCCGGATAGAGCGCCACGCCCACGCTGGCCGACACTTGCGCCGTGTCGCCGTCGAGCATGAAAGGCAGGGCCAGCGCCGCCGTCAGTTCCTGCAGCACGCGCTCGATGCCGCCCAGCTGCCCCACGCCGGCCAGGATGACGGTGAACTCGTCGCCCCCCAGGCGCGCGACGGTATCGGTGGCGCGCACGCGTTCGCTGATGCGCCGCGCCGCCTGGCGCAGCAGCATGTCGCCCTTCTCGTGGCCCAGGCGGTCATTCACCTGCTTGAAATGGTCGAGGTCGATGAACAGCAGGGCCAGGCAAGCGCCTTCGCGCCTGGCGTGGTGCGCCTCGTGTTGCAACCGGTCGAGAAACATGTGGCGGTTCGGCAAGCCCGTCAGCTGGTCGAAATTGGCTTGCCGCCAGATGCGCTCGGACGCTGCGCGCTGCGCCGTGATGTCGCTGACCAGCGCCAGCGCACCCAGATAGGTGCCGCCGGATTCGAAGATGGGATTGGTGGCCAGCGTGGCCCACAGGGTGCTGCCGTCACGCCGCAGGAACTTGAATTCATGGCTTTCGGCAATGCCATCCTGGCGCCGCGCAATGTTGCGCTCCAGGATGGCGCGTCCCTCGTCATCCATGAAGGCCGCCAGCGGCTGGCCCAGCATATCCTCGATCTGGCAGCCCAGCATCTGCGCCATCTTCGGATTGACAAAGCTGGTCAACGCCTGCGCATCGATTTCCCAGATTCCCTCCTCGGCACTGTGCACGATGCGCCGGAAGCGTTCTTCGCTGCGTTCAAGCGCCGCCAGCTTGCCCTCGGCCTGCTCCAGCACCAGGCGCAGCGCCTGGCCATTCGGGTCGGCGCTGCCCAGCAGGCTGACGGGCAAGCCGGCCTCGGGCGCGCCGGGACGGGACCGCAACTGCACCTGCAGCTGAATGCGCTCGGGCTCGCTGCTATTGAGCACGCGCTGCACGAACTGCTCGTAATCGTGGCGGAACGCCTCGTGGATAAAGGAACGGAACAGCACGTGGCCGGGCCGTTCCCGCGGCAGGCCGAACAGCTCGGCCGCCACCAGATTGACTTGCAGGATCACACCATCGAGACCCAGCACGAAATAGGCGACGGGCGCCAGCAGGTATAAATCGTTGAAATAGGCTTGCTCGCGTTCGGCCTTCACCCGTTCCGGGCTGAAGACGCCATCGTCAAGCAGGGGCGCGGCATGCTGCGACATGCCGTCGTGGCAGCGCGGAGAGGAATCCGGAGCAGGTACCGCTTGCGGTGGTGTATCCATGGCTGTCCTTGGCACTGCCGCCCTGGCAAGCAGGTGGGTGCAGTAGCGAGACTAGCATGCGCAATGCGCGGTGTCGAGCGATGCATGCCGGTATACCACTTTCACCACAGGCGCGGGCCGTCAGGACAGCTGCGCCGGCAGCGCAGCGGCGCGCGAGCGGCCACGCGTGAGCGCATGCCAGCCGGCGCGCAAGGCAAGCAGGCAGGCATCGGCGAACATGGGGGCGCCACCGTTGAGGCGCCGGCGCAAGACGTGTACCGCCATCCGGTAGCGGCCGGAACCATACAGCTGCTTGACCAGCCTGCGCACGGCCGATGCATGCATCATGGCATCGTCGCACAGCAGCAAGTAGTCGCGCAACGCCACGTCGTCCAGCACCCGGCCAAAGTTGAAAAAACCATGGAAGCCGAACGTGGGACCGGTGGGCGCAACGCATTCGAAAGCGAAGCTGGAGGCCAGGCTGGCACCGGCAAAGCGCACGCCAAAATCCTCGCGCAACTGCTCGCCATGCAACTCACAGATCGCGTAGTCCTCGGGATGGGCTCGCATGATGGCCAGTTGTGGCAAGACCTCGTACAGGCGCCGCGATCGCAGCGAAAAGCCGCCATTGCCGACGGCCACCGGGCGATGCGACCACGGTGCGCCTATGTAATCACAGTCCAGGAAAGCACTTTGCCATTGACGTGCATCCACGATGAAACTGTCCCACTGCATGATGAGCACGTGCGTGCCGCTGAAATGGGCGCCCAGCTCATGCACCATGAATGCCGAATACGCCTCCACGCTGTCGATGGGCGCGACCAGCACCTGGCGTATATGCGGGGGCAAGTCATGCAGGCGGGAAGTGAACAGCAGGCATTCCTTGAAATCGGCGCCGGCCAGGCAGCGCTCGATGGCAAAACTGGCCAGCTCGGGATAACGCGTTTCCACGCACACCAGGCTGATGTTGCGGAGGTCCAGCTTGTCATTATGCATCGCAGGCTTTTCATCGGAGTGTACGGCGGAAGGCATGCCAGGCGCGGGCATGGCATATTTTGCAACGCCCGCATCATACAGCGCAAACCGGGGCCGGACAAGGGGCATGCCCGCCCGCCCCCACCGCCGCGCGAACGGTTCAGCGGCCCATGCGGTGTCGGCGCAAGCCGAAATCATGGCCCACCACCAGCAAGGTGCTGGCCACCAGGCTGGACAGACCCACGATCAGCTGGATCAGCTTGTCGTCAGGCAAGATCCACAACGACGAGTCCGGCGCCTCGCAGCCCGTCGCCGCACTGATGAGGGGCGAGACCCAGGCCGCGTCCGGCGTCACGTCCAGCACGACGGCGCCGTCGGCGCTGGTCTGCATATAGATGTCGCCCCCTTCGGCCAGGGTAAAACAGATGCCCACGCCCGTTTCCGTGGCGCGGATATTGTCCTGCATGCTGCGGTTATGCTCCTCGATCCACACTTCCACGTCGTACGGCGTTTCCAGGTGCTCCCACGGACGGGAACGGAAACGGGGACGTTCGTCCGAGCTGGCTGGGGTGTCGGGGATGTTGCTGTCTGCTGCGCCTTGCATGCTCGTTGGCCTCTTCTGCGGTGATACGGCGGGACCGGTTGTCCGCCAGCCGCCATTATCCACCGTTCGCCGCCAGCCTGGTATTGCTGGCACACACCCATCAGAAAAACTGATGGCTATTAACTTTTAACATCAGAACACCTGACTTAAAATAGCCGCCATCTCTTCTTTACAGGCTTTACATGCAAGGCATCAAACGCAAAATCGTCTACGTCACCGCCTTTGAAATCATCGGCATGGCCATTTCCACGGCCTGGCTGACCCTGCTTTCGGGCGAATCGCCCACCAGCACGGGCCCGCTCGCGATCATGATCACCACCATCGCCGTGATCTGGAATCTGCTCTACAACACGGCCTTCGAGTACTGGGAAATCCGCCAGGTGTCGCGCACGCGCACCGTCTGGCGCCGCATCCTGCATGCGATCGGCTTCCAGATCACCCTGGTCATCTACCTGATCCCGCTGATCGCCTGGTGGCTGAACATCAGCCTGTGGCAAGCCTTCGTACTGGACTTCGCCCTGATGCTGATCATCCCGTGCTACAGCTTCATCTTCAACTATTTCTTCGATGGCCTGTTCGGCGTGCCCCTGTCGGCGCAGCAGCCGAAGGAAGAACCGGCCGGACTTCAGGGTGCCGCTGCCGGTACCTCGCTCAGCAACTGAAGAAAGGACCGTGCCGCCATGCCCAGCGGCCGGTCCTTCATCCACACCAGGTGGATGGGCACGACCAGGCCATTGCCCGTATTCTTGAACGCCACGCGGCGCACCCGCCCCGCAGCCAGCGAGTGGGCGATGGCCGAGGCGGCAAAGTTGCCCCAGCCCAATCCCGCCTCCACCATCGCCAGCGCCATCGGCAAACTGTCCGTGCGCCAGTAGGACAGCCCCACCACAGGGCGCGCATCGGCCAGGTCCAGTTCGCGGCTGGCCACGATGATCTGGCGCAAATTCACCAATTCCTCGATATACAGGGGCCGCCCCGCCGCGCTGGGCGGATGCTGGGTGGAAATAATCGCCAGCAAGGCATCACTGCCTACCAGCTGGAACTGTTCCTCGTGATTGATGCGTCCGCCAGCGAAGGCCATGCAGGCGCTGATGCGGCCCCGGTGCAGCATGTCGAGCACATCGTCCTGCGGCGCCGTCAGCACCTCGATGTCGAGCAGCGGATGGCGCTGCGACAGCGCGCGCACGGCCGCCAGGAACGGTGCATGGTCGAGCTCGGCCGCGATGCCCAGCGAAATGCGGCTTTCCAGTCCCTGCGACAATTCCTGCACGTGCAGGTGCAACTGCTTCAACTGCTCAGCGATCAGGCGCGCGTGGGGAAGCAGCGCCATCGCGGCGGGCGTGGGCACGGCTTCGCGCGCGCCACGGTCGAACAGGGCGATGCCCAGTTCCGCCTCGATGTTGGCCATCGCCATACTGACGGCCGACGGCGCCCGCCGCAAGGCGCGCGCGGCGGCCGAGAACGAGCCGCCATCGACGACGGCCAGGAACAGTTCGATGTTATGGCTGGACAGTTTCATGGAGTGGGAAAGGGTGGCACTTGTTGACGCGCCGACGGTCAAATCGGCAATGACCGGAGCCAATATGCCTCATCCACTGCCCTACCGCTGCGGCGGCTATATGGCGCTTGCCCGGCGTGGGCGTTTACCCTTTCCAGGTGCGCTGAAGGCCGGTATCGGCATGGATCCAGCCGCCACGGGGGCCGGAGCGGTAATAGAAGCCCACGCCGCCCTGCTTGAAGCTGCGCACCAGGGAACCGAGCACTTCCGCGTTCAGATTCGCCACGCGGATATCGGCGGCGCGGCCCGAGATGTGCAGCGACTGGCGCGCGGCCGGCACGCCCGCTTCGCGCAACTTGCTGTTCGATTCGGCCGTGCGGTAGCCCGACAGAATCTCCAGCGGCTGCTCGATGCCGTAGCGGGCCACGAATGCTTGCGTGCCCCACAGGGTTTCCAGCAGTTTCGGGTCGATGGGCGCCGTCTTCTTGCCGTTCACATCGCGCAGCAAGTGGCACAGTTCCTGGTAGGCAGAATCGATGACTTCGCCATCTTTCCAGTACAGCAGCCTGGCCTTTTCATTGCTGGCCGGGCGCACCACTTCCAGGGTGCGGGGCTTGAGCCAGAATTCCAGGTCCAACGCCTGCGCGTCGAAGATGTCGGGAGGCGGTTCCATCTCGGTGATGGCCTGGCGCGACTGCGAGGTGATCGAACGGTCGACGCTGGCCAGTTGCGTCGGCTGGGGCGGCACGCCCGTGCGCGGCGCGCGCGGCTTGGCGCTGGCCGAAGCCGAGGCGGGAGCGGCCGTGCGCGAGGCGCAGCCGATGAGCGGGGTGGCTACCAGGCCCAGCGCGGCCAGGCCCATACCGTGGTGTAGAAAATTTCTGCGCGATGCCATAGTCAGTCCAATTTAACGATGGGAATACTATAGCGTATTGTGCTGCGAAGAAAAACCCTCAATGCCTATCGTGTCGCCCTCATTTCCATGCATTTTGCTTCAGGCGGCAGCCGCGACGGAGACGGCGACCCCTTTCGCCTGCGCCAGCGCCGTCAGCGGCTTGTCCTGCAAATAGCCCTGGGCCACGATGGGCAAGCCCGTGAGGGCGGCGACGCGCTGCAGCGCGGCCAGCGCGGCCGGCGTGTCGAGGCGCTTGAAGATGACGCGAATTTTCGCCGCATGGCACAGGGTGACGAAGCTGGCGACGGCCTGCTCGTCGCTGAGGTTGCCCGCATCGAGCTTGAACGCATGCGGGTGCAAGCGCTCCAGCATACCTGTTGCCTCATGCACGCTGGCCACGTTGATGGCCAGGCGGAAACCGTTGCGCCGGTAATTGTCGGCCACATAATTGAGCAGCCAGCCCTGGTTCGGCGTCACCGTCGGCAATTGCAGCACGATGCGCTCGATGGGCAAGCCCAGCGCGTCGAGGATGCGCTGGAAGGCGTGGCCGTGATTGCTGCTGACGGCGCTCAACAGGCGGTCATGTACGTTCAGGTACAGGTCGGACTGCTCCGCTTCGCTCTGGCGGAAGAAATTGATCGCATGCAACATGCGGCACAAACGGTCCAGCTCCACCGATTCGTCGTCGCTGGCCGCATGGTCGAGCAAACGCCACAGCGACAAGCCCTCGTCCGCCTTCGACACGCTGCGCGCCAGCCCCTCGAACGCCACCAGCTTGCCGCTGCCCAGTTCGCGCAGCGGCTGGAAGGCGCTGGTCATGGTGCAATTGAAAAAGCGCCCCAGCGCCCTGCCCTCCCCGTCGAGCCAGACACTGGTGCCGGCCTGGGTTTGATGCGAAAGGCGGGCCAGGTAGTTTTTCAGGACGGGAAATGGCATGGATGCTCCTTCATAGGGCTGCGCCGGCATCCCTCATGGGGAGGACGGCGCCAAAGTGTGCAGAATAAGGCAGCGCAAACCAAAGGAGAACGAATGGTTTCGCCGTTTGATATGCGGCCAGCGAATAACAACACCGCAATGGACAGCGCATAACGATAGTCGGAAACATTCGTTCCAGCGACCTGCCCCGGCCTTTACTGTGGGCATGTACCGATATCATCAGGAAGGGCCGCCATGTGCCAGTTACTCGCAATGAACAGCAGCAAGCCGGCCGCGCTGGGATTTTCCTTTGCCGGTTTTGCCGAACGGGGTGGACGCACGGACGAGCACCGCGACGGCTGGGGCATCGCCTATCATTCCAGTAACGGCTGCACCTTGCTGACGGACCACCTGGCGGCCGTCGATTCGCCGCTGGCCGCCACCGTGCAGCAGCATCCCGTGAAGGCGAAAAACATCGTCGCGCACATCCGCAAGGCCACGCAGGGCCGCATCGCTCCGGAAAACACCCACCCGTTCGCCCGCGAACTGTGGGGCAAGACCTGGTCCTTCGCCCACAATGGCGACCTCAAAACGTGGCGCGCGCCCGCCAATGCCTATTACCGTGCCAGCGGCGACACGGACAGCGAACAGGCTTTCTGCCACCTGCTGGCCCGCTTGCGCACGCAGTTTCCCCTGGGTGTACCCGCGCGCGCCGCGTTGCGCGCCGCCATCGCCGAGGTCGCCACGGAGATCGCCGCGCACGGCAGCTTCAATTTCATCCTGTCGGACGGCGAACTGCTGTTTGCCCACTGTTCCACGCATCTGCACTATGTGATACGCGAATACCCGTTTTCCGTAGCGCAACTGATTGACTGCGAGCGCAGCATCGACTTTCGCCAGCACAACCATCTGGACGACCGCATCGCCGTCATCGCCACGCATCCGCTGACGCAAAACGAGGACTGGCTGGCGTTCGCGCCCGGCGAACTGAAACTGTTTGCCGGCGGCACCTTGCTGCAAGTGGATGATCGCGCGCAACAAGGCACGCAACAAGGCGTGTATATCCAGATCAGTTACTGAAGGGAAATAGTCAAAGGGAAGAAAAAGCCCGCCGCCGGATGGGCGGGCTGAAGTGCTGGAGGGCCGTCAGGCCGAATTGCAATTGCAAAAGCGCTTGCGCTTGGGGTCGCCGCTAGCGATGCCTGCGGGGTCAATCTGTTTCCAGCAAAAAATCGTTTCCACGCCATACGGCGAACGCACATTGCCCGCCTCGACATACCCCAGCTTGACGAAAAAGGCCTGACTGCTGGCCGTGCTGTGCAGTTGCAGGGCCTTGATGCCCCACTCGCGCGCCTGCGCTTCCAGCTGTTCCACCAGCGCCTTGCCGGCGCCCCGGCCTTGCGCCTCGGGCAGCAGGTAGCACAGGGCCAGCTTG
The DNA here is from genome assembly GCF_051380895.1 of Janthinobacterium breve. Taxonomy (NCBI): domain Bacteria; kingdom Pseudomonadati; phylum Pseudomonadota; class Betaproteobacteria; order Burkholderiales; family Oxalobacteraceae; genus Janthinobacterium; species Janthinobacterium breve. The sequence continues at coordinate 1,750 of NZ_JBNYXY010000008.1, read as the reverse complement.
CCGGCGCGCGTCAGCAAGCCGACGCCGACGACGGCGCCATGCTCGACTGCGACCAGCGAAAAATTGGTGGGCGACGCAAACCAGCACGCCACCATCTGCGGTGTTTTATTGCCCAGCCAGGCTTCAAGGATGGCCGGATCGTCCCGATGATCGAGGCTGCAGCATTCGACGATGGAGCGTCGTAATACATTGCACGCCTCGAAAGCGTCGGTCGATGTTGCAATACGAATTTCAAGACTCATGTACGCTCACAAAATATTCCAGTTGCCGATGCAGACGGTTTTACCCCTGTATCGAGCGATTCGACTATACACCAAGCGGCGCAATCAGGTTTTTTGCCGCACGCCACGAGCCGCTTTTGCCTATGACGCAATGCTTGCAGACTAAGTGCTGATGCGCACCTTGCCCACGAATGTTTCCAAAAATCGATATCTGTTTTTTAGCGTAAACGGGAATCAAGTCTAAGCATATTACGAAAAATTCGTTTCTTTTCCGGCCGGAATTTTAGACTATGACTGTCTATTCTCACAACAAGAGTTCAACATGCCCCATTCCAACGCCGTATCGACTGCCGCAACGACACTCACCCAACGCTCGCGCCGCTGGTTCCTGGCCAGCGCCCTGGCCGCTTCTGCTGCCGCCATGAGCCTGCCGATGACCGTCAGCGCCGCCGAACCCGTGGTCTTGCTGAATGCCTCGTACGACGTGATGCGCGAATTGTTCAAGGATGTGAATCCCGCTTTTATTGCTGATTGGAAAGCCAAAACGGGCGAAACCATCACCATCAAGCAGTCGCACGGCGGTTCCAGCAAGCAGGCGCGCTCCGTTGCCGATGGCCTGGAAGCGTCCGTCGTGACCATGAACCAGGCAAATGACATCGATATCCTCGTCGACCGCGGCCTGGTAGTGGCCGACTGGGCCAAGAAATTCCCGAACAATGCGGCGCCGTTTTACTCGACCATGGTGTATCTGGTGCGCAAAGGCAACCCGAAACAGATCAAGGATTGGGACGACCTGGCCAAGCCCGGCATCAAGGTCATCGTGCCGAACCCGAAAACCTCGGGCAATGGCCGCTACACCTACCTGGCGGCGTGGGGCTATGCCGTGAAAAAAGGCGGCAGCGAAGCGCAGGCGCGCGAACTGGTGACCAAGCTGTTCAAGAACGTACCCGTGCTCGACGGCGGCGGGCGCGGCGCCACCACCACCTTCACGCAACGTGAAATCGGCGACGTGCTGGTGACGTTTGAAAATGAAGTGCAACTGGTGCGCGCCGAATTCGGCGACAACTTCGAAGTGGTGTATCCAAGCATCTCCATCCTGGCCGAGTCGCCGGTGGCCGTCGTCGACAAAGTCGTCGACCGCCGCGGCATCCGCAAGGAAGCCACGGCCTACCTGCAATACCTGTACTCGGAACCGGGCCAGGAACTGGTCGCCAAGCACTACCTGCGCCCCCGTTCGGCCACGGTAGCGAAGAAATACGCGGCCAGCTTCAAGCCGATCACCCTGTTCACCATCGACGATGTGTTTGGCGGCTGGAAACAGGCGCAAAAGAAACACTTTGACGATGGTGGTGAATTCGATAAGATTTATCAGAAGTAATCTGCGCCGTATCAGCAAAAAACCGGGACATGTCCCTAATGCCGTTCAGTTAAGACTGAACGGCATTTTTATTTTCCGGCTTGTAAACGTCAGAAGAGCCTGTTAACCTGCGATACATGCTTGATGACGCGATGCATTTTTTGACAGAACA
>NZ_JBNYXY010000007.1:0-449896 GCF_051380895.1 Janthinobacterium breve | reverse complement strand
CGACTGCCAATAGGTGGCGTCCAACTCTTCAAGGTGGTGAGAAACGAATAGAGTCCCACCGTACTCATCGGCTTCGGTGCCGAACGCATCACGAATAGCGGCTAGCGCATACATCTCCCGCCGCTCAATTTCATCTAACTGCGATTGCACTAGGTTCTCCTAAAAGGTATCCAACGTTCACTGGGGATGCAGTTTTGCCCTTTGTCGGTCGAATCTGACTGACCGCTACTGGCCGAAAAGGGCCTGTCGCGGTTAGCGGCTCTCGCCTGCGTATTCAATCGGTCAACGCAACAAACCTATTCGTCATCCTGGATGACCAAGAACTGCGAGTACATGAGCGATGCGGCAGCTAAAACCAAAGGTTTCGATGCAGGCCACGGAAATGCCTGCACGAAGAAGGCATTTGACTCATTATCGCGTTGCAATGCTGACGTAAGATAGGATTGCTCAAGTAAGCTTTTCTTTGAGGAACGCAGCGATGTACGGCGTAGCTGCGGCCGCGACGGTAGATGCTGTGCCGGGGGCGATGCCCATCCGCTCGGCTAAGGCTGCGGTCACCTTGCCGGCAAGCATACCCTCACCGCCGTCCAGCAACGATTTGAAGAAGCCATCGCCTCTGACCAGTCCGGCCGCTAAACCGGCAAAAAAGTTCCGGCCCGTATGTTCCTCTCCCGATGTTTCGGACTGCTCTTGGAGGTGAGCGTGCGTCACATCTACCGCTTGGCTCAGCATTTGCTGAGCGTCGTCCGCATTGATACCTTGTGCTTCCAGGGCCTGGGTCGCTTGTGCCCCATGGTCAGACGACAGAAATTCCGAGATGAGTTGTTGCGCATCCATTTGAATACCTCTTCCGGTCAAAACTACTGTTGGGGAAAATTGGTAAATCGGAAGTTCAGAATATCCATGTTTAATATGCCATGTCAATGGTGTAATTACGGATTATCCACTCGCATTACCCACATCGGTCACGTCGCAACTATCCCCAGCCCACAGACGACTGACTTGCGCCTTGGGTGATGGTCCGCTTCTGGCCGAACCCGGCCGTTCAGCCCAGCATGGCAGGTTGTCAGTATGAAAATCTAGTGGCAACATCGGCAGTCTGGATTAGACCCGAAGCCGCCGTTCAGGTTGGGCGAAGTATTCAACTTGGCTCAGCGGATAGTATTTGGGAAATAGCGCAGGTAAGCTGCGATGCTGGGGCCACCTCTTGCGCCACTGTCTTTTGGATGGGTTCGCCCTTCGTTCACAGGAACCTCTGCAAAATCAAATGGACTGATTCCTTCCAGGCAGGCCACATTAACCCCGTATTGATCAGGGTTGGACCGGCGTTGGTGATGTGTGTATATCCCGCACTTTGAGCAGAAATAGTGCTTCGCTTGCATCGTATTGAACTGATAGAGCGTCAGCAATTCCTTGCCCGAAGTTATCTCTATGTCCTGGAGAGCAGCTGAAATCGCGATCGCACCGCGCATGCGGCAATAGGAGCAGTTGCAGCGCCGTGCGGTGTTGAGTCCGTCGGTAAGTCGAACTTGAAATCGTACTGCTCCACAATGACATGAACCTAGTAACTTTTGACCATTATTGACCATTATTGACCATTATTGACCATTTTTTTCTTTCAAGGGCGGCTTCTGGCCGTCAACTGACTTTACGCGCGATAGCCATCAGGCGGATCGCAGCGATTCCAGCCTCCATCCTTCAGGCGTATTTTGCTCGTCGTCTAGGTAGACCTTCATTTCTTATACTCCGGAGATAGTGGCACGTGCTCCGTGGCGGTGATACCTGATGAGCCCCGTTCACCGAACCTCACAGTCTCATTCCTCCCCATAGCGGAAGTTTGCCCTATTCAACGGTTAAAGAGTTGAAGAACCGCTTTTGGCGGCGCCGCTGGCGCGGGCCAGGCTTGAGCGCGCGCCGGCCACCGCGTTCAGGCGTGCTTCAATGTAGGCGCTCACGCGGGGATGCTGGCTGAAGGCGACGTTGAAGCGGATATGCTGGTCGGGCGTGTCGTTGGCCGAGAACGCGGCGCCGCGCATCAGCAGGATCTTGTTGCGGTAGGCGTCCTGCACCAGCAAGTCCACGTCCAGCCCTTCGGGCATGGTCCCCCACAGGAAAATTCCCGCGTCGCCGGGCTGCTCGAACAGCACGCCGGCCGCGCTCAGTTGCTGCGTGCTGGCGTTGCGCGCCACCATGATCTTGCGTTGCAGCCGCTCCAGGTGCTTGCGCAGGTTGCCGGCCTTGAGCACTTCCAGCAGAACGTATTCGTTCAGCGCAGGCAAAGTCATGATGGAGTGGATCTTGGTTCGCATCAGCAGCTTGAGCAAGGCGGGCGCCGCGGCCAGGTAGCCCATGCGCAGGGCCGGGCTCAGCGCCTTGCACAGGCTGGAGTAGTAGATCACGCCGTCCAGCCCGGACAGCGATGCCAGCCGCGTGCTGTGCCCCGGCTGGAAATGGCCGTGCACGTCGTCTTCGGCGATCAGGAAGCCATACTGCTGCGCCATGATCAGCACCTTGTGCAGGTTGGCCGCGCTGCTGCTCCACCCGGTGGGATTGTGCAAAGCCGTCTGCACGAACAGCAGGCGCGGACGGTGCGCGCGGCAGGCGGCGTCCAGTTCGTCCAGGTCGAGGCCATCGGGGCGGCGCTTGATGGGCACCAGGCGCACGCCGTCCTGGCGCAGCCTGCCGAACATGAGGAAGTATCCGGGGTCTTCCACCAGCACTGTATCGCCAGGCTGTAGAAACGTGCGGCAGATCAGATCGATTGCATGGGTGCCGCCGAAAGTGGTGAGGATGTGGCTGGCGTCCGCAGCGATGCCGATGCCGCGCAACAGCAGCGCGATCTGCTCGCGCAGTTCGGCCAGCCCTTGCGGCGGACAGCGCGAGGCCATGCCGGCCGCGCTGCGCGCCAGGCCACGTTGCACGGCGGCCGCCGGCAGCGCGTCCTGCAGCCAGGTGGGTGGCAAGGCGCCGCTGCTGGCCAGCAGCACGCCCGGCCGCTGGTCGTTCACTTGCTGGCTCAGCCAAACGGGTTCCTGCTCCTGGCCCGCTTCCAGCGCCACCTCGTCGGGAATGGCGTGGCTGGCGTCAGTTGGCGCGCAGACGAAGAAGCCCGCCGTGCCGTGCGTATCGATGACGCCTGCGGCCACCAGCCTGTCATAAGCCACCACCACGGTGTTGGTGCTGACCGCAAGCTGCGTGGCGAGCTGGCGGATCGACGGCAGCTTGGTCCCGCCAGGCAGGATGCGTTGCGCGATCTGCAGGCGCAATGCGGCCTCGATCTGCTTGAACAGGGCGATGGGTGAGGAGCGGTCGATGGCGAACATGGGTGGAAGTCTAGCGTAAAAACAGCACGGCGAGAACCAGCAGGATGGCACCCATCGCCAGATTGAATATGCGCTGGTTGCGGGGCGCTTTCAGCACGCTGCGAATCGAGACGCCGAACAGCGCCCACATGGCGTTGCACGGCATGCCCACCAGAGTGCCGATGACGGACACCAGCAGCGCGCTGGCGAGCATGTTGCCCTGCGTAGGCATGAAGACCGACGCCATGGTGATCGCCTTGAGCCAGCTCTTGGGGTTCAGCGCCTGAAACAGCGCCGCCTGCGCAAACGACACGGCCTTCGGTGCGCTGGTTCCCGCCACCGAGGCGCCGGCAAGCTTCCAGGCCAAAAACATCAGATACAGCGCGCCCGCGATCCGCAGTGCCTGCTGCGCCATCGGGTACGCGACGAACACGCTGCCCAGCCCCACGCACATGAGCATGGTCTGCACAAAGATGCCGACCTGGATGCCGAGGATCACCGGCAGCGCACCGCGATAGCCGAAATTGGCGCCGGTGGTGGCCAGCATGACGTTGTTCGGCCCGGGCGTGGCGGACATCACGAAGCAATAGCTCATCAGGGGCAGGAGTTCGGTCATGGTATGCAGTCGCAGCGTGGAGAAGGCCCCAGTCTAGAAGCGCGGCACGGCAGGGACAAGGCACAAGGCGCCGCCTGCAAGCACATGCTGTATCAGTCTAACGACTGCTACAGCAGCGATACAGGCGGCGCCGCCCGGACAAACCTCAGAAACGTCGTTTCATCTGTTAGCGCTTCAAGCTGTTCGTGCATGCCATCCCTCTCCGTCCGTTATGGCGAGGGAAGGCCGGGGCGAATGATATAGTGGCGGAAATGTACTCACTGAAAGAAATTGCCATGAAAAACGACGCAACCGCTCGCCCGCAAGCAAGCCAAGCACCTGCCAGGCTCAGCAAAGGGGACTTCGTCACCGCGCTACGCAAGCTGCTGCAAGAAGAAGGAGAGGCCGGCAAGTCCAGCGTGGACGTGCGCGCTGCGACCCTGCACACCGACGTTGGTGTTTATCCGGCGCGCGGCCACTCGATGCCGACCTGTTGCTCGGTGATGTATGAAGAGATGCATCCGGGTGACGAGATACTGCTGACGCCACCCGGCGGCAAGGGACCTACGCTGCTGGTACGGTATAAATTCCCGCGCTGAACATCGCGTTCTTGGGAAAGCCAGCCTTTGCTTGAGCCAGGCAGGCGCCTCTGCAGGACTATGGATGTAGACAGCTCAGACCCGATCTCGTCGCTGGATCAGGCAGCTACGAGATCGCAGACCAAGAGTCTGGCAAGATCCCCAGGCCCCTGACACGTTCCATCGGGTTCTCATTTGCCAGGAACGATGGATCAGTAGTGCCTTGGCTACCACCAGCGATTGAATCCGCAGCCGAATCCTGCCTGAGTCGCTCAGACGTTGACGTTACGCCAAGCTCGCAACCAAATATATTTGTCCTTCCATAGGGTGATGTAAAAGATAGCTGAGAACGGTGACGCATTCGGTCCGCATTCAAGTATCACCTGCTCTGCAAGACGAACGTCAACCTCAAATTTTTGCGAATGACACCAATCGATTTGCATCTGCACGGTGTGTTTTCCGGGCGCGACATCAAACTCAACCTCCGAGCCATTCGAAACTCTGGCAATTTCGCTCCCATCCAGAAGAACTGTGTATTTTCGAGCCCTATCTTGCAAAATTGCTTTCTTTCGTCGAACAATGATTTTTGTCATTATGGATTCATTCAAAATTAATTAAATCGGTAGATTTGCTTGGCCGTCACCGGTTCATGGAGCATAACGAATTACCAAGTGCGAAAAGTCACGCACTGTCACGTCAACGTGAATGGCTGCTTCTGGCCGATTGTTGCTGCCCAATAATGTATCTTTCTCACAAACTTACGCGCGTCCAAACGTTTCTAGGGAGACAGCGAGTTTGTATTCGGTAAGTCCATAAAGTTTCTTTATTAATGCATCGATCGCTTGAAATAGCATGTCGGCGTCAGCTGACTTGTACTGAACACATGCCAGCCGGCCGGGCGACCAATCGATGATCTGTGCAGGCTGAAGTACTGCAAAAACTTCGGTGATGAGGGGGGGCGGTGAAGAATTTTCCGTATAAGAGAAATCCATGTAGTCGCCATAGATCAGTATCCACACGTCAGGGCGCCCAACAACGCTTAGTCTCGCGTAAAACTCCCTTGATGGAAGCTCACCATGGACATTTAGGCCGCCAAAGGCTTCCAGCAAGATCCGGCGAACTTCTTCTTTTGATTCTTCTTGCATTGCTAACCCTGCTCAGCTGATGAATGACTGTATTGCGCTACATCTCACATGTTTGCACGACCGTCCGCTCCTGGCCGAAGTCAGCCCGCACCGTTTGCAATGACCCGCTTACTTGGCGGAGTAATTACCTTGGGTAGACATGCGATATAGCGACACGCTGTATGGCATACGCGCGACTATCCTGGCTTTCGCAGCGACGGCGCCGAGCGTGGTTACACGGCATAAGCAGTCAGCTGGCGATACCGTATTTGTGCTGCGTTGCCGCGTATTGCTGCTTGAGCGACTCCAGCTTCGGATGCCTGGGGTCGATCTTGCGGATCACCTGCATCTGGTGCTGCGCCTGTTCGGCCAGTGGGGCTTCCCAGCCCAGCATGTTGAGCTGGCGCAAGATAGCCTCGACGGAGGCGAATAGCACGGGCAGGTTGCCCGGCGTCTTGCGCAGGGCTTGGCGCAGCACGAAGACGGCGCCTTTGAGCTCGCCGCTTTCCGACTTGCTGGCCGCGTCCTGCATCAGTTCCTGCACCTGGTTGCTGATCTGCTGGCCCATGCCTTGCGCCAAGTCATGGCGACCCGCTTTTTCAAACACGTCGACGGCTGCTTCCATCGTCACGTCGCTGTCGGCTTCATTGACGAGTTTCATCATGACGTCGGAGGCAGCCTGCTCCAGATTGTTTTTCAGGCAGCTTTGCACGAGGCCCACCTTCAGTTGCGTCGACAGGCCCCGCGCCGTGTCCAGGGCGGCGGCGGCCAGCTGCAGTTCGCTGGCGGCGGCGATGTCGTTGCCCGACAGTTCATGCAGCATGGCGGCTGAGATGGCGCGGCAGGCTTCCACGTTGGCGCCGCCCCGCAGCGAGCGCTCCATGTCGCGCAGCACGCCGCTGGCCTGCGGCGCGTCGCCCTTCTTGACCAGCGTTTTCACCAGGTTGACGTGATCTTCCGGGTCGCGGAATTCAGAGTACTTCGCTTTGGTCACTACCTGCTTGTAGGCCCGTTCGGCCGCGCCGATATCGCCCGTGTCAAACGCGATGCCGCCCAGGTGGCGCAAGCGGCGCACCATGTGCGGCGAGATGGCCACCGCGTCTTCGAGGATTTTCTTCGCCTGCATCTGCTGGCCCATGGCTTCATGGTTTTGCGCCAGCAGGTCGTAGGCTGCCATGAAGCGGGGATAGGTCTCCACCAGTTCCAGCAGCGCCTCCTGCGCATCTTCATGGCGCTGCTGTTCGAACAGCGTGCGCGCCAGGCCCAGATGGGCCCATGCCATGGGCCGCAAGGCCAGCATATCGGCGTACAGCTGTTCCGCTTCCTTCCACTCATCGAGGGCGATGTGCAGCTCGGCGCGCAGGCGGGTGAAATCGGCCGCCAGGCGCGGGTGCTGCAGTTCGGCCGCGCGGCAGCTTTTCACGGCTTCGCGCAAGTCGCCCTTGTCGATCAGCTGATACGTGGGCAGGAAAATGGCGCGCCGCTCGATGGCGCGCGCGATGCGTCCGCTCAGCACGTCGACCGTGAACGGTTTTAATATGTAGTCGGAAGGGATCAGTTCGGCCGCGCTGATCACCTTGCTGTGGATGGCTTCGGAGGTCAGCATGATGAAGATCGTCCACAGGCCGATCAGCTTGTGATGACGCAAGTCTTCCAGCAATTGCTGGCCATCCTGGCCGTCCGTGCCACTACCAAGATCGTACTCGCACAGGATGATGTCGAACGGTTTCTTCGTCAGCAGGCGGATGGCCGTGCCGGAATTGACGGCATATTCCACCTTGGTGATGGCCGCCTGGTTCAGCATATTGTGCAGATTTCCCCGCATGCTGGGGTTCGGATCGACGATCAGGACAGATAAGTCGCTAGTTTCTGGCATTGTTCAGCTCTCGTTCATCTGTTCGGTCATTTGCGGAAACCCTTCTTATAGGTATCTGCCTGGCAGTATTGTTTTTTATCAGCATACTGCAAAGCCGCCCGACACTGCCAGCAAAATGCATGCAATCGCACGCGCTGCGCGAGGGCAGGGACGCCCGGCGCCGTCCGGCGTTGTATTTCATGACACGCGGACCCCTTGCGGTGGTGCCGGCGCCTGTTTTTCCGTCCATTTCTTGACTAGCGTGATAGTATTTTAAAAATGCAACACTTGTTGCATGTCGCGCCATGTCGCGGCAATGCATGCGCAAGGCTTTACCGGGCGCTTTATCCCTCTCTGGTGTCGATACCCGTCATGCGCGTACCTGATCTGTCTACCTTGCGGCGCGTTGCCGTTCCGCTTGCATTTGGCGGCAACAGCGAACAGCAGCATACCTATTTTGCGGAACTGCACCGGGTCGGCATGGTCACGCAGCTGCTGGGCATCATTGCCTACAGCCTGACCTGGCTGCTGATGCCCGCCCCCTATTATCCGAACCAGACGCATGCCGTGCTGGCGCTGCTGGGCATGCTGGCCAGCCTGGTCGTGCGCTACCGCTGCACTACCTTGCCCGTGCTGACCATTACCGGTGCCTGCGCCGTGCTGACCCTGACCTTCGGCCTGCGCACCATGGCCGACGCCGTCCAGCACGCCAGCTTCTGGGTCTTGCCCGTGGGCGTCTTCATGACCCTGGCGATTGCCTCCATCTTCAATGGCGGCCTAAGCTATCTGGCCGTGGTGGCGGGCGTGTGGTGGAACGTGGGCCACGGCCTGTATCCCGTCAACGCGGGCTTGCCCGACCAGTCGTGGGCGCCGCTGATGATTGCCGTCAGCGTCTTGTTCGGGCTGGCGCTGAATGTCAGCTTCAGTTTATTGCGTTTGCGCAACTATCACTCCAAACTGGAATTGACGCGGCTGGCCTTCCAGGACAGCCTGACGGGCCTGAATAACCGCCGCATGTTCACGCAGCGCGCGCAGCAGATGCATGGCGCGCCCCACGGGGGCATGCTGCATTTCCTGATGATCGATATCGACGATTTCAAGATCATCAACGACCAGCAGGGGCATGATGCGGGCGACGAGGTGCTGGTGCGCACGGCCGCCATCATCGCGGACAAGGCGCAAGGCCATTTGTGCGGGCGCCTGGGCGGCGAGGAATTCGGCGTCGTCTACGCGGGCGACCATGAGGCCGTGCGCACCTTTGCCGGCGCCCTGGTCGAGGCCGTCAGCCAGGCTTTCCATGCCGCACAGTTCGTATCGATCAGCGTGGGCGTGGCCGAGCTGGACCGGGGCAAGGAGCTGGGCCACAGCTACCGGCTGGCGGACGAAGCGCTGTACCTGGCCAAGCGCCAGGGCAAGAACCGCTACGTGATCGCCAGATGATCGCCTGAGGTTGTTGTTGCTGTGTCAAAAACTGCCGCTGTGCGGGGCAAAAGGGTGGCAAAGCCCCAAGTTCCGGTCATAAGGCAGGGGTAAAACGGGTATAATGCGCGCAAAGGAAATTTGCCGTACGAAAGATATTGTCATACCTACCTTTAACCCGCAGCCACGCTGCATCAACCACCTTCCAATCATGTTGATACTGCCGGGTTCCAATGCCCTGTCCCATTTCCGTAGCCACCGTCTGTTAAGCCAACTGCAAGTCGTCTCGCCTGCGATTGTTGCCGTACAAGCACGCTATGTCCATTTCATCGATGCCAGCGCGCCTCTCACCAACGACGACAGCACGCGCCTTGGCGCCTTGCTGACTTACGGCGAGCCAGCCCACGCTGACAATACGGAAGGCGCTGCCGAAGAATTCTTCGTCATCCCCCGTTTCGGCACGATCTCGCCGTGGGCCTCGAAAGCCACCGACATCGCGCACAACTGCGGCATGGCGCACATCAAGCGCGTCGAACGCGGCATCGCTTTCCGCATCAACCTGAAATCGGGCATCCTGGGCAGCGCCATCGGCGCCGGCAAATTGACGGACGAGCAGGTGCAGGCTGTGGCCGACCTGCTGCACGACCGCATGACGGAATCCGTGCTGCGCAGCGCCGACGACGCCAAGGACTTGTTCCGCACCCTGGAAGCGCGCCCTTTGGCCTCGATCGACTTGCTGGGGCAGGGCAAGCGTGCGCTGGAAACGGCGAACACGGAACTGGGCCTGGCGATGTCGGAAGACGAAATCGACTACCTGGACGCCGCCTTCACCAAGGCAGGCCGCAACCCGACGGACGTGGAACTGATGATGTTCGCGCAGGCGAACAGCGAGCATTGCCGCCACAAGATCTTCAACGCCGACTGGACCATCGACGGCGAGGCGCAGCCCAAGTCCTTGTTCGGCATGATCAAGAACACGCACGAACTGCAGCCGAAAGGCACTGTCGTCGCCTACAGCGACAATTCCTCGATCATGGAAGGCGCGACAGTCTCGCGTTTCTACCCGCGCGGCGACAAGCACGAATACGCGGCATCGACGGAACTGACGCACACTCTGATGAAGGTGGAAACGCATAACCATCCGACGGCCATTTCTCCGTTCCCCGGCGCCTCCACGGGCGCGGGCGGCGAGATCCGCGACGAAGGCGCAACGGGCCGCGGCGCCAAGCCAAAAGCTGGCCTGACGGGTTTCACGGTATCGAATTTGTCGCTGCCGGACGCCGTGCGCAGCTGGGAAACGGCCGCTTCCGTGACGGCGCCGCTGGCTGGCCGCACGGATGCGGACCAATACGGCAAACCGGAACGCATCGCTTCGCCGCTGCAAATCATGATCGAAGGCCCATTGGGCGGCGCCGCATTCTCGAACGAATTCGGCCGTCCTGTATTGGGCGGCTACTTCCGCACGTATGAGCAGAACGTCGGCGTAGATAAAGATTCCGTATTCGGCTACCACAAGCCGATCATGATCGCGGGCGGCATCGGCAATATCTCGGCGCAGCACACGCACAAGAACGACATCCCCGTCGGCAGCCTGCTGGTGCAGCTGGGTGGCCCGGGCATGCGCATCGGCATGGGCGGCAGCGCCGCCTCGTCGATGACCACCGGCAGCAACACGGCCGACCTGGACTTCGATTCCGTCCAGCGCGGCAATCCGGAAATGGAACGCCGCGCCCAGGAAGTCATCAACGCCTGCTGGCAAATGGGCGCCGAAAATCCGATCATCTCCATCCACGACGTGGGTGCGGGCGGCTTGTCGAACGCTTTCCCGGAAATCACCAACGACGCCAAGCGCGGCGCAATTTTCGACCTGCGCAAGATCCCGCTGGAAGAATCGGGCATGGCGCCCAAGGAAATCTGGAGCAATGAGTCGCAGGAACGCTACGTCCTGGCCATCGCGCCGGAAAGTCTGCCCCTGTTCAAAGCCATGTGCGAACGCGAACGCTGTCTGTTCGCCGCCGTGGGCGTGGCCACCGAAGAGCGTCAACTGAAGCTGATCGACCCGGAACTGGGCAATGAGCCGGTCGACATGCCGATGGACGTCTTGCTGGGCAAGCCGCCGAAGATGCAGCGCGACGTGGTCCACGTGGCCAACGATTTCCCTGCCATTGATCTCACCGGCATGGATCTGGTTGATGTAGCGCAAAAAGTGCTGCTGCTGCCGACCGTGGCCGACAAATCCTTCCTGATCACCATCGGCGACCGCAGCGTGGGCGGCATGACCGTGCGCGACCAGATGGTGGGCCCATGGCAAGTGCCGGTGGCCGATTGCGCCGTCACCACCATGAGCTTTGAAGGTTATCTGGGCGAAGCGATGGCCATGGGCGAACGCACGCCGCTGGCCGTCATCGACGCCGCCGCCTCGGGCCGCATGGCAGTGGGCGAAGCCGTCACCAACATCGCCGCCGCCGCGATTGCCGACATTTCGGACATCAAGCTGTCCGCCAACTGGATGGCCGCCTGCGGCCAGCCCGGCCAGGACGCAGCCCTGTACGACACGGTGAAAGCCATCGGCATGGACCTGTGCCCGGCGCTGGGCATCAGCATCCCCGTCGGCAAGGATTCGCTGTCGATGCGCACGACGTGGAAAGACGAGAGCACGGGCGCGGCGAAGTCCGTCACGTCGCCGGTGTCGCTGATCGTGTCCTCGTTCGCGCCAGTTCTTGATGTGCGCAAGTCGCTCACGCCGCAGCTGAAGACGGACCAGGGCGACACGTCCTTGATCTTGATCGACCTGGGCCGCGGCAAGAACCGCTTGGGCGCATCTGCGCTGGCGCAAGTCATGGGCCAGCTGGGTAATGAAACGCCGGACGTGGACAGTGCGGAAGACCTGAAAGGCTTCTTCGCCGCCATTCAAAAGCTGAACAGCGACGACAAGCTGCTGGCCTACCATGACCGCTCGGACGGCGGCCTGTACGCCACCCTGACGGAAATGGCCTTCGCCGGCCACACGGGCATGTCCGTCAACCTGGATATGCTGACCATGGAAGGCGAGCACTCCAGCGACTGGGGCGACGCCAAGAACTGGACGGGCCAGGTAGCGGAACGCCGCAACGAACTGACCCTGCGCGCTTTGTTCAGCGAAGAGCTGGGCGCCGTCATCCAGGTGCGCGCGGAAGAAAAGTCCTTGGTCATGGACGTGCTGCGCACCTTCAACCTGGGCGCCTGCAGCCATATCATCGGCAAACTGAACGACCGCGACGTCATCGAATTCACGCGCGACGCCAAGCTGATTTACACCCAGCCGCGCGCGGCCCTACACCGCCTGTGGAGCGAAACGAGCTGGCGCATCGCCCGCCTGCGCGACAATCCCGCTTGCGCGGATGCCGAATACGACCGCCTGCTGGACGTGCAAGACCCGGGCATGTCGCCGATCGTCACCTTCGACCAGAACGAGAACGTCGCCGCTCCATTCATCGCCACCGGCGTGCGTCCGCGCGTCGCCATCCTGCGCGAGCAGGGCGTCAACTCGCACATCGAGACGGCTTACGTGATGCACCAGGCAGGCTTCACGGCTGTCGACGTGCACATGAGCGACCTGATTGCGGGCCGCGTGAAACTGGACGACTTCCAGGGCGTCATCGCCGTGGGCGGCTTCTCGTACGGTGACGTGCTGGGCGCGGGCGAAGGCTGGGCGAAAACGATTTTGTTCAACGCCAGCCTGGCGGAACAGTTCGCGCGCTTCTTCAACCGCAATGACAGCTTCGGCCTCGGTATCTGCAACGGCTGCCAGATGATGAGCAATTTGAAATCCATCATCCCTGGCGCCCACGCCTGGCCCAAGTTCACGCGCAACAAGTCGGAGAAATTCGAAGGCCGCTTTGCCATGGTTGAAGTGATGGCATCCCCATCGATCTTCTTCAACGGCATGGCCGGCACCCAAGCCGGTATCGCCATCGCCCACGGCGAAGGCTACGCCGACTTCTCGCAAACGGGCGACATCACCCAGGTCACCAAAGCCATGCGCTTCGTCGACAACAAGGGCGCCGCCACGGAAGCCTACCCGTACAACCCGAACGGCTCGCCGGAAGGCATCACCTCCGTGACCACGCCAGACGGCCGTTTCACGGTCCTGATGCCGCACGCGGAGCGCGTGTTCCGCTCGGTGCAACAGTCCTACCACCCTGAAGCATGGGGCGAGGATTCGCCTTGGATGCGCATGTTCAGGAATGCGCGGAAGTTTGTGGGGTAATTAGCTAGCTTGCAGGGTGGCGCTGGAATTCACGGCGCTGCTGTTGGGGTAGGAATGAGAAAGCCGCTGTCGGGAGACAGCGGCTTTTGTTTTTTTGAAATACCTTATTTCATGTTTTTAATGATAAATTGCAAACTCTGAAATCGTTGTTCATTAAGGAATTTTATTTCACCTATGCTTCCAAGGTCAAAAATCTCGTCAGCTTTTTTTAGGCGACTAAGTAAAGGTATTGCAATCCCATCTACCAAATCTGCAAAACCTATCATGTCAGCATAGCTAGATGGTATTTTGTAGCCCTTAGTCGAACTGGCTATTACAACATCATGATCTCTAAGTTTTGCAATTATATTTGAACGTAGATACTGCTTAGTGATCTCATGAAATCCTTGATTTTTTAAATGCTCAAGAATTTCATTGGTTGATGTGAATATTTTTTCAGAAGGAAATCTGGCGCAAAAAAGTAAGTAGCTTAGCGTTGCGTATTGAATTTCTATTTCCGGATCTGATGAATTAAAATTATTTCTTAAAAATTCAGATGCTCTAAGAAATGAGATGTTGGAAATTTTCGAGTCAATGTCGGTGGATGAATTGTTGGCAGCTAGATCTGTTTCGAATTTTGGTGGCCACTCATCTATCCTTATTCTTCTATTTTTAATGAAGCTTAGGAAGCTGTCTCGTACGTTTCCAGAAACTTTTTCCTCATATAGTTTTGCGGTGGTACCAACCAAAAAATCAGCAAGCTGAACTAATATTTGGGTTCTGCTATCTACAATCTCAATTTTTGATTCGAAAAAAAGATCGGGAATATGAGTTTTGGTAATGTAATTTTTAAAGCCGTCAATGAAATCTGAACCCCCGTGACCATCAGCATAAATCGTTATATTTTTTACTGACTTGAAAAGCTGGTTGTATAGGAGTCCATTTATGAATTTAATGAAGGATTTTTTGTATTGCAACCCGCTATCTTTTATTATTCGTGATTTATCCACGCAAACTGCATAAAATCTGAAATTCAACGGTGATATTTCATTGATTATTTTCAGTCTTTTTCCGTTGCTTAGTTTGTTTGATTTTATTTCGCCGGAGTTGAAATATTTTATTTTAATTTTTTCCATCGATGCTTCAAGTTCCGGTCTTTGTTCGCTCGGGATTATTACTGCTAGTACTATAAAGTAATTTGACGCACCATCCTTCTCGGTTGCTAAATCGTGGTTTCCGGATTCATCGACGAAGGCAACGTAATCGCTCATTGGTAGTCCATTTTAAGTTTGTACTTTTGGATATCTTGAATATTACAACCCCTTCGCCACCCCCACAATCACCACCGCCGACGGCACCAGCAAAAACTGCGCAATCAGTGTCCCCGCCAATCTGCTTCCCACCAGCCACACTACCGCGCGCCGGAATTGCGATTCTTCGATCTTGCCTTCGATGACGTCATCCGTCATGCCCGACATGTGCGGGTCGATGAAGACGGCCATCATGATGGTGGCGCCGCCGTTGATGATCGATGAAAGTGTGCTGGAGGTCACGCGAACGCTGGGGTCCAGCACGCCTGCATACAGGGCCGCGAAGACGCCTACCGTCCACAGGGCCGTGGCGATGACGTTCATGGCCGTCATGGAGACGGAGACGCCGGATTTTTCGCGCAGGCCCGTGACGTTGGCGGGCTTGGGCAGGCTGGCGGAGGTCTTCAGGTAGGACAAGCCGCCCTTGAAAACGGCGTGCAGCAGCAGTTTCGGTACCGACCTGTGTACCTGGAAGTGCTCGACGGCACGGCAGAAGGCGCGCTGGAAGGTGGGGATCAGTATCGCGCCCAGTATCGTTGCCAGGCTGGCGGAGAATAGCAGCCAGCGGAAGTCGACTAATAAGGTGCTGGCGGCGACGTGCTGGTCTATACCTGTTTCCACCCGCTTGGCGAGGAATGGCCCTAGAAATGAATTCGAGGTGCGCGACAGCAGCATCAAAATGCTGAACAGGGCCAGCGACACGGCGATGCGCCGCGTGCGGATGCCTGCGATGCGCACGGAATAGGCGAGGGTGCCGATGATGTGGATGATGAACGTCAGTGCGCAAATCAACAGCAATTGCTTGTCCATCACAACCTTGCAGTAAAGAAAATGTTATTCCATGCTGCCATGAAGTTACTTATTTTTCAACTGCAAATTATTTAACTTTGCGTGTTGCTCAATTGGTGTGGCATTACAGTGGTTTTTGAGAGCAAAGCATGGTGATGGGCGACGGCGGCGCGCTCAGCTTTGAGTCCCTTGCTTGTATTTCAAGCTTGCACCCTCAACTACCGCACATGGCGGCGTGTCTTGCCGCACTGATGAATGACCAAACCGGAGGTACACCATGAGTTTCGATTCCTTTTTGTCCAAGCTGAAGTCCAAGGCTAGCGAGTTGAAAACCGAGGCGCTGAAGTACAAGAACAAGGATTTCCTGAACGCCGCGATGGCGGGATCGGCCCTGATCGCCATGGCTGACGGCAGTGTCAGTGCGGAAGAGAAGCAGAAGATAGTGAAGTTTATTGAAAGCAATGATGCGCTATCCGTGTTTACCACCACGGACGTGATCAAGGCTTTCCAGGAATATGTCGGCCAGCTGGAGTTCGACAAGGATATCGGCGAAGCCAAGGCGTATCAGGCGCTGGGCAAGATGAAGTCGAATGTCGAGGCGTCGCGCTTGCTGGTGCGCATGATCATCGCCGTCGCTTCGTCGGACGGCAATTTCGATGCCAACGAGCAGCGCGTGGCCAGCAAGATCGCGCGCGAGCTGGGCTTGACTCCTGCGGAGTTCGAGTTGCAGTAACTGCCTAGCCAGCCGGCCCCGGCTGGCTAACTTAAGCCTTGTCCCACCACGGCGGCGTGCCCGATGACCAGGGGCACGCCATTTCCACTTCGTTAATCCTGTAGCGGATCTCGATCACCTGGCCGGGGCTGAAGGGACCGCGTTTCCAGTCGCCGGAATCAAAGACGTAGCCTTTGCCCTTGATGCAAAGACTGGTCGGATTGTTGCCGATGGGACCGGTCGAGTGCAGGGTGACGCGCACTTCGCCGTTGGCGTCCAGCGGGGCGTCGCCGCCCATGAAGAGTACATCCGAGCCGACGTCGCAGACACGGGTGCTGCCTATCTTGCTGCAGCGCTTGATATACGTTTCCTGGCGCGCCTGGGCCAGGTAATCGTCATGCCGCATCGGCTTGCCGTCGTCATAGGTAAAGCGCAGGGTGACTGGCGTGGGTTCGCTGGCCGGATGGCGCGTGGTGCTGGTGCAGGCGGCGCTGACCAGGGCCAGCAGGGGCCAGGCCAGCAGGCGCAGGCCGCCGCGCAGCAGCGTTGAAATCGGGTTGTTGCCGGGTGAGTGCTGCATGGAGCGTTGCCATTTGTCTCATGAACGGGGCGCCGATGATAGCATGCGCCGGCAACGGTTCCGCTAGGTCGCGCCGTGATTCAATTCCTGCAGCACTTTCTTGCACAGCAGTCCATAGCCCATGCCGGTGCCGCGTTTGTGTGCGGCCAGGTCGTAGCCGGCGCTGATGTCGTCCCACGCCACGCTGCCGGGCAAGGGGCGCAAGTTATCGTCGAGGTCCATCTCGAAATGGATGAAATGGCCGTCGGCGCTCAGCAGCTTGCCGTAGACGGCGGGCATGCCGGGGTAGGCCAGTTGCAGGTCGAGCATGAGGGCCGTGCCCAGCGCCACGCCATGGCTGGCCGCGCACTGGCGCAAGGCGTCGGGCAAGGGACGCGCGCGCCACCAGGCCGCCGTCTGTTTGATGGCGGCCAGGGTCAGCGCGTTTTGCTGTTGGACAGAATATTGTTTGCTCATGGCTGTCACCCATGTGGAATGCGGCTTGCCCCATCAACGTGATGCCAGGCCCATGCTTTGTACATGGGCGGGCACGATGTCGCCGCTGGCCAGTTTTTCGGCCGGCATCTGCATCAGCACTTCGCCACCCACGCTGCCATCGTCGCGCAAGTCGATGCGCATGGCCAGTTGCCGGTCAAGCGCCACGAAACTGTCGTTCCTGCTGGCGATGATGCGGTGTTCTTCCTGGTTGTCGATGCGCGCATACATGAAGGCGCCGATGCTGCCCGCATTGCGCAGGTACAGCACCTGGCCGTTCGCCAACGCATAGCCGCCGCGGAACGGGGCAAATTCTTGCGCACTCATAAAGTGCCTGTGGGCCGGCAGTTCTATCGTCTGCAGGCGCCCGCCTGGAATGACGACGGTCTGGCTGTCGGGGAGCGATTGCGCATTTGCCAGCAGGGCGCAGACGCCCAGGGTGCCGGCCAAGATCCATGTTTTCATTTTCCAGCCCATCCTTGAGTGTGGTGCCGTCCGCTGCCGGGGCGGCGATGTTGATGTGGGTGCCAGGGAAACCGAACCGGCTTGTCCGCACACGCTGTGGTCACACTGGCAAGGCATGGACAACCGGTCTTGCCAGTGTAGGCAGGCAACATGCACCGCGCATCATCCGATCGGATGACACGGCCTCATGCATCGAGTACGGCCAGGTGGGCCGTTGCTCCATGGATCAGGGCGATCAGCTCGCCCTGGCGCCGCGTATCCGTCTTCAAATAGGTGTGATGCAGATGCGTCTTGACGGTGTTGACGCTGATGCCGCCGCGCGCGGCGATTTCCTCGATGGTGGCCCCTTGCGCCAGCGCCTTGCCCACTTGCGCTTCGGCTTGCGTCAGGTCAAACAGCTGGCGCAAGGCAGGGATGGAGGTGCTCGCTTGTGTGGGGTCGCGCGCGATCAGCAGCGCGCATGGCGGCTGGCAAGCGGCAAGCGGGGTGACGGTCAGGGCCAGCGGCGCTTGTTGCTTGCGCGCCAGACGCAGCGACTGGCATTGCTGCGCGCCGCCGGCGCTGGCGATAATCAGGCGCACGGCGCGCGCCAGGGCGGGCGGTACAGAGGGTTCCAGTTGCGCCGCATGCAGGGCTTGGCCGGCGGGGGTGGCAAAGCGCAGGCCTAGGTTGGCGTCGAGCACCAGCACGGCGGCGCCCATGGCGTCGAGCGCCGCCAGCGCGCAGTGGCTGGCCAGTTGCGCCTCGCGCAGGCGCTGCTGCAGGCACAGCGCGCGTTGCAGATGTGGCAAGAGCTCCTGCCATTGCTTGCCGCTCAGGTCAGCGCTGTCGAGCTGCGGCCAGTCGCCTGCGCCGCAGGCCGAGTCGTACATGGCGCCGATCAGCTTGCTTACATCTGTTGCAGTACCCATGCTTGCCCCCATTTCCTGATTACATCAGTGTGCCGCAGGCGTGCAGCTGCGGAACTGGGTAAGGGCGGTGTTGCGCAGCGATTCGCCTCACCTTCGTGAGGAAGGGCTGGTCGCTGCCATCTAGCCTGGGCAACTTTCAAGATAGTACAAAGATGGTGCTGCTGCAATGGTGCGCGCAAATCTGCCTGGATAGTGTTCTGTAGGAAACTCGCGCGGCTAAAACACGTCCATGATGTAAGATTCGCACTATGTCCGATTTCACATTTACCGATTGCCCATGAGTTCAATAATGATTCCCGACGTCGCCCTGGTCGACAACACCGAACAACGCACGCCGCTGGTGCTCGTGCTCGACTGCTCCGGCAGCATGGATGGCGAACCCGTCTCGCTGCTGAACGAGGGCCTGGCCTTGCTGGAACAGGAACTCAAGTCCGATGTGATCGCCGCCAAGCGCGTGCGCATTCTCGTGATTCAGTATGGCGCCCAAGATGAAGCCGTGGTGGCCAGCAACTGGTGCGACGCCATGGATTTCACGGCGCCCCATCTTGAGGCGAACGGCACCACGCCGACCGGTGCGGCCGTCGAGCTGGCCTTGGCCGAGATCGAGCAGGAAAAGCAGCGCTTCCGCCAGGCGGGCGTGGCGTACACGCGGCCGTGGCTGTTCCTGATGTCGGACGGCGAGCCGACGGACCGCTGGCAGCAGGGCGCCGAGCAGGCGCGCGCAGCCGAGCAGGCCAATAAAGTGGCGATCTTCCCCATCGCCGTGGGCGACAACGCGAATATCGATACCCTGGGGCAGTTTTCCAGTCGTGGCGAGCGCGGCGTGAAGCAGCTGAAGGGCTTGCAGTTCCGCGAACTGTTCCTGTGGTTGAGTGCCAGCATGCAGGTGGTGTCGCAATCGCGTCCCGGTGCGCAGGCGCAGCTGGCTTCGACGGACGGCTGGTCTGTCGTGAATACGTGAAAGCCCGCTGATCCATGGCGATAGTACACAGCAAGCATTGGCGCGTGTTTGGCGCGTCCGTCACGGGCAAGGCGCACCTGGACAAGGATATCCCTTGCCAGGATGCGCACGCACACGCCGTCGTGGGCGACGTCCTGGTGGCCATCGTTTGCGATGGCGCCGGTTCGGCCGGGCTGAGCGAGCAGGGCGCGCAGTTTGTTGCTGCGCAAACCGTGCAAGCGCTGGCCGGACGGCTGGAGCAGGGCGCCACCGTGCAGGATTTAGTGGACGGCGCGCTGGCCGGCACCTTGGCGCAAATCCGCGCCGCGCTGGACGACGTCGCCCATGCCGCCAACGCCACCCTCGATGACTACGCTTCCACAGTCGTCGGCGTGGTCATGGGCGCCGACAAGGGCTTCTTTTTCCACCTGGGCGACGGCCTGGGCGTGGCGCAGCTGGGCGATGGCGGCGAACTCATCTCGTTGCCCGCCAACGGCGAATATGCCAACGAAACCTATTTCATCAGCGGCGAGCGCTGGCGCGAACAGCTGCGCCTGTTGCCGATTCCCCAGTCCGTGCGCGGCGTCGTGCTGATGTCCGATGGTTGCATGCCCTTTGCCATGAGCAAGAACAATGGGGCGCTGTATGCGCCGTTCATGGATGCCGTGCAAGGCTATCTGCGCACGGTCGGGAGCGTGGAACTGGGTAATGCGGCGCTGGCGTCCACCCTGGCCGACCCGCGCACGCACCAGATCACGGGCGACGACAAGACCCTGCTGCTGGCTTTGCGCGCATGAGCAAGAAGCAAGGTGTGACACCCGGGCTGAGTCCGGGTGGAAAAATTTGGCTGGATAAAGTCAGAAGTCTGGTACTGGGAAAACTCGTCAAGAGCGGCGGCGCGGGCAGCGTGTACCTGTTGCCCGGTGCGCCCGCGCAGGTCGCCAAGCTGTACCATCCGCACCTGGACCGGGCCGCCAACCGGCGCAAGCTCGAAGCGATGCTGGAACTGTCGCCCGAGCTGCCCGACCAATTGGAAAACGGCAAGCGCTACGTGCAGATCGCCTGGCCGCAAGCGGCCGTGTTCGACGGCCAGGGAGGCTTTGCCGGTTTCGTCATGCCTTTGCTGGACATGGCGCAAACGGCCGAGCTGGAACAGATCATGCAGGAACGCCAGGCGCGCGCGGCCGGACTGCCCACGGGACTCGGTCCCAAGCTGACCCTGGCTGCCAATCTGGCCGCCGTCATCGATGCACTGCACCAGCAGCAGCACTACGTGGTCGACTTGAAACCGGTGAATCTGCGCTTTTACCGCGATTCCCTGTACATTGCCATGCTCGATTGCGACGGCTTCAGCATCCAGGGTCATGCGGAGCGTTTTCCTGCCGAGCAATTCACGGCCGACTACTTGGCGCCGGAATTCCAGCGCAAGGGCATGCCTGCGGGCACGGAAATGGCGCAAGACCGCTTCGCCCTGGCCGTCGTCATCTTCCAATTGCTCAACTTCGGCATCCACCCGTACAGCGGGCGGCCCGGCAATGCGCAAGTGGCGACCGACATTCCCGGGCGCATCCGCGACGGCTGCTACGCATACGGAATAAAACGCCACAAGCAGCTGGCGCCCAACGCCACCAGCGGCCACGCGCTGATGCCGCCCGAACTGCGCGCCATGTTCGACCGCGCCTTTTCGCCATCTCCGAAGCCCCAGCGGCCGTCGGCGGCCGACTGGGCGCTGTTGCTGCGCGGCTATGCGCAGCGCAGCGGCGGCAAGCTGGTCGTGTGTACCGTGAACCCCGAACACCAGCATTTTGCGGGCCAGGGTTGCGCCGCCTGCGCGCGCGACAAGGTCATCAGCGCGGCGGCGCAAGCCTCGGTGCAGGCGCAGCAGATGCAACTGCAACAGCAATCGTTGCCGCAGCAACGCAGCGCGCGCCGCACGGCGCCGGGGCAGGCGCCGGTCGCCATTCCCGCTGCCAATGTGGCGGGCAGCGGCGGTATCACCGGCAAGGGCTGGGCCGTGGTGGTGCTGCTGATCGTGCTGTTCCTGATCGGCTTTACGGCCTGGACTTCGTCGCCCGATGAAGTCAAGACCAAGGCCAGCTTGCAGGCGCAAGCCGACCAGGCGGCTGGCCTGGAAGTATTTAGCTGGCGCCAGCGCAAGACGGCCGGTTTCCAGCAGTCGGACGCGCGCAAGGCCGTGCACAGCCTGTCGCAAGCGGTTAGCAAGGGCGACGACGACGCCGTCACGCGCGGCTTGCAATTGCTGTACCGGGCGGGAGAGGACAAGTCTTCGCGCTACGAGGGTGATAAGGTGCGCGCCCGGCTGCGCACCACCTTGATGGAAGGCCTGGGCGCGATGCCCGGCTACGCCCCGGAATTGGCGAAAACCTATCTGGATCAGTTGCAAGCCGACCCGCGCGACCACCTGGCAGCGGCGGCCATGGGCCGCATGCACCTGAGTCTGAATGAACCGCAGGCGGCGCGCCAGTATTTCGAGCAAGCCGTCTGGGCCCGTCCCACCGATGGCGTGGCCTGGCTGGGCATCGCTGCCACGGCGCTGCTGCGCGGCGGCGATGAGCAAGATGCCGTCAATATGGTGGCCCTGGCGCAGCTGACGTCTTATCGGTACGCGGTCGAGAACGCCATGCCGACGGAACCGGGCGAGCCGGCCGACAATGGCGTCGCCGCCACGGCGCAGCGCATGGACCGGGCCGCCAAGGTGCTGCGTCTGGCCCAGCCCGGCTCCTACCAGAAGCGCTGGGACAAGGCCCTGGCCGATGGCGCGCTGCTGGCGGCCAAGCTCAAGGCCTTGCCGCCCTTGCCGGACCAGGTTGGCGGCGTGCAGCGCGAGACGATGACGACGGTGACGTATGGCGTGCTTGACGAGAAACAATCGTCAGGCGAAAACCGCTTGACCCTGAGCATCGCGGCAGACGGCAGCCTCAGCTATGCGGCGGCGGAACGGCCGATGGAAGCGATGCTCAACAAGGTCTTGCTCGATAGCGTCAAGCGCTGGACCTATTTGCCGGCCGTCAAGCACGGCCAGTTGCAGGATGCCAAGGTGGTGGTGCTGGTGCGCTACCGCGATGGCCGGGTCAGCTTCGTGCCGGCCGATGCTGCCGATGCCGGCGAAAATTAAAGGAATACCATGAAAATCAAGACCCTATGCGCGCTGCTTGGCGCTTCCTTGCTGTGCCCAGGCCCGGCGCAGGCGGAAATCGTGCAGCGCCAGGTGCTGGCAAGCATGGACAGCGAACGCGATAGCGAAGGCGGCGATGTATTCACTATTGCTGGCACGACGGCCTGCGGCGGCAAGCAGATACGCATGGATGCCCGATCGGTCAAGCTGGACGAGGCGCCGTACGAGGCACTGAAAGCCGATCTGGCCCGGCACATCCGCGCCAGGACGCCCATGCTCGTCGGCCTGGACAAGTGTCCGGTAGATGGGTCCGTGCCCATGGTGCGCCAGATCGCCGCCTGCACCCCCGCCTCCTGCGCCGATGGCCAGGCGCGGCTGTACCTGCACGAACGTTTCTTCCCCATCGAGCAGGAAAAGGCGGCCAACGTGCTGCTGTTGCCCCTGCCGAAAGGCAAGCTGCCTGGTACGTGGAAGGTGGATATTGTCAGCGTCACCGGCCACAAGCTGCGCCTGTCCGGGCAGGTCAACAGGGCCGATTATGCCTCCGGTGAACTGGTGGGCGGCTATGTCTCGTATTACCCCAACGGCAAGATCAAAAAACAGGTGGCGCAAGATGGGCAGGGCCAACAGCACGGCATCAGCAGCGAGTATTTTCCCGATGGCACCCTGGAGCTGCGCGGCGACTGGCACCATGGCTTGCCCGAGGGTGAACACCAGCGCTATCACGCCACAGGCAAGCTGAGCGAGGCGACGGCTTACCGCGACGGCAGGAAACTCGACGGGCCCGTGCAAACCTTCGACAAGAATGGCAAGCTGAGCACCAGCTACACTTTGCGCAACGAGACCATCGAAGGCGAACTGCTCACTTACTTCCCTGATGGAAAGGTCTCCAGTCGCTCGGAAACGAAGCGGGGTAAGTCCAATGGCTTGACGACGAGTTACTACCCCGATGGCGCCGTGCGCAGCACCATGACGGAAGTCAACAATTTACCCACGGGCGAGGCGCTGGAATTCTATCCTGATGGCAAGGTGCAAAGCCGCCAGCAGTACGGCGACAAGGGCGGGCTGCTGAGTATCCAGCGCTACAGCCCCCAGGGCGTGCTGGTGTTGGAACGAAAATGGGACCAGCAACTGCGCGAGCAGGGCACGTCGCGCTCGTGGTACGAAAGCGGCAAGCCCGAGCATTCCATCGACTACGTGAACGACGAGCGCGATGGTTGGCGCCGCAGTTGGCGCGAGGATGGCAGCTTGCAAATCGAATGCCAGTATGTAGCCGGCAAGGCCCAGGGCGCATGTGGTGACGCGCCGCCAGCGCGGGAGCTGTTGCGCAGGGAGCAGGCATGGCGCGCACTTTGAAACATTTGTTTGGCGCCATGCTGCTGTTGCCGGCGCTGGCCCACGCCGAGATCGTCCAGCGGCAAGTGATCACTGCGATTACGGCCGCGCCCGGCAGCGGCGACGTGTTGACCGTGGACGACGACACTGGCTGCCGCGGCCGGCAGTTGCGCATGGATGCCGCGTCGGTCGGACTGAGCGAGGAAGAGTATGGCGTCATGAAGGCCGAGCTGGCCAACATGATACGCGACAGGAACCCGCTGCTGGTACGCCTGCGTGCCTGCCCGGCGCCCGACCGGACTGGGGCCGATGCCATTCCCGTCATCCACATGTTGCGCGGCTGCGATGCGCACTGCGCCGATGGCAAGGCCCGTTTATACCTGAACCACAACCTGTCACGCGGCGAGGCAATGGAACAGGCGCGCTATGCGCTGGTCCTGCCGCTGCCGCCAGGCAAGACGCCCGGCACCTGGCAAGTCGAGGTATTCCACGTGCGCGAAGGCGAGCCACGGCGGCTGTCGGGCCTGGTCAATGATCCCGATTATTTGCGGGGCAAGCTGGTGGGTAACTACGCCATGTATTACCCGCATGGATCGCTGGAAATGCAGGTGGAGCAGGACGGGCGCGGCGTGCAGGAGGGCACGCAGACCCGCTACTACCCGGACGGCAAGATCTCCATGCGCGGCACATGGCGCAATGGCGTGCAGGAGGGGGAGGAACAGACCTATCACCAAAATGGCAAACTCATCGAGTCGCGCACCTACCGCAATGGCGCCCGTGCCGATGGCCTGATGGAAACCTTCGATGAAAACGGCAAGCTGCGCACGCGCATGACGCAGATCAAGGGACAGGCTGAAGGCGAACTGCTGTTATTTTATCCGGATGGCAAGGTGGAAAGTCGCAAACTGTACGTCAACGACAGGCTCAATGGCCCCAGCACCAGCTATTTTCCTGATGGCAAGGTGAGCAGCACGGGGAACTATGTCGATGGCATGCCCGCTGGCGAAAGCGTCGAGTATTATCCGGACGGCAAGGTGGCCAGCAGGCACACACACAGTGGTCATTACGTGTTGCGTAGCAAACAGCTCTTCAGCCGCCAAGGCGTATTGCTCGTGCAGAAACAGTGGAACGCCGGTGGACGCGAGGAGGGCGCATTGCGTTCATGGTATGCGAATGGCAAGCCTCGCCAGTTGATCGAATACTTGAACGGCGAGCGCCAGGGCTGGACGCGGCACTGGCGCGAGGATGGCAGCGTGGAGAGCGAATGCCGCTATGTGGCCGACGAGCCGCAGGGGGAATGTACTGGCGATTCGGCCAAATTTTCGTACACGCAGGATGGCATCGAAGTCGAGATGCCGGAACCGTGATTCGGGGAGTCGTTGCCGTGTGATTATTGATGCGTGGCCAGCCTTTTTGCGGGGCATGTACAGGTACTGGCGATGACACTGGATGGCGTCCAGAGTTCGTCCGGTCCCAGCACCGCGCCGGTGGCGCCATTTCGCATATAAATACTGTTGCCAGCCCGGACTGGACCGTGGCGCATGGCTGCTTGTACCGGGCAGGGCCTTTTGTGGTTGGCAGCTTTCGCCCCGAAACAGTCGCTGCCGCAACGAAAAATGTTGAGTTCTCTGGTGGTCTCTCGCCCAACAACGATTTAACTGCCTTGCGCGATGACATTACAACTTTCTGCGGTTACCTTTTAACTAACAGCCCGCGTAGTAGCAATTCCAGTGCAGCAACTCCTTTTATCAATCGCGCATTGCCTTCGTCTCCGTCTGCGATCCAGAACGCCGCTTCTGCCAGACTGCCGTAGATCAGCGAAGCCAGTGCCCGTGGGCTAGCGTCGGCCACGATGCCTTGATGAATCAGCTCTTGGATAAGCCCTTGCATCGACTCGACGCAATGGCGCTGCGAATCCGGTGAGGCGCCACCCAGGACCGCCCTGGCATCTCTTAAAACGATGCGCTGAATTTCCGGCTCCAGGGCCATCTCCAGATAGGCACGGCAGCGGCTGCGAAAGCCTTCCCACAGATCTCCGGCACTGTTTGAGATGGTTTGCAGGCGGTCATCCATTTCCGCGTCGATCTGCTCTACCACCGCTAGCAGTAAGCCTTTCTTGTCGCCGAAGTGATGATACAGCGCACCACGCGTCAGTCCTGCCTGCGCGGTGAGGTCGTCCATTGACGTGTCGGCATAACCGCGCTCGCTGAAAACTTTGCGAGCAGTGGCCAGTAACGATGCACGGGTTTCTTCCATTTCGACACGGGTGCGGCGAACCATTGCTTTCTCCTTACATACATAGCGCATGATTGTTTACATACAGTGCGTATGAATATATAATTTATTCATACGCACTGTATGTATTATCACTGCAGCGTGTCTCCATTGCAAGTACCGCATGTAGGGGATCGATACGCATTGGCAGGAGCTGCCTGCTGTGCTCCGCACCAGGGGTTTTGACATGCCACTGCGTAGCAATTGTGTAACAGCTACCCGACGCCGCCTTCCCGGCACAAGCCGTTTATCTAATGATTGAATGAAGGATATGAACCATGAGTACGTCTCCCTACGCTGTAGCAGAAACCTCTGTCCGCCACCCGTGGCTGGCGGTCACCGCTGTCGGCATGGCCACCTTCACGGTAGTGACGACCGAAATGCTCCCGGTCGGCCTGTTGACGCCGATTGCCGACACTCTGGACGCCTCCACGGGAAGCGCTGGCCTGATGATCTCGCTGCCAGCGTTGCTGGCGGCCATGTTCGCGCCGCTGGTCGTGATCGCATCGGGAACCCTGGACAGGCGCAAAATTCTTTGTGGTTTGCTGAGTCTATTGGTGATCGCGAACACTGCCTCGGCATTGGCGCAGAATATGGCGTGGATGCTGGCTGCACGTGTTCTCGTCGGTTTTTGCATGGGCGGAATCTGGGCCATTGCCGGTGGCCTGGCTTCCCGGCTTGTTCCTGCTCGCTCGATTGGCCTGGCAACGTCGATTATCTTCGGTGGAGTGGCGGCCGCTTCTGTGCTGGGTGTGCCGCTTGGCGCACAAATCGGCGCCTTTGCAGGATGGCGCTGGGCCTTTGGCGTCATGGCGCTGTTTAGCGGCTTGGTACTGGCGCTGCATCTGGCTGTCATTCCCGTGCTGCCCACTGCCAGTTCGGCGACCTTGCACCAATTCGGCAAACAGCTACGCAACCGACAATTGCAAGCGGGGCTGCTTCTGACCTTGTTGCTGGTGACTAGCCATTTCATGGCCTTCACCTTCGTGCGCCCACTACTGCTGTCAGTGTCGGGGTTTGATACGCAATGGCTAGGCGCACTGCTGTTTTCCTATGGTCTCGCGGGCATCATTGGAAACTTCCTGGCTGGTGTCGTTGCGGTGCGGCGCACGGCGCCAACCATCATCACTATCTCGGGCGGCCTGCTGCTCACGCCGCTACTGTTCCTGGCTGTCGGCGACTCCAGTGTCGGCGGCGGCGTGGTGTTGCTGGCTTGGGGACTGGCCTACGGTGGCGTATCGGTCGGCCTGATGAGCTTGATGATGAAGGCGGCGCCCGGGGCCGTGGAGATAGTCGCGGCGCTATATGTGGGTGTATTTAATGTTGGCATTGCGCTCGGGGCGTGGGGCGGTGGCCAGGCCGTGGACAGGCTAGGCCTCTCAGCCAACCTCTGGCTTGCCGCAGGATTCGCCGCTGCTGCTTTGCTGTTGTCTTTTAGTATCAGCTTTGTTGAACACAGAATGAAAGCTGCCGACAAGCAGCTTGGCTCCGCAACGGACTGACGGAATAATGCCTGTTATGACCGCTTCTGGCCGGCTGATGCCGTTGGCAGGTTCCGCCCCAAAGCGGACCGCCAAACCCAGCTGAATCAGACGAACAGTGTGCGTTTTCCATTTGCTAGCGTACCGGCCATGTCGGAAAAACCTCGGTAGAAAAACGGGATGTTATCGGCCGGGTCACCGCTCAACCGACTACGTATTCTTGCCCAGGTAGCAATGGCAATGTGCGTCTCAGGTTCGCCGACAACAAGCACGGGGCCTCGCTCCTCGTCGAGCCACTCGTACTCACCGCCGTACCGGGTGCGTGCAACCTCAAGGACGTAGCAACCAAAGAGCTTAACTAAACTTGAAGTCTCCGACTGGGACATTTCATCGATGTAGCCCGAAGCTTCCGCCAGCATCTCTTCCACGATTGAAAGACTGTTCTCAGAGAAATTCAGACGGCCACTCGACCGGTCATGAAAGGTTTCTACGGCGCGCTTCGCCGTATTGACTACGTCTTGAAGAATTGTCGTCATCAATTTCGTTAATGAATTTGGGGTTAATACAGTCGCGTATGTCTGGTTTTGGCCGGCTGCCGTCGTCGGTAACCTACGCCGAACCGATCAATTCCTGCTCAGCTTCTTGCAGCAAAGGTTCGAGTGCACGCGGCATAGGGATGCTAATGTAGGCCTCAGCTATCATGAACGGGTCCAGATTGAGTTCACGCTGACTCGCTATCGAGAACTTCCCAACCACATATCGCGCAAAATATCTGGATGCCGGGTTTTCATTGGGGTACCAAGCACCGGAATACTTCTGCGTAAAGTACTCGCCAATAAAATACCCAAGTCGGGCCAGCAGCCATGCCTTGTCCTCTTCGTCTATAACGTCC
Source organism: Janthinobacterium breve (assembly GCF_051380895.1). Lineage (NCBI taxonomy): Bacteria > Pseudomonadati > Pseudomonadota > Betaproteobacteria > Burkholderiales > Oxalobacteraceae > Janthinobacterium > Janthinobacterium breve. The sequence continues at coordinate 421,496 of NZ_JBNYXY010000007.1, read as the reverse complement.
AAATTCCTTAGCGCCGTCGACAAAAGCGGCACGAACATTGGAGCGTTGTTCAGTACCTCGTGTGCGGGATTAATTCCCATCTTACTAACGAAGTCGACAAGCGACGGAATCAGCTGTTCGTAAAATACCGGGAAATCCCTTTTCCGGCGATCGAGTAACTGCATTTGCTCTGTCGTCATTCCGATTTCCAATATGTTTCACAACTCCTGTTTATGCTCGTCCCCGAAGGTCCGCTTGTGGCCGATCTCAGCCATACAGTGTACGGCAACTGTCGCCGCAAGAGTAGGGGAGAGCGCTACATGTTTAATCGTGCAAAACAATCTGAACTTCGATGCTTCGCGTTGTCGCTAGCGCGCGGAGAAAGGTGCGGAGCATTCGAATCTCATCTCCAATTGCGCCGTTAGCACTTGGCAGGCCATAGACTAACACCCGCGCAGGTAATGCAAACTCGCTGGAATTACAGAGCAGATTTTGAAGGAAGACCCAAGTTATTTCCCTATCGATTGGCACGCCAAAAGCGACCGCAATGGATTGACGAACGAACAATGCATTCTTCGCGTAGGTAAGATCTATCGTTACTTGCTTGTTGCACATATCTGTCGAGTCAATCATGGCCGGGTGTAGCTCTAACGCAGCGTCCGCTTCTGGCCGACTGCTGTGGTTGGCAGGTTCCGCTCTAAATAGCTGACAGATGCCATTACATGTTAGCGATCCAATCTTCAAATTCTTTCGCCAAACCTGGCGGATTGGCCAATCGAGTTTGTATAGCAATCTAGTAATAGTATTCGAGTTCATGTACGAGAATCGGGATCGGGCGTGAAAAGTACTGTTCGATAACGCCATTTTCATGAAGTGCCTGTGCGATCCGAACGCATGCGTCTACAAAGTAGGCGGTGATGTCGCTTCCAATGCGCATGCACCGATCAAAGTCGGCTTCCTCATCTTCAGCTGAGTACCAAAGCCCTCATGCCTTCAGAAGCTCTTCCAGCAGTTGGCCACCTTCCGTATCGGGCTCACCAATGTATTTCAATTCGTTCTGGATTCAAAAGGCGAAGTTCCATTTCGCTTCTGCGGAATCGGACGCTGAGGCCCTGCATTCCGTCAAATGCGTCAATGTATTGTAACCAAGTTGCAGAACCGGATAACGCGGATCGTCGTCGTTATCGTAAATGAAGAATGACAATCCGTAGATATCCGGAATGGTCGACGCATCGATGTTTGCCAACGCGGCACTAATGTGGCAGTAAGAGAATTGTTCAAAAATTATTCATAGGCTTCGTTTCCTCGTGTGGACATACGGATTCGATATCACGGCGTCCGCTTCGGGCCGCCAGCGGCCCGTGAGCATAACGAATTACCAAGCGAGAAAAGTCACACATTGTCACATTAACTTGAATGTCTGTTTCTGGCCGCATCCAGCCGATCGTCCACGAACTATATAGGGTCTAAGTCCTTGGGGAATTGGCTGGCGCGCTGCCACTGCTCTTGATCGAGGTCTTCCGTCAAGTCACGCAGATGCCAAGCCCTGTTCAAGTGTGCAAAGACATGGCCGAGGTCAATGCGCAGATTTACCTCATCGTAGTAAACCTCGCTACGCATCTCCGATATGAGCATGGTCAAGTGTTCTCGCGCATCTTCAAGCTCGTACATTAGTGTGGCCCATGGTGCCGGAGCGCTTTCTTTACTAATCATAGGGCAACCTTAAACTGCACTTCAATAACGTCGTGAACTTCCGCTCCTGGCCGAAATCCGCCCTAGGCTAAGCTGCTCCTGGGGCGGACGGTTTCGCAAAAAATGAGGGTTGTATCTCGACTGAAAATGGCTCCAATACTTCAATTTTCATTTTCCTTTTAAATATACCAATTTTAGAGATGCGATACGGAAAGTAAATAAAGCGCGAGTAGTCGTTACCCTCTAGGTGCACTCTAATTCCATCTGGACACGGAGATTCGTACGTCGAAGGAATGTTGACGTTCGCGGCCATCGCCGAAGCAATAATTTCTCCTCTGGCTGCTTGGACTTTAAACGTATCCTCAAGTAAACGAAATAAATCTTGCGGATTTGGGTGCTCGTTCCCATCATGGATACCCACCGCGTTTAATTTCCCTTCAAAGCCAAGAACAGCTCCGAATGGGTAAAATTCACCTGAGTCGGACAGCATCAGCTTGGCAAAGTCAAAGCAGTACGTTAAAAGCTCATGTAGCTGTTCTGGTTTTACGGCCATGTCGTGCCAGCAAAAAAATAAAGGAATATTTAATAAAAAATCAACGAGCGTTTTTTGCCGCCAGCGGCCCGCGAGCATAACGAATTATCAAGCGAGAAGAGTCACGTATTGTCACGTCAACGTGATTGGCTGCTCCTGGCCGGTAGTGGCCTATTGACGTTGCTTCAAATTGTCAGCCGATACCAGTTAGCAATATTTTTTAACTCCTTAGCAGCTCCAAATTTCTTTGCTGCTGGTTGCAGCGAAATCAACACTTCCGCCACACCCGATGGAGGCTCGGTCGTATCACTGAGTCTCACCAAATCCATCGCAAACCAACAGCAGGATACGAAAGCATATTCGTCTGACTGCTTGCCTGCTAAATTCAAAACCCCGGAAATGCTACCGAATGCGTCGTTTGGGGCCACGCCAATAAGCGCGCGCTATCTGATCTTCGTGACAGACCACTCATCATCGCTGAGTTCGCCCATCCCCCTATCCAGTGCCTTGCAAAACTCATCTGCGACTGACACACCACCTCCTTATTTCAGTTGACTTGGTCCGCTTTTGGCCGGTTGCCGTCGTTGGCAGGTTCCGCCCCGGAGCGGACCTTAGCACGGCGACCTAGCAATCACATGACGCGCCGCTCCACATTCGCCCAACAGATTCTCTTGCGTCATTCGGGCCGATGCTCGACTTCAAACTCATCTGATTCCTTAACTTTCAGACCAGCTTCCTTCGCAATTTGAACAATCTCTGCCGATTTTTCCTCCGACATAAGCAGTGCGTAATACGCATCGTTTCCTAAGTCGAGATGAAGCAAACGGCCCCCCCTGGGTTTGACCCAGGAGGAAAACTTTAGCAGCGCTCTCGGAACCGTCGTATGTGTTCCGCCTTGCAGGTGCCAGGTTTCGTTAATTCCGGCAACGGTAAGCAGTTCGTTCGCCTGCCATTCCACTTCCTCAGTGGCCTTCCAGTCGACTTGCAGCAAAACCCACTTGCCCCGCCGCTGCCCCTCGTCGTCGAGTATGCCGCTCTCGATTGCTTCACTTGTTGTATCTCCGCGCCCTAAATGTGAAATTACAAGCTTGGTTAAGCGCTGACTTTCCTCTGTTCCCAACTGCGCAGTTATGAGAGTAAGGAAACGTCTTAGGGCTTGTTTAGCCTGTGTAGATGCAGAAAAATATTCTTTCAGAATCTGTGCGTCCGAGAGGTTCTCGTCTTCTTCAACAGGTGGCTCAGGTGGGGCGGTCAAGTCCCGACCCAAAAGTTTGCTAAGCAGCTTAAGCATTGGCAGTTAGATAAAAGTTGTTTGAGGAGTAGTTCGTGATGTCCGCTTCTGGCCGGTTGCGGTCGTCGGTAGGTTCCGCCCCGAAGCGGACGGCACTGCGTATTACGGAAACTACTCATCCGTATGGCGCACGACATTGACAGATAGGCCAACTCCAGCACACGGATTGGAGTTCCCTAGATCGACGCCCACATGCAATGCCGAGTTGCTGGATTTGGCAAGGTCGAGTTCTGCCGCTGCCTTCAACAAAAACTCGCCAATCGCGCGCTGCTCTTTCGGCGTTCCGTGAAAATCCACATCAACAATCGTCACAGGAAGAATACAGCCATCTGCGTCGGGTTCTTCTGGCCAGCCAACGATGCGCATCTGATCTCCGAGTTGGATAAATGTCCGCTCTTGGCCGATAGCGGACCACCGTAATGACTGATCGCACAATGTGCCTGCTTTCAGAATCTGGAGGCGGCTGGTTTATCGTCTACCGATGCGGCGGCGTCAGCACGCTGGCGATTGCTTTCGGCAGGGTTTCCGGATAATCGCGGCTGAAGTGCAAGCCGCGGCTTTCGCGGCGGGACAGGGCGCTGTTGACGATCATCGAGGCCACGTCGACCAGGTTGCGCAGTTCCAGCAAATCGTGCGTGATGCGGAAGTTGCGGTAGTACTCGTCGATTTCCTCTTTCAGCAGGGCGATGCGGTGCTGGGCCCGTTCCAGGCGCTTGGTCGTGCGCACGATGCCCACGTAATTCCACATGAAGCGGCGCAGCTCGTCCCAATTATGGGAAATCACCACTTCCTCATCCGCATCGGTGACGCGGCTTTCATCCCAGTCGGGCAGATACGGCGTGCCCAGTTTTTCCTTGCTTTCGATGTCTTGCGCACAGGCGCGGCCGATGACGATGCATTCCAGCAAGGAATTCGACGCCAGGCGGTTCGCGCCATGCAAGCCCGTGCAAGCCGTTTCGCCCACCGCATACAGGCCCGGCAAGTCGGCGCGGCCGGACAGGTCCGTGACGACGCCGCCGCAGGTGTAGTGGGCGGCCGGCACGATGGGAATCGGCTGCTTGGTGATATCGATGCCCAGTTCCAGGCAGCGCGCGTAGATGGTGGGGAAGTGTTCGATGAGGAATGTGGCCGGCTTGTGGCTGATGTCCAGGTGCACGTAATCGAGGCCCCGCTTCTTGATCTCGAAGTCGATGGCGCGCGCCACCACGTCGCGCGGTGCCAGTTCGGCCCGCTCGTCGTGGGCCAGCATGAAGCGCGTGCCCGCTGCCGCGCCCGCTTCAGGCGGCAGTTTCAGCAAGCCACCTTCGCCACGGATGGCTTCGGTGATCAGGAAAGATTTGGCATACGGGTGGTACAAACAAGTGGGGTGGAACTGGATGAATTCCATGTTCGACACGCGGCAACCGGCGCGCCAGGCCATGGCGATGCCGTCGCCGCTGGCCGTGTCCGGGTTGGTGGTGTATAAATACACCTTGCCTGCGCCGCCCGTGGCCAGCACGGTGTGCTCGGCGGCAAAGGTGTGCACCTTGCCCGTTTGCTCGTCCTGCACGTACAGGCCGTGGCAATGCGGTTGCGCATTGCGCTGGGTCGGCTTCATGCCCAGCTTGTCGGAGGTGATCAGGTCGATGGCGCAATGGTGTTCGAACAGGCTGATGTTCGGATGGGCGCGCACCTTTTCTTCCAGCGTCACTTGCACGGCGTGCCCCGTGGCGTCGGCCGCGTGGATGATGCGGCGCTGGCTGTGTCCGCCTTCGCGGGTCAGGTGGAAACCCAGCTCGGCCGTGGCGTCGCGCGTAAATGGCACGCCTTGCTCGATCAGCCATTCGATGGCTTCGCGGCCGTGCTCGACGATGTAGCGCGTGGCGCTCTCGTCGCACAGGCCGCCGCCGGCGATCAGGGTGTCTTCGATATGCTGCTGGTGGCTGTCGCCCGAGTCCAGCACGGCCGCGATCCCGCCTTGCGCCCAGTTGCTGGCGCCATCGAGCAGCGCGCGTTTGGAAATGATCGCGACAGTGCGCGTCTCAGCTAAATGCAGTGCAACCGATAAACCCGCCAGGCCACTGCCGACAATCGCTACATCAAATTTCATGACATTTATCTCTTTTAGGGGAAGCATACTATATGCCATTTCCCCTCATTCGGTAATGTGTTGAGATAAATTCTGCCAGCGAAAGATAGCTGGGGCCGTAGCTTGTGGCGCATCAATGTCTTCGTGGAACAGTTCGCCATCATGGCAAGACAGCAGCAAGTCGCCCTGTGCGCGGCCTGATGCTTTTTGCCGCAGGAGGAACCATGATCCGCATCTTCAGCCATTATGTCTCGAAAACAGCGTTTATTCTGCTGTTGCTGGAAATCCTGATCCTGCTGCTGTCGGCCACCCTGACATCCCTGCTATGGCTGGCGGACGGCAGCCGCGCACTGCGGGTGGGCGAGGTCTATCTATCGTCGGCGATCTTCGCACTGGTCATCGTGTTCAGCATGAGTGCGCTGGGCATGTACCAGCACCGCTCGCGTGAAGACATCCGCAACACCTTGCTGCGCATCCTGCCGTCGTTCGCGCTGGGTTTTGCCGTGCTCAGCGTCTTGATCCGTTTCGTCCCGTCCTTGCATTTCGGGCGTGGCAGCGTGCTGATCTTCGGTCTGGGCGCCATCGGCGTGCTGCTGGCGCGCCTGGTGGTGTTCAAATCCTCGCAATCGGCGCTGATGGAAGGTCGGCTGATCCTGGTGGGCGGCGGGGCGCTGGCGCGCGAATGCATGGACTTGGCAGCCAGCAAGATCGGTTTCCACCAGTTTACGGTGGTTGGCTGTATCGATGTGGCTGGCGAGCAATGCTGCGTGCCGGCCTCGGCCTTGCTGCCGGCCGAACCGTCGCTGCTGGCCATGGCCCAGCGCCATGCCGCGCATGAGATCGTCGTGTCCGTCAGCGACCGGCGCAATGGCGCGTTTCCTGCCAAGCAACTTCTGGAATGCGCGCTGGGCGGTGTCAAGGTGATCGATGCGGCCACGTTTTTCGAGCGCGAAGCGTGCCAGATCCGCATCGATTCCTTGCAGCCCAGCTATCTGATCTATGGCGGCGGTTTCGACCAGAGTTTTTTCCGCGCCGCCTCGAAGCGTTTATTCGACCTGGTTGCCAGCAGCGTCATCTGCCTGGCGGCGCTGCCCGTGATGCTGGTGACGGCGCTGTGCATCCGCCTGGAAGACGGCGGGCCCGTGTTTTACCAGCAGGAGCGGGTGGGGCGCGATGGCTTGCCTTTTAACGTGCTGAAATTTCGCAGCATGCGCTGCGATGCCGAGCGCGACGGCAAGCCCATCTGGGCGCTGAGCAACGATGCGCGCATTACGCGCGTGGGTAATCTGATCCGCAAGCTGCGCATCGACGAGTTGCCGCAGATGCTCAATGTGTTTCGCGGCGAGATGAGTTTTGTCGGGCCACGCCCCGAGCGCGCGTATTTTGTCGAGCAACTGAAGCAGCAGGTGCCCTACTACAACATTCGTCACAGCATCAAACCGGGCATCACGGGCCTGGCGCAGGTGCGCTATCAATATGGCGCCTCCGTCGACGATGCCGTGAAGAAGCTGCAATACGATTTGTATTATGTGAAAAACAATAGCCTGTTCCTCGACTTGCTGATCCTGCTCGACACGGTGCAGGTGGTGCTGTTTGGCAAGGGCAGCCGATGATGGGGGCACAGTCGGACTGGCTGGCGGCGGCCGACGCGGCGGCCCTCAGCCATGGCCTGGCGTCGCTGGCCTTCTTCGTGCTGGCGCTGCTGCTCATCAGCAACTGGCGCGCGCGGCAAAACGTGCGCGCCTTGCTGGTGGCGTGCCTGGCGACGGGGGGCTGGGCCACGGGCACCGTGGTGCTGGTGCTGCTGGGACAGCGCATCGCGCTGGCCGGCGATGCGCTCGAACTGCTGCGTACCCTGGCCTGGCTGGTCTTCTTGCTGCTGCTGATCGAACCGTCGCGTCCCCGCTTGCGCCTGGTGCTGCTGGGCATCGCCTTCACGGCCCTGGCGCCCTGGCTGTTTTCGATGGCTTCCTCCTGGCTGGCGCTGCCTTTGCCGGCGCGCATCATCGCCAGTGTCTGCCGTTTGCTGCTGGCCGTGCTGGGCATGCTGCTGGTGGAACAGTGGTACCGCAACACGCCGCCCTTAAAACGCTGGGGCATCAAGTTTGCGTGCCTGGGCGTGGGCGGCCTGTTTGCCTACGATTTTTATCTGTACAGCGACGCCTTGCTGTTTCGCGCGATCAACGATGACATCTGGGCCGCGCGCGGCATCGTCGACGCCCTGTGCGCGCCGCTGCTGGCCGTGTCGGCGGCGCGCAATCCGGGCTGGGCGCTGGGCCTGTCCGTCTCGCGCCAGATGTTGTACCGCTCGGCCGCCTTGCTGGGTTCGGCCATCTATTTGCTGGCCATGGCGGCCAGCGCCTATTACTTGCGCTATTTCGGCGGCACCTGGGGTTCCCTGATGCAGATGGCTTACCTGGGCGGTGCAGCCCTGCTGCTGGCGGGCGTGCTGTTTTCCGGCAGCCTGCGCGCCAAGCTCAAGGTCACGATCAACAAGCATTTTTATAACGCCATCTTCGATTACCGTGAGGAATGGCTGAAATTTACGCGGGCGCTGTCCGAAGATGGCCCGGCCCTGGGCGAACGCACGATACAGGCCATGGCGCAGCTGGTGGAAAGCCGCGCCGGCGCGCTGTGGATCTTGCGCGAACAGGGGCAGTTTGTCCCGGCCGCCAGCTGGAACTGGCCGCCGAGCACGTGGAGCGAGCCGGCGGCAGGCAGCCTGTGCCAGTTCCTGGAGGAAAGGCTATGGGTGATCGACGTGCCTGACTGGCAGCAAAACCCGCGCCAGTACGGCGGCTTGCACTTGCCGCTGGCGCTGCTGGCGCTGCCGCAAGTGTGGCTGCTTGTGCCCTTGATGCTGCATGGCCAGCTGTTCGCCTTTGTCGCGCTGGCGCGGCCCCGCACGCGCATCGGCTTGAACTGGGAAATCCGCGACGTGCTGAAAATTGCCGGCAGCCAGGCCGCCAGCTACCTGGCGCACCGCGAATCGCTCGATACCCTGACGGTGTCGCGTCAGTTCGATTCGTTCAACCGCATGTCCACGTTTATCGTGCACGACCTGAAAAACCTGGTGTTCCAGCTGTCCTTGTTATTGAGCAATGCCGAAAAGCACCGCGCCAATCCTGCCTTCCAGGAGGACATGCTGGACACGCTCGATCATTCCGTGCAGAAAATGAAGACCTTGCTGCAGAAGCTGGCGCGCGGCGAGGCGCCGGAAGCGCCGGCGCCGCTGCTGCTCGATGGCTTGCTGCGCCAGGCCGTGGCCGCCAAGGCCAGCCTGGCGCCGGCACCCCGGCTGGAAATCGTCGATGGCGAGCTGACGGTACTGGCCAACCGTGCGCGCCTGGAACGCGTGCTGGGCCATTTGATCCAGAACGCCATCGAGGCCACGGCCAGCGATGGCAAGGTGGCCGTGCGGTTGCGGCGTGTACAGCACACGGCCGTGGTCGAACTCGACGATACGGGGCAGGGCATGAGCGAACAGTTCATCCGCGAACGCCTGTTCAAACCGTTTGACACGACCAAAACGGCAGGCATGGGCATCGGCGTGTTCGAAAGCCGCGAATACCTGCGCGAAGTGGGCGGCAGCCTGGAAGTGCGCAGCGAGCCGCAAGTGGGCACCACGTTTCGCGTGATCCTGCCGCTGCACGCGGCCTAGCAAAGGAGTGCCATGGGCAAACAGAAACTGCTGGTCATCGAAGACGATCCCGGCTTGCAAAAGCAGCTGCACTGGAGTTTTGACGGCTACGAGGTCTTGCTGGCGGGCGAGCGCGAGGCGGCGCTGGCGCTGGTGCGGCGCCACCAGCCTGCCGTGGTGACGATGGACCTGGGCTTGCCGCCCGATCCGGACGGGGCCACGGAAGGTCTGGCCACCTTGCAACACATCCTCGCGCTGGCGCCGGACACCAAGGTCATTATCCTGTCGGGCAACCAGGAGCGCGCGCATGCGTTAAAGGCCATCGCCCTGGGCGCCTACGATTTCCACCAGAAACCGTTCGAGGCCGACATGCTGGGCCTGGTCATCGCCCGCGCGTTCTACCTGCACGCCATGCAGCAGGAAAACCGCCGCATGCTGCAGACGCAGGCGGACTCGCCGCTGGCCGGCATCGTCAGCCGCGACCCCGGCATGCTGAAACTGTGCCGCAGCGTGGAAAAAGTCGCGCCATCGTCGGCCAGCGTGATGCTGCTGGGCGACTCGGGCAGCGGCAAGGAGCTGATTGCGCGGGGCTTGCATGCGCTGTCCAGCCGCCACGCGCAGCGTTTCATTGCCATCAACTGCGCGGCGATTCCCGAAAACCTGCTGGAAAGCGAGCTCTTCGGCTATGAGCGGGGGGCATTTACGGGCGCGGCGCGGCAAACCCTGGGCAAGATCGAACTGGCCCACGGCGGCACTTTCTTTCTCGACGAGGTCGGCGACATGCCGATGGCGCTGCAGGCGAAACTGCTGCGCTTCCTGCAGGAGCGGGTTATCGAGCGCGTGGGCGGGCGCGCCGAGATCGCCGTCGACGTGCGCATCGTCTGCGCCACGCACCAGGACTTGAAGATGCTGGCGGAACAGGGACGTTTCCGCGAAGACCTGTTTTACCGCCTCAGCGAAATCGTCTTGCGCATTCCGCCCCTGCGCGAACGGGCCGGCGATTGCGCCTTGCTGGCCCACCATTTCAAGAACAAGTTCTGCGCCAGCGAAGGGCGCGGCAGCCTGCATTTCAGCGCAGGCGCGCTGCAGCTGATCGAAAGCTACGGCTGGCCCGGCAATGTGCGCGAGGTGGAAAACTGCATTAGGCGGGCAGTCATCATGTGCGACGGACCGCAGATCGCCGCCGACGACCTGGGCTTGCCCGCCAGTGCCCAGGCGGCACCCCAGGATGAGCCGCTGAACCTGCGCCAGGCCCGCGAAGCGGCCGAATACAAGGTCATGGTGCGCGCGCTGGCGCGGGCCGACGGCAATATCGCCCGCGCGGCCGAGCTGCTGGGCGTGAGCCGGCCCACGCTGTACGACCTGATGGGCCACCACGGCATCAAGTAGGTGCAGGATACTGATATGAATTGAATATCAAGTTTGTGTAAGGCGTCGCACATACGCTGGCGCTGCCTTGGCGCATCCTTATTTCATCTACAACAAGGAGGCGCCATGAATGCGATCAGTTTATTAATGCAGGACCATAAGGCTGTCAAAGCCTTGTTTGCCCAATATGAAGGCTTGAGCGACCGCTCATTTGCCACCAAGAAAAAGCTGGCCGACCAGATTTGCCAGGAATTGACCGTACACACGCAGTTGGAAGAAGAGATTTTCTACCCGGCCGTGCGCCGCCCCATCCACGACGGCGATTTGATGGACGAGGCCGTCGTCGAGCACGCGAGCGCCAAGGAACTGATTGCGCAAATCGAAGCGATGGACCCCGCCGACGACCTGTACGACGCCAAGGTCAAGGTGCTGTCCGAGCAGATAGAACACCACGTCAAGAAAGAAGAGGGCGACATGTTTCCCAAGGTGCGCCATACGGCCGTCGACCTCGATGCGCTGGGCCGGGAAATGGCCGCACGCAAGGAACAGCTGACGAGCAGCGCCGCCTGAGCGCCTAAAAACATTACCAACCAAGGGAGAATTCCATGCAAGCTACACAATTGTCCGTGTCGGACCTGAACAATCCGGGCGTTTCCTGGGGCGCCGTGCTGGCGGGCGCAGCCGCCGCCGCCGCCTTGTCCTTCATCCTGCTGATCCTCGGCGTGGGCCTGGGCCTATCGTCCGTGTCACCGTGGTCGTTCAACGCCACGGCCATCGGCGTGTCGACCATCGCCTGGCTGGCTTTCATGCAACTGGCCGCGTCCGGCATCGGCGGCTACATGGCAGGCCGTTTGCGCGTGAAATGGAGTTCCATCCACACGGATGAAGTGCATTTCCGCGATACGGCGCACGGCTTGCTGGCCTGGGCCGTGGCCACCCTGATCACCGTGGCCGTGCTGGCCGGCGGCACGCGGGCCGTGCTCAGCGGCGCCATCGACGCGGGCAGCGGCGTGGCGGCGGCAGTGTCCCCGGTCGCAGCGGCTGGTGCTGCGGGCGCCAAACAAGGCGAGGGTGGCGGCGCCAATCCGCTCGATTATTTCTCGGACATGCTGCTGCGCGCCGCTCCTGCCGCTGGCACGCCAGCGCCAACAACTGCCGGCGTCACGCTCGCCGACCAGCGCGTGGAAATCGGCAAGATCTTCGCCACGGGCCTGTCCAAGGGCAACCTGGCTGCCGATGACCGCGCCTACCTGGGCCAGGTCGTGGCCAGCCGCACGGGCTTGACGCAGGCTGAAGCGGAAGCGCGCGTTGACGCCGTCTACGCGCGCGCCGCCAAGGCCGCCGCCGATGCGAAGGCGGCTGCCCAGCAAGCGGCGGAAACGGCCCGCAAGGCCGGTGCCCATACGGCCCTGTGGATGTTCGTCGCCTTGCTGCTGGGCGCTTTCGTGGCCAGCCTGGCGGCAACGTTCGGCGGCCGCCAGCGCGACCATGAGCGCGTGCTGCGCCATGTGACCATTTAAATCATCCATTTCAATCTAGGAGACTGCCATGCGTTCCATCCTCTTGCTGCTGCTGGGCATTCCATTGCCCATCGTCATACTGATCGCCTTGTTCGTGCATTAAGACGCAGACGTAAAAGAACGGCGCCCGCCGCAAGCCGGGCGCCGTTTGTGTTGAAGCCGGCGCATGTGTAAGATGGCGCCATCTTTCCACCGAGACTATCCATGAATGTGACCGCTATCCGTCCCTTGCTGAAAACCGCCGCCATCGCCGCTTTTGCCTGTACTGTGCTGGCCTCGTGTTCCACCCTGATCGGCCCGCGCGACGTCAACGTGTCGCTGAGCAAGATGCAGCAAGGCCTGGAGCGCCGCTTTCCCATCGACAAGCGCGTGCTGTCCGTGCTGGACGTCAAGCTGACCCACCCGCAACTGTCCTTGCAGCCCGAGCGTGAACGTGTGGCCCTCAGCGTGGACGCCAGCGTTCTGCCGCCTTTCATCCGCCAGAGCTGGCGCGGCAGCCTGGCCATGTCGGGCCGTTTGGTGCTCGACGCCCAGCGCAACGCCGTCTTCCTGAGCGAAGCGAGCGTGGACAAGGTAAGCATCGACGGCATGGATGAAGCGCAGCAGCGCCAGTTCGCCAAGGTGGCCAGCCTGGTGGCCGACCAGCTCATGCATGAAACGCCCATCTACACCTTCAAGCCCGATGAATTGCGCTATGCGGGCGTGCAGTTCGTGCCCACGCAGATCAGGACCACGGGAAACGGGCTGACAGTGACGTTCGAGCCGGTGAAATAGGCTAGGCCTCGACCGCTGGCGAGCTGATTTGCGTTGCCGTGTTATTGCGCGGCGTCGCCTCTTCATGGAACAGGTCAGCCAGGTATTCGCACAGCGCATCGGCTTGAATATCGTCCGGAATAATGAAATCGGCGGGCCGGCGCTTGCCTTCCGCGCCGAGATAGAATGCGCGCCAGGCGCCCGGATTTCCCCGGATGGCAATCAGCGTGCCGAAAATATTGAATCTGCATTCCTGCATCAAGCTGCTCCAGTCTGAGAGATAGGCGAAGAGATATGGGGCGCGGTTGGCACATCTATTGCAATATAGTAACATTTACTTATCATCGGCGCGGGCCTGCGGTTTGCTTCAGCGCACATCGGATCGCTGGACTTATTCAACGGACATTGTTTCCTCGCAAGCGAGCCGACTATAATCCTGCCTCGCATGCCTGGACACAGCATGTTCTCCAACATGAAGTGAAAACAATTAAAGGAATCTTCGTGAAACGCTCACTCATCAGCGCCGCCTGCTGCGCCTTGCTCGCCTTATCCACGCCGTCGCTGTACGCCCAGCAAGGCGCTGCCGCGCCCGTCTCGGGCATCGACCTGAAAACCCTGGACCCCGCAGTCAGCCCCAGGGATGATTTCTACGGCTACGTCAACGGCGTCTGGACCCGCAATACGGACATCCCGGCCGACAAATCCGTCTGGGGCACGTATATCGAATTGCGCGAAATCGCGCAGGGCCAGCTGCGCGGCCTGATCGACGCCACCCTCAAGAACCCCGGCAAGCCGGGCAGCGAGGCGCACAAGATTGCCGACCTGTACACGAGCTTCATGAACGACAAGGCGCGCAATGCGGCCGGCTTCAAGCCCCTGCGCGCCGAACTGGCCCGCGTTGCTAGCGTGAAAGACAAGAAAGACTTGCCGGCGCTGTTCGCTTATTTGCAAGGCAATGGCATCGCCACGCCGTTTTCCGCCTATGTGGCGCCCGATGCGCAAGACCCGGAGCGCTACACGGTCAACATCAGCCAGTCCGGCCTGGGCTTGCCTGACCGCGATTATTACCTGAAGGAGGACGATGCCAAGCTGCAGGCCGTGCGCGCCAAATACCTCAAGCATATCGAAACCATGCTGGCCATGAGCGGCGACCAGGCAGCCGCCGAACACGCGGCGCAAATCCTCGACATCGAAACGCGCCTGGCGGCCGTGCAATGGACGCGCGTGCAGATGCGCGACCCCGTCAAGTCGTACAACCGCGTCGATTTCGACAAATTCACGGCACTGGCGCCCGCTTTCGACTGGAAAGCCTACTTTGCCGCCGCCGGCCTGGCGAAAAAGGAAAGCTCGGCCGTGGTACGCCAGCCCAGCTTCATGACAGGCTTTTCCGACACCGTGGCCGCCGTGCCACTGGCATCGTGGAAGAGCTACCTGAACTGGCGCATCATCGAAAGCTATGCCTCCTACCTCGACAGCGCTACCGTCAAGGAGCGCTTCGCCTTCGACGGCACGGTGCTGCGCGGCGTGCCGCAAAGCGAACCGCAGTGGCAGCTGGCGCTGCGCTTCACGGACAACGCCATCAGCGATGCCGTCGGCAAGCGTTACGTGGAAATGTATTTGCCGCCGGAAACCCGGCCCCGCGTAATGGCCATGTTCGACAATTTCGTCGCCTCGTTCAAGGATGGCATCGAGCAGCTCGACTGGATGGGCCCGGAAACCAAGAAGGAAGCCCAGCTCAAGCTGGCAGCCTTGAAGCCGAAGATCGCGTATCCGGATACCTGGCGCGACTACAGCAGCATGCAGACGCAGCCGAACGACCTGATCGCCAACGTGCGCGCCTCGCGCGCCTGGAGCCGCCAGCAAAACCTGGACAAGCTGGGCAAACCCGTCGACCGCGACGAATGGTCGATGACGCCGCAAACCGTCAACGCCAGCTACAGCCCGTCGCTGAACGCCATCACGATCCCGGCCGCCATCCTGCAGCCGCCATTTTTCAATGTGAAAGCGGAAGATGCCGTCAATTACGGCTTGCTGGGCATCACCTTCGGCCATGAAATCAGCCATGCCTTCGACGATTCGGGCAGCCAATACGATGCCAAGGGCCGTTTGCGCAACTGGTGGACGGCGGAAGACCGCACGGCCTTCAAGGCGCTGGCCGCCGGCCTCGTCAAGCAATATGGCGCCTACAGCCCCGTGCCGGGCTACCACATCAATGGCGAACTGACCCTGGGCGAAAACATCGGCGACAATTCCGGCCTGTCGATCACTTACAAGGCCTACCAACGTTCGCTCGGTGGCAAGCCGTCGCCCGTACTCGACGGCCTGACGGGCGAACAGCGCCTGTACATCGGCTTTGCGCAGAAATGGCGCGCGAAATTGCGTCCCGAGGCGGCCATCGCCCAGATCAAGAGCGATCCCCATTCGCCGGGCGAATTCCGCGCCAAGGGCACGGTGAAGAACCAGCCGGGCTTTTATGAAGCGTTCGGCATCAAGCCGGGTGACCCGATGTATTTGCCGCCCGAGCAACGCGTGATCATGTGGTAAGCATGGTCAGGTAAGCAGGCCGCCACGCCCGGGACTATTCCTTGGCGTGGTTCAGCGTGTACCTGGGCAGCTCCAAGGTCAAGTCTTCCTGGGCGATTCGCGCCTGGCACGACAGGCGCGAGTGGGGCTGCAAGCCCCAGGCCTGGTCGAGCATGTCGTCTTCATTATCGCCCAGTGCATTGAGCGAGTCGAAACCCTGCACCACGACTACGTGGCAGGTGGAACAGGCGCCCACCTGGCCGCAGGCGTGTTCCATGTCAATGTTATTGAGCAGCAAGGCGTCGCAAATGCTCATTTTCTCTGGCGCGTCGAAGACGGCGCCGTCGGGGGCCAGCTCGGGATGGGGCAGGATGGTGATCTGGGGCATGCGGGATTCTCCTCGGTTATCTTTCAATAGCGTCACCTTGGACCTTCCCGCCTTGGCAAGGTCAAGCCCCTGCGCGATCCTGTGCGACGATGCACGCGTCCAGATGGTCGAGCCATTGTAGGAACACACGTTTATCCGCAAAGTGATTCATCGTGGCACTCGTCAATACATCGCTGGCCGCCGCCGTCACGGCCACCTTGGCCGCTGAGCAGGCGGCATGCAGTTGCGCACGATCCAGTTCCAGCAGCGCCGTCGCGATGCCTGTGCGCGTGAAGTCGTAGGCATCCATGCCGCAACAGCCGGCCACGCAATGCGTTTCCAGGCGGTAAATCAGCGGCCACAGCCCTCCCAGCAGGGCATCGATGTCGATGGCCTGGTCGTAGCGCCCTGCAATGTCGACGAATTCAATCCAGGCATCATCGGCAATCTGGATATCGTATTGGCGGTTGCGTTCGGTCATTTTTCAACATTTTCCTGGACAGTGGCATCGCATTATAAAAAAACCGCTCGAAGGCGGTTTTCTTATGCGGGAGACACCGCGTCAACTAGATAAAGTAGATCAGCGCGATCACGCCCACGACGAGGGCCACGCGGGTGACCTGGTACGCCGTCTTGTTCCACGCCTTGAAGCGGCGGCGGTACTGGCCCATGGTCCAGGAAATCTGGAACAGCTTGCTCACGCCGCCCACCTGGTCGCCCAGTTCGTTGGGCGAGGCGGCGGCCGTCATCAGGGTGCGGCCCAGCCAGCGGTTCAGGCCTTGCGCCCAGCGGTAGCGCATCGGGCGTTCGATGTCGCAGAACAGGATGATGCGGTCGCTGTCGGCATCGTTGCGTGCCCAGTGGATATACGTTTCATCGAACATCACGGCCTGGCCGTCGCGCCAGCTGTGGCGTTCGCCATCGACGTCGATGAAGCAGCGGTCGTCGTTCGGCGTCTGCAAGCCCAGGTGGTAGCGCAGCGAGCCGGCGAACGGATCACGGTGCGGGTTGAGTTTGCCGCCTTGCGGCAGTTCCGCAAACATGGCCGCCTTGATCGAGGGAATCGATTGCAGCAGCGCATAGGTTTGCGGGCACATTTGCTGTGCCGACGGGTGATTCGCGTCATACCATTTCAGGTAGAAACGTTTCCAGCCATACTTGAAGAAGGAATTGAAGCCCACGTCATTGTTTTTTTCAGCCGCCTTGATCTTTTTCATTTCCTGCATGCGCAACGCTTCATCGCGGATGATTTGCCAGTTCTGCTGCAGCGGCGCCAGTTCCGGAAATTGATCGACGGAAAGATATGGCGTGGCCGGCACCTTGGAAAAGGTGTGCATGAACAGGTTCAGCGGCGCCATGAACGAGGAGTGATCGAAGATCTGGCGGCGAAACGGCAGGCGCACCTTGCCACGAAAATGAATATGTAAAACAGAAAACACAAAAATGCCCAGCAAGGCCCACTTCATACACAACCTCGTTTTTTAAGAATGGGGCAATTATAACCAGTTAATGTCAGCGCCACCCCGTGCCACGGTGAAGGAAAGATGAAGCAGCACGCGCGCGCCGGCTGTCCTACAATGGTTTTTTCTCCACACTTATCCGAGGTAACAATGGAAATCTGGCACGCACCGCTTGACCTGGCTACGCTTAACGCCGCTAGCGAGGGCACGGCCATGCGCCACCTGGGCATCGCATTCACGGCATTTGGCCCAGACTGGATCGAAGCGACCATGCCCGTCGACCACCGCACCATGCAGCCGTTCAAGCTGCTGCATGGCGGCGCATCGGTCTTGCTGGCCGAAACCCTGGGCAGCATGGCCGCGAATGCCTGCCTCGATTCCACCCGTCACGTCAGCGTGGGGCAGGAAATCAACGCCAACCACGTGCGCGGCGTGCGCGGTGGCCATGTGACGGGACGCGCCACGCCGATACACCGGGGCCGCAGCAGCCAGGTGTGGGAAATTCGCATCGTCGATGACGACGGCAAACTGTGCTGCATCTCGCGCATCACCATGGCCGTCATCGACGCCCCTTGACTTGCATCAAAGCATTAAAAGCGAGCGCGTGAAATCATCCAGAACGCCGTTCGCTTATAATTCAGTGTGCTGTTGTACGCGCGCGGGAGTTTTTCCGCGCGCGTGGACATTGCCCGAAATAGAAGCTGACTGCCCAAAAAACGCCAGTTAGAGTCCCATCCTGCGACATGCAGGAAAGGTAACACGACGGTAAGCAGATCGCCGGTTCTAGCGGAACCGGCAACACTCAACTTTAAACAGGGCAATAACAACAATGATGTCATTCAATCGTTTGACGATAGGCGCGCGCCTGAGCGCAGGCTTCGGGCTGCTGGTTTTACTGATGCTGGTGTTGGCCGCGTTTGCGCTGCTGCGCATCGGCGCCATCTCCGGCGCCATGGACGCGCAGGACAAGGTACAGCTGGAAAAACTCGACCCACTGTACGTGGCGCGCGAAGCGCTCGACCAGACGGGCCTGGCTGCCCGCAACGCGTATATCTTCCATGACCAGGCCGCCGCAGAAAAAGAACTGGCCATCCTCGACAGCCAGAAGGCACTGTACCTGGACGCGCTGGCCAGGCTGGCGCCGCAGTTCGCCGGCGATCCCCAATTCGAGAAAGTCAGCACGGGTCTGAAAACCATGGCGCAGGAATTGCAGCGTCCGCGCCAGTTCCGCGCCACGGGACAGATGGAGCAGTACGGCACCTTCCTCGTCGAGGAGTGCAGCCCCCTGCGGCGCCAGATCGTCGCCGACATCGATGCCGTCCTGAAAAACGTGCAGCGCGAATCGGAGCAGGCCAGCGTGGCCGCGCGCGCCATCTATGGCCAGTCGCTGCGCTGGATCGGCGTGCTGGCCGCGCTCAGCGTGCTTATCTGCATCGCGGTGGCCACCGTCATCACGCGCGGCCTGCTGCGCCAGCTGGGCGGCGAACCGGCATATGCGGCCTCGATCGCCGGGCGCATCGCGCTGGGCGAACTGGCCATCGACGTGTACACGCGCCACGGCGACGACAGCAGCTTGTTGTTTGCCATCAAGACCATGCGCGACAACCTCGCCGCCATCGTCGGCAAGGTGCGCCACGGTACGGAAAGCATCGCCACGGCCTCGACCGAGATTGCTTCGGGCAACCGTGACCTGTCGCAGCGCACGGAGCAGCAGGCCAGCTCGCTGGAAGAAGTGGCGTCATCGATGGAAGAACTGATTTCCGCCGTGCGCCAGAATGCGGACAACGCGCAGCAGGCGAACCGTTTGGCGCGCGAAGCGTCGACCGTGTCGGAGCAGGGCGGCAAGGCGGTGGCCGAAGTGGTGCATACCATGGGCCTCATCAATGCTTCGTCGAACAAGATCGTCGACATCATCGGCGTGATCGACAGTATCGCCTTCCAGACCAATATCCTGGCCTTGAACGCGGCCGTGGAAGCGGCGCGCGCAGGTGAACAGGGGCGCGGTTTCGCCGTGGTCGCCACCGAGGTGCGCAGCCTGGCGCAGCGCTCCGCCGCCGCCGCGCGCGAAATCAAGGCCTTGATCGACGATTCCGTCAGCAAGGTGGGCACGGGCACGGTGCTCGTCGAGCAGGCGGGCGCCACCATGCATGAGGTGGTGGCCGGCATCGGCAGGGTGACGGGCATCATGGCCGAGATCAGCCACGCCACGCAGGAGCAGGGCGCCGGCATCGAGCAAGTCAACCGCGCCATTGTCGACATGGACCGCGTCACCCAGCAAAACGCGGCCCTGGTGGAGCAGGCGGCCGCTGCCGCGCACGAGTTGCAGCAGCAGGCAGCCCAGCTGGAACAGGAAGTGGGGATCTTCAAACTGGCGCAGCCGGCCAACGCTCCCCTGCGCCTGGCGGCCTGAGGCCGATAGCGCACCAGCGCGGCGCGCCAACGGCCTTATTACGCGCTACAATGAGAGCTGGATCACCGCTAGGACTTCTCATGCAAGTGCGCAGCAGCCACGATCTATCCAGCCCGGACGACGACAAACCGGCGCCGCCCGTGCTGCAGCTGGCCCTCGCCGGCCTGGGCTGGGGCTTGCTGACCTGCATGCTGTGCTTTGTGATCCTGTTCGTCACCAAATGGCTGCTGCCGCCCGAATACTGGGGCGCACACACGGGCTTGACCAAGTTCAAGCGCGAAATGTCGCTGCCCCTGCTGGTGTTCTGGGTCGTCATCTATTCTCCCATCCTGGAAACCTTCCTGGGCCAGCTGCTGCCGCTGGAAATCCTCAAGCGCCTGGGCGCCAGCCGCCAGCTGAGCATTGTCATCGGCGCCATCCTGTGGGGCATCGTGCATTTCATCAGCGGTGGCTTGCTGCACGCCATCGTCGCGCTGGGCTCGGGCGCCATGTTCAGCTTTGTCTACCTGCGCTACCGCGAACCGGGCGTGGCCGTTGCCTATGCGACGACGACATTTTCCCGTGCCTGCAACAATATCGCCGTCCTCGTTGCCGTGTTTTACGGCCTGGACGCCTAAAGCACCTTCCAAAACCTACTGCGCGTTGGTATAGGCGGCCTGCGATGCTCACCGTACTTTAGTACGGTTGCGCTTCTCGACCACCTCTACCTTCCGCTCGCTACGGTTTTGTTAGGTGCTTTTTTCTTCCTGAGCAAGTACGGCACCAGCGCCGCCAGCGCCACGGCCAGCCACGCCAAAGCGCCCAGCAACTGGCGGAAGGCGGCGTCATAGCTGGCGCGCAGCAGTGTTTCCTGGCCGCCCAGCAGCTGTGTTGCTTGTTGGATATCACCGAGCGCGGCGCGGCTGGCAGCCGCCAGCACGGGCAGATCGGCGGGCAATTGCCGCGCCAGATCCGTGCCGATCAGGCCGGCCAGCACGGCGCCCGCCAGGGCCAGCGCCACGCCGTCGGCGCTGATGCGCACGGTATTGAAGATGCCCGTCGCCATGCCGGCCTTCTCTGTTTCCACCACGTTCAAGGCCATGCCGTCCATCAAGCCCCACGGCAAGCCGATGCCCACGCCGATCAGCAGCAGCGGTCCGGCCAGCGCCGCGCCGCCGCCATGGCCCAGCACCTGCGTCAGCCAGGCCAGCCCACAGGCCGCCAGCAGCAGTCCCGCCGCGCACAGGGTGCCGGCCTTGACCCAGTGCAATAGCAGCGCCGCCAGCATGGGCACGAGCAGCAGCGGCGCGGCCAGGGCGATCATCAGGCGGCCCGCCGCCAGCGCCGACATATTGTCGATGCCGATGAAGCGCCCCGGCAGCATGACGATGAGCGCGATGAACAGGAAGGCGGGCGACGCGGCCAGCACTTGCACGGCGACAAAGCGGCGCTGGCGGAACAGCGTCAAGTCCAGCATGGGCTGCGCCGTCCTGCGTTCGATCGCGATAAAAATGAAAAACAGCGCCACGGACGAGGCGACGGGCACAAGCACGGCCCCGCTGCGCCAGCCGTGTTCGGGCACCAGCAGCATGCCCAGGGTCAGCAGGGCCAGCGCGACGCTGAAGCTGAGGGCGCCGGGCCAGTCCAGCCGGCCCTTGCTGCGCGGCGGATCGGCCGGCACGCTGCACAGCACCAGTAGCGCGCCGATGGCGCCCAGCGCGGCCGTGGCGTAAAAGATGGCGGGCCAGCGGGCCAGCGCCAGCACGGCGCCCGCCGCCAGCGGACCGAAAGCCAGGCCCAGGCCGAAGGTGGTGCCCAGCATGCTCATCACGCGGCTGCGCGCCGCGCCGTGGAACAGGGGCGCCAGCGAAGACATGGCGGCGGCAAACGCGGCTGCGCCGCCGAGGCCTTGCACGAAGCGCAGCGCGGCGATCCATGCCACCGAAGGCGCGATGGCGATGGCCAGGGTTGCCACGCAAAACAGTGCCAGCCCCGCCAGCCAGACCCGGCGCCGTCCCAGCACATCCGTCAGACTGCCCGCCACCATCATGGCGCTGCCATAGCTGAGGATATATGCATTGATGACACAGTTCAGGGCGGCGGCGCTGCCGTGCAATTCGGCGCCGAGGGCGGGCAGCGCCACGGCCGGGCCCGTGAAGCACAGGGGAATCAGCAGCCCCGTCAGGCAGGCGGCCAGCACTTGCAGGGGGAGTGAAAGACGTGAGGATGAGGGCATGGGATCGGCTCGGAAAGTAGGAACGGCGAGTATGGCGCGCCCGTCATCGAAGAAAAATGGGCTAAACTGATGAGCATATCGGACAAAAATGTCTTGAATGGAGCGCGGATGGATAGCTTGGGTGGTATCGCGATGTTCGTGCAAGTGGCCGACAGCGGCAGTTTTTCGGCCACGGGCCGGCTGCTGGGCCTGTCATCGTCGGCCGTCGGCAAGAGCGTGGCGCGCATGGAGGCGCGGCTGGGCGCGCGCCTGTTCCAGCGCAGCACGCGGCATCTGGCGCTGACGGCGGAAGGGGAAAAGTTTTTGCAGCGCTGCAAGCGCATCCTGGCCGAAGTGGAAGCGGCCGAGCGGGAGCTGGGCGAATCGAGCGGCGCGCCCAGCGGCCGCCTGCGCATCAGCCTGCCACGCTACAGCGGCCTGTTCGAACCGGCCATCGGCGCGTTCATGCAAGCCTATCCCGCCATCGAACTGGACCTCGATTTCTCCGACGCCATGGTCAATATCGTCAGCGACGGCTTTGACGCCGCCGTGCGCACGGGCGAGCTGGCCGACTCTGGCTTGATGCGGCGCAAACTATGTACGTTCCGGCGCCTGCTGGTGGCGTCGCCCGCCTACCTGGCGCGCCATGGGCGGCCCGCCGATGGTCCCGGGCTGCTGCGCCACGCTCGCCTCGACTACCGTTTTCCCGCCACGGGCCGCCGGGAACAGTGGCCGCTGGTGGACGAGGCAGCCCAGCCGGCGCCCGGCATGGTCTGCAACAGCGTGGAAATGCGCGTCTTCCTGGCCGTGCAAGGGCAGGGCATTGCCTACCTGCCCGCATTTGCCGTGCAGCGCGAGCTGGCGGCTGGGCAACTGGTTTCGCTGCTGGACGAGCATACGCAGGCGCGCACGGCCTTCTGGCTGCTGTGGCCGGCCAGCCGCCACCTGCCGCCGCGCCTGCGCGTGTTGATCGATTTCCTGGTGGAGCAATTGCAGGATCAGACTTTCGGAACGCAGCCCTGACGGCTGCTCTTCCCCTGGCGGCGCCGTAGCTGCATGTGCATGGCGCCACCGCGCGCCATGGCTGCGCAATAGTGACTATATTGGTAGTTATCCTTCCCGCGCGGGGAGGTATTCCTATTCCGGACTAGGGAGGCATCATGCACAGCGTACAAAAGATTAGCCCATGTTTATGGTTTAACGGCAACGCCGAGGCGGCGGCCCGGTTTTATACGGAAATATTTCCCAATTCGATAGTGGGCCAGATCCTGCGCTACGGCGAGGAGGGCCGGGAAATCCACGGCCAGGCGCCGGGCAGCGTGCTGACGGTGGCATTCGAACTCGATGGCCAGACGTTTACGGGCTTGAATGGCGGGCCCTTGTTCCAGTTTTCCGAAGCCATCTCGTTCCAGGTCAATTGCGAAACCCAGGACGAGGTCGACCACTACTGGAACCGGCTGTCCGAAGGCGGGCCGCCGGAAGCCCAGCAATGCAGTTGGCTCAAGGACCAGTTCGGGGTATCCTGGCAAATCGTGCCCACCCTCATGATCCGCCTGCTGACGGACCCCGATCCCGTCAAGGCCCAGCGCGTGATGAAAGCCATGATGGGCATGAAAAAGATCGACATCGAGAAGATCAAGCGGGCCTATGCGGGCTAGTGCCGCTCGCCGCACGCTAGCGCGGCGCCCTGTCCAAGATGGCTGGCATTTGTTATAGTCCCAGCCATCTTTCCTTCCGCCTACAGACCCTGCCATGACCACTAGCATCAGCAGCACTAGCAGCATCATCGCGCCCCGCATCTTCGGCACGCCCCTGTCTTCCACCGCCATCAAAGTCATGTTGCTGGGCTCGGGCGAACTGGGCAAGGAAGTGATCATCTCGCTGCAGCGACTGGGCGTGGAAGTGATCGCCGTCGACCGCTATCCGAACGCGCCGGGTCACCCCGTGGCGCACCGCTCGCACGTGATCGACATGAGCGACGGCGTGGCCCTGGCGGCCCTGATCGACCTGGAAAAGCCGGACCTGATCGTGCCGGAAATCGAAGCCATCGCCACCGATACCCTGGCGGCGCTGGAAGCGGCGGGCCAGATCACCTGCATCCCGAACGCGCGCGCCGCCGTGCTGACAATGAACCGCGAAGGCATCCGCACGCTGGCGGCCGAAACGCTCGGCGTGGCGACCTCGCCATACCGCTTCGCCAGCAGCCTGCAGGAGTTGCAGCTGGCGTGTCAGGAAATCGGCTTTCCCTGCGTCGTGAAACCCGTGATGTCGTCGTCGGGCAAGGGCCAGTCCAAATTGGATAGCGCCGCTGACGTGGAAACGGCGTGGGCGTATGCGGCCAGCGGCGGCCGGGTCGACACGGGCCGGGTCATCGTCGAAGGCTTCATCGACTTCGATTACGAAATCACCCTGCTGACGGTGCGGGCCGTGGGCGCGTCTGGGCAAATTGAAACGCAGTTCTGCGAGCCGATCGGCCACTTGCAGGTACAGGGCGATTACGTGGAATCGTGGCAGCCGGCCCGCATGGCGCCGCTGGCCCTCGAGCGTTCGCGCGACATCGCCCGCAAGGTGACGGATAACTTGGGCGGCCTTGGCCTGTTCGGCGTGGAACTGTTCGTCAAGGACGACATGGTGTGGTTCTCGGAAGTGAGCCCCCGTCCGCACGACACGGGCATGGTCACCATGGCCAGCCAGGTGCAGAGCGAATTCGAATTGCACGCGAAAGCCATCCTGGGCTTGCCCGTCAACGTGGCCCTGCGTTCGCCCGCCGCTTCGGCCGTCATCTACGGACAGCTGGAAGCGAAGGGCATCGCCTTCGAAGGCGTGGCCGACGCCTTGAGCGTGCCGGGGGCGGATTTGCGCCTGTTCGGCAAGCCGGAATCGTTCGCCCGCCGCCGCATGGGCGTGGCGCTGGCCACGGCCGACGATATCGACACGGCCCGCGCGCGCGCCGTGCTGGCCGCGTCCAAAGTGAAGCCGGTGGCGAAGTAAGGCTGTCTGCGGATGAAACAGTGATTAACATGGAAGCGGGCGCATGACAGAACTCGATCATTATCTCGCGCAGCACTATCTGGACGAGACGCAATTGGCGGCAGCCGCCGCCATGGCCATGCAAGAAATCGATGCTCTGATCCAGGCTGGCCTGGTTCCCGCGCCCGCGTATGTGGTCGATGACAGCGGCAAGGTGTGCTCGTTCGTCTTTGGCGCCATGGCGGCGCCCGGGTCCAGGGCTGGCCGCTACTTCCCGCCGTCCCAACTGGCCTGGATCGCCATTGCGCGTGACGCTGTTGCCGAGAGTACGGCGCACGCCGCGCAAGAGCGCTTGCAGGCACAATTTACTTCCCGCTATGCGGCCGCGCTGGGGACCTTGAACCTGACGACCTGGCGCCTGCGCGACAGCTTCGACGACAGTGGCGCGCCGATAGCGGAGGGCTTGCGCGCCCGTACCGACAGCGCCTGGACGTATTTTTTGAACGGCACGTTTTCCCTGTGCGTCGCCCATCCCATGTCGGAGGCGCACATCGCCTGGAAAGAAGTGCTGCAGGAAAAGCTCGCGCAGCAAAGCGAGAATGGCAGCAAGACGCTGTTGTCGCAACAGCAGGCGCAGGAAATGCATGCACTGATCGATGCCTATGCCATGGCCGCCATGCCTTTTTCGCCCGTCGAATATGCCTTGAGCAGCCGCAAGCGACTGGTCGAGGATCTGCGGGCGAACATCCGCGTGGACCACAGGGAATGGACGCCTGCATGACCGCATCGGCGACGCACAGCTTGCCGCTGGCCGACGCCGGCGGCGACGACATCAAGCGCAAGCTGCGTGGCCACATCGCGCGGCGCAACCTGGCGGGCGCCGCCAACGACTGCAAGTGGAACGAACTGCTGGCCTTCATGCGCGGGCAGGACGAATGGCTGCCGTCGTACCGCTATGGTTCAGTGTCCGGCTACGTCTCGCGCTGGGATACGGAATGGGATTACCACCCGCCGTTCCCGTTCATGGGCGTGGAATGGTTCGACATCGGCCTGACCTCGGAAGAACATGTGGGCATGCTGCTGCCAAAGAAAATCATCGACCACGGCGTGTGGATCGTGCCGGAACTGGAACGCATCGGCTTCGATTTCGAGGTGCGGGACCGGGTGGCGCGCATCTGGGGCTATTTGCCCCGCAATTATCACGACTTTCCACCCGCTGACTAATTCAAAGAGTACTCTCATGCCTGATAACGACATTCCCCAAGTACCGCAACCGGACGACGCCGTCGTCGGCAAGGAAGCAGGCGCGCAGATGCTGGCCACGGCCTGCGCTGCGCGCGACGCCTTTTATGCCACTCTGGGCGTCATGGACGCCGACGTGCTGGCACCGCTGGTCAATCCCGCCTTCATGGGAGGCCCCCGCTGGCCGTCACTGCGCCAGGCCTGGCGCGTGATCCGCCGGCCCGGCTCGATCGTGATCGCCAGCGATGGCTTGAGCGACCCGTTCGAAGATGACGACGACGTCTTCGTGCCGCGCGGCCATTTGCTGGAAGTGTGCATCGAGGCACCGCTGGCCGCCTTCGACGGCCAGGAAGTGGCGCAGTCCTGGCTCTTCGACCTCATTTACCAGGTCAGCCAGAACGTGGCCGATCACGGCTCCATCGATTTGCTGCTGCAGCGCCACGGCAGCGTATCGATGGTGCTGGACTTGCAGGATGCGCCAAAGGGACTGGAAGACGACAACGAACAGGTGGGTGTACTGCTGGCCCAAGGCACGGCCACGCTTCCCCCAACGTTCGACACGCCGTATGGGGAAGTGATGCTGCTCACCATCACCGTGCTGCAGCCGGCGGAACTGGCGTATATCAGCGAGGCCGAAGACAAGGCCCAATCGCGGCGCGACCTGGCCGCCGCGCTGGCCACCTCGCCGACGGGGCATCTGAGCGTCGCCAAGCGGCCGGCCGTCATTCCCCGCTAGTTTTTTCGGCCGGCACGGCAGTTGCGGGTGCTGGCGTTTCTTCCGTTTTCTGCGCTTCCTTCGTTTCCTTCTCTTCAATGACGGCGGGTGGTGGCTCGCGCCACTTGCCCGCCGCCTTCAGCTTGTTTTTCAGCCCTGGCAAGGGAAAGCCCAGCGCATAGGCTTTTTGCGCGTGCGC
The DNA here is from genome assembly GCF_051380895.1 of Janthinobacterium breve. Lineage (NCBI taxonomy): Bacteria > Pseudomonadati > Pseudomonadota > Betaproteobacteria > Burkholderiales > Oxalobacteraceae > Janthinobacterium > Janthinobacterium breve. The sequence goes on along the minus strand of NZ_JBNYXY010000007.1, from coordinate 394,573 downwards.
GCTGGCCTTCTCGTATTCCTTCTTTTTGACATACATCAGGCCCAGGTTGTACTGGATGGTGGCCTGCTCGGGCGCCAGGCGGCTGGCTGCGTCCAGCTGTTCCATCGCCGTCGCATCCTGGCCCATGGCCAGCAGGTAGTTGCCATACACCATGCGCGCCGTCACGTCATGCGGCGCGAAGGCGATCGCCCGTTCGAAGTAGCAGCTGACCGTATAGCGGGCGCCGACGGGCTGCGCGCTTTTCAGGCGCAAGCCCAGCTTGGCCATCGAGGCCAGCGCCCGGTGGTGATTCGGAAAGTGTTCGAGCGTGTAGCTGATGTCGCCCCCCAGGCTGCCCGTCATGCCTTGCGTGAGCGTTTCCACGGCGCGCGAAAAATGGAATTTCTCGACCACGGACAGGCCGTCGCGGTCTTCCGCGCTCGTATAGTCGCCGCCCGGGGTGTGCTTCACGTAGGGCGGGCATTCGGCAGCGCCGGCATGGGCGCAGCAGGCGGCCAGGGCGCAGGCAAATATCAGGTGTTTCATGCTGTTCTCCTGTGGCTGACCTGGTCCAGCAAGTCGGCCAGGGCGTTGCTGCGGGCTTGCCGCGATTGCAGGGCGACGACAGCGGGGCTGGCCAGCGGCGCGCGGCCCTGGCGCGCCAGTTCCAGGAAGCGCAGCAGGGCGCGCGCGCAGTCGCTGCTGGAAGCGAGCTGGCCGATGGTGTCGATGCCGCAGTGGCGCAGCTTGGCCGCGCTGTCGCCGGCCAGGTCGGTCAGCGCCAGGATGGGCCGGCGGCAGCGCAGGTATTCATACAGCTTGGCGGGAATCTGCGCGTTGCAATTGGCAGCCTGCAGCAACAGCAAGCCGTCGGCCGCCAGCATTTCCTGCAGCGCCGTGCCGTGCGGCTGCAACGGTTCCAGGCGTACCAGGTCCAGGATGCCGTATTTCACCAGCAGGCTGGCCAGCCATGCATCGTGGCCCGTGGCGCGCAGCACCAGCTGGAAATTATGCGCATGCAGCACGCCGTCGTGGCGCAGCCTGGCCAGGGCCTCGAACAGCGCTTGCGGATCGCGCTCGGACGGATAGATCACGCCGCTGTGCAGCAGCTGGAAGCGGCTGCGGCGGCCTTGCGGCCCGTCCAGCGGTGCGGCGCCTTCGTCATCATCATGACCATTTTCGATCAGGCAGAAGCGCTCGCGCCCAACGTGCGCCAGGCGCCGCCGGTGCGCGTCGATGGCGCCTGGCGTGGTGCAGACGATGGCTGAGCTGCGCGCCGCGATGCGCTGTTCGATCCAGGCATGCATGCGGTGCAAACGCGCTTCGGGCGGATACAGCGCCAGCGGATCGCTGTCGTCCAACATGGGGTCGCGCTGGTCGGCGATCCACGGCAGGCCGCTGAGTTTTTGCAAGGTCATCGCGATCAGGTGCGCTGTGGCGATCGGGTAGGTGGACCAGATGGCGTCGGGGCGGTACTGTCGAATCATGCGCATGCCGGCCGGCACGGCGCTCAACCACCAGGAACTCCAGCGGTCGGGCAGCGCCAGGCAGCGCGGATAACGTCCGGCGATGGCCAGGTGGCGCGCCGCGTCCAGCGCCAGGGTGCGCCGCACGGTGGCTTGCGCGCCGATCTGCGCCAGCTGCGTATCGCCCCGCTGCGCATACGCGAGCGGCGCGGGACTGAGCACCAGCGGCTGCCAGCCGCAGTCGGGCAAATGGCGCGCGAAGCCCAGGGTGCGCAGGATGCCGCTGCCGCCAGCAAGCGGCGGAAAATGGTAGGCGAGCATCAGCACCCGTTTTGGTCGGGCCGCGTTCGGCCGGGCAGCGTTTGGCGTGATCCCTAGCATGACTGCAGCCACCGTGCGCACAGTTGTTCGACTTCGCCGCGCCAGGCGGCGCTGGCGAACGTGTGGTTGGCGCCATCGACCTGCGCCTGCGTCCAGGGCGCGCGCGCGGCGACGGCGCGCCACGCCGCATCGCCGTCGAGCAGGGCTTGCCACTCGCGCGCGCCCAGGTCGTCGCCGCTGAGGATCAGCAAGACCTTGCCCTGGAACTGCGTCAGCGCCCGCAGCAGGGCCGGCGCGGGCGCGTCGTTTTGCTGCGCTGCCTGCGCCGGCACCTGCGTGGCGGCCGCCACCTGCCGCAGCGAGGCCAAGCTGGCGCCCAGCTGCAGTCCGCCTTTGGTCAGCTTGCGCCAGAACGCGCCTTGCAGCAGGCGTGGCAGATAATAATGGCGCAGGGTGGCGCGCGCCAGGCCGGCGCTGCTGCGCACCCACGGGTTGAGCAGGACCAGGGCATTGACGCGCGGGTCGCTTGGCGCATGGCAGGCGGCCGCCGTGGCGCCGTCGCACAAGCCCCACAGCGCCACTTCGCGCAAGGATGGCACGGCATCGAAGAATTGCGCCAGCGCGCCGGCGATGTCGGGACCGGCGGCGCGGTAATCGCGCGCGCCACCCTCGCTGTCGCCCATGCCGCGCAGGTCGAAACGCAGCACGGGCCAGCCTTGCGCGGCCAGGGCGCGCGCCAGCAAGACGAACTGGCGGTGGCTGCCCACCCGGTACTGGGGCCCGCCCGTGACGATCAATACGCCGCGCGGCCCTGGCGCGGCGGGCAGGCTGAGGATGCCGACCATACGCGCCTGCGCCTCGCCGTCTTCACCCGCATCGGTACCTTCGGCCACGCTGCGAAAGCGCAGCGCCAGCTCGCGCACGGTTTGCCCTGCAAGGTGCTGCTGAGTGCTGTCGCGTTTCATGGCGGCGTCCTCTCCTCGGCTAGCCAGTCGCGGCACAGTTTGCGCGTGGCGTCCAGCAGTTGCGGACACGCCAGCAGCTCGCCGCTGTGCCAGAACGGGCCATCGACGAAGCTGGCCACGTGCACGGCGGCGCCGCGTTCGCGCCATAGACACGCCAGCGGCGGCAAGGGTGCGCAGGTCTGCGCCGGCGCCTGGTACTCGAGCCAGTAGACGGGCACCGCGGGCAGCAGCGCCGCTGCGCTGACGCCATCGATGGCTTGCGCCAGCGCCGGCGCCAGCTGGTAGCCGGCCACTTCCACAGGCTCGCCTTGCGCCAGAGTGGCGCGCGCATGGCCGGGCGCTTCCTGCGTGCCGCCGGCCAGCATGCTGGTGGCCAGGCGCAGGCGCAGGAAGCGGTCGATGCTGCGCCGTCCATCGGTTTCCGGCTGCCACAGCAGCAAACGCGCCAGGGGCAGCGGCGCGCGGCTGGCAAAATCGAGCGCCAGCAGGGCGCCCAGGCGCACGCCCCACACGGTCAAGGGACCGTCGACGCGCTGCGCCAGCCAGGCGCAAGCCAGGTGCAGGTCGTTGTGCCAGATGTCCCAGCGCGCCTCGCCGAAGTCGCCGCTGCTGTCGCCGCAGCCAAACAGGTCGATCTGCAGCACGCTGTAGCCGGCGGCGGCAAAGGCGCGCGCCTGCGCGGCGGCCACGTGGCGGCTTTTATTCAGTTCTTCCGCGAACGGATGCACGTAGAGGATGCCGCCGCGCGCGTTGCGGCCCGGCGGCGGCAGGTGCAGCAGGCAATAGCGCTGGCCGCCGCTGGCGGGCAGGAAGAAGGGCAGCAGCGGCAGCGCCGCGGTGGCGGTATGGCTCATAGTCGCAGCTTTGCAAACACGAAATCGTGCAGGGTGCCCACGGTGGCGAAGTGGCGCGCGTGGATGTCGTCGTCGGCGACAAGGATGCCGCAATGGTCTTCCAGCGCGGCGATCACGCCGATGACGGCCATCGAGTCGAGTTCCGGCACGCTGCCCAGCAGCGGCGTGTGGGCTTCCAGCGCGCGCCCGTTCAAGCCCAGGGTGGTGTCGAGGATGTGCTTTACTGCTTCAAGATGCGGCATGTCAGCTCCAGGGAAGGGTAGTGCGGCAGGGAGGACGTATCGAAGGCCAGGCAGGGGATGTCATCCGGACGGCGCGACAGGTGCAGATAGGGCGGCAGGCTGGCGGCCATCCATTGCCAGCGCCCGCAGCGCAGGAAGGTGGCAGTGCCCAGCGCATGCGTGCCCAGGCGCGCATGGGCGCCCAGCGAGGCACGGTTGAAACGCGAGATGCGGCTGCACGACCAGCGCACGCCCTGCGCGTACAGCATGGCGTTGGCTTCTTCCCACAGGCGGGCGAAGACCAGGCCGCCCCGCTGTGCGGGATGGACCCATACGTCCAGGTCCCACGAGGACTGCTTCGACGCCAGCGCATAGCGGGCGCGCACCTCGTCTTCCTGGCAACCGTGGCGCAGCAGCCAGATCCAGCCGGCCATGGCGGCTTGGTCAGCGTCTTGCGCATTGCGGGCCACCAGGCATTGCGCGCCCTGGCGGTAGCGCTCGCGCAGCGCGCCGGGACGGCGTTCGGGACCTGGCGGCAAGTCCGCTTCCGCCAGGCAGGGCGTGACCGTGATCGACCGGCCGCGCTCGCGGCACAGCGAACCGGGCGCCACGGCTTGCGCGACGAATTGATAACGATATAGCGCGCAACGCCCGCCCGGCACGCGTTCCAGTAATCGCGCCAGAGCCAGCCAGGCGCTGTCGCGCCAGCCCAGCTGGCGAAGGCTGGCGGCAAGCCGTTGCAACCGGGGAAAACGGGTGAAGCTGGCCATGGCGGTCAAGGATGGGGCGGCTATGCAGCCAATGTTGTCCATTAGAGCGCAGCGGCCGACGCTGGTCTTGCGCCGGCTCAAGCTGTGTTGCTGAAACTGTTAATTGATCAAAATCAAGACCGCTGTGGCCGTTTGTCTGAATCATAGGGGAATGCATGGCAATCATGGCAACCCGGGGATGAGACGATGGCGACACTGATACACGAGCTGATATTCGACACGGCGCAGCGCGCGGCCCACGCGCCGGCGCTGTCGTGGCAGGGCGAGGAAGTAAGCTATGCCGCGCTGGCGCAGTCCGTGCGCGAGGCGGCCAGCACCTTGCTGACGCTGGGCTTGCAGCGTGGCGCGCGCGTGGCCGTGTACCTGGAAAAACGCCCGGAAAACGTCAGCGCCATGTTTGGCGCGGCGGCGGCCGGCGGCGTGTTCGTGCCCGTCAATCCGCTGCTCAAGCCGGATCAGGTAGCCTACATCCTGGCCGATTGCAACGTGGCCATCCTCGTCACCTCGCGCGAACGCTTGGCGCAGCTGGGTCCGGCGCTGGCCGCCTGCCCGGACTTGCAGACGGTGCTGTTGACGGGCGAAGGGGAGACGCAATCGCACCTGGGCAAGGTACGGCTGCTGCCGTGGAGCGGCATACCCGCCGCGCCCGCGCCCCTGTGGCATGCGGTGATCGACACGGACATGGCCGCCATCTTGTATACCTCGGGCAGCACGGGGCGGCCGAAAGGCGTGGTGTTGTCGCACCGGAACATGCTGGCCGGTGCGCTCAGCGTGTCGTCCTACCTGCGCAACACGCCGCAAGACCGGATCTTGTGCGTGCTGCCGCTCAGCTTTGATTATGGCCTGAGCCAGCTGACGACGGCCTTTGCCAGCGGCGCCTGCGCCGTGCTGATGAATTATCTGCTGCTGCGCGACATTGTCGAGGTCGTGGAGCAGGAAGCCATCACGGGCCTGGCCGCCGTGCCGCCCCTGTGGGTGCAGCTGTCGCAGCTGAGCTGGCCCCTGTCCACGCCTTTGCGCTACATCACCAATTCGGGCGGCGTGATGCAGCGATCCACCCTCGACCGGCTGCGCCAGTCGCTGCCGCGCACGCAGGTCTACCTGATGTATGGCTTGACGGAAGCGTTCCGCTCCACCTACCTGGCGCCGGAACAGCTGGAGCGGCGTCCCGATTCCATCGGGCAAGCGATCCCCAACGCGGAAGTGCTGGTGCTGCGTCCGGACGGCAGCGTGTGCGACGCCGACGAGCCTGGCGAGCTCGTGCACCGTGGCGCGCTGGTGGCGCTTGGTTACTGGAACGATACGGCGCGCACGGCCGAGCGCTTCAAGCCGCTGCCGCCGCAGGCGAGCGGCCTGGTGCTGCCGGAACTGGCCGTCTGGTCGGGCGACACCGTGCGCCGCGATGCGGATGGCTATCTGTATTTCGTGGGCCGCAGCGACGACATGATCAAGACGTCCGGCTACCGGGTCAGTCCGGCCGAGATCGAGGAAATCGCGTATGCGAGCGGGCTGGTGGGCGAGGCGGCCGCGCTGGGCCTGCCCCATGCCGTGCTGGGCCAGGCCATCGCCTTGCTCGTCACGCCCGCGCCGGGTGTCGAATTGCTGCGCGACAGCGTACTGGCAGCCTGCCGCGCGCGCTTGCCCAGCTATATGGTGCCGCTGTGGGTGGAGATCCGCGACGGCGTGCTGCCGCGCAATCCGAATGGCAAGATCGACCGCCCATTGCTGGCCAGGGAACTGGCGCGCGCGTATGCGGTCCAATCAGGAGATGCGGTATGAACGGTCCCGGCATCAAAGACGCCCATTTGAACAGCCCTGATAGCCCCGCCGGGCTGGAACTGCCGTCGCACGCGCCCCTGCGCCAGTTCGCCGTGGCTGGCGACATGCTGCAGATCGGCGGCATGCCCTTGCGCCGGCTGGCCCAGCGCGTGGGCAGCACGCCGTTCTACGCGTATGAACGCGCGCACATCACGCGCCGCGTGGCCGAACTGCGCGCCGCCTTGCCCACCGGGGTGCTCGTGCATTACGCCATGAAGGCCAATCCCATGCCGGCCGTGGTGCAGTGGCTGGCGGGCCTGGTCGATGGCCTCGACGTGGCGTCGGGCGGCGAACTGGCGACGGCGCTCGATACGCCCATGGCGCCGTCGCGCATCAGTTTTGCGGGGCCAGGCAAGAGCGATGGCGAACTGGCGCGGGCCGTGGCAGCAGGCGTGCTGATCAACGTAGAATCGGGCGCCCAGCTGGAAAGGGTGGCGCTGGCCAGTGAACGGCTGGGCGTGACGGCCAGGGTGGCCGTGCGCGTGAATCCCGATTTCGCCTTGCGCCGTACGGGCATGCGCATGGGCGGCGGCGCGCAACCGTTTGGCGTCGATGCGGCCCTGGTGCCGGCGCTGCTGAGCCGCATCGGCCAACTGGGGCTGGATTTCCACGGCTTTCACCTGTATGCGGGCTCGCAAAACCTGTCGGCATCGGCCCTGGCCGAAGCGCAGGCGCTCAGCGTGCAACTGGCCCTGCAGCTGGCCGACAGCGCGCCGTCGCCCTTGCGCACCCTGAATATCGGCGGCGGCTTCGGCGTGCCGTATTTCCCCGGCGACCAGGCCCTCGACCTGGCGCCCGTGGCTGCAGGCTTGCAGCGGCAGCTCGACATCCTGGCCCAGGCGGCGCCCGGCGCCCGTCTGAACCTGGAATTGGGCCGCTACCTGGTGGCCGAGGCCGGGATTTATGTGTGCAAGGTGCTCGAACGCAAGGTGTCGCATGGACAGGTCTTTCTCGTCACGGATGGCGGTTTGCACCATCATCTGGCGGCCTCCGGCAATTTTGGCCAGCTGATCCGCAAGAATTACCCGGTCGCCATCGGCAACCGCTTGCAGGGCGGGGCGCGCGAAGTGGCGTCCGTCGTGGGGCCGCTGTGTACGCCGCTGGACTTGCTGGCCGACCAGATGGAAATGGCGCGCGCCGAGGAGGGCGACCTGGTGGTGGTGTTCCAGTCGGGCGCGTATGGCTTGACGGCCAGCCCGACGGCCTTTCTCGGCCATCCCTTGCCGGCCGAGGTGCTCGTATGAGCGGCCTGTGCGGTTGGCTGGCGCCGGCTTCCGGCCTTGCCGCCGGTACCGGCAGGGCAAGCGATGGCGCGGCGCGGGCCTCCCTGGCGGCCATGGCTGCACCGCTGTCGCGTTTTGATGGCACGCTCCTGGCCACCAGTGTGAGCGACGTGGGCGGCGTGGCCGTGGCCGCCATCGACGGCAGCCGCCATGTGCACCAGCAAGATGGCTTGCAAGTGGCCATCTGGGGCCGGCCCGTGCTCGACGGTTCGGCGGACGACGTGGCGAGCCGCCTCGCGTCCCTGTGGCTGAGCCGTGGCGTGGCCGCCTGCGCCTGCCTGTCCGGACCATTTTCGCTGGCCATCCTCGACGCCTTTTCCGGCTCGGCCCTGCTGGCCGTGGACCGCGCCGGCATGCATCCGCTCAGCTATACGAACAATGCGCAGGGCCTGTTCTTTGCCTCCTCGCATGACGCCTTGCTGGCCCATCCCTCCGTGCGGGGCGCGCTCGATCCGCAAGCCCTGTATCACTACCTGTACTTCCACATGGTGCCTGGCCCGGCCACGGCCTACCTGGGCCAGCAGCGCTTGCTGCCCGGCGAATACCTGCATGTGCGCGGTGGCAAGCAATGCAAGGGCAACTACTGGCAACTGACTTTCCAGGAGCCACGCGCGGCGCGCACGCGGGCCACCTTTGCCAGCAACAAGCAGGAATTCCTGCGCCTGCTGCGCCTGGCCGTGGAAAGCAGCCTGGGGGCGGATGGGGCGGATACGGGCGCGTTTCTCAGCGGCGGCACGGACAGTTCCACCCTGGCCGCCATCATGGGCCAAGTGACGGGCCGGCCCGCGCGCACGTATTCCATCGGGTTTGATGTACCCGGCTATGACGAAATGGCGTATGCGCGCCTGGCCGCCAGCCACGCGGGCAGCATCCACCACGAGCGCTACGTGACGCCAAGCGACGTGCTGGCGGCGATTCCCGCCATGGCGGCCGTTTTTGACCAGCCTTTCGGCAATGCCTCGGCCATTCCCGCCTTTTACTGCGCGCAGATGGCGCGCGAGGATGGCGTGAAGCGCCTCCTGGGCGGCGACGGCGGCGACGAATTGTTTGGTGGCAATGAACGCTATGCGCACCAGGCCTTGCTGTCGCAGTACGGGCGCTTGCCCGCCATGCTGCGCCAGGCCATCATCGAGCCGCTGCTCTTCCGCCAGCAGAGGGGCAAGCCGTGGCGACTGGCCGACAAGGCGCGCCGCTACATCGAGCAAGCGAGCCTGCCGCTGCCGGCCCGGCTCGACAGCTACAACTTGCTGCTGCGCCATGGCTACCGCACGGTGCTGGAAGCGGGTTTCATCGACACCATAGCCCCGGGCATGGCGCCCGGCTGCGTGAATGGCGCGTATTGGGAGCGGCAAGGCCAGGGCTTGAGCCAGATCAATGAACTGCTGGCGCTGGACATGCGTTTTACGTTGGCCGACAATGACCTGTTCAAGGTGCGCAAGGCGTGCGAGCTGGCCGGCGTGGAAGCGGCCTTTCCCTTCCTGCACGACGCGATGGTGGCGTTTGCCGCGCGCCTGGCGCCGCGCGACAAGCTCGATGGCAGGCAGCTGCGGCCCTTCTTCAAGCGGGCGCTGGCGGACATCCTGCCGCCGGCCATCGTGCGCAAGAAAAAGCACGGCTTCGGCTTGCCTTTCGGCCAGTGGCTGCACAGCCACGCGCCGCTGCGCGAATTTGCGTTCGATAACCTGACGCAGCTGCGCGGGCGCGGCATCGTGCGGCCCGTTTTCATCGACGATCTGCAAGGACGCTTGCTGGCGGAACATCCGGCCTATCACGGCACCATGGTGTGGCTGCTGCTGATGCTGGAACAGTGGCTCAGCCAGCATCCGGGCGCGCTGGGTGCGCTTGCCGGCGGTTTTGCCGCAAGCGCCACAGAAATGCCAGCCGTCCTCGATCCCACGGCGTAAAGCGGGGCAGTTGCAGCAGGTCCAGCCCCGCGCCCGGGCGCGCCACGCCCCAGTCAGTGGCCACTGCCGCCTTGAAGCCCAGGCTGTGGACCATTGCCACATGTGGCGCGCCATAATCGCGCCCGGCCTTCCCGTTCGGATACGCAAACAGGGTGACGGGCGCCTGTATCAAGTCTTCCAGCTGATGCTTGCCGTTGGCGATGTCCCGCCGCGCGGCGTGGTCCGGCAAGGTGGACAGAATCGGGTGGCTGGCCGTGTGCGCGCCCAGGCCCATGCCGGCCGATTGCAGCTGGCGCAGCTGCGCCGTGCTCAGCATGGCGGCCTGGCCCGCCGTGGCGCCTGCCCGCCGGCGTATCTGCATGGCCAGCTGCTGGCGCCGGCCGAACGGCAGGTATTTGAGCTGGCCCAGCAAGGTGGCGATGGCCGCTTGCCGCTGCGCCAAGCTGGCGACGGGCAGGCAGCCCAGGCCGTGTTCCTGCAAGTCCAGCCGGGGACCGGGCGCCTGGCGCACGGCCTCGATCACCGTGTCACTCCACATCTGTCCGCCGTCCAGGTAGCCCGTGGCGATAAAAAACGTGGCGTGCAAGCCATGTCGCTGCAGCAGCGGCAGGGCAACTTGCGCATTGTCCGCATAGCCGTCGTCAAAGGTGATGCACGCGGCGCGCGGCGGCAGGCAGCCATCTTGCAGCCGCTGCACGGCTACGGCCAGGGGCAGCGGGGCATAAAAGCGCTTCAGCAGGCGCAACTGGCGCTCGAACAAGCGGGCGTCCACTTCGCCGGGAAACAGGGGGTCGGGCCGTGCCAGCACGCGGTGGTAGATCAAGATGGACAAGGTGGCCGTCATGGCTGCTCCGCAATGGCGGCCCGGGCCTTGGCCCTGGCCTGTCGGGCGCTGGAGGTGGAGGCCGGCGCCTGCTGCTCGACGATGATGCGCGTGGCGATCAGGGCGGCCATCAGGTAGTAGGGCATGTCGAAATACAGCAGGCTGAGGAAGGCGCCGCCCACGGCAAAGCCGATCAGGCTGGCCTGGCTCATGGTGGCCAGGCCGTGCGCCCAGCGCAGTTCCGGCTTGCCCCGCGTGCGGCGGATGATGGCGGCCGCCGTGCGCCAGGTGGCGATGCCCAGCGCCAGGTAAATGAACAAGCCGACAAAGCCGTGTTCGCCCAGCGCCTGGAAATAGATGCTGTGCGCTGCGTGCACATCCATGGGGTTCGGCGCGTAGCGGGCAAAGATGGAGGCGTCGGAGACATCGAAGCCGCCTCCAAGAAAGCGGTCGCGCGCCAGGTTCCAGGCCATGCGCCAGGCATTCAGGCGGCCCATGGCGGACACGTCATCCTGATACGTGTTGATGGTGTCCATGCGATCGGCCCAGCGCTCGGGCATGAAGGCCAGCAGCAGCGGCGCGACCGCAGCGAGCAAGGCGCCCAGCACCAGCTTGCGGTCGCTTTTCAGCCACATGAACAAGCCCATGGCGGCAATGGCCAGCAGCGCGCCGCGTGAATACGAGCCCAGCGCGGCCAGCGCCGACAGCAGCATCGCGGCCGACAAGCCGTGGCGCAGCCAGCGTTTATCGGTGTTTTGCTGCAAATAATACATGAGGGGGATGGTGATGATCAGGGCCAGGGCCAGCGCATTGTTATCCCCAATAAACGTTTCGTCCGGCCCCCAGACCCGCTCCGTGCCGCCGCTGCGGATGGTGAAGATGCCGCCTTTCACGCCGTAATAGCCGATCGAGCCCACCAGCACCCACACAAGGCGCACGATGTCGCGCCGCGTGCGTATCACCATCATGGTGACAAAGCTCATCAGCATGATCTTCATGACCTTGTTCCACTGCACCCACGACGCTTCAGGCAGCAGCGCGAACGGCGCCGTGACATTCATCCATCCGACGAACAGCAGCAGCAGCACGCTGACGGGCGTGAGCGGTAGGCTCTTCGGTTCGCGCGTCATCACGAGGCTGAGCATGGTGGCGATGGCGATGATGAAGGCGAACGGCAAGTGGGTGGCAAAGCCCCAGGCTTGCGTGTGGGGATTCATCACGCTGACCCAGACCCACATCAGGCCGCCAATGGCCGGCGCCTTCAGGATGTAGGGCAGCGAACCGAGGATGATGATGGTGATCACGATGTCGCGCATGAAGGGAACGCTCCTGGTGTTGGCCGGGTTTGCAAGGTATTGATGTCTGTCAACGGGCTGACGGGCAGGCTCAGTACACTGGATTAATACTGTTCAGCGTTGTTGACACCGTCAATCAGTTTTGTCATGGTAAGACCAAGGAGGCATGTCCTTGTTGACCGTTCTCATGGCGACCTACAATGGCGCCGGCACTTTGCCCCAGGTATTGCGCGCCTACATGGCGCTGCGCCCGCCCGTTGGCGGCTGGCGCCTGGTCATTGCCGACAATGGCAGCACGGACGCCACGGCCCGGGTGATCGCCGCCTTCCGCGGCCGTCTGCCCTTGAGTTCGGTCTACGTGGCGCGGCGCGGCCGCAGTCCCGCCCTGAACGGCGCCGTCGAGCACGCTTTGCGCCAGGGCGGCGATGGCAGCGAGCTGTTCGTGTTTGGCGACGACGACGCCATGCCCGCGCCCGACTGGCTGTGCCGCTTGCAGGACAGCGCGCGTGATCACCCCGGCTACGCCCTGTTCGGCGGCGCCATCGTGCCCGCCTGGCGGGAACAACCGGCGCAATGGCTGCTGCGCCTGACCCCCGTTGGCTTGACCTGGGGCATCACCAGCCCCGGCCTGCGCGACGCGCCCATCTATCCGGGCCTCGTGTGGGGCGCCAACATGGCGATACGCCGCCGTATCTTCGAGGCGGGTGCCCGCTATGACGAAAGCATCGGCCCGCAGGGGAGCAGCTACGCCATGGGCAGCGAAACCAAGCTGAACCTGGAAATATATCGGTCCGGCAACCCTTCGTGGTTCTGTCCGCAGGCGAGCGTGGCGCACATCATCCGCGTGAATCAGGTGCAGCGCGGCTGGATATTGCGGCGCTCCTTCCTGTTTGGCCGGGGCCAGTGCCGTCTCGTCGTGCCGGCGCCCAGCGTGGAATGGCTGGGCGTGCCGCGTTGGATGCTGGGCCGCTATCTGCGCAACGGCGTGGCCGGCGTGCGCGCCTGGCTGCGCGGCGACCGCGAAACGCTGTTCCTGCGCCGCTGGGAAATGGCCTCGCTGCGTGGCTATTTCTATGAAGCATGGCGCGGACGGCGCAAACGCCTGCCGCGTGTCGTCATTACCAGCTATTCCGGCGAACTGGGCGGCATGGAGCTGCGCATGGCGCAGGAAGCGCGCATGCTCGGCAAGGCCGGCTTTGACAGCGTGCTGGGCCTGCGCCGCTTTCCCGGCTTTGCTGCATGGACGCAAGGCTTGCGCATGCAGAAGCTGCAGGTGGCAGTGTATGAGCCGCCCCTGTTTGTCGAGCACTGGGCGTGGCGGCGCTGGAATCTGCTGCGCGCCAGGGTCACGGGCGCCTGGCGCCTGCGCCGCTTGCGGCCGGACCTGGTGCACGTGGCCTTTTGCTGGACGACCTATGGCGCCTCCATCCTGTGGCTGGCGCAGCAGTGCCGTCTGCCTGCCGTCATCAGCGTGCACAATGCGTTTCCTTTGGAACCGTTCAGCGCCTGGCAGCGGCCGCTGTTGCAGGAAGCGTTTCGCAGCGTGAAGGGCGTGTATGCAGTATCGTCCTCGGCCATGCGGCATTTCCTCGACCTGTATCGCGGCATGCTGGCGCCGCAGACGCGGCTGGCCGTGATCCCGAACGGCGTCGACACGGATGCGTTCATCGTGTCGCCCGAACGGCGCCAGCTGGCGCGCCTGCAGCTGGCGCTGCCGCCGGACGCCCTGGTGATCGGTTGCGTGGCGCGCCTGTCGGCGCAAAAACGGCCGCAGGCCTTGCTGGCCATGTTCCTGCGTCTGCGCCACGAGTTCCCCCAGTTATACCTGGTGCTGGCGGGCACGGGGCCGCTGGAAGCGATGCTGCGCGAACAGGTGCTGGCGGCGGGGCTGCAGGCGCGCGTGCTGTTGACGGGATTCCAGCAGCGTATCGAATTGCTGATGCCAGCCTTCGACCTGCATTTGCTGCTGAGTAAGAACGAAGGCTTCGGCATTGCCACCATCGAGGCGATGGCTTGCGGCGTGCCGGCCGTGGGCACCGATGTGCCGGGTACCAGCGACATCCTGCACGGCAGCGGCGGCGGCATGCTGCTGCCGCTCGACGACGAGGACGCGGCGTGCCGGGCCGTGGCGGACCTGCTGCGCGACCCTGTCCGGCGGCAGCGCATGGGACGCCAGGCCCGCCTGGAAGCGGAAGAGCACTATTCCATGCAGCGGCTGGAGCGCCAACTGCGCCAGTTCTATGCCGGTCTCGTGTAACGCCAGGAGTCTCCCCGCATGAACGCCACGCGCCATTCGTTCCTCTTTTCCTTCGCCGAAAAATACACGGTGTTGCTGCTCAGCATCGTCGCCACGATGATGTTGTCGCGCCTGCTGACGCCGGCCGAGGTGGGCGTGTATTCGCTGGGCGCCGTGCTGGTGGCCATGGCCCAGGTGGTTCGCGACTTTGGTGTGGGCCAGTACCTGATCCAGGAAAAGACCCTGACGACGGAAAAATTGCGCGCCGCCCTGGCCACCAGCCTGACGGTCGCCTGGCTGCTGGCGGCGCTGGTGCTGGCTGCCAGCGGCCCGCTCGCGCGTTTCTATGCAGAGCCGCGCCTGCAAGCGGTGCTGCAGTTGCTGTCGATTAATTTCCTGCTGATACCGTTCAGCGCACTGACCTTGCCCTTGCTGCGGCGGCAATTGCGCTTTCGCGCCATCTATGCAATCAACGCGGCCAACAGCGTCACCAACCTGCTGGTGGGCGTCAGCATGGCCCTGCTTGGGCATAGTTACATGAGCCTGGTGGCGGCCGTGTTGGCCGGCTCCACGGCCTCGCTGCTGACCAGCCTGGTAGTGCGCCCCCGTGAACTGCCGTGGCTGCCAGGGCGCCGCGGCATCAAGGCCATCATTTCCTTCGGCGCCTACGCGACGGGGGGCGGCCTGGTGGACGAGGCGGGCGTGGTGGCGCCGGACCTGGTCATCGGCAAAATGATCGATATCGAAAGCCTGGCCCTGTTCGGCAAGACACAAAGCATGCTGAGCATTTTTAACCAGGCCATCACCAGCGCGATCTCGCCCGTGGTCTTCCCCCTGTTCGCGGCGCGCGACCGCGAGGAGGGCGGGGCTGGGCCCGTGTATCTGCGCACGGTCAGCTATATGACGGCGCTGGCCTGGCCCTTCTTCCTGTTCCTCGCCTGCATGGCCTTGCCTTTGGTCAAAGTGTTATATGGACCGCAATGGAGCGCCTGTACGCCCTTGATACGCATCATGTGCCTGTCCGCAGCCGTGTATAGCATATTCAGCATGGCCCGCTACCTGCTCGTGGCGACGGGCCAGATGCGCGTGCAGGCCCGGCTCGATGCCTGGGCGGGCGGCTTGAAGGTGGCGGCGCTGTTGCTGGCCGCGCCATTCGGACTGGTGGCCGTGGCCTGGGCCGTGGTGTTCAGCACGTTGGTGCGCAGCTGGCTGATCTACCGCTGCCTGCGGCGCTTCAGCAGTCTCGACTGGCGTGTCCTGCTGCCCGTCTTGCGCAAGAGTCTGGCCCTGTGCGCGATCAGCAGTCCTCCGCCGCTGTACATGCTGCTGTGGATGCCGGCCGACATGCCGCACGCCATCCCGCTGCTGGCGCTGGCAGGCACGGCGCTGGTCACCTTGCTGTGCTGGATCGGCGGTATTTTCCTGTTGAAACATGACATCGCCGGCGAGTTCTTGTTATTGCAACGCAAGCTGGCTGGCCGCTGGCTGGCAGTCAAATCACCGCACTGAGCCGCCAGCGGCGCGGGCGCACGAAAGGATGACCATGCGTGTCGGTATCTTGTCCTACCCGATGCTGTTCCAGCGTGACGGCGGCTTGCAAATCCAGGTACGCGAAACCATTGCCGCGCTGAACCGCTTGCCCCAGTTACCGGCGCGCCCCCTGGACGTGCAGCTGGTCGACGCCAACCACCAGCGGCTGGCCGATTTCGACGTGCTGCACGTGTTTTCGGCCAGCAATGGCACCTACCGCATCATGGAAATGGCCAGCGAGCAGGGCGTGCCCGTGGTGCTGTCGCCGCTGCTGTCGCCTGGCTGGGGCCGCGCCAGCGCCTGGCGCGCGCGGCTGGCCGACCGGCTGGCGGGACGCCTGACGGAATGGATGGTGCAAACCAGTTATGCGCAGACGCGGCGCGCCTTGCAGCTGGCCGACGTGGTGATCGCCTTGGGCGAGGCCGAGCGCGATGCCATCGTGCAAGGTTTCGGCATGGGGGCCGACGCCATCCGCGTCTTGCCCAACGGTATCAACCCGCATTTCTTCACGGCCAATGGCGATCTGTTCCTGCGCGAAACGGGTATTGCCGGGCCGTTCGTGCTGATGACGGGCAGCATTTCAGCGTATAAAAACCAGCTGGGACTGGCGCAGGCGCTGGCGGGCGCCGGCTTGCCCCTGGTGCTGATCGGCGCCGCGCCGCGCGAACAGCAAGCGTATCTGCAACAGTTGCTGGACTTGCCGCACGTCAGCTGGCTGGGCGCGCTCGACCATGCCGACCCGCTGCTGGCCAGCGCCTATCATGCGGCGGCCGTGGCGGCCTTGCCCAGCCAGGGCGAAGTGTTTCCCTTGAGCGTGCTCGAAGCACTGGCGGCCGGCACGCCCGTCGTCATGACGGCGCAAAGCGCGCTGGACTTGCCCGATTCCGCGTTTGCGCTGCGCAAGGTGCGCTGGGACGATGGCCCCGCGCAACGCCAGGCCATCCTCGACTTGCTGGCGCTGCCGCCCGAGCGCTGCCGCGTGCAAGCCCTGGTGGAACGTTTTACGTGGGAGCGGGTGGCGGCCCAGATTGCCGATTGTTACTACCAGGTCCAGTCCTTGCCTGCCAGGAGGCAACATGCTGTTTAATTCCTTCGCCTTTCTGTTCGGCTATTTGCCCATCGTGCTGGCCGGCTATTTTTTGCTGGACCGCTGGGCATCCTCCGCCAGTTGGCGCCTGGCGCCGGCCATGTGGCTGGCGCTCGCCTCGCTGTTCTTCTATGCCTGGTGGGACGTGCGCTATCTGCCGCTGCTGCTGGTGTCCATTTGCGTCAATTATGGCGCCGGTCGCCTGATCGGCGCCAGCGCGGGCGCGACCCGCAAGCGCGTGCTGGTGGCGGCGCTGGCCCTGAACCTGGGTTTGCTTGCGTACTATAAATATGCGAATTTCTTCATCGACAGCCTGAACGCCGTCGCCATCGCTGCCGCCGGTACCGATACTGCCAGCCTGCCGTGGCATGGCCTGGCCATCATCTTGCCGATCGGTATCTCGTTCTTTACCTTCACGCAGATCGCCTTCCTCGTCGATTGCTACCGGGGCGAGGTGCGCGAATACCGTTTCATCCATTATGTGCTGTTCGTCAGCTATTTTCCGCACCTGATCGCCGGCCCCGTGCTGCACCACCGCGACATGATGCCGCAGTTCGCCGACCCGGCCAACGCCCACCCGCGCGCCGCCAATTTCGCCATCGGCCTGTCGATCTTCACCATCGGGCTGGCAAAGAAGGTGCTGATTGCCGACAACCTGTCGCCGCTGGCCATGCCTGTCTTCGCGGCCGGGGCGAGCCCCACGCTGATCGAGGCGTGGATCGGCGTGCTGGCCTACACCTTCCAGCTGTATTTCGACTTTTCCGGCTATTCGGACATGGCCATCGGCCTGTCGCGCCTGTTCGGCGTGAAATTGCCGCTGAACTTCAACTCGCCGTACAAGGCAGCCAATATTGCCGACTTCTGGCGCCGCTGGCACATGACCTTGTCGCGTTTCCTGCGCGACTATGTATACATTCCCCTGGGCGGCAGCCGCCATGGCGAGGCCATGCGCTACCGCAACCTGATGCTGACCATGCTGCTGGGCGGCCTGTGGCATGGCGCCGGCTGGACCTTTGTCATCTGGGGCGGCTTGCACGGCTTGTACCTGGTGCTGCAGCAGGCGTGGCAGCGGGTCTTTGGCGCGGCGCGGGCGCACTGGTGGCCTGGCGTCCTGACCTTTCTTGCCGTGATGCTGGCCTGGATCTTCTTCCGCGCGCCCGACGTGGCCACGGCCTGTGATATCGCGGGCGCGCTGGTGGGGGCGAATGGCGTGAGCCTCCCGCGCGGCCTGGCCAGCCATGCGGCCAGCCTGGCCCAGTGGGGCCTGCATCCGGCCTTCGACGGCATCCGCTGGATCGAACTGGCGGGGCCAGGCTTGCCCGTGCTGCTGGGCGCCATGCTGCTGGCCTTCAGGGCGCCGAATACGCAAGAAATTTTCTTTCTTTACGAGCCCGCCATTGAAAGAATATTTCAACCGCAAGGACGCTGGGCCTTCCGCTGGCGTCCCACGCGGCGCTGGAGCGTGAGCTTTGCCGCGCTGTTCGTCGCCTGCATCTTCGGCATGAACCGGGTCACCGAATTTCTCTACTTCCAATTCTGAGCATGGATACTCCGGCCCGCCGCTACCTCATCTGCTTCTGCGCCTGCGTTTGCCTGGTCCTCGGCTCCGTCTCGTTCATGAACTACCAGGTCGATCCCTACCTGCTGCACCAGTGGGACAGTCCCTTGCTGCAGCGCCCGCGCCAGATCAATGAAAAGCTCGGCGCCTGGGCCAAGACCTATGCCGTGGCGCGCTACCGGCCGGCCATCATCTACATCGGCAATTCGCGCACGGAAATGGGCTTGCCGACGGGCGTGCGCGCCTTGTTCGACGGCAAGCGCATCTTCAACAGCGCGGTGTCCGGCGCCTCGATCGGCGACGCCATCCTTCTGGCCGAGCATGCTGCCAGGGTCAGCCGCGTCGAGACCATGGTGTGGGGCATCGACGCGCCCACTTTTTCCCTGGACATGGGGGCGGCGCGTGTGGAAGACAGCCTGACGGGCGCCGAGCACGGCTTTTTCGCCCAGCGCGCCCTGGTCAACCTGAAGCGTGGCCTGACGCTGGACATGACGCAGGACAGCGTGCGCATCCTCACTGGCAATGCCGGCGATACCTGCCGCTCCAATCTGGCCGTGTATGGGCAGCGCGACGAGACTTGCACCCTCAAGGGCATCCGGCACTGGCTCGTCACAAAGGAAGCGATTCCCGTGCGGCTGCAGGAATTCGTCGATGGCCTGGGGCCGACGCCGCCATCGACACTAGCGCTCGATGCCAGCATCGGCAAGCTATGCCGGAGCGGCATGCGCCTGCGCCTGTACATCAACCCCACGCACGCGCTGACCTTGTACGCGCTGCACTGGCGCGGCAAGTGGGATGCCATGCAGGCCTGGCAGCGCGGCCTGGTGCAGATCGTCGAGCGTCACCGCCGGCAGGGCTGCGACGTGCGTCTGTATGATTTTTCCGGTTTCAACAGCATCACGACCGAAGCGACCCCGCTCGTCAGCGGCAAGCCCGACATGCATTATTACTGGGAAGTGTCGCATTACCGGGACAATGTGGGCCGCCTGATCCTGGCGCGCCTGTTTGGCGGCGATACGCCGGCGCCGGCCGATTTCGGCGTGGAGCTGACGCATGCCAACGTCGACGCCCACCATGCGGCCACGCGTGCCGCGCGCGACCGCTATCGCGTGGAACACGCGCGCGAGGCGGCCTATGCGCAGCGGGTGCTGGACGGGCCGCTGATCCGGCGTTGATGTAAGGCGCCGCATACGCCATTTCTCCACTTCCAATGCTGACCATGGATACCACCGCCCGCCACTACCTCGCCATCTTCTTTGCCTGCGTCCTGGCCGCGCTGGCCCTCGTTTCTGCCGTGAATTACCACGTCGATCCGTACTTGCTGCACCAGTGGGACAGCCCGCTGGTGCAGCGCCTGCGTCCCACGTATGAAAAGCTGGCCGTGTGGGGCAAGACGTATGCCGTGGCGCGCTACCGGCCCGCCGTCGTCTACATCGGCAATTCGCGCACGGAAATGGGCTTGCCGGCGAGCAGCATGCGTACTTTGTTCGAGGGCAAGAGCGTTTTCAACAGCGCCGTCTCGGGCGCCTCGATCGGCGATGCCATCTTGCTGGCCGAGCACGCGGCCAGGGTCAGCCATGTCGACACGATGGTGTGGGGCATCGACGCGCCCTCGTTTTCCATGGAGCTGGGCTCGGCCGGCGTGGAGCCGGGCTTGACGGACGGCGGCCCCGCGTTTTTTGCGCGGCGCGCCTTGCTCAACATCAAGCGCGGCCTGTCGGTGGACATGACGCGCGACACCTGGCGCATCCTCAGCGGCAGCTATGACGGCGCCTGCCTGTCCAGCCTGGCCCTCCACGGCCAGCGCGACCAGTCCTGCATCACCAGCCGCAACCATGGCTGGGCCGGCACGGCGCGCGCGTTCACGCCGCGGCTGCAGGAATTCGGCGACGGCCTGGGGCCGACGGCGCCCGCGCTGCAAGCCTTCGATACGAGCGTCGGCAAGTTGTGCCGGGGTGGCACCCGCTTGCGCCTGTACATCAACCCCACGCATGCGCTGACGCTCGACGCCCTGTACTGGCGCGGCAAATGGGACGCCATGCAACAGTGGCAGCGCGATCTGGCGCAGATGGCCGGGCGCTACCGGCGCCAGGGCTGCGACGTGCGCGTGTACGATTTTTCCGGCTTCAACAGCATCACCAGCGAGCCGATCCCGCAAGTGACGGGCGCGCGCGACATGCGCTATTACTGGGAAGCATCGCACTACCGCGACAATGTGGGCCACTTCATCCTGGCGCGCCTGTTTGGCGGCGTGCCACGGCCGCCGGCGGACTTCGGCGTCGAGCTGACGGAAACCGGCATCGCCGCCCACCAGGCGGCGATGCGCGCCGCGCGCGAGCGCTACCATGCGCAGCACGCGGACGAGACGGCGTACCTGCGCCATGCCTTGACCTTGCCCCGCGAACCCAAGTAGGCGGCCAAGGGCGCAGGCGTACGCCGTGGGGCAGGGCGCTTGCGCTATGATGCTGTTTTGCCATTTAGCACGTTCCAGGACTCTCCATGAAAATCGCCTTCTTTGCCAGCCAGCCCTACGACCGCCGCTTCTTCGATGAAGGCTTGCCGTCCCAGCCCGACTCCGCCGGCATCGAACTGGTCTACCACAGCGCCTTGCTGAGCCAGGAAACCGTGGTACTGGCGCAAGGTGCCGAGGCCGTTTGCGTCTTCGTCAACGATGTGCTCGACGCGCAAGTGCTGGAATCGCTGCACGGTTACGGCGTGCGCGCCATCCTGCTGCGCTGCGCCGGTTACAACAACCTCGACCTGGAAGCGGCCAAGCGCCTGGGCCTGTTTGTTGCCCGCGTGCCCGCATATTCGCCGGAAGCCGTGGCCGAGTACACGCTGGCCCTGGTGCAGACCCTGAACCGCCACACGCACCGCGCCTATGCCCGCGTGCGCGAAGGCAATTTCTCGCTGGACGGCTTGCTGGGCGCCACTTTGCACGGCAAGACCGTGGGCATCGTCGGCACGGGCAAGATCGGCCTGGCCACGGCGCGCATCTTCAAGGGTTTCGGCTGCACGGTGCTGGGCCACGACCCGTATCCGGCGCCCGCGTTCGCAGAACTGGGCACGATGGTGGCGCTGCCGCAACTGCTGGCCGAATCCGATATCGTTTCCCTGCATTGTCCCTTGATGGAGAGCACGCGCCACATGATCAGCGAAGCAACGCTGCCGCTGATGAAGAAGGGCGCCATGCTGGTGAACACCTCGCGTGGCGGCCTGATCGACACCGGCGCCGTCATCGAGGCCTTGAAATCGCGCCAGCTGGGGTCCTTGGCCATCGACGTGTACGAACAGGAAAGCAATCTGTTCTTCCAGGACCGTTCGTCCGACATCATCGACGACGACATCTTCCAGCGTTTGATGACGTTCCCGAACGTGCTGGTGACGGGCCACCAGGGCTTCTTCACCATCGAGGCGCTGCGTGAGATCGCGGCCATCACGTATCACAACCTGCAATGCTTCCTGCAGGGCAGGGCGTGCGAAAACAGCGTACTAGCTGGCTGACGCCGGTTTCTTAGGCTTGGGCGGCGGCTTGGGTTTCGGCAGTGGCAAGGCGTCCGCCGTGCGCCGCGCCAGCTGGCTGAGCCAGTCGCGCTCGTCCCACAGCCCGCCATCGATCAAAAAATATGGCTTGGCTTGCGGGTAGGGCGGCGCTTCCTGCAGCGTGCCTTGCGCGCTGATCCAGGCGCGGCCCGCATCCGTCGGCTTGATGAACAGCTGGTCGTCGGCGACGATGGCGAACATCTTGCCGTCGCAATACAAGCCGTACTCGCCAAACATTTTTTTCGCGTTGACGCTGCCTGCGGCCGCCAGTTGATCGAGCAAAAAATCCACGGTGCCTTGCTGTGATGCCATGTTGTCCTCCGTTTGAGGGGCCAGTGTAGCGCAAGCTATTCGTGGCTGCGGTCTTTTTTCGGCGGCGCTCTGGCCAGCGGGCGGCTGGCGCGGCTACACTATGGCCATTATTTATTTAGCACGGTTTATTTTCCCATGACTTCCCCCCTGATTACGCACCGCGGCATCACCATCGCCACCCTCGCATCGACCCAGGACGTGGCAGCCCACTGCGCGCCGGGCCAGACGGCCATCCGCGAACAGGGCGACGGCTGGTGGCTGTATTTTGTCGACGAAGACGGCACGGTCGACGGCTACGACAGCCCGTACACCAGCCACGCCGAGGCGCTGTGGGCGGCCAAGGCCGCAGCCGAGTTCAGCGCGCAATGAAGGCCAGTCCTTGGGCTTTCCTGGGATTGCCGCAAGCGCCCGTGCCGGAAGCGGAAAGCGCGCAGTACGGCGCCTGCCGTGCCGAACTGGACGGCAAGCGGCTGGTCTTGCGCATGGCGAAAACCACGCCGACGAAAATCGGCCAGTTCGTCACCGTCTGGAAGCGCCCCCATCCCGATGCCGAGATCGCCCCACTGGATGAAGCGGACCCCGTCGATGCCGTCATCATCGCCGTGGGCGACGACGCGCGGCACGGCTTCTTTGTCTTTTCCCGCGCCGTACTCATCGAACGCGGCGTGATGTCGCGCGCCGGCGCCGGCGGCAAGCGCGCGCTGCGCGTCTATCCGCCGTGGTGTGTGCCTGAATCTGCCCAGGCCCTGCGCACGCAGCGCTGGCAGGCGCGGTGTTTTGTGGCGGCAGGGGATCAGCAAGGGCTGGAGCAACTATGCAGGAGCGGACAGGTGCGGGGGGGATTTTGAATTTGTCGATTTTTGGCACGGAGCAAGCATCCGAGAAGCTCACCTTGTCGAATTCGGCAAGAATATAAGGTGTAGTAGCTCGGACTCGATCCGACTATGTGGCGGTGATTAAAACTGTCAATTAACACGTTTATTTCGGAAGCCTTTACCCTGCATGCAAAGCTTCAGGAGTTCTGGCTGTTCGGTAGCTGGTGTCTTATTCAGTCTAGGCGGCTGGAAAATACATGGAAAAACCGGGGCAGCATCCGGCTTTGGATGGTATGTTGGATGGGCATCCAAAAAGGGAACACCTATACAGTCGCCCGTTCGATTCGGCGCGACGAATCGGACTCGCGTAACGTTTCTGCCGGCGTACTGGCGCGTGACGCCTTTATGGCTGACTCCCGACGCTATTCGCCAGGTTTGCACCATAAGCGCTATTTCGTTCCAGCCCTGGTTTGACCCCGGGGCCTTCATGCAATTTCCTGGCGAGATCGATGGATACATCAGGAAGCGTTTCCGTTACAGCAGTCGTAGCAGCCAATTTTTATCCCTGCCGCCTGAAGGCCTGCAACGCTACGCGCAGGCATGCATCCAGGCGCTCACCGGTTCATGTAATGCCCATCCTTCTGCAATTCATGCTTGAGCCCGCTCATGATGTCGGCCAGGCCGACCAAGGCCGGTTCGCCGCGCCGCAGGGCGCGCAGGCAGGCGTGGCGCAGGACGTTGATGATGGCGCCGCCTGCCAGCGTGTATTGGGCGGCAAGCGCCGCAAAATCGACGTCGGGCGCCAGTGCCACGCCATGAAACAGTTTTTGCCACAGGCTCAGGCGGGCGGTGGCGTCGGGCATGGGGAACAGCACGGTGGTCTGGAAGCGGCGCGCAAAGGCATCGTCCATATGTCCGTGCTGGTTGGTCGACAGTATCACCATGCCGGGGAAATCCTCGAGGCGCTGCAGCAGGTAGGCGATCTGCTGGTTGGCCGAGCGGTCGTTCGAGGTGTGCGCCTCCGTGCGGCGGCCGAACAGGGCTTCGGCTTCGTCGAAGAACAGGATCCAGTTCTGGTCCTGGGCGCGGTCGAACAGCGTTGCCAGGTTCTTTTCCGTCTCGCCGATCCACTTCGAGACGATACGCGACAGGTCGACCCGGTACACGGGCACGCCGTGATGCTTGCCCAGCAGGGTGGCGGTGAGGGTCTTGCCGGTGCCCGGCAGGCCGTGGAACAGGCAGCGATAGCCGGGCTTGAGGCGCCGCGACAGGCCCCAGTCGAGCATCAAGGTGCGGCCATGCAGCATCCAGGCGTTGACCATCTCGATATGCTCGCGCGTGACGGCGTCCAGCACCAGGTCATCCCACTCCAGCGGCGTGGTGATGCGTTCGGCGGAAAAATCGTCGTGCGGCGCACTGCCGCCGTCGGCGCCACCCAGCAGGATCGCCTGGTATTCGCGCGACAGGCGCAGCGCGGCGGCGCCCGCCGGCTCGCCGGCCGGCGCCGCGTCGAATTCCAGCACGCGCTCCACGCGCAGCGGGTGGCGCGGCGCAAACAGCTGCTGCAGCGCCAGGCGCCGCGCCAGGCTGGCACCTGCCAGCAGGAACATCGCCGTCTCCACCGTTGGCAGGAAGGCGCCGTGCGCCTGCGCGGAAATGCCGCCGAACTCGCTGAAGCGCCGGCCCGTTGCCTGGTTCTGTAGCTGGAAGGTATCGAGCAGTTCCGGCGCCAGGCACGGTGCCATGGCCAGTGCCAACAGCAGCCGCGCATCGGCGTCGAGTTCCAACCGCCGCAGCAATTGCGCGTAGGGCCCGGGCGCATCGGCCAGCGGCGGCATCGCCGGCACGGCGGCCGGCGCCTGCCCGACCTGCGCATAACGCAGGGAAAACTGCTGCTCGATGACGGCGCGCAGCCAGTCGAGTTCAGCTTGCAGGACGCCGGCATGGGCTGCCACGGCGTCGCCAGGTATCATCTTGTCTACCATATGACGGCTAGCTCCTTGGACATCCATGGATGAAGTATGACGGCAAAGCCCCAGGGGATCTGGTCCACCAGCACGTCGACGGTCTTGCGCGACACCGTCAGCGTCCACTTGCCGTCGCGCCGCTGCAGGCGGCCGTCGCGCTGTAGGAAAGTCTCGCGCAGGCCGTCGGCCGAGGTGTTGCTGATGCTGCTCCAGTTGGCGGTGACGGCGGCCAGCAACTGTTGGCACAGTTCTATTTCATCCTCCTCTGGCACGATGGCGGGCGCCACCGGCGTATCGAGTTCCAGGCCGCACAGCAGTTTGTTGAGCGCCAGTGACGGCTCCGGCGCATCGCAGACTGTGTCAACGAGCCATTGCAGCAAATGCACGGCGCGCGAGGCGTCGTCGGTGCCGGCGATGCGCGGCCTGCCCTTGGTGTCGTCGCTCAGCAGTCGCAGTTGCTGGAACATCCGCGGCAGGAAAGGGTGCAGCAGCACCAGCCCGGCGTTGGCCACGTAGATGACGTCGCCATCCTGTGCGGCGCCGGGCCGGGAGGTGGACGCGGCGGGCCGCGCCGCTACCGGGCGCGCAGGGCTGGGCTCGGTCGCCGCTTCCTTGCCGCTGACACTTTGCGCGCGCAGCGCTGCACCCAGGTTGGCATAGCCGCCCTGGCTGGCCAGCCATTGCGCCTGCGGCAGCAAGCGGCCATCCTGGGCGGGCTTGGCTGGCGCCAGCTGCGCCAGCAATTTGCGGGCGATCTGCTGTTGGCTAGGCGCCGTGCCCTGCGCCAGCAAGTCCAGCAGCACCGCCCACAGTTGCGGCCCAGGGTGCCGCGCCGCCGGCGCCGTTTGCCGCCACGCCGTCAGCAGCACGGTTTTCAAGTCCAGCATGAAGCGCGCCAGCGATGGGGCCAGCCGGTACAGCAGGCGCGCCAGTATTTCCTCGGGCAGGCCGGCGATCCAGCGCTGCCGCACCGCCGCCTGGGCCAGGCCCGCGTGCATGGCGGCGCGCAGCGGGGCGCTGTCTTGCGCCAGCAGGCTGGCCAGCGCGCGCTCAGGCGGCGCGGCCTCGCCAACGCTGGCGGCGCCGGCCAGCCAGTCCAGCAGGGCCTGCGTATCGGCCGCGCCGCGCACGGCGGGGGCCGGTGGCGCTATCGCGGCGGGCGTCGGCTGCGCCGGGATAGGCCGGGCGAAGCGCGCCAGGTCGAGCGGTGCCGCCTGCATCGCCGCCGCCGTGGCGTGGATGCGCAGCTCGGCCAGGGCGGCGGCGTCGCGCCCCAGCGACATTGCCGCCAGCGGACCGCCTGGCGTCAGCACCCACGGCGCCAGGCGGCCCAGCAGTGCCAGCGCGGCATCGGGTTCCATCTGGTGGTACAAGCGGCGCAGGCGCCAGACGATGCGCTCTTCCTGGCCGTGTCCATGGTCGAGCAAGGCGTGCAGTTCCGCCAGCGGCCGGCTGCGCAAGCCGGCCAGGAGGCTGTCGAGCCGCGTGCCTTGCGCGGCCCACCACGGCAGCACGCCGTGGTCCAGCCAGTGGCGCAGCATGGCGCTGCGGTCCAGGCGTTCCGCCGGCCACGGCGCGGCACCCGGCGCGTCCAGCGTTTCACCGCGCCACGCGGCCGCCAGCACCTGGCGCCAGGCCGATGCCATGTCAGCGCCAGGCAGGTCGGACAAGGCTTGGGCCCAGCGCGACGCGGCTTCGGCCTGGCCCGGCAGCAGGATGTGCACCACTTCTTCGGGCAGCATCCAGTCGAGTAAACGCTGCGTCAGTGCCTCGGCATTGGCCGATTCGGCCACCAGCATGCGATGCAGCAGCGCGGAAAATTCCTGCGGGTTGGAGGCCGCCAGCGCCACCAGGCCGGCGCCGCCTTGCTGCGGCTGGCCGCTGCGCAGGAAGCGTTCCGCCAGCGCCAGCGCCGCTTCCGGGGTGACGGCGCCAGTGCCCGCCGGCGGCCCCAGTTCATCGACCAACTGGGCCAGTCCCTCCGGCAGGGAACTGGACAAGGGGACGCGGGCGCGCAATTCTTCCAGCGCCGCGCCGAAACTGTCGAGCAGGAAGCGGTAGCTGACGCCGGCCGCCAGCGCCAGTGCCTGCATGGTGCGGCGCAGCCAGCTGATACGGTTGAACTGGGAACCCGCTTCCAGCAGCAGGTAGCGCAACGCTATCAGGCGCACCTGGCGTTCGAAGCCGGCGTGGCTCAGGTGCAGGCGCGGCCGCTGGCGGTGCAGCAGCGTCAGGTTGTCGACATGGGCCAGGATCAGGGTCGCATGCATCGGCTGCAGCAGCCGCACCAGGCCGGCAAACACCGTGACCGGCATGGCATACACCAGTTGCGCCATGCCGCCAGGATCGGTGGCCCGCAGTTGCTGCAGCAGCGGCGCCAGGTCGCCCGCCTGCGCGCCGGAGAGGAAATCTGCGCCGGCGCGCTGCTCCGGCTTCGGGGGGGGCAAGGCAGGCGGCGGAGCGCTGAGCCGGGCCAGCAATTCGTCGAGCGTGCCGAGCAGCGATCCGGACAGCGGCTGGCTGGTCCGCGTCCTGGCGGCCGCCATGTGTAGCAGGCCCAGCAGCGATTCATAGCTGACGCCTTCGGCCAGCGCCACGCCCTTGAGCAGGAAGGCGAGATAGCTGCGGCGGTTGAACTGGCTACCGGGATCGTGCAGCAGATAGGTCAGGCTCAGCACCGACAGCGCGCGCTCCAGGGCCGGCGACGCCAGGCGCAAGCTGTGTGCCTGCGGGTGCAGCAGGCGCAGCCCGGCCAGGTAGGCCAGGATCAGCGCGGCGTCGGCCGGCGCCAGCGCTTCGAGCAAGGCGGGCCAACCCTGCGCGCCGGCCTGCAGCACCAGTCTTTCGATCAGGCTGGGCGCGTGCCCGCGCCGCCGCAGCATGGCCAGCAGCGCCGCTGGCTGCTCGCGGCACAATGCGAGCAGGATGCGCGCCGGATCGTAGCGGTGGCTGGCGCCGCGCAAGGGCAGGGTGCCACCGGCCAGGTAGGTTTCGAATTCATCGAGCCGGGCGGCCGGCAGCGACAGCGCGCGGACCTGGCTGCCGGGCGCATGCATGGCCGTGCCGATGGCCTGCGCCAGCTCGGCGCGCAGCGCGCGTTCCAGGCGTTGGGGAAAATCCTGTTCCAGCGCGTGAGCCGCCATCTCACCCAGGTCCAGCTCGATACGCTCGATGCGCACTTCGACGCCGGCCGGACACAAGGCCTCGAACAGCGTGTCGAGCAGGGCGGGCAGGCGCTGCCAGGCCAGTTCCTCGGCGCGCGTGCGCAACTGCATGGCGGCGTCGAACGAGCCGACGTCGAGGTCGAGGCGGATGCGCCCGACGTTGTGGTCGCGTTGCGGCAGGGCGCTCATGCGGGTGGCGCCAGCCACAGCGGCGTGTTGCCGTTGCGGTCGGCCTCGATGAACTGCCAGCGGTAAACAACGCCGGCCAGTTCGCCGGCACCGTCGATGGCCGGCATCAGGCAAGCACCGCTGCGCGGTCCGCCGCGCAGGCAGGCGCCGCCGCCCCAGTACTGCTGGAAGCGCAATTGCGCGTAGTACGTTTCATCGCCCGGCAGGCCGCCGTCTGCCAGTCCCAGGCCAGGCACGTAGCCGGCATGGGCCACTGCGTCATGCCAGGCGTTGCAGTAGTCAAGCATGGTTTGCGGCGTGGCGCCCGTGCCATGTGGACCCAGCTGCAGCCAGACGCTGACGCCGGCGGGAAAACCGATCCAGCGCGCCAGCGCCGCGGCGCGCTTGCCGTCGCGCGCACCCAGCTCGGCACCGGCCGTGCCAGCCGGCAGCGACGCCTCGGGCGGCATCGTCTGCACTGGCATCAGGGCCAGGCCCGCCTGCAGGATCTCGTTCGCCTCCAAGCTGTTGAAGCCATCGGCGGGCGCGGCATCGCTCCAGCTCAGCTTGCGCAACACAAAGGCATAGCCCTGGCCGGCAAAGGCCTGCGCCGTTGCGCTGTCCAGCTTGCCGTCCACGTACACGCCGCTGGCGCCCGGCCATGCCGGCGCCACCGCGCCGGCCAGGTGCTCTGGCACGGCGGCGCTGGCCGGTGGCGCGGCGCTGCCGGTACGCAGCAGGCGCCGCCACGGCTTGCCGCTTTCGGCAGCCGTCGCCAGCTCTGGCGCCGCTCGCGGCCCGGCGCCAGCATCCGGCACCGTCGCAGGCGGGCGCTGCAGCGCCGGCGCATCCGGCCGGCGTGCCTCTTGCAGGAAATGGGCCATGCGCCGGCACACTTCGCCGCGCCGGCCCGGCGAGCCATGCCGCAGCACATGGCGCCACTCGCGGTACAGGCGCAGGAAGCGCCGCATGCGTCGGTGGCCCAGCACAAGCTCGTCGAACACGATGTGCGCCGGTGTGTTGTCACGCAGGATGGCGCGCACCTGGTTGCGCCAGCCGTCGTTGCCCGCCGCCTCATCGCCGTCGTCGTCACGGCCACGCCGGGCCGGCATCACGGCGCTGATGCGGAAGTTGAATTCGGCGGCGGCCTGCCCGTCAGCGTGGGCCAGCCCGGGCAAGGCGTCGCGCAGCAGTACCCATTCGACGATAAACAACGCTTCGTGGCCACCGTCGGCGGCGCGCAGCAAGGCCGCCGTCAGCGTCACGGCGTGCACGGCGTCGCGGCATGGGGCCAGTTGCCACCAGCGCCCGTCCATGTCCTGGCACACCAGTATCAGCGGCGCGCCCGGGTACAAGGCGCCCAGCCGGTAGCGCAAGGGGTCAGCCAGCGCCGCCAGCAGAGCGGGCGCCACCTCGCGCCCGACCAGCGGCGATTGCGCGGCGCCGTCGTCGGGCAGCTCGTCATCGCTGCCATCGTCGACCGGCAGGAAGCCGGCCTCGATGCGCGCGCTGTCGTCGTCGGGCAGCAACTGGCCGAAAGGCGTATCGGCGCCAGTATCGGTGCCGCTGCCGTGCGCCGTCTCGAGCAGTCCCAGTTCGATGCGGCAGCGGATTTCCAGGCCGGCCAGCGGATGCTGGCGGCTGCTTTGCCGGTAGTCGAGCCCGCGGCCGCGATCGTGCGTGGCCGCCACGATGCGCAACAGCAGGGCCTGCCGTGCGCGCACCAGTGCCGCCTGCTGGACCAGCGTAGTGCCCGGCTTGCCCGACACCGGGGCCGGCGCGGTCAAGGGCGAAGCGTACAGCGACAGCAGGTAACCCAGCACGGCCGTCTGGCGCGCGATCACCGGGTCGTTCTGCGCCGTCAGGCGCGCCATGCCGCGCTCGTAGTCGTCGTTCAGGAGGGCGGCGGCGTCCGGCACGCTGCCACGCAGCGACTGCCAGGCATAGGTTCGCTCACCGCCGGCGGTCACCGAAAACAGCTCGCGCACGAACGCCAGCTGGCTGAAATAATCGGCCATCAACTGGTCGAAGGCCATCAGGTAGCCCTTCAGTTGCATGGCTTGTGCGTACCGCGCGGTACCTGCGCCGGACGGCAAGCCATACGTGCTGATGCCGTACACGGCGGGAAACTGCTCTTGCACCGAACTGTAGAGCGACAGCGGCTGGCCCTTGCCGGCCGGCGGAGGATAAAACGTGTCGTACTCGTCCGCCAACGGGTAGCGCCGGCGCTGCTGCGCCCAGGCCCGGTTGAGCAGGCGCCGCACCTTGGCCGGATTGGGCACACAGACGGCATCGCCGCACACCAGCACCAAGCCATCATCGTGCCAGGCGGTATCGAGCTGCAGGATGTTGCCGGCGCCGGCATCGATGATTTGCTCCACGCCATAGCCTTGTGCATGACCCTGGACGAAGACCAGCAGCGCATCGACGGCCAGCACGCCCGCCACGCCGGCCATCGCCGCCAGCACGGCCTCGACCGGCACGAATCTGGGCAGGGGCGTCAACTGCTCGCTGTCGACAAAGCCTTGCAGCAGCAAAGGACCCTGGAAGATCTCCGCGCTGCTGCGGCCGGCCTGGCGCAGCGTGGCCAGCGAGGTGCGGCGCGGTTCCGGCGCCAGCACCATGCCAACCGCGAACAGCAGCTGCGCCAGCACGGCGTCGGGGTCGCTGAATTCGTCCAGCAGGACGCTGGCCTGCAGGCGGGTGGCCAGCGGCGCCAGCAAGACGCAGGCCGCCACGTCCTCGCACAGTGCCCGCCGGGCGGCATAGATGTCGAGCAGGCGCGCCGGCAAGGCCGCTTCGGCCGGCGAATCGCAGCTGCAGTCGCTGCGCCGGGGCAGTACGTCCAGCCGGTACAGGCCGGCCACGCCGCCGCTGTCCTCGGCAGGCAAGGGCGTCAGCCAGACATTCGCCACTTCCGGCACGCGGTCGAGCAGCACGCGGCGCAGGTCGGCGGCGGTGACGGGATTGACCGGCATGATGGCGCTTGCCGCATGCAGGCCCTGGCGTTCCAGCACGATCATGCCGCTGACCGGCGCGCCCAGCAAGTCCGGCACCGGGAAACTGGCGCGGTAGGACAGCTCGGTCAGTGCATAGCACAGCTGTTCGAGGATGGTGACGCCAGGATCGGAATAGTTAAAATTGGTCCAGATATCACCTGACAGCTGCTGTACCAGCCGCGTGCCTTCGTCGACCAGGGCGCGGTAGTCCAGGCCGACGTCGGCCGGCGGCAGGCGGGTGATGGTCGGATTGACAGGGTCCAGGCCCGCCTGATCGCTCATGCCGCCTCCCGTGGCGGCGCCGGCAGCGTGTAGTTCGGCTGGCGCAGCAGTTCCAGCGCGTGCGAGCTGTAGCCGTCAAGCACATGCGACAGCGCCGAGGTGTAATACACCGGGACTGCGCGCTCGGCTTGCGGGTCGGGCACCAGCTGCAGCGCGCGTATCGCCTTCACATAAGGGCGCTGGCGGATGAAGCGGGCCACTTCCTGGCGCGTGTAGTAATTGGCGGCGCGCACGCCCAGTGCCGGCGTCGGCCATGGCGACAGGTATGCGATCAGTTCAGTGTTCAGGCGGCTGAGGCAAGCCTCCTTGTCGGCGTGATCGGCGAACCACAGGTCGGCGTGCACGCACACGCGCACGTAGGGCGGATTAGTGACATTCAGCGCGATGAAAGGACTGATCCGCGGCGCCAGGCCGGCGGCGATCTGGGCCAGTGCCTGCGCCGTGCAGCTCGGCACGGTGGGGTCGTCGATGGCCGGCGTGCCCGCGCCCGGCACGACCACCAGCCAGACCTGTCCCGGCGCGCAGCCGGCCGCGCCATTGCTGGCCGCTACCACGCCCACCTGCCATAGCGAGGGGGTGTCCGCCAGCACCAGGCTGGCGTAATCCCAGGCCTGGATCGCATGATCCTTGTGGCGCAGGCGTTCGGCCAGCCACAGGTCGAACGCCGCGCCACTGGTCCTGGCGCGTCCGCCGAACGACGGTTCGGGCTGGCCGATGGCGCCGATCTCAGGCAAGTCCGCGACGGCCTTGCTGACGCTGCCGGCCGGCAGCGGCGTGCCCAACCCGTTGGCGCCGCCCGGTCCCTGCCAGGTGGCGCTGGCGGCATTGCCCAGCAAGCCCGCCAGCAAAGGGTAGCGGCTCGCATTGCCCTGCTGGAAGGTCACGCGCAGGCGCAGCGGCGCTGCCGTGGGCCAGGGTTCGAGGTCGAGCCGCACGATGCCGGGCTGGCGCAAGCCGTTGGTGCTGTCACTGTGCGGCGTCAGCGTGTGCCAGCCGGCGCCGTTTGCCTGCTGCCAGCAGGGCGCCTGGGTATCGGTGGGCCAGCCGCCGGGCGGCGGCGCCAGCTGGAACAGCAGGCTGAGGCTCCTGGCCGGCGCCGACAGCTCGATTTCCAGCGCGCCGGCGCCAGCCAGGGGCGCCAGCAGCGGCACCGGCTGGCCATGCTGCCAGTTGGCGGCCTCGACCTGGTCGAACGGGCACAGGTGGTAGAAATGCAGAGCGGTGCTGCCGACCTGGCCGGCCGGCGGCGGCTGTGCGGCGGCGGCACTGTAGCTGACCTGGATGCCTTGCGCCATCGGCAGCCATGGCTGGTTGGGAAAAGCCGGCTTGACGGCGTCGTTCATGCATTTCTGGATGCAATCGTGCTGCGGATCGGCCGGCGCCGTGCGCAGCTTGCCCTGCAACTGGAGCAGGCTGGCGGCCAGTTGCGGGCGCGCCACCGGCACCTGCGCCGGTTCCACCAGGTTGCTGGCCTGGGCCGCCAGCAGCGTATCGCCAGCGGCCAGCATGGTGTACGCCTGCGCCACGCTGGCCGCGGCGGCGCCCACCTGCAGCGCCGCCGCATGGCTGGCCAGCCATTGCCGCAGGTTGGCGTGCACGGCCAGGCCGTCGGGCGGCGTACCGCGCAGGCGCCGCAGGCGCTGCATCAGCGACGCGCGCGCGCCTGTATTGAGCATTTGCGCGCGCAGGCCGGCGTACCATGCCGCCTGTTCCTGGGCGGCGATGGCGTCGCCGATGGCGGCCTCGATCGCCGCCAGCGCCTGGCCATCAAGGCTGGCCAAAGCCTGTTGTACAGCAACGTCAACCCGCGCGACAAAGCCGGCGTCGTCGCCCTCGAGGCAGGCGCGCAGCACCGGCTCGATCGGATCGCTGGCGCCGATCGGGGACGACGGCGGCGTGCACTGTCCCGCACAGGCGGCCGCGATGGCGGTCAGTTGCAGCGACGCCGCCATCACGTTCGGCGCGTACAGCACGTTGCCGAACGCGTAACTGGGGTCTTCCAGGCGCAGGCGTACGGCGCTCAGTTGCGGGTCATAGTATGGCTCGGCGGTCCTGGCGATCACCGGTTCGCGCAGCGCCGTGCGCGGCAGAAGCGGCGCCGGCACAATCTGCTCCGGCCCCAGCTGGAACAGGCGCTGGAACGGCGGCGCGTGGCGCAGGGTCCAGGTGCCCGGATTGACGACCTCGAGCCCGGCGGTAAAGATGCGGTTGTCGAACAACTGGCCCGGCGCGCAGGTGGCACCGTCGGCATCGATCACATAGCCTTCGTAGTAGCCCTTGAAACCACTGCTGGCGACGGGCAGGCCAAACCAGGTGATGCTCATGCTGAAACAGCTGAGCTGCTTGGCGAACAGTTCGGGTGCGCTGATGCTGAGCGCCGCATGCTGCACCGGCGGTGAGCCAAACAGGGCAAACGGCGCGCTGGCGTCCAGCGGGCCGCCGGGGCCGCTGATCTGCAGTTGCCCCAGGCCGCTGACATTGACGCGCAGCGCCAGGGTCTCGATGTTCAGCGTCGACAGCACCGCGTAGGGATAGACGCGCGCTGCTGCTTCCGATGCCGGCGCCGGCTCCTGCAGCAACTTCGCTTGCAGCGTCGGCAGGCCTTCCCAGGGCAGGCCTGCCTGCGCCGGGTCCGGCGCCCATGCCGCCGCGTCCGCATCGAGCTGAAACGACAGCGTATACGGCCCGTCCGGCTGCGACGGCGGCGCCACGCGGTAGCCGTGGATATCGGCCCAGCCGGCCGGCGTCGAATAGCGCAGCTGGAAAGCGACGCCAAGCAGCTGGGCCAGCGTGTCGGGCACCAGGGACATGGCGTCGGTTTTTCCCGTCGCGAAGCTCAGCTCGATAGTGACGTCGCGCACGCCGCCGGCCAGCAGCAGGCAGTCGCTGGCAATCGCAAAGCCGAGGCTGGCCTGCTGGCTGAACAGGGCGCCATCGCTGCCGGCCTGGCCGGCGCCAAACATGGGAAAGGGAGCGCCGATGGCCGGCGGCGTGGCCGACAGGGCCGCCAAGCCACTCCACACCAGCGTGCTTTGCTGCGGCGCCGTACCGGCCACCGGCGCCAGGGTCACGGTACGCAGCGCCGTCACTGTGGCGGCACTTGCCGTCAGGGCCGCGTCGAGCGCGTACACGATGGGCAGGCCATCCTTGTCGCTTCCGGCCAAAAATTGCGTGCCCTTGGCAACGCTGGTCTGGCTGACGCCGTGGGCCGGCGTCAAGGTCAGGAACAGCTGGTCGCCCGCTTCCGCGCGCGTCTCCTGGCGCAGTACCTGCCCCTGGTAGAAGTCGAGCAGGCGGCGCGGAAACCGGTTCAGGCTGTGCTGGGCGTGCCTAAACAGTTGGGCAAAAGCGTCCCACAGGCCGGACTGCGGCGCGTGCTTGCGGTCATGCAGCGACGCTTGCAGGTCCGCCAAGGCGCTTTCGCGCGCCTGCTGCAAGTCCAGCAGCAGGCCGGCCAGGAATTCTTCCAGCAAGGCCAGCAGTTCCCGCAGCCAGCCGCTGTCGGACTGCTCGCGCCGCAGGCGCGCCTCGGCGCTTTCACCGCCAAAATGGCGCGCCAGGCGCGTCGCCGGTTCAAGCCGGTGCGATGGCGTGCGCCGCGCCGTGACGTCCTCCAGCGCCGGCAGCAGGCCGGAATAGACTGCGCCGGCGCGCTGGGCGATGCCCAGCAGGCGCGTCATGCTGCCGCTCAGTTCCTGCCAATGGCGCAGCCGCTGTTCGACGCCGATAAAGTGGCGCAAGGCGTCGAGCAGGCGGTCGATCTGCAATTCGATGTCGGACAGGTCGAGCGCGGCGACCAGCGCCAGCTCCACGCTTTGATCGTTGCTGAAAAATGCGGACCAGTCGCCATCGGGCACGTTGGACAGGTCGTAGAAGTTGACCAGGCTGCCATACTCGGCCGCAAAGCCGAGCAGTGCCGGCAGGCTGCGGCCGTCCACGGGCGCCCGTGCGGGCGCCGGCGTCAGGGCCAGCCGGTCCAGCTGGCTCATCGCCTGGTTCAGGGCGCCGGGTACTGGGAACAAGCTCATTGCGTTGGCTTTCTCATGTCGGCGGCAAGGCCGTGGTGGCTTCCGTCAGGTAGAAGGGGTAGACCAGGTTGCTGCGCGAATTGGTCTTGCGCACCAGATAATCGATGCTGATCGACAGCCGGCCTGCCAGCGGCGCCTGTTCGACGATATCGATGCTGATGACGTCGACGCGCGGCTCCCAGTTCAGGATCGCCTTTCGCACCGCAGTGCTGATCTCGTTTTCCACCGCCGCAGTCAGGGCGTCGAACACGCGCAAGCGCAGGTTGGTGCCATACGAGGCGAGCATCAGGCGCTCGCCGATGGCGGTACCGAACAGCACCCACAGGCATTGCCTGATATTCGCGTCTTCGCTGGACATCTCGACCGCGTCGCGCATGCGGCTGAAGGTGGGCGGAAAGGTCCAGCCGGTGCCCAGGAAGCGCGGTGCCAGGTCGTTGGCCATGCCTCAGCCTCCGATCAGCACGGTGGGCATGCCGATGGCGATGCTGCCGCCATGGGCGGTGGAGTCGCCCATCCTGGCCGCCGGTCGGCCGCCGATCATGACAGTGGCCGAGCCCTTGACGATGCTGTCCGGCGGCCCGACGCAGACGCACATGTCGCCGACGCAGGCGGCCGGCAGGCCGCCAATCAGCACCACCGGCACCCCGGGTCCGGTGATCGGGCCGCCGACATGCGGGATCGGCGGCAGGCCGGGAGTGACCATCGGGCACACGTGCAAATCGGTTTGTCGGGCGGCTGGGGGCATGTGCAAGCTCCTGTGGTGTTGGTGAGTGAGGTCAATTGATCTTGACGATGCCGCCCTGGACGGTCACCATGCCACCCGAAGTGAGCTTGGCCTCGGCCGACCCCTGGGCTGCAAAACTCGTGTCGGCCTTGGCGTTGATGGTGGCGCCGGCGATGTCCACCCCGGCCTGGCCTTTCAACGTCAGCTTGCCCTGCGCGGCCAGGCTGATGTCGCCCTTGGCCGTCAGCGCTATCTTGCCTACGCTGTCGAGGCTGATGCCGCTGTCGGCCAGGACGATGGTATTGCCGTTGCTGTCCTTGATCGTCAGCTTGCCGTCTTTGTCGTCCAGGCGGATGCTGTGCTTTTTCTTGGTCGATATCTCGAGCGCCGTGTCCTTGTCGAAAAAGTCGATACGCATGCCGCCGCGCGTGACGATGGTTTTCTGGCTGTTCTCCGCATCGGGCGGCAGCGGCGGCGGATTTTTCTTGCTGTACAGCGCGCCAAGGATCACAGGGAAGCGCGGATCGCCATTCATGAAGGCCACCACCACTTCGTCGCCGACTTCGGGATAAAACTCGGCGCCGAAACCCTGCGAGGCGTAAAAGCCGCCCAGCCGCGCCCACAGACCCAGCGTGCCGGCCTGCAGCAGCGGCAGCGAGACCTGCACGCGGTACTCGCCGTCGGGGTCCTGGTCGGTCTTGAGCACCACCCCCGTCTGCAGGTTGGCGGCAGCCGGCAACTGCCCCGAGGCGCCGGGCGCCACCATCTGCGGCGCGGTGGCGGCGAACCATTCCGGCGACAGGCCGATCGTGGCGCTGGTGAGCCACAGGCCCTGCGCCACGCGGTGGTGTACGCCCGACACATACGCGTCGCCATTGAAGCGGTCGCCCAGGCCGGCCAGCGTGACCATGCTGCCGACCGTGGCCAGCGCGCAGCCCTGGAACTGCACCTCGCCGCGGATCTTCGCCAGCCGCGACTTCATCAGTTCGGCCGAGGACCAGGCGGTCAGCTCGGCCGGCGCCAGGGTGCCGGCGGTCTGCTGCAGGTATTGCTTGACATTGAAAACGGCGGCCAGCTGCTCGGACGACAGGTTGCCAGGCTCGCTCACGCTGGTACTGGCCAGGCCCGAGACGGCCAGCGCCTGCGTGGCAGGATCCCAGGCCTGGCTCTGGATCGCGCTGGCCTTGTATTGCAATGTGGCGTCCAGGCCGGCGCGGAAGTCGAGGATGGACTGTCCGTAGGTCAGGCTCAGCACCGGCTTGGCGGCGGTGTCGGGCGGCGCCACCGTCACCTTGCCGGCCGACGTCGTCACCACCATGCCGTTGAGTTGCGCGCGCACCAGCATCAGGTCCCAGTCGGAACAATAGAACTGCACCACGGCGGGCAGCACCTCGCTGGTGGCCTTGACGTCCGCGCCCAGGCTGGCCTGGCTGATCAGCTTTTCGATCACCTTGCTGTCGGTGGTTTTTTCATAGATGGCGTTCTTGCGCGCCAGCGTCATGACGGTGGCCTTGTCGGCCGCTTCGACGATCAGCTGCGATGGCCCGTCGCGGCTGATGCTCAGGCCCTGCTGGCACACCAGGCCGGAAAACACCATCGTTTGCTGGCTGTCGTAGCCCAGCGCGATGTCCAGGCTGGCGCCGGGAATCAGGGTCGGCGTCTCGCTGATCGGGAAGGTGGCGCTATTCGGACTGCCGTCGGAAATCACCAGCCGCGCGCGCGGCAGCTTGTTTACGCCGGTCCAGATATCGACCGCGATCACCTGGTAAGTGGAGTTGAGCGGCTTGCCATTGGCGGTGATGGCAATATTGACGACGGCGCCGGCCAGTAGGGTGGGTGAGGGCGCCGCGCTCATGCCGCCGCTCCCGTCAACGGTGGAAACACCAGCTGCGCGCCGGGACGCAGGCGGCGAAAGTCGAGCAGGCCGTTGAAGGCCGCCACGCCCAGGTAGTATTGACTGCTGCCATAGATGCGGTGGCACAGCGCGGGCAGGGTGTCGCCGGCCAGTACCGTCACCAGGTGCGTCATGTCGGGCGAATGCAGGTTGGCTTCGTCTGCCAGTTCCACCTCGCTGCTGAACGAGGTGAAGGACACGGACAGCTTGGCGCGCAGGGGCGTGCCGTCCGGCCGGAACAGGGTGTAGCTGATGCCGAGTTTGCTCAGCACGCAATCGAACTGTAACTGCCCCCAGATCAGGCGCAGGAAATTGGGCCGGTGGGTGTCGCTGTTGACGGTCACGGCCAGCTGCCTGAACTCGTCGATCGGCGCCGCCACGCCTTTTTTCGGTATCGGCGTGCCCGGTATCGGCGGCGGCACGACGCCGGTGGCGTCGAACATCAGGTCGAACGCCACCGTTTCCTGGCAAACCTTGTTGAACTCGGGCGAGGCGCCGTTGCTGC
This sequence comes from Janthinobacterium breve, assembly GCF_051380895.1. NCBI lineage: Bacteria > Pseudomonadati > Pseudomonadota > Betaproteobacteria > Burkholderiales > Oxalobacteraceae > Janthinobacterium > Janthinobacterium breve. The sequence continues at coordinate 356,062 of NZ_JBNYXY010000007.1, read as the reverse complement.
CCGGCGCCTGGCGGTCGCTGTGCGAGATGCCGTAGTCGTGGCTGTAGGTGGCGGGATTGATCCACACCGTGAACTGGCCCACCAGCTGGAGGAATTCCTCGTCGGCATAGGCCTGGATGATCATGTGTTCGAGGCTGCCTGGCATCTCAGCGCGCCTCGTTCATGCGCAAGGTTTGCAGCACCAGGCGCACGCATTCGGCCACGATCTGGTCTTGCTGCGCGGCGGCCAGCGGCGCGCCAGCGCCGCCACAGCCGCCCGGATCGGGCTGTGCCGGTTTTTCAGCCGGGTCGCGCACGGCCACGCGCACGCCGATTTCACCTATATGCAAGGGCATGTCTTTTCACTTTCAAGGTCGGATCAGGGCCGAGACGGCCGGTATCATGGCCGCCGCTTCGGTGAGCGGCATGCGCGTCACCGTGGCATAGGAAAATTCCAGTACTTCGGTCAGGACCTCGTTTTTCTGCGCATCGAACGGCCCCGTTACCCAGCGCACCGGCCAGGCCCGCGCGATATTCCATGCCACCAGCGGCAGATGGTCGGGCCCCAGCAGCAGTACCACCAGCGACTGCGTCAAAATTGGCTGCGTCAAGGTGGAGCCGATGGTCTGCGCCGCCCATTCGGACAAAAACGAAGGCCGCGTGACATAGCCGCGCCGCAGCACCAGGTTGGGCGACGAAGTCACGCCGGGCAACTGGTGGATAAAACGGTTTTCGCCGCCTTCCTTCAGCGCCTCGGTCTCGATCTTCGCTTCCAGGCCGGACGCCTCCTGGAAGCCGGCATCGGCCATGCTGCTCATTTGCAGGGCCGCGCCGGTGTCCGCCACCATGACGGTAAAATAAAACGACGGCGGCGGGCAGTAGGGTTCGAACATCGTCAGGGCGCCGAAATGACCATGGTTTCAAACGCGATATCGACGCTTTCCACCGCCACCTCGTTGCCTTCCGATTTCAGCTCGGTACCGGTGACCTTGATCGGGAAGGCGTTGTTGAGGGTCCAGACCATCTTCGGCGTGGCCGTTTCATCGAGCAGGCTGACCACCACGGTCAGGCGGGCGATGGTATTGAGCTTGATCTGGTCGAACCAGGTCCACAGCGCCGTATCGTTGACGAAAATGCCCTTGCGCATGGACACGTTGCCGACCTTGCCCAGGCCCGGCATCTTGATCGGGTAAAAACTCGGGCTGTCGCCGTGGCGGTACTCGATCGGCGTGACCTCGGTCGACAGGCCAGTCACTTCCTGGAAACTGACGGTGCCGGAAGGCAGGCCGGTTACGGAAAAATAGAACTTCGGCAAAGGCCAAATATTGGGGGATTGTGTTTCGCCAGCCATCATGAACTCCTGCAAAGGATAATCGGATTATTGAATTATTGGATGATCAATGTGAATCAGGTACCCTGCATGGTCTGCATGAAGGTCAGCTCGATGAATTCAGCCGGATGGATCAGCTGCACCGTGACATTGACGATCATGTAGCCATTGAGCACGTCCAGCCCGCTCATGGTGGTCGGCACGCCGCAATTGACGGTAAACGCTTCGCTGGCCTTGTCGCCCATCAGGCCGCCGGACTGCCACAGTTGCGTCAGGAAATTGGAAATGGCGGACGTGACGGTGGCCCAGGTGCCGCCGCTGTTGGGGGCGAAGACAAATTGTTGCAGCGCCTGCTTGATCGACTGTTCGATATAGTTCAGGGTGCGGCGTACCTGGATGAAGCGGTAGTCGAGGCTGTTGCCGTCCAGGGTGCGCGCTCCCCATACCACCGTTCCGCGGCCCACCATCGAGCGCAGGATGTCGATGGCATTGCCGTTCAGCGGCACGTTGAAATCGCCCTGTTCCACGTCGCTCAGGTCGACCTTCGGTGCGATGACCTGGTTCAAGGTCATGTTCGCCGGCGCATTCCAGACGCCGCGGTTGTTGTCGTTCAGGGTCCAGATACCGGCCAGCGCGCCGCTGGGCGCCACCACGTTGAGCTGATTGGCAAGGATCTGCTCGATGTTGCTCATCAAGGGGAGCGCGTTTTCGAGGTACTGGTCCAGCGCCAGCCTGGACTCGGGCGTGGCAGTATATTTTTCCGTCGATTTTTCTATCGTCAGCGATACCAGCGACTTGGGTTCGGCATTGAGCAGGCCGGCGATTCCGGTCGGGGCGCCAAAAGTCGCGGTGTCCGCTGTCTTGACGGGAAAGGCGGCGGCGATATGCGCTGCTATATCCTGGAATTTTTCCTGAAAATTACCGTCTTTGTCGATCGGGTAAAGTGTCAGCGCCTGCGAGGTGAGCAGGCTGTTCATCCATTCGATGCTTTCCTTGGTGCCTGTCAGATTGGTGTACTGGATATCGGCCGCCGTCAGCAGGCTCGATTGCAGCGCCGGACCATACGTTGCGCCATAGCTGAAGGCGTCGGCGGCGGGGCTGATCGCGTCATAAAAGATCTTTGCCTGGTCCATCATGCCTTTGGCGCTCCAGTTGTCCGCATCAAGGGCCCCCGGCAGGTCGAGGATGGCGACCCGGTCCTGCAGTTGCTTCGACTGCCGCAGCATGCCCACCGCCACGTCCGAGTAGCCGGGATAGGTGTCAGCTTCGCCCGGTTTTCCTTTTACCAGAGGAAACTGGCAGGCGTCCGGCACCAGCAGCATGGTGGGTCCGCGGGTCACGGCCGACACGTCCAGGCCTTTCAGGAGTTCCTTGGCATTGATTGTAGTGGGATCGGCTTCCGGCGTCGGCAACACGCTTTGCTTGCCCCAATAATTACTGACAGAAACAACGTAGCAAGTGCCGCCGCCATTTTTGAAGAACATCTGCATTGCCGAATACAGGTTGAACTGGGCGACGGTCTTGACTTTGACCTTGTCCCCCACGTCCGCATCGGCGTCTACCTCGTCAACCGCTGTTTCGGCCGGCGCCAGCGCCGTGCCGATGTAGAAAAAATTGCTCTTGTCCACCAGTTTCTTGGCATCGTCGGGCGACACCACCTTGACGTTGGCCTGGAAGTCATAGTCGGTTTCGTCACCCAGCTCGACCACACCCTTGGCGTCGAAGCCGTCGCCAAAGTAGCTGTTGTAGTCGGACAAGGAACTCAGTTGCACGGCCTGCATATACATCTGCTTGCCGCTCGCCGGATCGACCGCCGTTTCCGTGTAGCCGATGAAGATGGGCACCGCCGTCGGCATGCCGATGATCGATGGCGGGAATGCGGGGAATTCGGTGACATAAACGCCGGGCGTTTTCCGATTCTTCGCTAAGGTTGTACTCGTCGACATGGACTTTTTTCCTCTTGGTTAAGACCTGGGACATGGCAGGATTGCCGGATCATACATACACATAAATCTCAGAAATCCCGCTAGGGTATTGCTGAGTGAGACTCGGCCAGACCGGCGTGGCGGCCGCCACCGGTAGCCGGCTGATCCTGATCGTGTTTTCATGACCCCTGGCATCGCTGCGTTGGCCGGTCAGTTGAAACACCTGTGTCGGGTGCTGGCTCAAGGGCAGCGCCGTGTCCGCCATGAAGACGATGGCCAGCGCGCCGTTCGGCAGCAGCACCGGTGCCGGCTGGCGGGTAAACGCCGTGCCACGGCCATTGATGTGCAGGTCGCGCAGCGCGCCCCTGGACCCTTGCGAGACGATGTAGTATTGCCAGAATGTATGGCGCGCATCGAACGGCAGCACATACGCCGTGCTGACGGCAGCAGCGGCCGGCGCGCCGAACATGGGCGGCAGTGGATAAACGCCCTGGCTGGCGGGTGTGGGTTGTGTGAATAACATGTCCAGCAATAACAGCGTATTCGCCTTCGGCGCGTTATACAGCACCGTCCACGGATACTTTCCGGCGTTGATGCTGTTGTCTTGCGCATCCAGAATGCAGATGGTGTACTGGTCGAACGGCAGGTCGGTCAGGTCGATCTGGGCCCAGTCCCAGCGTGTTTCTTCGTCGCCGCTGCCGGCGGCATAGATAGCGATCTCGTCGGCGCCCGGTTGCGGCAGCACCACGCGGCCGGCAATATCGGTGACCAGCACCCGCTTGGTCCGGGGCGGCAGGCGCAAGGTGATGCTGCGGCCGATCACATCGTAAAAGGCGTCGCCATCCACATACGGCCCGGGCGAGAGCAGCGCCAGCGGTCCGTCCAGATGGGCCTGGTGATTGCTGGCATACAAATTCGACTGGTCGATCTTGACGGTCAGCGGCAGTTGCGTGATGTTGATAAAGTCCGGATTTTGCAGCTGCATCGAAAAGGTCAGGCGCTCCCAGAACTCCAGCGTGCCGCTGGGGCCGCGTAGGGCCGTTTCCAGCAGATAAGCTTGCAGTTCCTTGATCCGCTGCTTCTGGATGAAAATACTGAAGCCAAAGCGTTCCTGCCTGAGCGCCATGCCGAACTTGCTCATCAATTCTGCGCTGGTGGGGGTGGGCGCAACCGACAGGTCCGGGCAGAAACCGTCGGACTGGCTGTAATAGCCATGCCGCACCGTCACGCCGAACAACTTCACCAGCACCGCATCGGTGCTGCCAGGCGCAAATGTCAGGCCCATCGACGGGGCGTTGTGCCGGTTGATTGCCATCGCCGGTCAGCCTTGCGGCGCTTCGGAAACGCCCAGGCCCATGGCGCCATAGGTTCGGGCCCACATGGCATTCGAGTCGAAGGGCAGCAGGCGCAGTTTGTAAAATGCGCTGGGCAGGTATTTGGTGCCCAGGATGCCCATCACATAATTGACGTCAACCGGCGTCAGGTTTTCCATCTCCAAGGTCAGCTTGTCGATGCCAGGCTGCAGTTCCGGCGTGTTGGACGGCGTGAAATAAGGGTGTTGCTGGAAAAAGGAAATCAGCACCGAAATCGCCGCCAGGCCTTCCGAATAATTTTTCTCGGAAAAATTCGCCATGAACATCAGGTGCAGGTTGATATAGATGGGCGGACTGACAATCGCATAGGCGTCGCCGCCAGGCCGCGCCGGGGTGTATGTGCTGATCGTGTTTTCCCGCGTGATGTTGTACACGGTCATGACCACCTTGTCCTGGATCGCTTCATTGACTCCGCCACGGTGGTCGACGATGCTCGACAGCACGACCCAGTCATCGTTGCGCCGGTTGATATTCTGCAAATATTCATTGACCTGTTTGCAAATCACTTCCAGTACATTGCGAATATCGGACATGACCTATTTCCTGGAAAACAGCACGGATGCGGGGCTGTGGCGTGCGCAAGGCGCCTCGCGCGGCGGGGAAAAAGCTGACGATTTCATGCTGTGCATATGCTGTCCATTAGATTTTTTTTACTGCCTGACATCGTGTAATTCGATCAATAGTAGCATCCAAAAAAAGTGGTAAAACTATCATATTGTAACGATTGAATTAATTATTCAGGCCGCCATTCGCGGCATCGAACAAGCTGTTCATGGCGTGACAATGTGCGTGTTTTTTTGCCATTTAAGCAAGTACAATCCGCAACGCTGAGTTCGTCAATCGCCAGCCCATGCCTACGATGCGACGCTGGCACAGACATTTCATGAATTCTGACCGTCCGGCTGAAAGGGCACCTCATGCATACATACGCCAAAGCAAAATCACAGCGCCAGCGGCAGGCTCAGGTCCGTACATCGGATCAGCAGCCCAACGTCAGCAAATCAGGTGTTCAGTTGATGGAAAATCGGCCGCCAGCCGGCGCGCCGGGAGCCTTCCAGGCGCTGACGAACAGCAGTCCCATGGCCGCACAACTGAGGTCGTATCAGGCGCTGGCCAATCAAGGCACGCTGCAGCGCGAGGCGGCTGCACCGGCTTGCGCCTCCTGCGCGAACAACACTGGCCTGCCCGACAATCTCAAGGCCGGCGTCGAAGCGCTATCGGGCATGTCGCTCGACAATGTGGGGGTTCATTACAACTCCGCCCAGCCCGCGCAGCTCAATGCCCTCGCTTACGCGCAGGGCAGAGACATCCACGTCGCACCAGGCCAGGAACGGCATCTGCCGCACGAGGCCTGGCACATCGTCCAGCAGGCGCAGGGCAGGGTGCGCCCGACCATGCAGATGAAACATGGCGTGCCGGTCAATGATGACGCCGGCCTGGAGCACGAGGCCGATGTGATGGGGAACCGGGCGAATGGTGCGGCGCAGTTGCGTGGTGTGTCAGGCGCTGTTGCCGCCGGCAGACGGGCGGAGGTTCCTGGTTCGCTCTTCCAGCCAGCAGCGCCTTTGGCCTTGGCAGCTGGAACGACTCTGCAGGCCAAGTGGCTTTACGAAGACGACACGCTTCTGAAGTGGGTGCCAACAGGCAAGCTGACCTGGTATTTCGATCTGGATACAAAAAAACAGGCTTTTCGAGTTACCCCTGGGGCGAGCGGCATACCCAAAGGAGTTCGGGATCTCGCCAACAAGCCGGAATCCTTTTCTGTTTTTCAACTTGAGTGGCAGAAAAATAACTACGCTCCTGTTGTGGATCCCGTGCCTGTTCGCGGACTCGATAATGCCGAGGTCGCCAACAATCCCCCCAGCCAGAAAGCTGAAGCACGTTTGATGGGCGAACTCGTGAAGGCAAATTTGGACGGCGTATCCGGGCCCCAAATTCCCAAGCTCATCCATCGCTTCTGGTCAGGCGGCCCCATGAGCGATGCTGCCATGGAGATCCTCGTTGACGCAGCGGTAAAGACTAAAGATAGCCCCTGGAAGAACATGCTTTGGCACTCGGAGGCGATAGAGCACGGCATGGACCCAGAACTGGGTAATGCCGAGAAAGAGAAGCGTCAATCTCAACGGATGTATCTTTCCAGCTTGGGATATCAGATCAACAATGTCGAGAAACTGCTACAGCCCGGTGTGGAGGAGGGGATATCTCCGCCGGTGACGGACGAATTCATGCTGTCGGCCGGAAATACCGCCGCCGATACATGGCGGCAGGGGGGCGCACATAAATGGGACGACATCAAGTACTACTCGGACTATGCGCGGTTGCTGTATTTGCACAAGCTCGGCGGCTTCCACATGGACATCGATGTGGGTTTGGGATCAATGGATCTGACCACGGACTATTTCCACAACGATGCGGAAGGCAATATCCCGTTGATGGGTTCCATCTTGCGCGATAGCAAGGGGGCCGATCCCGAGCTCCTCAACGCCCTAAAGCTGGTCAATCAGGCGCATCAGGATGACCACATGGATGCAACGGACGAGGAGTTTCGCAACGCCGTAGAAGTGCTTACTAAACAAGCCAAGACAGGCTCGGGTATGTTCAATGCTTTGATAGCAACGCGCGCAGACAATCCCAACGTTGCTTATGCGTTGAAGCAATTGATTGAAAAAAGCAAAAAATCTGAGATGCTGGTCTCGGGAATGATGGTCAATCGCCACCTGCTTTCGGGCGAGGAGAGGGAGGGCCAGCCAACCTTCGATGAGGCGGCGCCCCTAAGTATTCCTCCTCACCTACTACGGTTACAGCACCTGACTCCCGAGAGCGAGTCGCCGCTTGAGCAGTCTCCACAAGAGAGTTCTTCCGAGAAAAAAGATCGCAAGGAGAAGCCGGGGAGCGCGGATGGCAAAAAATGCTTCTTGACGACGGCATGTATGGACGCCCGGGGCCGCAGTGACCACTGCTACGAGTTGACGGTGCTGCGCCGTTTCCGTGATGAATACCTTCTGGCCACCGCCGCCGGGAGAGCCTTGGTCGGAGAGTACTACCGCATCGCGCCCAAGATCGTGGGGGACATTGATGCGAGACCAGACGGTAAGCTGATTTGGGCAAATCTGTACGCCCGGCTAGTGCTCCAGTCCGTGGCCTTCATCGAAGACGAACGGTATCCAGAAGCCGTTGCCCATTATCGTGAGGTTGTGTACGAAACGGCGCGAGCCTACAGCCAATAGACACCGCGTGATTGCGCGATGGCAGCGGCCACTGCTGCCTTGGAAGCATGGGCGGGCAGGGCGGTGATTTGCGTATTGATAATCACACTCGTTGACAGCGTTCTGTTATACGACCGGAATGCGTAGGAAAGGGCCACACTCTCTTGCCCATGTTGCTGTGGGCACCGCAATTAACCAAGGTATTTCCAGGGAGCGAGACCCTTTGAGTTATTAAATACCCGGGCAGATCCCAGAACTCGGATGGTGCGTTTCGCAGGAGGTCTTGGTGGCAAGAATCTCAACCCGAAATGATCTTGCACAACAGGGGGCGCACACAGAATTGCGAAAAGATCATGATGTAGTGTTATCGTAAATTCCTGGCTTGAGGAGAACTGCATGGAGCCACAAGGCTACGTTGTCATCATCGCGGCTGTTTCGCGCGCTGTTTGTCTTGCTATCGCAGGTGTGGGTGGCATTTGCTGCGTCTTCTTGGGCTGGTCGTTGTATCGCGACGGCATCAGGATTGCAACCTCGGGGGCGCTGGATTACAAGGGCCTAAAGATCAAACTGGTCACGTCGGGCCCCGGCGTATTCTTGGCGGCTTTTGGCGCGGCGATTCTAGTGTATCTCATTGCCCGTCCGGCCAGCATAACTATGCCGGAACCGGCCTGTGCGATCTCAAAAATAGAAAAATCAAGCGGGCTGTCGATAGAGCCAATCCCATTAAGACATGCCTTGTTCAATGCCAATGGCGCAGATGGATCAATGCAATTGCCAGTGGCGTCAAGCAATCGCCAACAACAAGCCTCCAGCGCTCCCAAGGCTTGCAAACCCTGCTCAATGAAGGGCAGGACCTGAACTTTGCGCGAATTCTCGCCAGCCAACGCGCTTACAACGCCATCTATAGGCGACTGCTGGCCGACAAGGATTTTGTCAAATTCGCCGAAGAATTCGCGCGCAAGTGCAAAAAAAATGGGGTTTGAGTGCAGTGGAACGGAAAATCGGGTTAAGGCCCTGGCGCCCAGAATTCGGAAAAAATCGGGCGATAAGACAAATCAGGCCGGTTTGACCCGAGTGCGCAACGGACTGCCGGCCGCATTTTCCTCGAACCGGCTCGCCTCCTCGATGTAGCCCTGCAACATCCCGTCGTGGCGCCAGCCGCCTTGCTTCTTGATGTCTTGGAAGTCGGCGCCGGCACTTGCTGGTAGACGCGGATGCTGTACAGCACCATGCGCGCCAGCATAGCCTTACTCATCTTTTTCAAAGATGCGGATCTTTGCGCCGCCCTGGTAGTCCTGCAGCTCCGCTTCGCCATCGATGCGTATGTTGCCCTTCAATATCACCTCCACGCTGATATCGACTTTTTTGATGCGAAACGTTTCAATGTCGGTTGGATGCACATCGATTTCCATGGAAATCGAGGCGCCTGGCGCAATCGTGGTGAATTGCGTTTTCAGTGCCGGATTGGCCAGGCCACGGCGGGCGTAGGTGACGGCGCCCGTATCGGTATCGATGAATTTGACGATCGGGCCCGACTTGCGCAGGTAGTCGAGCGGAAAACCGATATCGCGGCTGCCCTCGTTGCGGATGGTGACCAGCACGTCGATCGGCTTGCGCTGATAGACGCAGCCAGCGTTGCCCAGGCATTGCAGGGAGATGGAGAGGGGCGCGTGGGTGCTCGTCATGTTGTTTGCTTTCAATGGTAGTGCCATCAGCATGGCATAGATAAGCAGGGTCAGACAATATCGCATCGTATTTTCCTGCCAATTTTTTTGCTCAACAATTCCTGCGCTTCAATCGCGATATTCCAGCCGTGGCGTTTCAGGATCCGCGCGCCTTCCGCATACGACATGATCGATTGCGTCAGGTCTTGCGGCGAGGTGCCGTTGACGTGGCAAACGATGGGCTCGTCGAGCGTGCCGTCCGGCTTGAAATAGCGTACAGTTTCTTCGAACTCCGTGTACGAGTATTCGTCGGGCATGCCGACGCAATGCCCGAATTCATGCGCATATGTGGTCAGTTCCGTTGCCAGCGACACGTTCATCACGTCGCCGGTAACGTTTTCGCGGTCATAGCGCTTGTGGATCTGCAGCGTGTAGTGCTGCTTATCGTCGACCCATAGGACGCGGAAAACCACGGGCAACACTTTTTGTCCGCATTGCGGATCATTGATTTCAAGCCGGAACTTGTTGTTCCAGTTGCCTTCGATGCCGGCCGTCGCGTTTTTCTGCGCCAACGCCACCACGTTGGCGCGCTGCTTGACGCGCAGCGCCGCCGATTCTGTGCCCTTGTCGCTCTCTTCCAGCGCCTGTCCTGCTGCGTCCAGTACCGTGATGGCCTTGAAACGCACTTCCACCACCACCGGACGGTCCGATTTTGCCGGCACGTACAGCTTGAACCAGATCTTGTCCTTGTATTTGTGCGGCGTACCGTCGTGCTGGAAAGGCTGCGCATAGCGGCCGTAAGAGGGACCGGCGATTTCCTTTTCGTAGTCCGCGATCCAGCAGGCCGGTAGCTTGACCAGCACTTCCTTGCGGCGCTTGTTGTCCACCGGCGTGGTGTTGGAGTCGCCTGCCGGCTTGTATTTCGGTTCCGGTGGGGTGCTGGCCCTGGCTGCCGGCTGCCCTGGCGAACCTGGTACCGGAGCCGGCGCTGAAGAGGGGGCGGATGCCGGTGCCGGTGCCGAACCCTGGCCGCCCACAGTTTTCAGCAGCTCGATCACCAGCGCCTCGGCGGCGGCTGCTGCAATCACATGCGTCAAGCCCTTTTCGTCGGTCATGCCGCTCTCATAGCTGCCATCTTCGCGCTTGATGCGGTAGGGCTGGCGCGGCATCGGTTCGCCCGTGTCGCGGTCGCGCAGCACAAAGCCTTCGTCGAACAGCTTGATACGCGTGTCCGGCAGCGCTGGCAGCATGCCGGCCGCGCTGGCGCCGCCGTTGAACACATGCTGGCCGCCCTTGACCGTGAAGTTGCCGGGACATGTAAACGTGATATTGCCGCCTTCAAGCGTGATCGACGATTGCCCGGCCTGCAGCGTGATTTTCTGATTGGCCTTGATGTCGATGCTGTCGTTGACCGAGATCACGGTAATGGCCTTGTCGGCCAGGATTTCCAGTTGCCCCGTATGTGCCTGCAGCGATACCGGACCATTGGCGGCAATCGCCTGGATGCCGCCGGTGTGGGTAAACAGCCCATGTGCATAGGCCGATACGGATGAATAGGTGTGGCCGGCCGTCATGTGCAAGTCCGATTGCGTCGTCCATTGCAGCTGCTGGGCGGCAAACAACACGGTCGAGCCTGGCGTGGCCCAGTTGATGCTGGCAGGCGCCTCCATCAGTACCAGCGGCTGGCCGAATTTTTCCACCGGCTGGTCGGCGGCCAGCTTGCGCTCGCCTGCGCTGGCCTTAAGTGCCTCCTGCCCGCCCAGACTGGCCCGGTATTTGCCATCCTGCTGGGGATCGATCTGCTTGATCAGGTCCAGCTGGGCCTGTTTGGCGTCCTGGCTGAACAGGGCGGTTTGTTGCTGCGCTGCCTCGGCCAACGACTTGTTCAGTTCGGCCGCGCCTTTCAGTTGGGCCAACGCTTCCGTGGTGTCGAGCTGGGTGGATGCAACGCCCGCGCCAGTCTGTGCGCGGGCGGTGGTAGAGATGAGCACGCCTTCGCCGCCGCGCAGCACGGTCCATGCGTCGGTGCGCAATTCGAAGCCGCTGCCGCGGTAACTGCCGCGCTGGGCCGTGCCCACGCCTTGCTGTACCAGGTAGCCGAGGTTCAGCTGCGTAGCCGCGCTGCTCGTCGCCAGGCGGGTGCGCAACTGGCCCGGCGTGTCGTCGATCACCCACTGGTTATAGCCGCCGCCATCGAAATTGTGGCTGTGGATGCCGGAAATGACACCGGCGTGATTGACGTCCGAACCGACGCCGGCCGCATAGGGCGGCGCGTCGCTGCCGGTATAGAGCTGGGCCACTACCAGCGGACTGTCCATGTCGCCTTCGATGAAGTCGACCAGCACTTCGGTGCCGATGCGCGGCGTAAACTGCGAGCCCCAGTTCGGGCCGGCCAATGCTTCGGCAACGCGCACCCAGGTACCGGACGTTTCGTTGCCGGGCGCGTTGCCCTGTTGATCCGTGTTGTGCGCCATGCCGCCCGGATTGGCGGCACCGCCCCGTTGCCAGGCGAACTGGATGCGTACCTGATGATCGCGCCCGGTGGTCGCCACGCTGTCGGGCAGGCCGACCACCAGCGCCGTTTGCGGCCCCAGCGCGCTGCTGGCCTGGCGCGCGGCGGTGGCACGCGGCACGATGGCCACGCTGGTACGCGCGCAAGCAAAGGTATTGCGGTAGGTGCCGGCCTCGAGCTGGCCATCGAGCAGGCTGGCGACGTCGCTCAGGCTGGCTACTGTCGACAGTTTCGACAGTAGCGTTGTCACTGCGCCGCCGGCCGGCCCCAGATTGTTGCGTGCCTCGTGCTCGATCCATAGCACGGTGAACTGGTTGGCGCCATCGGCATAATGTTCGTGCTGCAGCAAGTTAAAAGCGTGGCCGGCCGCCATGCGCCGTACCGCGCCACCGCCCGTGAATTGCTTGTTCTCCAGTTCCAGAGCCTGCAACATGCGCAGGCCGTGCGGATCGGCCGCCGTACTGTCGGCATAGCGCCGTTCGCCGGAGCCGTCGTACAGAGGCAGGGGCGGCAGTTCGCCCGCCTGCAGGCTCGAGCTGTGTTCGGCGGCCGGCGCCGCCAGTTGCTGCGGGTCCCAGCTGCTGATGCCGACCGCGTTGGGCCGCACCTGGCGCCGCGCGCTGAAGCTGTCGATGGCGTCATCGGTATCGCTGGCGCGCACGCCGTGAAAGCGCAGGCCAGCCACGCCCGGCGTCGCCGGCGCAACTGCCTTACTATCGAAAATCACCAGCTTGTGCTTGGCCTGCTGTGCGTTCTGTTGTTCGCCTTCTTGCGCCGCGCCATCCTCCTGCTCGTGCTCGAAGCGCCAGCTCAGGCCTTCGAAGGCGAGTATGCGGGTCAGAAAGGCCAGGTCGCTTTCGCGGTATTGGGTCCAGACGGGGCGTGGCGCCAGTTCCTGGCTGACATCGAATTCGAAACGGACCTGCGGATAGTCGCCGAGCAGCTCCGTGATGAGGTCGCGCGCGTTCTTGTCCTGGAAGATATAGCTGTCGCGGCGCAATCCCAACAGGGCCAGGGCAGGCTCTAGGCGCAGCCGGTAGCGCGCCACGCCGCCGTCGGCGCCGGCAAAGCCGCAGTCGGTGCACAGTCCGTGCCAGGCGCGCCAGCTGCCGTCGGGCTGCAGCAGCTTGAGCGTGATTTCTTCCCCTAGAAAGTTGGCAAGGTCCAGGCCCGCCGCCGTGCTCAAGGCATCGACCTCGAAGCGAAACAGCTCGTTGACCGCCTCGCGGCCCGTCATCCGCTCGGCCATCAGTGATTCGGGCAGGTTCGATGCCTGCGCCGTGGCCAGCGTGACCAGCCGCGCATGCTGGGACAGGCCAGTGCCGAACAGCCCCGGGGCAGCTTCAGTCGTTGCCAGGCCGCTCATTAAGGCAACGTGATGGTCAGGTTGGCCGTGCGCGGCGCCAGCTTGACGATATCGCTGTAGGCGTTCATCTGCTGTTCGGTGTTTTTGGCCAGCATGGTGCGCAGTCCCAGGTAGCCCAGTGCACAGATCAGCGCGAAGACCGAGCACAGCACCCACAGCGGCACGTCGTTGCGCAACTTGTGCGCAATCTGGTCGGGGCGTTCCGCATGTGGCGCAAAGCCGGCTTTCTTGCCCTTCATCTGGGCGATCTCGTCACCCAGGCGGGCCGTCAGGTAGGCCAGTTTCTCCGAGCCTTCGAGGATGTATCGCCCCTGGAAACCGAGCAGCAGGCACATGTGGAACACTTCCAGCGCCTGCAGGTGCGCGCTGCCGCGCGCGCGCAGCGCTTCGAGACGGATGAAGAAGTTCTCGCCGGCCAGCTGGTCGCCGAACAGCACCAGCTGCAGCGGGCGGCGCGCCCAGTCGTCGCGGATGGCATACGGCGAGCGCAGGATAATTTCGTCTACAGCCGCGCAAAATGCATATTTGGCGGCATCGATATCATCGGCCGAGGCAGCATGTTTTTTTGCCGCGTGCCCGAACTCGTCGAGAAACTGCGTCATCTTTTTGATGAAGTCGGCATTGTCTTGCGGGCCGCTGCCATTTTTCAGCATGAACAGCGCATAGAAACCGTCGTACATCAGGTCTGTCAGCGTGTGTTCGGTACCCGGGCCGGCCGGTACGCTCGATGCGTAAGCGGCGGAGCCGCCGGACATCAGGGAGGGGGCGTTTGCATTCATCGTTTATCTTCAGGAAGTGATGGCGACAAGTTCAAGTTTCATATCCCGCATGCCGGAGGGAACGTAGATCGAAATCGACTGGGCTTGCAGCATGCGGTCGTACATCTGGCCCTTCGCTTCGATGGTGAAGTAATACGTATCGGGCCGCACCGGCACGGCGGCCGGCACCTGCGGCGTGTGCTGCAGGCGTACGCCGGGCAGGGCCGACAGCACGAATTTTTCCACATCGTCCGGCGCGCCGATCTTGAAGCGTAGCGGCACCACGCCCACCAGTTCTACGCCCGGCATGTCGGCCGAGACACCCAGGTAAAACGCGGTCTTGTCGTCGATCTTGCCTGAATCGAGCTTGCCGTGATGGTACGACGGCTTGACTTCGGTCAATGCAATGGCGAAATATTTTGAAGAGATCACCGTGTCGAGCAGTTCGCGGATGATCGCGTGCAGACGCGCGAATGATGGTCCGGGATCGAGGTGCTGATAGGCCGGCAGGTCGGCCAGCGCATGGGTTTTCGAAAACGTCATCAGCGCGCCGGCCAGCGCCAGCAGCGCTTCGTACAGGCGCTCCGGGTGCAGCGCCGGATGATGGAAATAATGACTGAGCGAGGCGAACGCCGAACTAGCCGTATGCAGCAGCCAGAACGAAGACATGTCGCCGGAACGAAATTCGATCACATTCTTGCTCGGCTCGCGGTGGTGGCCGTACAGGGCGTTCACCTTGGCCTGCAGCGCATCGATCAGGCGGCGCAGTTGCAGGAACAGCAGCGGCGCGCTGCGGATCGACAGGGTCGGCGGCACGAACGACGGGTCGGGCTCGAAGCCGCCGGTCGACAGGCGCCGCAGGCGCAGCAGGGGGAAATTCACATACGAATCGCGCGGTTCCGATTCGGCCACCAGCCGCAGCGATTTTTGCAAGTAGACCAGTTCGGCCTGCGCTGCATGGGTGTACAGGTCGGGCGTTTCCAGATTGGCTTGACCGTAGCGCGCTGCGCTGCTGGGTTGGTCCGGCGCGGCAAAGTTGCCGCCGAAATGCTTGAAGGCGGGCAGGGCTGCATAAAAAGTGACGGTTTGCTGTGATTGCAGCAGTTTGCTCAGGTCCAGGGCCTCGGGCAACTCATCGGCGCCGGGAGCGTTGTAGATTTCGCCGTCCTGGAATACCAGCGACAGTTCCAGCAGCCGCAGCGTGTTATTGCTCAGCGCATCGCGGTCGATCTGCACGTGGTTGACACCCCAGGCGTAGGGATGCAGCGCCTTGATGCTTTCGTGCAGGCGATGTTCATGGTACTGGTCTTGCTGCTGGAAGTGCTGGGGGCGCAGAAACAGGCCTTCACCCCATAACAATTTGCTTGTAATACTCATCGATTGCCCTTTTTTCCGAGGAAGTAAAAGCGCGGAGAACGCTGTCGCTCCCGGGCTCTTTTGAAGCGCGATCGGCGACTTGCCGGAGCGGCCGATCATTCAATCTTTGCAATAAGAAATTATGTGCTTTTTTCGCAACTGCAACAACATTAACATTATCTGGAAGAAAGGTGCGTACGGTACGTTTCCCGCATGACGCCTGCCTTTGCGGTCGATTGAAATGTGAGTTTTCGCGTATTTTCTATTGAACGGAGTCAATATTAAATCCGTGTTAGTCTCGCAAAAATAAGAATTTGGCAACTATAAATTGCAAGTTTCTTTAATGACCGCGTTATTTTTTTTTGAGGGAAATCAGACCATGTCTCGCCAATTCACATTCCATTTTTTTGCCGCGGTTGCCTGCGCATTGACGCTCAGTGCCTGTAGCACCGCACCTGCGGTCAAGACGGCGCCGCCGCCGCCCTCGCTCGACGAGCTGATGGCAAAGGCGACCCAGGCTGCCAGTTCGGGCAACAATGAAGCGGCCATGGGTTTGTGGAAACAAGCCGCTGTCGAATTTCCAGCCGATAAGAATCCATGGGTCCGCATGGCCCAGACCCGCTATGAGGCGGGCCAGTACGGCGACGCCATCATCAATGCCCAGGAAGTGTTGGTGCGCGACCCCGCCGACAAGCTGGCCAACAGCGTCATTGCGATCAGCGGACTGCGCCTGTCGACACGTGCATTGGCCGATCTGAGTCGTCAGAACAACCTGTCCGGCTCGCTGCGCACCGAATCGCAGGATCTGGCCAAACTGTTGCGCGAAAGCCTGGGCGAAACCGTGCTGGTACCAACGCCGGCCGCAGCGCAGGCGCGCGGCGACAAGCCGCCAGTGCGTTCGCAGCGCAAGGGACAGAGCAAGACTGCCGACAGTAGTGCCAATCCCTTCGATGGCTTGAAGTGAAACTGAGGCAGTAAGGCAATCTACCAGGGGCATCGCGGATGCCGCCGATTACTCGTGAAGGGATGTGTCATGTCAAAAAAAGAAAGTGTTCAAAAACGCCTGCAAAAGGTCCGGCCGCCACGCGTGCAGATGACGTATGACGTGGAAATCGGCGATGCGATTGAAAACAAGGAATTGCCCTTCGTGATGGGCGTCGTGGGCGACTTCGGCGGCAATTCCGAAGTTGAGCAAAAACGGCTGAAGGACCGCAAGTTCATCGGCATTGACCGCGACAATTTCGACGAGGTGCTCAAGGGTGTCGAGCCGCGCGCCGCGTTTGGCGTAGCCAACGAGCTTAGCAATGAAGGCGGCCAGATGCGCGTCGACCTGCGCTTCAAGTCGCTCAACGACTTCCGCCCCGAGGCGGTGGTGGAACAGGTGGCGCCGCTGCGCCGTCTGCTCGATGCGCGCACCAAGTTGGCCGACCTGCGCAACAAGCTGGCCGGCAACGACAAACTGGAAGATATCCTCAACGATGTGCTCAACAGCACGGAAAAGCTGGCCCAGCTGGAACAGCAATCCACCGCCAAGAAAGACTGATCCCATGTCCGCTCAACTGACCCCCGCGTCCGGCGCCGCCGCGACCACCGATATCGGCTTGCTCGACCAGATCGTCGAACAAAGCAAGGTTGCCAAATCCAGCGTCGAGCATGCACGCGCCAAGGACCTGATTTCAGAACTGGTCAGCCAGGTAATGGAAGGCACCGTGGTGGTGTCGGACAATCTGGCGGCCACTATCGATGCGCGCGTTGCCGAGCTGGACAGGCTCATTTCGCGCCAGCTCAGCGTCATCATGCATGCGCCCGAATTCCAGAAGCTGGAAAGCAGCTGGACCGGTCTGCATCACCTGGTTGACAACACGCCCACCGGCACCAACCTGAAGATCAAGCTGCTCAACGCCACCAAGCGCGAGCTGGTGCGCGATTTCCAGAGTGCGCTGGAGTTCGACCAGTCGACCATGTTCAAGAAAGTGTATGAAGAAGAGTTCGGCACTTTCGGCGGCGCTCCGTTCGGCGCACTGCTGGGCGATTTCGAATTTACGCGCCAGCCGGAAGACATGTATTTCCTCGAACAGATGTCGCATGTGGCCGCTGCCGCCCACGCGCCCTTTATTTCGGCCGCCTCGCCCGAGCTGTTCGGCCTCGAAAGCTATGCCGACCTCGGCAAGCCACGCGACCTGGCCAAGGTGTTCGACACGGTCGAGTACGCGAAGTGGAAGTCGTTCCGCGAATCGGAAGATGCGCGCTACGTCGGCCTCACGCTGCCGCGCTACCTGGGGCGGCTACCGTTTAATCCGGCCGATGGCGCCACTGTCGACGGCTTCAATTTCGTCGAGGATGTCGACGGCACGGACCACCAGAAATACCTGTGGTGCAATGCCGCCTATGCCTTCGGCGCCAGACTGACGGCGGCCTTCGACGACTACGGTTGGTGCGCGGCGATCCGCGGCGTGGAAGGCGGCGGCCTGGTAGAAGACTTGCCGACCCATACTTTCAAGACCGATGAAGGCGAAGTGGCGTTGAAATGCCCGACCGAGATCGCCATTACCGACCGGCGCGAAAAGGAGCTGAGCGACCTGGGTTTCATTTCGCTGGTGCATTGCAAAAACACCGATTACGCGGCGTTCTTCGGCGCCCAGTCGGCGCAGAAGGCAAAGAAATACAACACCGATTCTGCCAATGCCAATGCGGTGCTGTCGTCACAGCTGCAATACATATTTGCCGTCTCGCGCATCGCCCATTACATGAAGGCGATGATGCGCGACAAGATCGGCAGCTTTGCCGCCGCGTCCAACGTCGAAGATTTCCTCAACCGCTGGCTGATGCAATACGTGCTACTCGACGATAACGCCAGCCAGGAGCAGAAGGCCCAGTTTCCGCTGCGCGAAGCATCGGTGCAGGTGTCGGAAGTGCCGGGCCGGCCGGGTGTCTACCGCGCCATTTCCTTCTTGCGTCCCCATTTTCAGCTCGATGAGTTGTCCGTTTCACTCCGTTTGGTCGCGGAGCTGCCGCAATCGACCAAATCCTGATTTTTTCATCAACAACCGAAAGGAATGACATGGCAATCGACGTTTACTTGCAAATTGATGGTATCAAAGGCGAATCCACCGACACCTCCCACAAAGATTGGATCGAATGCAAGTCTGTCCAATGGGAAGTGCTGCAACCGAAGTCCGCCACCGCCTCGACCGGCGGCGGCCATACGGCCGAGCGTACCGAGCACAAGGATATCGTGGTCGCCAAGCTGGCCGACCTCGCCACGCCGCTGCTGCTGCAAAATTGCTCGTCCGGTAAAACGATCCCGAAAGCCAAGTTCGAGTTCCTGCGCGCTGACGGCCAGGGCGAGCGCATCAAGTACTTCGAGATCGAGCTGGAAAACGTACTGATCAGCAGCGTGGCGCCTTCCGTCGCCGCTGGCGACATCCTCGGCGAAAACGTGTCGATCAAGTATTCCAAGGTCAAGTGGAAATACACGCAGCAAAAAGTCGGTGGTGGCTCCGGCGGCAATACCTCTGGCGGTTGGGATCTGTCGGCCAACAAGACAATTTGATCGACAACGGTCCTTGCCGGATGAAGCCGCTCCGGCTAGCCGCCGACGGTGACTCCGGCTTGTGCCTGCGTGACTGATTCTCCTGAATCAAAGGGCCGCCGTTGGCCGCCCTTTTGTTCCTTCCTACTGCCAACGACAGGATACCGATGAAGGGTTTTACGCCGGGATTGTTCGACCGCCTGATGGACACGCCTGTCCAAGGCGCTTCCAGTAGCACCGTCTCACGCCTGTCAATGGAAGATTTGAAAGACACCGTGGCGAGCGACCTGGAGGCGCTGCTCAACACGCGCACCGTGATACCGGAAGCGCTGCTGAAAAAATTTCCCGAATGCGGCCGCTCGATTGTCACCTATGGCCTCAATGATTTCGCCGGCCTGAGCTTGTCGAGTTCCGATGACCGCGCGTATATCTGCCAGTGCCTGGAAAAGGCCATCGCGCGCCATGAGCCTCGCCTGCGCAGCGTGCGCGCTTCGCTGGAAATCCAGGAAGGCTCAATTAACCGCCTCAATTTCGCCATCACCGCGCTATTGGTGGTGCACTCGGCCCAGGAACCCGTCAACTTCGACGCCATCCTGCAGCCGTCAAGCCTGCATTACACGATCAGCAAGGCGCGCCGTACTGCGCAAGGAGCCTGAACTTGGAAGACTTATTGCCGTATTACGAACGTGAACTGGGTTTCCTGCGCCGCTATTCGCGCGAGTTTTCCGAACGCTACCCCAAGATTGCGGGACGACTGCTGATCGGCGGCGAAGTCTGCGAAGACCCGCATATCGAGCGCATGATCCAATCCTTCGCGCTGCTCAATTCGCGCATCTCGAAACGTCTCGATGACGATTACCCGGAATTCACCGAGGCGTTGTTCGAGGTACTGTATCCGCATTACCTGCGGCCGTTTCCTTCGTGCTCGATCGCGCGCCTCGACTACAGCGGCGCGGCGGCGCAACTGACGGCGGCCACAGAGATAGCGCGCGGCACGGAACTGACGACACGCCCCGTCAAGGGCATCGCGTGCACCTTCCGCACAGCTTATCCGGTCACCGTGGCGCCGCTGGCGCTGACGCATGCGGCGTTTGCCGCCATCATCGACGCGCCCGAGCAAGTGCAACTGCCGCCAAACGCCACCTCCAGCGTCAGCATCGTCATCGAAGCGACCGCCGATCAGATCAGTCTGGCGCAACTGGGCGTGGCGAAGCTGCGCGTGTTCATCGACGGCGAGCCCTCGTTTTGCGCGGCGCTGCGCGACGCGCTGTTCATGCGTACGGTGAAAGCCTATGTGGAAGCGGACGACAGCGGCCGCTGGAGCGCGCTGGCGCAGATCCCTGTCAGCACCGCCGGTTACGCCGAGGACGATGCGCTGATCCCGTTTTCGGCCCGTTCGCATCCTGCCTACCGGCTGCTGACCGAATACTTCTGCTTTCCCGAAAAATTCAATTTTTTCGACATCGACCTGGCCGCGCTGTGTGCACCGCTGCCGTCCGGTTGCCGGCGCATCACGCTGCACCTGGCCCTGGCCGGCTTGCGCACCGATTCGAATACGGCGCGCATGCTGGGCACCATGTCGACCAATAACCTGCTGCTGGGCTGTACGCCGGTGGTCAACCTGTTCCGCCAGCGCGGCGAGCCGATCCGGCTTACGCATACGGCTGCCAGCTATCCGGTGCTGGCCGATGCGCGCCGCGCCTATGCCTTCGAGGTGCATGCCATCGAGTCGGTCAAGCTGGTGCGCCAGACGCCGCAAGGGGAGTCGATCACCGAATTTCGCCCGTTCTATTCGCTGCGCCACGGCCAGATGCCCGCCAAGGATGGCCATTACTGGGTGATGCGGCGCGATGACGCAATCAGCGAAAAAAGCCCCGGCTACGAGACCGAGATTTCCATCGTCGACATCGATTTCGATCCGGCAGCGATTGAAACCGATACCCTGAGCCTGGAACTGAGCTGTACCAACCGCGACCTGCCGGCGCAACTTACCTATGGCCTGCGCGGCGGCGACCTGTTTCTGGAAGGCGGATCAAGCGTGCGCAGCATCAACTTCCTGCGCAAGCCGACCGAGTCGCAGCGTTTTGAGCGGGGCCGCGGCGCGCACTGGCGTCTGATCTCGCACCTGTCGCTGAACCATTTGTCGCTGTCGGGCAGCGGCCTGGAAGCGTTCCAGGAAATGTTGACCCTGTATGACTTGCCCCGATCGGCAACCTCGCAACGGCAGATCAGCGGCATTGCGGCGATCGACCACAAGGCGGCTAACGCCTGGCTGCCCGGCAATCCCTTCGCCTGCCTGGTACGCGGCCTCGAAGTGCGGCTGACACTCGATGAGGAAGCCTTCGTCGGCAGCGGCATTAATGCGTTTGCCCATATCGTCGAGTGTTTTCTCGGCCTGTACGTGCATGCCAACAGTTTCACGCAACTGGTGGTGCTGTCGAAAAAATCGGGAGAGGAGTTGTTGCGATGCAAACCACGCAGCGGCGATTTGAGCCTAGTGTAATCGAGCGCCTGTTCGCCGAGCCTTACCGCTTCCAATACTTCCAGGCGGTACGCATGCTCGAACTCTGGCTGGTTCGCAACGGCATGGTGCGCGAGGGCGCGGTGGCCAACTTCCTGCGCTTTCAAAATTCGGTGTCGCTCAATTTTGCGCCCAGCCAGCTCGAAGCAGTGCAGGCCGAACCGTGCGCGCTGGGCGCGTTGGCGGCCGACATGCGTGCGCTGGGTGAGGCCGTGCGGCATGGCGAACTCAAATACGTCCGTATCACGCCGGCCTTCATGGGCTTTCTCGGCGTGGCCGGCGCGCTGCCGGCCCATTACACCGAACGCATCGCCGCGCACCAGCTTTACGAAAAGGACGAAGGACCGCGCGCCTTTCTCGACACTTTTTCCAGCCGCGCGTTGGCGCTGTTCTACGAAGCGTGGCGCAAGTACCGGCTGGAGCTCAAATACCAACTCGATGGCAAAGACAAGTTCTTGCCGCTGCTGCTGTCGCTGGCGGGCCTGGGCAACGAGTCGCTGCGCCGGCGCCTGTACGGCGATGGCGATGGCGTCCTTGACGAGTCGGTAGGCTATTTTGCCGCCGCCATGCGGCACCGGCCACCCTCCGCGGTGGCGATCGGCCAGGTCTTGTCCGCGTATTTTGGCCTAGCCATCAAGGTGACCCAGTTTGTCGGCTGCTGGTACGACGTGCCGCGCGAGCAGCAAAGCAGCCTGGGCGGCATGAACGCCATGCTGGGCTCGACCGCGCTGGTCGGCGCCCGCGTCTGGCAGCGCGATTTGCGCATGCGGCTGGTGGTCGGCCCGCTGGCGCGTGTCCATTTCGACGCCTTTCTGCCGGGCGGCGCGGCGGCGCGCGCGCTGGAAAAAATGCTTACCATGTTTACCGGCCTGTGCCTCGAATACGAAGTGCAACTGGTGTTGCGCGCCGACGATGTGCATGGCGTCACGCTGGAGCAGCCGCGCAGCGGCGGGCGGCTGGGCTGGGACAGTTTCCTGATCACCGCCGGCGCCGCGCAAGACCGTGGCGACGTGCGTTACGAACTGCATACGCTGGCATGAGCCATATTCTCTTTTTTATCCGTTTCCACACAAGGACCTTTGCCCCATGAGCATCAACCTCAAGTCGCTGATCAGCAAGCTCAATGACACCAGCCGCACCGCCGCCACCCGCGCCGCTGGCATCTGCGTCGGCCTCGGACAATACGAGGTCGACCTGGAACATCTGTTCCTGGCCCTGCTGGAACAACCGGCCAGCGACTTTGCGCTGATCGCCCGCCACAGCGGCATCAGCGTCAGCATGCTCGAAGCGGACCTGCAGGCCGAAGTGGCGCGCCTGCAGACCGGCAATGCGCGCACGCCCGTGTTTTCGCCCAGGCTGCCGAAGTTGTTCGAAAACGCCTGGCTGATCGCGTCGCTCGACGTGCAGGCCGGTCGCCAGGCCAGCATCCGCAGCGCCCATCTGCTGCAGGCGTTGCTGACCGACCCAGAGCTGGCGCAGCTGGCTTACCGCGGCTCGAAACTGTTCAACAAATTCAAGCTCGACGACCTGAAGCACAACCTCGACAAGATCACGCAAGGCTCGCAAGAGGCGGCAGGCGCCTCTGCTTCCGATGGCGAGGCCGGGGAGGGCGGCGATCCGGTCGGCGAACTCGAAGGGCGCGGGGCCGCATCGAAAACCCCGGCGTTGGACCAGTTCACCACCAACCTGACGGCGCGCGCGCGCGACGGCAAGGTCGACCCGGTGATCGGGCGCGATGCCGAGATTCGCCAGGCGATCGATATCCTGATGCGCCGCCGCCAGAACAACCCGATCCTGACGGGCGAGGCGGGCGTGGGCAAGACGGCCGTGGTCGAAGGACTGGCCCTGCGCATCGCGCAGGACGACGTGCCCGATGTGCTGAAGGGCGTCGAGATCCATACGCTGGACATGGGCCTGCTGCAGGCCGGCGCCAGCGTCAAGGGCGAGTTCGAGAACCGCCTGAAAAACGTCATCGATGAAGTCAAGAAAAGCCCGCACGCCATCATTCTGTTCATCGACGAAGCGCACACCATGATCGGCGCCGGCGGCACGGCCGGCCAGAACGACGCGGCCAACCTGCTCAAGCCGGCCTTGGCGCGCGGCGAGCTGCGCACGATTGCCGCCACCACCTGGGGCGAATACAAGAAATATTTTGAAAAGGACGCCGCGCTGGCGCGCCGCTTCCAGGTCGTCAAGATCGAGGAGCCGAGCGAGGAACTGGCCTGCGCCATGTTGCGCGGCATGGCGCCGCTGATGGAAAAGCATTTCAATGTGCGCATCTATGACGAAGCCATCACCGAAGCGGTACGCTTGTCGCACCGGTACATCTCAGGGCGCCAGCTGCCCGACAAGGCCATCAGCGTGCTCGATACCGCCTGCGCCAAGGTGGCGCTGGGCCAGAACGCGACGCCGGCCCTGCTGGAAAACCTGGTTAAAAAGCTCGACCGCATCGACGCCGAAGTCGCGACGCTCGAACGCGAGGAAAAGAGCGGCGGGAACCACCCGGTGCGCCTGAAAGACTTGCGCGGGCAGCGCAGCACCGCTACCGGCGAGCATGCGGTACTGGCCGCGCGCTGGGAAAACGAAAAGACCTTGACCGGGAAGGTCAAGGCGGCCCGCCAGGACCTGGAAAGCGCCGGTGCGAAACCGGACGCCAGCCAGGCGGGCGACCTGCAGGCCTTGCTCAAGGACTTGCGCGCACTGCAGGGCGAAACGCCGATGGTGCCGGTGCAGGTCGACGGCCACGTGGTGGCGGAAATCGTCGCTGGCTGGACCGGCATCCCGCTCGGCAAGATGGTCAAGGATGAAATCCGCACAGTATTGAAACTGAAGGACATGCTGGAAGAGCGTGTGCTGGGCCAGTCGCATGCGATCGAGGCGGTGGCGCAGCGCGTGCGCACCTCGCGCGCCAACCTGGACGATCCGAACAAGCCGAAGGGCGTGTTCCTGTTCGTCGGCCCGTCCGGCGTGGGCAAGACGGAAACGGCGCTGGTGCTGGCCGACGTGCTGTATGGCGGCGAACGCAAGCTGATCACCATCAACATGAGCGAATACCAGGAAGCGCACAGCGTGTCGGGCCTGAAAGGTTCGCCGCCCGGCTATGTCGGCTACGGCGAAGGCGGCGTGCTGACCGAGGCGGTGCGGCGCAACCCGTACAGCGTGGTGCTGCTCGACGAAGTGGAAAAAGCCCACCCTGACGTGCTCGAACTGTTCTTCCAGGTCTTCGACAAGGGCGTGATGGAGGATGCCGAAGGGCGCGAGATTGACTTTAAAAACACCATCATCATCCTGACCTCGAACGTCGGATCGAGCATCCTGATGCAGGCCTGCCTGAATGTGGCGGCGCCAGACCTGCCAACGCCGGAGCAGCTGGAGGAAAAGATCCGCCCGCAACTGGTGAAGACCTTCAAGCCAGCCTTCCTGGGGCGCTTGAAAGTGATTCCGTTCTATCCAATCTCGGACGATGTGCTGGTCAATATCATCGGCCTGAAACTGGGCAAGATTGCCCAGCGCATCGCAGCCAATCACAAAGCCGAATTCAGCCACGACGAAGCGCTGGTCGACGCCGTACTGGCGCGCTGCACCGAAGTCGATTCGGGCGCGCGCAATGTTGACAATATCCTCAATGGCACCGTACTACCCGAGATCGCCGAGTCTGTGCTGGCAAAAATGGCCGAAGGCGCAGCCATCACGAAAATCAAGGTCAGCGCCAGCAAGCAAGGGCAGTTCAAGTACACCATCAAGTAAGCGCTGCAGCCATGGTGCGTGAAAAAGGATGGGTGGCAGATGCAATTTGCCCGCTACAGCACGGACAGCACGGGGCGGTCTGTTCACCTGGTTTCAATCGCGCTCCTGCGATATACATTCCT
Source organism: Janthinobacterium breve (assembly GCF_051380895.1). Lineage (NCBI taxonomy): Bacteria > Pseudomonadati > Pseudomonadota > Betaproteobacteria > Burkholderiales > Oxalobacteraceae > Janthinobacterium > Janthinobacterium breve. Next base: position 330,671 of record NZ_JBNYXY010000007.1, on the reverse strand, counting down.
CGCTACAATAATTGCTAAATATGCAAAGCGTGGTAAACGACTGACGGGAACTGCATGTCATCCACTTCAACCGACAAGATTGCTGACGAGCTAGCTGTTTTCACGAGCGCCACGCGGCTGTACGAACTGACCATCGGCGAGGACGCGGACAGCCGCCTGCTCGTCGAAGCCTTTGCCGCCGACGAGCAACTGCAGGCGATCGGCGCGCGCGACATCATTGCCTTGTCCACCAGCGCCCATGTTGCGCTGGCGTCCCTGCTGGGCCAGCCCGCCACCTTGCAGATCAGCCTGGCCGACGGCACGCGCACGCAGTTTTCCGGCTACATCAGCGCCGCCGCCATGCTGGGCAGCAATGGCGGACTGGCGCGCTACCGCCTGCGCATCACGCCGTGGCTGTGGCTGCTGACGCAAGTGCGTAACAGCCGCGTCTGGCAAGATCGGAGCGTGACGGCCATCGTCGACGAGGTATTGCAGGCGTATGCGCCGCGCGCGCTGTGGCGCTGGAGCGATGAGGTCACATCGTTCATGCAGGAAGCGGGCGAGCGCAGCTATTGCTGCCAGTACCGTGAATCGGATTTCGATTTCGTGCGCCGCCTGCTGACGGAAGAAGGGCTGGCCTGGCGGTTTGACGATCAGACCCTGATTGTCTTTGCCGACAGCAGCCAGGCTTGCGCTACGCCCGAGGACGCCAGCAGCACGCAGTCGGGCGGCTTGCGTTTTCATGGCGCGCGCGTCGGCGAGCCGGGCGACAGCGTGCAAGCCTTGAGCGCGCGGCGCAGCCTGCACGTCGGGCTGAGTAGCGTGCTCAGCTACGATTACAAGGCCAAGAAGGCGGTCGCGGCCAGCGTGCCGACGAATATGGTTCTCGGCGGCAAGAACGCTCCGCTGCTGGAAAGCTACGATACGCCGGGTCAGTACTGGTACGCCAGCGCCGCCCAGGCACAGCGCTACGCCCAGTTGCAGATGCAGTCGCATGAGGCGCGTGCCCAGCTGTGGCAAGCGCGCTCGACTGTGCGTACCCTGCGCGCCGGTACGCGCTTTACCCTCACGCAGGGACCATTGCAGCCAGCCGATGGTGCCGCGCCCGAGTATGTCGTGCTGCGCGTGGCCAGCATCGGCGTCAACAACCTGCCGCTGCCGGCGCTGGAAGGACTGGCGGAACTGTTCGGGCCGATACCGGAATTGCTGGAAGAAACCGTGCAAGAGTGGGGCGCAGGGTTTCCCGACTTTGCTGCCGCGATTGCCCAGGCGCAAGCCAGCGGTTACGCCAACTGCATCGAGATGATCAGTGCAGCGACCCCGTGGCGTCCGGTGCACGATGGCAACGATGCGCGCCAGCACGCCACGCCGACAGCCCTGGGCAGCCAGAGCGCCATCGTCGTGGGCGCCGATGGCAACGACGTGGCCAGCGGCGCCGATGAAGTCTATTGCGACAAGCTGGGCCGGGTGCGCATCCGCTTTCACTGGCAGCAGGAAACGGGCGCGACCTGCTGGGTGCGGGTAGCGCAGCGCGCGGCCGGCGGTGGCATGGGCAGCCAGTTCCTGCCGCGCATCGGCCAGGAAGTGCTGGTGCAATTCCTGGAAAACGATATTGACCGGCCCGTCATCATCGGCGCGCTGTACAACGGCCAGGGCGAGGGTGGTACCAAACCGACACCGGGCGGCATTGCGCGTGATCAAAACGACGCTGGCGTTTTCCAGCCGGCACACGATCACGCAGCAGCGGGCCAGGGGAATGTGGCGGGCGGCAACAGTCCGCTGTGGCATGGCGCCGCAGGGGCCAGCGCGGCGCATCGCAACGGAGCAGCGCAATGGGGCATCCGCAGCAAGGAATTCGGCAAGGCGGGCAGCGCGGCCGGCTACAACCAGTTGCTGTTCGACGACACCGACCAGCAGGGACGCATCCAGCTGAAAAGCAGCCATGCGGCCAGCGAACTGAGCCTGGGGCATCTGATCCATGGCGCCGACAATTACCGCGGTAGCTTGCGCGGCGCCGGCGCCGAGTTGCGCACCGATGCGTATGGCGCGGTGCGCGCCAAGGCTGGTTTGCTGGTGAGCAGCTATGTGCTCAGGCACGACGCCGCGCAACGCGAGCCGGCCGGCGACAACGCCGGCGGCATGGCATTGTTGAAACAGGCTGTGCTGCTGGGCGACACCTTCAGCCAGGCCGCCAAGACGCACCAGACGGTGGCTTACGCCAGCCACATCGGTGTCACCGCACCAAACGCCAGCGCGCTCGACGAGCAGGCGGCGCCGCTCAAGGCGATGCTGGCCAGCGTCGCCGGCATGCACGAACAGTTACCGCACACAAAAGACGCCATCATCGCGATTGCCGCCAGGGCCGGACTGGGCGTTGTCGCGGGGCAAGACATGCAACTGGCCAGCGGCGAAATCGTCACCATGATGAGCGGCCAGGATACCCAGTTCATCGTTGGCGGCCAGTTGCGCGTGCACGCGGGCCAGGCCATCGGCGTGCTGGGCGGCGCCGTCAAGGCCGGGGAGGGCGATGCCGGGGTGCAACTGATCGCCGCCCAGGGCGCCATCGACGTGCAGGCGCAGGGCGACGTGCTCAACGTGCAGGCGCGCGAAGAGGTCAACGTCATCAGCGCCAACGCGCATATCGACTGGGCGGCGGCGAAAAGCATCCGCCTGTCGACGGCAGGCGGCGCCAATATCACCATCGAGGGCGGCAATATCACCATCCAATGCCCGGGCAAGATCACCGTGTTTGCGGGCAAGAAAAGTTTTATCGGGCCCACGCGCGCACCGTATGTGATGCCGCCATTGCCATCGAGCACCTGCAAAAACTGCATTTTGAGTGCCATGCAACAGGGCGCAGCGGGAGTACTGCGTTGAGACCCGACAGCGTTTCGGCATTGCACGGCTGGGTTCGGGCACGTCTTGAGCAGCAACGCCTGCCTTATTTGCTGCTCGACAGCGCGCAAGCCGAAAACAGCCACCTGACGCTGCAACGCTGGAAAGTGCCGTATGCGTCGCTGTTCGAGGAAACCCACGAAGCGAGCCTGCCGGAGATCGCGCCCCTGTTGATACCGCTGTCCGGTCTTGCGCCTGCCATGCTGGAAAAAGTCTGCGACTGGGCTGAAAAGCTCGGTTATGGCGCGCCTTGCCTGAGCTGGATGGAAAGCCCCTGGCCCTTGCCCGACCTGGCACGGCATTTACGCCAATTTCATGCCGTCGGCCTGAGCGACCAGCAACAGATGATGCTGCGCTGGTATGACACGCGCATCCTGCCGGTCTGGCTGGCCTGCCTGGAACCGCTACAACGTGAGCAGTTCGTGGCTGGACTGTTGAACTTGCAGTACATCAACCGTTTTGGCGACGTTGCGGTCCTGCTGGATGTCGACACCGCCGGTGCTGCGCCGGACGCTGCGCTCATGGAGTCGCCGCTCATCCACCTGGACGATGCGCAATACGGCATGCTGGTCGATGCCGGCGACGCCGATACGCTGATCAGCCATTTACGGCGGGTGATCACGGACGAAACCAACGATACCCCACCCCGGCTGCTATACGAATTCGTCGCCCGCTACCAGCAGCGCGCGCTGGCCGCTGGCATCGACGACCTGGACCGCCAGACGCAGTACCTGCTGCTGGCCCTGTATACCTCCGGTGCCGGCATCGAACACCCCGATTTCATTGCACTCATGCAAGACCCACCCACCTCTATCGAAAGTTTTTATGAAGCCATGCAAGCCTTGTCTGACGACGTATGGGAAGCCGGCGCACCCTTATGGGGCATTCAGCATGAAGCTTGACCAACTGCCGGCGCTGGCACTGTGCCTGAGCTTGGCCTTGGCATTTGCCAGCGGCAACGTCGCGGCGCAGACAGCGGCCAAGGCCGCACCGCAGGCGTCAAGCACGGTCAAGCATGCAAAGCTGAAACCGGCCGACACCGCCAACCTGGTCAGCCATTTGCGGCGCGTGATCACCGATGAAACCAATGACACGCCGCCACGCGTGCTGAACGCCTTTGTGGCGAAATACCAGCAACGCGCGCTCGATGCAGGGATCGATGACCTCGACCGGCAAACGCAGTATGTCTTGCTGGCGCTCTATACCTCGGGAAAGGCCATGGAACAGCCCTTGTTTATTGCCTTCATGAAAAACCCACCCGCATCGCTGGACGCTTTTTATGACGCACTGCAAGCCTTGCCGCAGACGGTTTGGGAAGCGGGGCCGCCGCTATGGGAGGCGTATGAGCCAAAGGGATACTTATTTCGAAATTGATTTCATGTAGTTTGAATCTCAAAATTTATTTGGCCGGCGAATTTCAGGAGTTCATATGACAAAAAAAATATTGCCGAAAAATTTACTCAATGTATTTTTATATATCTTGATGGCATTTTCAAATACGGCATGTGGTAAGGAAGACATGAAAATTAGCGTGAATCTCACCGCCTACAATCATACTGAAAATGGAGTTGGTCGCTATGTCGTAAAGCTTGCGGACGGTTCCTGGACTGAGGCTGGATTTCTTGCTCCAAGTCAGGGGGGGGGAGGTGAAACTTGTTGTCTTTCGATCCCTGCTGTATGGAAAAAGGGGATGGAAGTCACCGTTATCATGGACACTATAAAAGACGGAAAAGATGTCAGAGTGGAGAAAGTAGTGCCGGTGCCACCTTATATAGCCTCTGATGCTGGTAGATTTGTCGTTCATTTCCTACATGATGGACGATACAAAGTATTTGTAACTAAATATTCACTTGGGCATCAGAAATATCCACTCTCTGGAAAAGAAGCTGAATTAAAACATGGAGTGCCGCTTGAAATAATATGGAGGTAGGTTCTTGTGGGATTGATTAAATTTACTTTTGTTTATTTGTTGAAAATTATTTTTATGACTCCATTTAAACATCGATTAAGTTTTTCTATTTTTTCTATTTTTCTTTTATTCTCAACTGTGGCTTGTAATAAAGAATCAATGAAAACTGCTGTGAGTCTTACTGCGTATAACCATACCGAACATGGTGTTGGAAGCTATATCGTGACACTTCAAGATGGCTCGTCAGCAGAGGCTGGCTACCTCGACCCCGGAGAAGGAGGGGGCGGTCAAACTTGTTGTCTTTCTATACCATCAGTTTGGAAACCGGACATGAAGGCATCAATAGTCATGAATACGGTAAAAAATGGGAAGGCTATTCGCGTAGAAAAAACAGTGTCGGTGCCGCAATATTCTCGCGCCGATGCCAGCATGTTTGTCGTGCATTTTCTTCATGATGGCAGTTACAAGGTTTTTGTAACAAAATACTCGTTGGGGCATCGAAAGTATCCACTTGCTGGCAAGGAGGCGGAATTGGAGCCTGGAGTTCCACTAGAAATAATATGGGAGTAGAATTTTTTATGTAAGTGTTCTTTGTGGAATTTATTTAAATTCCTGAAAGGCCATGATGAATTTATTTGGAAATAAATTGGGTTGTATTTTTTTATGTATTTTTCTATCATTTTCAAATATTGCTTGTAGCAAGGAATCAATGAAGATTGTCGTGAATCTGGCTGCGTATAACCATACCGAAAATGGGGTTGGAAGCTATATCGTGACACTTGATGATGGCTCTTCAGCTGAGGCCGGTTATTTGGCGCCAGGGGAAGGTGGCGGCGGGAAAACTTGCTGTCTCTCGATACCAGCGACCTGGAAACCCGGCATGAATGCGACTATTGCCATGCATATATTAAAAAATGGTAAGCCGATCAGAGTAGAGAAAACAGTCTCTATACCTCGCTACAATTCCTCCGAAGCCGACAGATTTGTCGTTCATTTTCTTTACGATGGAAGTTTAAAGGTTTCTGTAACCAAATACTTGTTGGGACATCAAAAGTATCCGCTTTCTGGAAAAGAGGCAGAGTTGGAGCCGGGAGTGTCGCTGGAAATAATATGGAGATAATTTTTCTGATATGAATATTCTTTGCGATAATTTATTTAAATTTTTGAAAGGCTGTTATGGATTTATTGGAGAAACGATTTGCTTGCATTTTTTTATGTGGCTTTCTTTTGTTTTCAAATGTAGCTTGTAGTAAGGAATCAATGAAAACTAGCGTGAGTTTGACTGCATATAACCATACTGAGAGCGGCGTCGGAAGCTATATTGTGACACTGGCAGATGGAACTTCAGTAGAGGCTGGTTATCTGGCTCCTGGCGAAGGGGGGGGAGGGGAAACTTGCTGCCTTTCAATTCCGTCAGTATGGAAGCCTGGTATGAAAGCGACGATATCTATGCATATATTAAAGAATGGTAAGCCGATTCGAGTGGAAAAAATTGTCTCTGTACCTCGTTACAATTCGTCCGATGCCGGCAGGTTTGTCGTTCATTTTCTTCACGATGGAAGCTTAAAGGTTTTTGTAACTAAATACTCGTTGGGACATCGGAAATATCCGCTTTCTGGCAAGGAGGCGGAACTGGAGCCTGGCGTTCCACTACAAATAATATGGGAATAGAAATTATAAAATAATTCAGGAGTTTTGAAAAAATGTCTATTATTTATACAGGAAGAAAAGCTCCTCTCGATGGGCGACGCAGCCTTACTCCCAAAGAATCGTCGCAGCGTGCCAAGGCGATGGCTTGCGTCAGGTCGCCTCAGAAAACAGAATGCCAGGGGCAGATTTATATCGGTTTGTTTTATGATGGGAGCGGCAATAATCATGATTGGAAACAGAAAGACCCGATAGTCAATCCCAAGAACCTGACGCAGCGGCAAAGAAACAAGCATAGCAATGTTGCCAGGCTGTGGGATGCACATCTTGATGAAGAAAAAAATGGATTCTTTCGTGCATATATGCCAGGCGTTGGTACGCCGTTTAAGGAAATTGGCGATACGGTCGAGGCCTTGACTGATAATGCGGGTGGTGGCTTCGGTTACATGGGTGCCGATCGTATCAATTGGGGTATCACTTCATTGTTCAATGCAGTGCACCGTTATTTGACAGGTGCACCTATACTCGATCGGGACGAGCAAAGGCTGCTGGTAAATTTGATGAGTTCGCAAATGCTGCTTGGGTTGGAAGGCGTGCAGCGTTGGACAATGTTGACGTCGCTTGAAGAAAAACTGGCGCTTGTTGTCAAAACTCATCAGCGCAAGCTCAAACAAATCAATGTGTCCATCTTCGGCTTTTCGCGCGGAGCCGCCGAAGCGCGCGCCAGTGCCCACTGGCTGCATCAGGTGTTCGAACGGGAAACGGGTGCATTTGAGCTGGCGGGCGTCCCAATACGCATAGGCTTCCTGGGAATTTTTGATACCGTGGCCGCCGTTGGTGTCGGCGATGTGACGCCGGTCACCTTCGGGCATATGGCCTGGGGAAATGGAACCCAGAGCATCCATCCCGTAGTCGAAGAGTGCACGCATTTCATCGCTTTGCATGAGCAGCGTGCCAGTTTTCCGCTGGAATCGGCAACGGGACGGGGCAATGTTGGTTACCCCGGCATGCATTCCGACGTGGGCGGTGGATACTACCCTGGCGAGCAGGGCCGTTCTATGCCGGGCTGGGGGCCTTCACCGCATCTGTCGCAGATTCCCTTGATCGACATGCATTTCGCCGCCTTGAAAGCCGGCGTGCCATTACGCACCTTGAATGAGATGAAAGAGGCAAAGCACAGTTTGCTGTTGCATTCTTTTGCCACCGACCCAAGACTGATCGCCTCCTACAACAACTGGCTGACGCATAACGGCATCAAGGGCGCTGACGTGAAGACCTTTACCGAGGCGCATACAAAACAATATCTGCGCTGGCGCGGCATGTTGCACGCGCAGGGAAAAGCGCAGTTGAAGACCAGGCGATTTTTCAAGGAGTCTGACCAGCCGGGCCAGAAAGACTTGCTGGAGGCCGATTCCGATCTGGGAATATATCTGCGCTCCTGGCGTGAACGAAAGAAAGCCAATGCGACCACGATGGGGTGGCTCGGTGAACGTGCCAAGACTGTCTTGCATCGCGTCAGCCCGGCTGGCATGCTTTTTGTGGAAGAAGGAAAAGACCCCTTAAGCGACTGGGAAGATCGGTTTTTGAAAATCATGACGGAAGGTGCGCAGCCGCCGGCTGGCTGCGTCACGCTGTTTGAAGATTATGTGCACGATTCCCGCGCCGGCTTTCGCATCCTGGGCAAGCACGAGCCGGTATGGCTGACGGGCGGCTACGGCCGCTTCCGCCACGTGTTCGTGCAAAGCGATGATTATTCGAACATGTCGAATATCGCCAATGAATCGCTGAAGGCGGTCAAGGCAGGGGCCGATGCGGCCGTGACTTACTTCCAGAAGTTGTATGGCTATACCGTCAGTACCTACCGAGTGGCGCGCAGAAAGATTGCCGCGACCGCGCGGGCGGTGTCCGAGGCCGAAAAGCGGCTGGAACGGCAGGCGGTGGAGACGTACAAGGAAACGAGCAAGATGATCGTCGATGGCGCCACCCGCGTCGGTCACGGCGTGCATGATGCCGGGGTGGAGGCGGAAAAAAAATTGGAAAGCGCAGTCAAGACCGCGAAGAACGCCACGCAGCAAGCCAGCCAGGAAGCCCGGCTTTATTATCAGGCAGAAAAGAAAATCATTATGAAATATGCCAATGCAGAGGCTGAGTGGCTGGCGCAGCTGGAAAAGCGCTGGCGCGAGGAAGACCGGGAAAAATCGAAATAAGATTGATGCAGGTACAACCATGAACACCCTGGCGGCAGATGCACCGCCAGGGTGTGAGCATCGATTTTAGCCATTGCCGGGCGGCTGCACGCCCAGCAGCTCTTCGATATGCGCCAGCGAACTGGGATCCTTGACCACCGAGCGCAGCCAGCTGTGCAGATCCTGGTCGGCGGCATTGGCGGCCTTGTCGGCAAAATAGGAGACAGGGCTGTGCGGTTCGCTACGGCGGAAGAACTGCGCCACGGCACGCAGTTGCTCGATCGCCTGCGCGCGGGTGGCAATGGCGCCGGGCGGGCCGGCCAGGATCGCCGGCATGACCGGCGCCATCGCGCTGTCAGCAGCAGGCGCGCCACTGGCAGCGGGGACTGCGGCTGGCGCCACGCCGGCACTGGCGGGCATCACGCGCAGCATCGCTTCGACGGCTTCGCGCGCCGTGGAAAAGGCCGGACTGTCATTGCCCAGCCGGGCGTCGACGACTCTTTCAAGCTTGCGCAGCGCTTCCAGGCAATCTTGCGCGTCAACGGCGAAGCTGGCGCAAAAGGCGGCCGAGTTGTTGCGCCGCGCCGCGTCCATGTCGGACAACTTGACGCCCTCATGCTGCCTGGCAGAATCGCCCAGGCCGGCCTGGCGCCGGGCGGTTTCGAAATCGATGGTGGAAAATGCACCGCCCGGGCCTGCCGTGAGGGGCACTTCACGCAGCAGCGCAGGGATGCGCGACAGTATCCAGCCCAGGTTGCCAATGCGCTGCTCCTGGTCGCCGCCCTCGGCTTCCGGGAACAGGCCCCGATCCCAGAATTTTTCGCACAGCCCCGCCAGCACCAGCAAACCTTCTGCCATGCCGCGCAGGTGGTAGCGTTTGGTGCCCGCTTCGGTCAGCCAGACCGCCAGGCGCAGATCCTTGCTGCTGCCGGCAAGCAGGCCGGCGCAGCTGCGCACGACGAAGTCCCAGTCGGCCTCCTTGAGGTCGGCGACCCATTCGCCTTGGTCGAGCGTGGGGTCGTCGAACTTGCGCGCCAGGGTAATGGCGTCGAGTTCGGGCGAAAACGCCAGGTCCACGCCTGCCGGTTGTTCATTGCTGATCGGAAGTAATAACTGTTCGGCTGAAAACATGTGGTCCTCTGATGGATGGTTATTGCGCCATGCGAAATTCAATGCGCCGGTTGCGGGCGCGCCCGTCCGCCGTGTCATTACTGGCGATCGGTCGGTCGGAACCCTGGCCCGAGGCCGTCAGCAGGTCGCCGTGGATGCCTTTTGAGGACAGATAGAATTTGACGGCCTCGGCCCGCGCCTGGCTCAGGCTCTGGTTACTGGCGCGCAAGCCCTGGTTGTCGGTATGGCCGATGATTTCCACTTTGCGGCCGGCCAGTTTTTGCATGGCCGCCGCCATTTCATCGAGAATGGCGCGGCCTGATGGCGTCAGCGTGGTCTTGCCGCTTTCAAACTCGATCGTGCGGTTGGCCAGGGTGGTGTCGAGTACGCCTTGCTCGCTGGCCGACACGCGCAGGCCATTGTTGACGGTGTAGGTGGGATTGAGGCTGGTGGCGATATCGCTGGCGATTTTTTGCCGCTGCGCCTCGTTGGCCACTTCACCGCGCACGCTGACGACGCTGCCGTCGATTTTCAGCTGGCCGCGGCTGATCTGCTTGAGGTTGGGCGACAGCAGCTTTTGCACATAGGCGTTCCAGTTGGCAGGCAACACCACCTGGCCGACCGCAATCTGGTCGACCACCTTGTCGGCGCCGTACAGTTCGCGCAAGCGCGCCAGCACGGCGGCCTTGCTCGCTTCGTCGGGCACGGTGCCGGCGGCCAGCACCTGGCCTGGCTGCGGCGTAGCGGCCGTGGGTATCGATATGGGCGCTTGCGCTGAAGCGGACATGGCGGCCAGCGCCATGCCGAGGAAGAGAACGATCCGGGATACGCGCATGGTCAGGTTCCGATAAAGGCGGCGCGCAGGGAGTCGTGCGCCGATTTGAGCGAGAGGTTGGCTTGCGCCAGATAGGTCGACACTTTCCTGATCGCATAGTCGTTGCCGACGTGCTCCTCGACCCAGTCCAGGTCGTCGAACGCGATATGGTGATCGAGTGCCGCTTGCGGGTTCATCAGCACATGCAGCGTCTGTGCCGATGCGCCGGAAAATCCCAGCACCAGCGTCTGGCGGCCGCGCAGCCGGGTGATGAACAGCGCCAACTCGAAGTCGGCACGCGCCAGGAACGGCGTGATCAGGTGCATCCAGAACGCCGCCACCATGTTGCGGTACAGCGGGTCGGCCGGCAGCGGCAGTTCCAGGCTTTTTTCCAGCCGGCTGGAACTGCTGGCCATTACCGGCTGCAGCAGCAGGCCCAGCGCCAGCAGCACCTGCCGCACCGTGCCCGTGAAACCGGTGGGCGCCAGCAGCGCGTCGAGTTCGCCCACGGTCTGCATGTCGAGGAAATCGTTGAAAGTGGCTTCATAGGCGGCGGCACGCAGGTCGAGGTCGATGCTGGCATGGCTTGCCACGTGCAGTGCGTTACCCGCATCGGGGCCGCGCATGTCGTTGCTGAGTGCCTCGCAACGGTTCCACAGGCGCGACAGCACCAACGGACTGTTGGCGACAAACGTGGCCGGCTGGTCCACGTCCATGGTGCTCATCATCAGGAAGGGAAAACGGCGCGACGAGGCATCGCTGCTGGCGGCGATATGGCCGGCGATGGCGCGCCCCCGGCGCGGGCCAATAAAGGCGAAATGCATGGGCGGCAGCGCATCGTAGGTCAGCTTCCAGCGCGCGTCGGCGCTGAGCAGGTCCATCGCCTGCGCCAGCCAGTCGTCGAGAATCTTCAGCAGGGCCGGGTTTTCGCTGGCCTTGACGAAGTCGCCGCGGCTGGGCAGCTTGCCGAAGTAGCCGATCGGGGTGGCAGTGGTGCGGTTCATGGCGCGACGGCGGCATTGGCCGCGGCAGGGCCTGTCGGCGCGGGAGTGTTGACAGCCGGCACGCTCTGGGCCACGATTTCTGGCAGCTTCAGGCCGCGGAAGCCGGCGGCGCCCGAGGCAGTGGCTGGCGCGGCGGCCGGCGCCGGCGTGGCGACGATCTTCAGGTTGGCCGCCACGCTCACTCCGCTATTTTCCCAGCTCAGTTCGAATACGCCGCCATCCTTGCGCTTGCGCTTGGCTGAATCGATCATTTTCTTCAGGCCGAAATGGCCAGGCTCGTTGAGCAACACGACCGTGCGACCTTCCGGCGTGATGGCGCTGATGCGTGCACCGGGCGCGCCTTGCGGATTTGGCCAGACCATATGGATCCATGGCTGCGGCTGGCCGCGCCAGCGCAGCGCCTGGCCGTCGATCTCGATCGTGTACTCGGTGGCGCCGGTGGCGGCCAGCGCCTGCAGGTCGAAACGGGTTTGCGCTTCGCCGGCGCCGGCCGCCGTGGCCACGCCGTTGGCGCTGAGCGGAGCGATCCAGCCGGGGAAACTGGCCACCACGGACGGCGCCAGGCCGATGCCCATGTTGGCCCAGGTCTTGGCGCTGAGCGAATCGCCACGGCGCACCACCAGCGGGCCGATGGTGGTATTGAAGAACTTGGCGATGCTGCCTTCCGGTCCGAACACCTGGCCGATGTCGACATTGCTGGCCTCGCTACCCGAGGCGGGCGCAAACGGATACTTGGGCGCCAGGGTTTTCTGGAATGGTTCGAGCACCTGCGCCAGCCAGACCTTGTTGATTTCCGTCTCGGTCGGCTTGATGATGACGGCGAACGTCTGCATCAGGGGGCGCACCAGCAGCGGCCGGATCGCCTGCTTTTGCGCGTCGGTCATACCGGTCAGCATCTGTTCATCCACGTATTTGAGCGCATCGGCCAGTTCCGAGCCCGTTCCGTCCAGCGTCTGCTGCATGAACTGCTTGGCGCCGGGGCCCGTATCGCCCTGGTTCTTGATCTGGTTGAAGCGGGCGCGCAGCTTGGATAGCGCGTCCATGTAGCCGCGCATCAGCGAAGCGTCCTTGTCCTTGGTAACCACCAGGCGGGCCACGCCGGAGAACTCGCGGCCCACCGGCCCCATCGGCAAGGCACCGGCGGCGGGCGCGCCGCTGCTGACGTTGACGTTGATGCCCGAGGGTTTCTGGCGCAGGATGGTTTCCTTGAACCAACCCATCACGCCGCGCTGGGCGCGCTGCAAGCCCTGGCCCAGCAGTGACGGGTTGTCCCACGAGGTTTCCTTGTATACCGTTTCGATCAGCTTGTTGATCGGCGAGGTTTGCGGATCGCCGAGCCGGTTCATGGCTGCAGCCGCATTGTCGAAACCGTTCAACTCGCGGATGCTGACGCCCTGGATGAACTTCTGCCATTCCTTGGCGTAGTCCGTTTTATACAGTTCGACCAGCGCTTTCTGGATCTGTTCCGGGCTGCCTTCAAGCGTCAGGTCATCCTTCGACGCCGTTTTCAGCACCCAGTCGGCGCTTTGCAGTTCGCGGTTGGCCGCCTCCTGGAAGGCTTGCTGGATGAATTGTTCCCATGCGTCGCGTGTGAAGGTCCCTGGAATGGCGTAGCTGCCCAGCACCAGTTCCTTGTCCTGCTCGCCGACGATGCGCGCTACCGTCATCGAGGCGAAGCGCGTGGCGGCGCGTGCCTTGACGTCGGCGTACACGCGCTCGCGCGCCGGCATCCCCCGCACCACGCGGCGCAGGCTGTCGCGCGACTGGTCGACCAGCGCCAGCTTGCTGTCGATCTGCGGCCAGGACGGGTCGTTGATCTGGGTGAGGTAAAACGAAATCATGCGTTCGGCGCTGCGTATCATCTGTTCGCGCGGCATGCTGCCGCGGTTGCTGTCGAGCCAAACGCGCCAGAAGCGGGTGAGCTGGTCATTCAAGTGGCTCGCTTCGGCGCGCGACTTGTCGCTCAGCATCAGATAGGTTTTCAGGGCGTTATAGGCGTCTTCCACATTGGCCGGCGAGGCATCCTTGAACTGCTGCGCGCCGAGGTTGACGGCGGCGGCAGTGGCTGGCGGCACGGCGGCAGGGGCGCTGGCCAGGGCTGTCGTCGGCGTGGCGGCCACCGGCGTGGCCAGGGTGCCGGCCGGCGCGGGCAGGGTGGCGGCCACGCTGGCCGACACCGCGCCCGACTGCGGCGTGCTGGCCATCGGCTGCAGGCGGCTGGCGCCGGCATTGACCTCGGCCAGGAAGGCTTCCAGCGATTGCGCGACCGGGCTGAGCATCACTTCACGCACGCCCGAGAAATACTCTTCGCGCAGTTTGCGCTCCAGCAATTCGCCTTGGTACAGGCCCAAGCCCAGCGAGATGGGCCGGCTGTTGCGGTAGGAATCGAGCTGCTCGATCCGGTCCTGCATGATTTCCAGCGCTTCGAAACGCGATTGCAGGTCGAGCCGCTTGTCCTGTACCTTGATCGCCTGGTCCAGGTCGGCCTGCACGTTGGCCACCAGCTGGCGGTTGGCCATATAGGACCAGCTCCAGCCGGCCAGTGCCAGGCCCACCAGCGCGGTGGCGGCAAAGAAGGTGGCGTAGCGCACGCGGGTCTTGGCTGGACTGGCGTACTGGGCGACCAGTTCCTTGTCGGCGAAGATTACCTTGCGGAACAGATTGAGCAGGAAGTAGCCGTGCTGGTCCTGCACCGCGTTTTGTTGCTGCGGCTGCAATTTCAAATCGAAGCGCTGCGCCACGCGTTCCGACGAGGCCGATACCGACATGCCTTCCTGCAACGCACTGGTGAAATAGAAGCCGCGCATGACGGGCTTGAACTGGAACGGGTTTTCCTCGAACAGGGTGGCGATGAAGGCGCGCAGCGAACCCTTGATCGCGCTGAACTCGAGCGGGAAGGTGAACACGCCCGGTGGCATGCGTTCGTTCTGCTGCAGCGCCATGCTGGCCAGGCTGAGTTCTTTCAAACCGTCATACAGCTCATCGAAACGTTGGTCGAACTGCTCCAGCACATCCTGCCTGGAACTGGTCTGGCTGTAGGGCAGGGTGGCGCCCCATACCCGGTCGCGTTCGCCCCGTTCGGTGTCCTGGAAAAATTCGTTGAAACCGGTAATCAGGTCGGCCTTGGTGAATACCACGTAGACGGGCGCGTGAACTTCCAGTTTTTCCGTCAATTCCTGCACCCGCTGGCGCAGGTTCTTGGCCAGGTTGATGGCGAATTCGGGCCGGCTGCCGGTCAGTTCGGCAATGCTGACGGCGATGATGATGCCGTTGATCGGCGCGCGTTTGCGGTGTTTTTTCAGCAGCCCCAGGAAGCCGAACCATTCGGCGCGGTCTTCGTCGTTGACGGAGTAACGGCCGGCCGTATCGAGCAAGATGCCGTCGGTGGTGAAGAACCAGTCGCAATTGCGGGTGCCGCCGATGCCTTGCACGATCTTGCTGTCGGCAAAAGGGAACTGCAGGCCAGAATTGGCGATCGCCGTGCTCTTGCCGGCCGCCGGATTGCCGATGACCATATACCAGGGCAACTCATACAGGGCCGCGTCGCCCGACAACTGGCCCAGTTTGGACGTCTTGATGGTGCCGATCGCCGCGAGCATGCGCTTGCGGATGGTTTCGGTTTCCTCGCGCTGGGTGGGGCCCGCCTTGGGCGCCGTGCCGGCCGTCTGCTGTTCCAGCATGCCACCGAACTGCGCGGCATCGCGCTGGCGGCGCCTGCGCTGCAGCCACCATACTACGCTGGCAAGCAGCAGGACCAGCGCCAGCGGTGGCACGATCCATACCAGCGGCCATTGAAAGATGACGGCGCAACTGGCCAGCAGCGCGGCCAGCGCCACGAAGCCGATGGCGAACAGGCTGAAACGGGTAGTAATGGAATGCCAGAATCGTTGCATCATCATATGAGGGGCGTGAGGTTGATAGGCATGTTGGAGGGAGGGGTCATGTCGCTGCGAGGGATTCAGGGGCAAGGGCCGCCGGACCCACCACGACGGCGGCCCGGTGGAAAGCGTCTAGGTTGCTCAGGCATAGCACCTGGCTGGCATTGTCGGCCGCCTCGTGCCGCGCCAGCACCAGCGCCGCCAAGGTGGCCACCTGGCCACTCTGGCCGCAGGCCGCCGCCACGCTCAGTACGTCGTTGCTGAGATCGATATCGGGCAGCAGCGTGCCGGCATTGTTCATCAGTTCGATCATGCGGCTGGAGCGCTGGTCGGCATCGGCGTATAGCCGTGTGATCGCGGCCGGGGCGACACACGCCGCCGACATCGCTTTGCCGCCCAGCTCTGCCAGCAAGGTGGCATCGCCATGGCCGCGGCTGTCCGCCGACTGGCCACGCACGGCCATGCTGGCATGGTGCAGCAGTACCGGCGTGTCCACCTGCAGCGCCGCAGCTTGGGCCGCATCTGCCAGCAACAGGCCGGCCGCGCCTTCACCGGGAATCTGCCCGCCCGGCTGGCCGTTATTGAACAGCAGGCCGCGCGTGGCCCAGTCATGCACGGTCAGCTCGCCGATATGGGAACCGCAGGCCAGTACGATGGCCAGGCAAGGCAGCTCTTGCAAGGCAGCCTGCGCGGCCAGTTGTTCGATCAGCGCCAGCGGCCCGCTGTCGCCGGCCAGGTGCACGCTGAGCTTGTCTGCAGGCCAGCCTTGCTGTTCCGCTTGCGCGTGCAGCCAGGCGGCGCCCGTGTCGCGCTGCGGCTTGTCCCAATCGGGCGGCAACAGCAGATGCAGTTGCAGCGTCGGCAGTGGCAGAGCGGCGCGCGATCCCGGTTGCGCCGCCTTGTAGTCGTCGAGCGCCGTGTGCATCGCCGCTTCCTGCATCAGTTCGGTCAATACGCCAGCGCCCAGCGCGAGTGCGCGCAAGTGTTCGGCATCAAAATGCGCTGCTGCTTCCTGCATCGTATCGGCCGGACGGGTCCGCAGCCAGTCGTCCAGCAGTGCCTTCTGGTCATGTTCATCGAGGTCCGCCACGCGGGCGCTCATCACCGGGTAGCCTTGCGCGTCGTTCAGCTCCGGATCGAGTTCGGGACGCTGCTGCTTGTCCAGCAGCGCGGCTGCCAGTTCCGGCGCCGAGGCGCCACCCGGCATGCGCAGCGCGGCGGCGGCCAGGTGCAGCGGCGCGCGCGGCGCAGCTTCATTGCCAGCCGTCCTGGCGTCGCCGTCGGCGGCGTCAAACAGCGCAGGCACCGCAGCCGGCGCGGCCAGCCTGGTCAGCAGTTTCTTGCCCAGCCACCAGCTTATGAGCAGCGCCAGCGGCAACGCCAGCATGGTGCCGGCCAAGTCGCCCGTCGATGGCATGCGCGTACTGGTGCGCCAGTACCAGATCGCGCCTCCCCAGCACAAGGCGAACACGGTCAGTATCAGCAGGCTGCGCTGCAGCCACGGGCGCATCAGCGCGCTCCCTTGCCGTGGCGGCCGGGCGTCATAGCTGATCCGTGGTGGCTTGCTGGCTGGCGATCAGTACCGCGCCACAGCTTGTCTTGTCGCCCTGGCGGGCCACCGGTTTTCCATCGATGATCCAGCTGGCGTCGCCGCTGACGATGGGACAAGTGCCATGGCCTGGCCGCGGGCACGAAACCTTGTCGCCCACGCGCGCGATGCCGATGCCGCCGCTGTCCGTCACTGCCGAGGCCTCCAGCACGCTGCCGCCATGCGATGTTTTATCGCCCAATCTGATTACGGGACCAGCCATATGTGCTCCTTCCAGTCATCGTTGTTTTTTCATCACACCAGGCACGCGCAGTTCGGTGTGACCGAAATCCATCATTTTCCAGCGGCCGCCCCAGGTCATGCCGACCGATTCGGCCACTTCGCCATACAACTGATAGCCGCGCATGGCCCAGGGATCTTTTTCCGAGATCACCAGCTTGCCATCGCGTAAAAAGGCGCAATCGGCCGCCAAGCCATACTGATGCCAGCTCTGGAACGCGGCCGCATTGGTGACATTGCTGCCCATGCCGGCCAGCATGTTTTGCCGTTCCGGACTGCGGTAACCTTCCAGGATGGCCATGTCGTAGCCATGTTTTTCCTTCATGATCTTGAACACCAGCAGCAGCCTTTGTGCGTATTCGGCATTGAGCAGCGTCCAGTTGCGGCTGGCCGATACCAGCATGGGCCGCACTTGCTGCACTTCTTCGGTGGCGAACACCAGCGGCGGCAAGTCCACCGGCGGCACCAGCTGTTCGCCTTGCAGCAGGGCCGACACTTGCGTATTCATTTCCCGCGTCGAGACCTCGTAGCCGCCCAGCATGCTCTTGCTGCCTGCCAGCAAGGCGATCGCCGGTGGCAGACACATCACCGCCGCACCGCCCAGGAACAGCAGGTAGTGGCGACGCACGAACGCCGCGCTGCCGAGCAGGCTGCTGGCGCCGCCACGGCGCAGCGTGTCCAGGCCGGCGTTCCTGCGCCGGGCCAGCCGCTCGAGCCGCGCCCCGATACCTTGTTCGGCCGTCGCCAGCACCCGCATCAGCAGTTCGCGACCCGATGGAAACAGCACGAGCCAGCTGATCAGGCATGCCAGAAAAAAATACAGTGCCACCGCCAGTAGAAACACGCCCACTCCGTTCGAAAAAGGCGCCATGCATGGGCCGTTGAATGCCGCTGTGCCAGCGTTTGCGCTAATATTGCCTCTGAGTATATCTTACTAACTTGCTAATTACGGGAGCTTAGTTTCAATTGTGCGCTGGGTGCGCACTGTTGATTTCCTAACATGCGTCACGCTTTTTTTTATTGTCGTAAGGTATTGCAAATATTGACAGGAGTTAAGATTTTGCCAAGCAATGACGACAGCCCACGGCCATCGACACGGCCCAGCTTATTAACGCCCGCGCAACAGGCCGAGGCGGACCGTAGCCGTATACTCAACCATCTTGAAGGCGGCAGGCGGCCTGCGCCCGTGCCGCATGAAGGCAGGCGCGCCAGCCGCTGGCCGGTCTGGGGGGGCATGCTGGCTGGCGCCTTGCTGTTGCTGGCCACCGGCGCCTGGTTGGGGCAGCGCGAGACTGCGGCGGTGGCCGAACCGGTGTTGGCCAGCACGGCGCCAGTGCCGGAAACACCGCCTGTGGCCACCGCGCCCGTCACTGCGGCGGCCAGCATACACGAGGAGCAGCAGCAGGCCCTGCCGCGGCAGAGCTTGAGCGAAATGCTGGGCGCCGACCTGCCAGCCCCAGTCCCGGCACCCGTGCCCGGCCCCAGGGATGTGCTGAGCAAGGCACTGGAAAGCCCGCAGAGGAGCGCGCCCAAGCCGGCGCGCACGCCGCTGAAAAAAACACCCCCAAAACCGCTCAAGCCCGCAACGCCGGCCAAGCCCGCCACCACGCCGGAAGAGGAAAGCGACGTGGCCCTCCTGGCTGCGCTGGTATCGCATGCCCAGGTAGGCACGGTGCCCAAAAAGGCGCCGTCAAGCCTGCAAGCCCAGTTGCAGCAGTGCAGCACATTGAAACTGGCGGCGGCCGATAGCTGCAGGCAGAGAACCTGCGCCGGCCGCACCGACAAGCCCCTGTGCAAGGCGGCCAGGGCGGCTGCGAAAGGCGCGCGATGAGCGCAGCGCTGCTGGATCAGGTGAGCGCCGCGTTGGGAGCGTTCTCCAGCATCACGCGCTTGTACGAGCTCAAGCTTGAAGGCGACAGCGCGCAGGACGCGGGCCTGCTGCTGGTGGAAGCGTTCGCCTGCGACGAGCAATTGTAGATGCCGGGCGCGCGCGATGTCATCGTACTGTCGACCAGCGCGCACCTGGCGCTGGCGCCCACGCTGGGCAAGCTGGCCACGCTGCAAGTGAGCCTGGTTGATGGCAGCCGCGCCAGCTTCAGCGGCCATGTCAGCGAGGCGGCCATGCTGGGTAGCCTGGGCGGACTGGCGCGCTATCGGCTGCGCCTGACACCGTGGTTGTGGCGACTGGGCCAGGTGCGTAACAGCCGCGTCTGGCAAGACAAGAGCGTGATCGAGATCGTCGATTCCGTGTTCCAGTTCTACGCTCCGGCGGCGCGGTGGCGCTGGAGCGATGACACGGGTCCGTTCATGGATGACGCTGCGGCGCGCAGCTATTGTTGCCAGTACCGCGAATCGGACCTCGATTTCGTCAGCCGCCTGCTGACCGAAGAAGGACTGGCATGGCGCTTCGAGGAACAGGAGGGCGGCCATTGCCTGGTCCTGTTTGCCGACAGCAGCGCCGATAGTGCGGTGCCGGAAGATGCGTCTAGCGCGTCCGGCGGCGGCTTGCGCTTCCATGGCGCGCGTGTCGGCGAGCCGGGTGATAGCGTGCAAGCCTTGAGCGCGCGGCGCAGCCTGCATGTCGGGCTGAGTAGCGTGCTCAGCTACGATTACAAGGCCAAGAAGGCGGTTGCGGCCAGCGTGCCGACGAATATGGCTCTTGGCGGCAAGAATGCGCCGCTGCTGGAAAGCTACGATACGCCGGGCCAGTACTGGTATGCGAATGGCGCGCAGGCAACACGCTACGCGCAGATGCAGATGCAGTCGCACGAAGCGCGCGCCCAGTTGTGTCAGGCGCGCTCGACTGTGCGTACCCTGCGCGCCGGCACGCGCTTTGCCCTCACGCAGGGACCGTTGCAGCCAGCTGATGGGGCCGCACCCGAGTATGTCGTGCTGCGCGTGGCCAGCATCGGCGTCAACAACCTGCCGCTGCCGGCGCTGGAAGGACTGGCGGACTGTTCGGGCCGATACCGGAATTGCTGGAAGAAACCGTGCAAGAGTGGGGTGCGGGGTTTCCCGATTTCGCCGCCGCGATTGCCCAGGCGCAAGCCAGCGGTTACGCTAGCTGCATCGAGATGATCAGTGCAGCGACCCCGTGGCGTCCGGTGCACGATGGCAACGATGCGCGCCAGCACGCCACGCCGACCGCCCTGGGTAGCCAGAGCGCCATCGTGGTCGGCGCCGATGGCAACGACGTGGCCAGCGGCGCCGATGAAGTCTATTGCGACAAGCTGGGCCGGGTGCGCATCCGCTTTCACTGGCAGCAAGGGCAGCAGGAAATGGGCGCGACCTGCTGGGTGCGGGTAGCGCAGCGCGCGGCCGGCGGTGGCATGGGCAGCCAGTTCCTGCCGCGCATCGGCCAGGAAGTGCTGGTGCAATTCCTGGAAAACGATATTGACCGGCCCGTCATCATCGGCGCGCTGTACAACGGCCAGGGCGAGGGCGGCACCGTACCCACGCCGGGCGGGGGGGCGCGTGATCAAAACGACGCTGGCGTGTTCCAGCCGGCGCATGACCACGCCGTCGCGGGCCAGGGCAATCTGGCCGGCGGCAACAGTCCGTTGTGGCATGGCGCCGCAGGGGCCAGCGCGGCGCATCGCAACGGAGCAGCGCAATGGGGTATCCGTAGCAAGGAGTTCGGCAAGGCGGGCAGCGCGGCCGGCTACAACCAGTTGCTGTTCGACGACACCGACAGCCAGGGCCGCGTACAACTGAAAAGCAGCCATGCAGCCAGCGAGCTGAGTCTGGGGCATCTGATCCACGGCGCTGACAATTATCGGGGCAGCCTGCGCGGCGCCGGCGCCGAGTTGCGCACCGATGCGTATGGTGCGGTGCGCGCCAAGGCGGGCTTGCTGGTGAGCAGCTATGTGCTCAGGCACGATGCCGCGCAACGCGATCCGGCCGGCGACAATGCGGGCGGCATGGCATTGTTGAAACAGGCTGTGCTGCTGGGCGACACCTTCAGCCAGGCCGCCAAGACGCACCAGACGGTGGCTTACGCCAGCCACATCGGCGTCACCGCACCAAACGCCAGCGCGCTCGACGACCAGGCCGCGCCGCTCAAGGCGATGCTGGCCAGCGTCGCCGGCATGCACGAACAGTTACCGCACACAAAAGACGCCATCATCGCGATTGCCGCCAGGGCCGGACTGGGCGTTGTCGCGGGGCAAGACATGCAACTGGCCAGCGGCGAAATCGTCACCATGATGAGCGGCCAGGATACCCAGTTCATCGTTGGCGGCCAGTTGCGCGTGCACGCGGGGCAGGCCATCGGCGTATTGGGCGGTGTGGTCAAGGCGGGCGAGAACAACATCGGCCTGCAGATGATCGCCGCTAAACAGGCCATCGACGTGCAGGCCCAGGCCGACGTGCTCAACGTGCAGGCGCGCGAGGAAGTCAATATCGTCAGTGCCACGGCACACATCGACTGGGCGGCGGCAAAAAGCATCCGCCTGTCGACGGCGGGCGGCGCCAACATCACCATTGAGGGCGGCAATATCACCATCCAGTGCCCGGGCAAGATCACGGTGTTTGCCGGCAGGAAGAGTTTTCTGGGGCCGGACCGGCTGGCCTATCCCTTCCCCGCTTTGCCGAATGCCATCTGCGTGGAGTGTTTGAAAAAATCCATCGCCGCCGGGCTGGCCTTTACATCAGTCGAGTAAGCGTATGTTTATTGATACCTTTTCCACGCATTGGCAGCATCTCTTGGACGAACGACATGAGCGACTGGACAACAACACACAACTTTATCTGTTGCTCGATGGGGTCTTTGTGCCCGATTTATATCGGGCCGTTCAGCTTGCCTTGGGAGGAACGAGGGTGAGTTTGCTGTTCGAAAGACTTCCATCCTGTTCCGATGCTACCCGCGCCGTTTCTCCCTTCCTGTTGCCCTATCGGCCAGCATCGGCCCAGCTGGCGCGTGTGTTGTCCCGATGCAGCGGCTGGCCGATGGTCAGTGCCATCGAAACCAGTGAGAGTATCGAGGATGTGACAGCGCGCCTTGCTGCCTGGTGTGTTGTTGAAAACGATGGACAACGTTTCAATTTCCGTTATCCCGATACCCGTCGTTTGCCGGGCCTGTGGGCGGCATTGACGCCATTACAGCGGCGCACGCTTGCCGGCCCCGCAAGCAGCTGGTGCTACATGGACCGCGACGGGACCTGGCAAGCATTGCCACTGCCGCACGATCCTCATCCAATTGTGGATCGACCGCAATTGGATCATCAGCAGTTTGCAATCATGGTGGCCGATAGCGAGGCAGATGAAATCATAACCTTGCTGCGAAGTCGCGGTCGCTTGCCCGAAATGATACCTTCGCAACAGTACGCCCTCGTGCATGACGCCTTGCGCCTTGCCAAGATAGATCAGCTTGGCATCGAGTCATATACGGAGTGGAGCGATTTCTTTTTGCACAAAGGTTTTCGCATGGACGATAGCGCGGGGGCGGTCATGCTCGGTGCATGGAGGGCGGCCGAAATGGCTGCTCTGAATGCCTTTGATGCTTGAGTACCTGGAGGCGAGTGAGGTGCGCAGTCGGCAGGCGGGCAACAGGCCAGGGATAGAACAGAAAATGAACACTCATTGAAGACCATATTCGACGTCCTGGACACGGCAAAACGCGTGATTTTCGCCTGTACTCTGGCGCTGCCGATGCTGGTGGCCTGTAACCATAAAAATGATGTTTCGGTCATTGTGCATGGCGTTAATTACAGCGACCAGGAGTTCACCTATGTATTGCAAGACCCGCTACATCCGTCCAATCAGGCCGGAGGAGAAACGATAGGACGTTATGAGGCCGGCGGCATCATGTGCTGTTTCACCCTGCCTGAGAAATGGCGGCCTGGCATAAAAATCAATATCGAGTACACCTACTATTTGCGCGAAAAACCGGATGGCAGTTTGCCGGAAATACGCAAGTCGGGCGTTGTGGAGGTGCCCCATTACGACAAGCCGCAAGAGTTGTGGGTATTGCGCCATGCCGATGGCAGCATGGGCATCGTATCGAGCATCTACCAGCCTGACCATCCGAAATGGCCTGGCAAGATCAAGGGCTGGCCCGTGCCTTCGTTGGAGTATCGAAGGGAGCGCTGGGGTTTGTATATGGAACATCAGTTGATTTTCTTGAGAAATAGTGAAAGTTTATTGCAGGAACTTCAAGAAAATCCAGATAAAATAACGAAGGAGTTTTGGGACAGCGAGATGACTTCTGATCGTGATTTGCTATCGAAATTTAAGGGTCCAGATGATCTGAAATATAGATCCTATTTAAAAAGAATATATGAGGATTCGATAAATAATACAAATGCTGAAATTGAAAATTTGAACAGGAATAAACCATGAGTGCAAAACTTTTCTCATCTTTAGGGGGGGGATTTTTCAGATGCAATTAATTTTGAGAAGTTTTTCACGAGAGCGGATGTAATTACTATGCAAAATAAGTTTGAAGCTCGTGAAAAACAAAAAATCGGCTGTGGCACCGATGGGTGTAAAACAAATCTGTTTTTTGGTTTTTTCTTCGATGGCACCAGGAATAACTATATTCTCGCAGAAAAGGAAAAAACCCACTCCAATGTGGTCAGGTTGTATGATTGTTATCCAGGGCTGAGCGTTCCAGGAGTATTGCCTGTCACGACAGACTGGAAAACGAATGAACTTGAATATAAACATTTTTTCAAGGCGTAGATTCCTGGGGTGGGAACGACATTCAAGCATATCAATGATGAGCGGTGTGAAACCATATGAGGATTTACTGGCTGACCTTAAATCCAATCCTGCAAAAAGAGCGAAAGATGCTTGGGATTACAAAATAAGAAGCGATCCTGGATTGACATCGAAGTTCAAGGGGCGGCTATGATATAGCCTATCTGGAATATTTAAGGAATAGTTATCAAAATACGCTTGTCAGAAGTCTAAGTTTGTAAAATAATTAAGCGAGGTTAAGCCATGAAAGTAAAAATTTTCTCGTCTGTTTTTGATATATTTTCGAGCACCTCGAATTTCATTATGAAAAAAATTTTTCTCTTATGCTTTCTGATAATGCCGGTGTTTGCAGCATGCAATAACACCAGTGAGACGTCGGTCAGTGTCCATGGCGTCAATTACAGCGACCAGGAGTTCACCTATGTATTGCAAGATCCGCTCCATCCGTCCAATCAGGCCGGAGGAGAGACGATAGGACGTTATGAGGCCGGCGGCATCACGTGCTGTTTCACCCTGCCTGAGAAATGGCGGCCTGGAATAAAAATTAATATCGAGTACACATATTATTTGCCCGAAAAACCGGATGGCAGCTTGCCGGAAATTCGCAAGTCGGTGATGGTTGAGGTTCCACATTACGACAAGCCGCAAGAGTTGTGGGTATTGCGCCATGCCGATGGCAGCATGGGCATCGTATCGAGCATCTACCAGCCTGACCATCCGAAATGGCCTGGCAAGATTAAGGGCTGGCCAGTTCCTTCTTTGGCCTATAGACGGGAGCGCTGGGCTTTATATATGAAACACGAGCTTGATGGTCTGGAAAACAGCGAGATGATGTTGAGTAATCTACTGTCAAATCCTGCTAAAGAAACTAAAGAGGCATGGGATTTTGAAATTGTGCGAGACTCGAAACTAAAATCGAAATTTTCAGGATTTAATGATCCGAAATATTTCTATTATCTGAAAAAAAATTATGAAGAGTCATTGGTGATTAACAGGGGGCTGGTAGAGAAAATGAAGGACAGTAAACCATGAGCGCCAGAATTTGTGGGGCTATTGGGGCTGAATATATAAATGCCAATGATTTCGAAAAAATTTTCACGAGCAGAGAATCCAAATATATCCGTAGTAAGTTTGAAGTGCGTGAAAAACCAAAAATCGGCTGTGGCGCAGATGGATGTAAAACAAACCTGTTTTTTGGTTTTTTCTTCGATGGCACCAGGAACAACTATATTCTCGCAGAAAAGGAAAAAACCCATTCCAATGTGGCCAGGTTGTATGATTGTTATCCAGGGCTGAGCGTTCCAGGAGTATTGCCTGTCACGACAGACTGGAAAACGAATGAACTTGAATATAAACATTTTTTCAAGGCGTATATTCCTGGGGTGGGAACGGCATTCAAGCATGTCAATGATAGTGGCGAGGGTGTTGACAAGATGGGCGGGGCTGCCACCGGCTATAAGGGAGAGGATCGTATCTTGTGGGCCTTGCTTCAGGCAATCAATAACGTCCATCGTTACTTCATGAAGATGCCTTTGCTTTCTGATGATGAAATAAAGTCGGTACTGTTAAAAATTCAATTGAGCAAGCAACGCCGGAATAGAATGTTGCCTCTCATGCGGTTCCAACGATCCATGCCAAATGATAAGGAAGACGAAAAAACCAGGATTGAATTTGAAAATATCTTACGCAGATTGCATGCGGTCGTATCACAACATTGGCCGGATAAAAAAACAGGGAAGCCGAAAAAAGTCGATCCTGGCATTGTGCAGAAAATATATATTTCCATTTTTGGCTTTTCGCGCGGGGCGACGCAAGCGCGCGCGTTTACAAACTGGCTGATGTCCTTATGCAGGCTCGATGCCCATATGTGCGGAAAAAATGGCAGCACGACCTTGGGCGGCTTTGAGGTGGCTTTTGATTTTCTGGGCTTGTTCGACACGGTTGCCTCGATTGGCGCAGGTAATACCCTGGGCAACAGCTTTCTCGGCAAGATGTTTGACGGGCATGGCGCTTGGGCCGACGCGGAAGACAGCTTGCGCATACCGACCAATATCACTTGCCTGCATCTGGTCTCTGCGCATGAATTGCGCCGCAGTTTTCCTCTCGACTCGGTTTCCGTCAAAGGCGTAGTCACCCCGAATTGCCTGGAAATTGTTTTTCCAGGCGTTCATTCAGACTTGGGTGGCGGCTACGCGCCCCGTAAGCAAGGGCGTGGCGTCGATCCCAATGGGGAGGATATGCTGACGCGCATCCCCTTGTTAACCATGTATCGGGCAGCCAGGCTGGCTGGCGTGCCCTTGAAACTCGAACTCGCGAGCGCGGTCGTGAAGCAGCGTTTCAAAGTTGCACCGTCGACCATTACCGACTTGAATGCCTACCTTGCCGCGTGTACGACCAAGACTGGCACGCTGACAGCGATCATGCGAGAGCAGGCGCAATACCAAATGCAGTGGCGGCTTGTGCGCCGCGTGCGTAGTAAGGTGCCTTTGGAGGCTACAGCGAGTTTTTCAAGAGCAAGTACCTTCGATCAAAATGATTTACATAGTGCCAATTGTGAATTTGAACAAGAAATCGCAGCTTTTCAACAATGGCTGTCCGAAAGGGGCAAGGGATTCAAACCGGAGACGCAGGAGCCTGGTTTCGATAACGACCACAAGGACGAGTGGCAAGAAATTGCTCGATGGTGGAATAATGTGCCGCAACTGACACCTGCCATGATGCGTTTTTTTGATGAATACGTCCATGATTCTCGGGCCTGGTTCAAACTTATTCCTGGCAATGCCGACAATGAGCCGCAACTGATTGAGAACCTGAAAGCCTGGGAGGCAAAGCGCAAGGAGATTGAGCAAATTAATGCCCGCAGGTCGAAGGAAGTCGCGGAGCAGCGGCATTGGCTGTCACCGAAAGCCAGGGTAATGCCGCCGACGCCGTATAAACCGCTCGAAGACGGCTTGACCGTTCACCAGCGCAATGCTGCCATCGAATATGCACGTACCGGAAAAATACCTCGCATGATTACCGAAGGGCGTGAACCATTCGATGCGAGCAGCAAGACCTACTATATGTGGGCCTGGGCAGGCTATCTGCGATTTAGAAAGATTTATAGTGGTTGGGATAGTGTGCTTATTTCCAAAAATGAGGCATCTGCATCTCATTAAGCATACATAAGCTGATGAGAAGAGTGCGCCTGGCGTCCGTTGGCGGTGAAAGTGGCTGCAAATACAGGAACACGGTGTTCTTTTTCGCTAGCGTCTTGCTGCTTGCTTTTGTGCCCGATACCGGCATGGCCGCCAAGCAGGCCGTCCGGCGGCGCCGTCGCGCAAGCCCACGGCTATACCGTATTTTCGGGCTATTCGGGATGGCTGGGCAGGGCGGTGTTGCCCTACTTTCTGTTCGAACTTGGCAGCTGCAGCATGGAGCAGAATCCGTCGCTGTTCAGGAGCAGCTACGCGCGTCTGGAAACCTTGTTGAAGAGTATGCTTTTGGGGCCTCCCGAACCGGCCCTGCCGGAGTTGCGGGGTCTTAACGGTACGCAATGATTGCTGCGATCCCCATTTCAATCGAATCACTCTTGCTATAACGAAATTTCTAGGGTGTAATGGCTTTGATAAAAGTGCTTATTTACTAATTATATGCGGGAAGCCGCGTGATGGAGTTCCGGATGTCCATGTCCTTGCCCGCCAGTTTCACGCAAGCCAGCAGATTGTTACAGCTGACCACGCCTCTTGGCGCTGACCGCCTGCTGGCCGAATGCGTGCGCGGCGAGGAAGGCCTGAGCACGGGCTTCGTGTTCCAGATCGCGGCCCTGTCGACGGACGCTGCCATTTCCTTGCGCACCCTGATTGGCCAGCCGGCCTTGCTGCAATTGCTGACAGCTACCAGCGCCGACGCGCTGCGCCCGTTCCACGGCCATATCACCGCCGTCGAGTTGGTCGGTGCGAACGGCGGCATGGCGCGCTATCACCTGACCCTGGAACCCTGGAGCGCGTTTCTTGCCCATAGCCGTGACAGTCGCGTCTTCCAGGACATGACGGTCTTCGACATCCTCGACGCGCTGTTTGCCACTTACCAGGCACAAGGCAAGCTGGCGCCGGCCTGGCGTTTCGATATTCTCGACCGCGCGGCATACCCGAAGCGCAGCCTGAGCACCCAGTACCAGGAAAGCGACTGGGCCTATGCGCAGCGCCTGATGCATGAGGAAGGCCTGTTTTATTACTATGAACACAGCGGCGATCCCGGCAGCCCCAGCCTGGGCAGCCACTGCCTGGTGATCGCGGACCATAACGGCGTGTTCCAGCCGAATGCCCAGAGCAGCATCAATTTCACGCAGCCGGGTGCCGTCATGAAGGTCGACAGCATCGACCGCTGGCGCACCGAATTGCGCCAGCAGACCAATGCCATCGCAATGGGCAGCTGGGATTACCGCTCGCTCGACCAGCGCGTCGCCAGCGCGGCGGCAGGGGGGGGCGGGGCGCAGGGCGTGGAGCTGCTCAGCCGCGATGCGCCCGGGGCCTATGCCTACGCCTCGCGCGAACAGGGCCAGCGCATCGCGCGCAAGCAGTTGCAGGCACTCGAAGCGGGCAAGGAGGTCCATGTGGCGGCCGGTACCGTGCGTACCTTGTCGCCGGGCACCACGTTTGTCCTGCAGGGACAGCCAGTGCTCGACCAGGCCGGCAGCGACGACGAACGCAGCTTCCTGATCGTGCGCACGGTGCACCTGATGCACAACAACCTGAGCGCGGATCTGCAGTCGTCCATTGTGCAAACGCTCAAGACGGGCTTGCTCGATGCCGCGATCCGCAAGGAGCACGCCGGCAACCTGCACCGCCTGCCTGCGCTGCTGGGCGCCATTGCCGAGCGGCCCCTGTACCGCAACCGCATCGATGCCATCCGCAGCAATATTGCTTATCGCGCCAGCGGCAAGGACCAGCACGGCCAGCTGCTGCATCCGCGCCCGACCGTGCATGGCCAGCAGACGGCCGTCGTGGTGGGCCCGCCCGGCGCCGTGATTCACACCGACCGCGACCACCGCATCAAGGTGCAATTTCACTGGCAGCGCGGCGTCATGAGTCACAGCCGGCTCGACCATCCGCAAGGCGACAAGCATACTGGCGCGCCGGGTGACGACAGTGCCGGCACTTGGGTGCGCGTGGCCTCCACCATGGCGCCGGTGGCGGGCGCCAACTGGGGCGGCCATGCCTTGCCGCGCATCGGCCAGGAAGTATTGATCGATTTCCTGGAGGGCAATATCGACCGGCCGCTCGTGATCGGCACCGTCTACAACGGCCAGGGCACGATCGATGCCCAGAATAACCGCGTGGCCCATGGCGCCGGACCGGCCACAGGCAATGCCCCGGCCTGGTTTCCCGGCGAAGCGGGCGCGCATGCTCACCCGGCTGCACTGTCCGGCATCAAGAGCCAGGCCATGCAGGCCAGCCAGCAGGGAGGCGCGGCGTACAGCCAGCTGGTGTTCGACGACAGCCCGGGCCAGCCCAGCGTAGCCCTGCAGCGCCATGCCGGCGCGCATCAAGGCACTGCCGAGCTGAACCTGGGACACTTGCGCCATCAGACGGATAACCAGCGGCTGGCCGCCGCCGGCTTCGGCGCCGAGCTGAAAACCGAGCACAGCGCCGCGCTGCGTGCAGGGCAGGGGCTGCTGCTGTCGACGGACGGGCGTACCAACGCCAGCGGCACGCAGATGGATACGAAGGAGGCGACGGCCCAGATCGAACAGAGCCTGGCCCTGCTGACCTCGCTTGCCGAGACGGCGCAAAAGCACAAGGCGGTGCTGGAAGGAGGGCAAGGGCAGGCCGAAGCAGCGCCCGACACCTTGCCGGCGCTGAAACAATTGGCGCACAGTATAGAAATGCTCAAGGGCGCGGAGGGCGCAGGCGACAGCCAGGTGACGGCCTATGGCGCGCCGCAGCTGCAATTGTCCAGTCCGGCCGGCATCGCCGCCACCACGCCGCTCAACGCGCTTTTCGCCGCTGGCAATACCAGCAGCATCGCGGCAGGGCAGGACATCAATTTTGGTGCGCAAGGCAACCATTTACATGCGATCAGTTCCGGCATCAGCCTGTTTACCTACGGCAAGGCCAGCAAAGCCGACAAACCCAACCAGGAAACCGGCATTCGCCTGCACGCGGCCAGCGGCAAGGTCAGCAGCCAGAGCCAGTCCGATGAAACAAAATTGACCGCAGACAAGGCAGTAACGGTGACCAGCGTCAGCAAAAGCGTCAACATCAGTGGCAAGCAGCATGTGCTGATGACGGTGCAGGGCGCCTACATCAAGCTTGAAGGCGGCAACATCGAGATTCATGGACCCGGCAAGATGGAATTCAAGGCCGGCATGAAGGAGTTTACGGGGCCGGCCAGCGCCAGTCCTGCACCTCTGGTCTTGCCGACAGGACAATTGAAAGGCTGCGCACTGAAACTCCTCGATGCCACGCAGGCGGGAGCGGCCAGTGTCAAACGATAAAGCGCCATCGCCAGCATTGTCTCCGGCCGCAGTATCGACGGCGCGCGCCGATGAAGTGCTCTACAACGTGGCCCGCGGCTATGACAGGACCGTGGTCCTGATCGACCAGTTCATCGACAATCCCCTGCGCGAGGCGATCGCGGCCCTGTCGCCGCCCGCGGCCAGCGTGCTACTCGACGACCCGATCTTCCAGGATGACCTGCAGCGGGCACCGATGCTGCTCGCGTTGTCAAACAGGCTGCCCGAGCATTATGCGCTGGTCGAACACAGTCTGAAGCTGGCGCAAGAGCAGCATGCCGAACCGGGCGCGGTGCCCAGCATTTGTGCCTGGCTATTTGGCCAAGCGACGTTGGAGCGCCTGCGCAGCGCCATGCTGGCGCGCCTGAATCTGCGCTATCCGTCCGGCGACGCCGTATACCTGCGCTATTTTGACCCTCGCGTCATGTCGCATCTGGCAAGACTGTTGCCGCCATCTACTGCAGACGTGCCGGGGCGCAGCAGTTTTGCCGACCTGCTCGGTCCTGTCGAGAGATGGTGCCAGCTCGACCGCGATGGGCAACTGATCCAGCATTGCAATGCGCAGCCGGTACCTGCAGTACAAGACGTTTCCCTGCGCATCGATGAGCGAACCAGGCAGGCGATGGACCGCATCGAGCAGATCAATCTGGTGGTGCGCATCCTGCGCGCACGGCAAACGGCAATCGGGCCAGGCATCGATGCGCAAATCGACCACCATCTTGTCCACAGCGCAAGTGCGGGCCTGGAGCAGCCTGACGACCAGATCGCCTATGCCTGGCGCGCCGTCGAACACGGCCAGGCCTTCACCTTGCACCCCGCCCTCGGGGAACTGATGCGGATGGCTGCCACGCAAGGCTTGCCGCTGGACATAGTATTAAACGCCCGTCTTCATTCCCTGGCCTGATGCCCAGCAGGATGACCGCGTGCCGCCCACTCAACAGGAAGAGCGATGAAAGACTGTAAATTTTGCGATAAAAACGGCTTGTTCATTTTGCCCTTGCGTTATGCGGCAGTGGTGGGTGAGGGCGCGGCCAATCATGTACCAGCCTTGCCCGGCAAGCTGGGTGACAAGGTCAAGCACATCACGCTGGACAACGCCAGCTATGCGCCGCGCCTGCTGCGCTCCGGTTTCCTGTACGTGTTGATCAAGCGGTCGGGATTGCTGTATTGGGAAGGCTATTTTGCCGACGACGACGCCTTCCTGTCCAAATTTCCCGTCGATTCGCCGCCATCGGCGGCCGTGAATTTTTCTTGCGACCGCACCACCTGCGGCATCAACGCCAGCCTGATCGCGATCGACAAGATCGAGTTTGTCGAAAAAATTTATCTGTTGTTCACGCCCACGGCCATGACGAGAGAGCGGCTGGACGCGTATGCGGCGAATCCCGAGGCCAGCGTTAAAAAAGGACAAATGCAGGTTTTCCTGCCAAAGGAATGGGCGGCGGGCAGTACCGAACAGCCGCACAGCCTGAAGCCTGAAGAGCTTGGCAAATACGTCCCCGAGGCCGTGCTCGCCCGGCAGTATCAGAATGCCGGCAAGAGCCCCTTGGGGAAAATTCTCATGCAGCAGCTCTACATGGCAAGTTGCGATGCTTATGAAGGCACAGCCAATCTTCCTCTGGCGACTCCGGGCGGTCGGATCGGGAAGCTGGAAGAGAAAATGGTGGCGACCAAGGCGGCAGCGTTTGCTCTGTTTGACCCAATCGGCATCACGCAGGAGTTGAACGATTTTCGTAATGCCGCCCTGCAACCGCTTGAGGATTTTCTTGAGCAGGTGGACAAGGAAAAAGTCAGCAATCGACGGAAGATGGACGTCATGGTTGGCATTGACGATATCAAGGACTGTGTCATCAAATATGGCGTAGAAATCAGAAAGAAAAATCTCGATGACATGGATTCGCGGGCGCTTCCGGATATTAATAAAAATAACGCCGAAATGCTCAGAAAGTTAAATCGGGTAAAAGAAGCTGAAATAATTGAAGAGAGAATAAGGAAAACTTTTGAGGCGAGAGAGAAACGGCGTGAGCAGATTCTTGCGACAAGTGAGCAGGATGCGCGCGAAAAATTTGAGAAGAAATATGAGTCGTTCATCTCCCTCTCTGAAATTGATTTTCTTCGAAAAGCGCTGGAGAAACTGTCGCAAGAAGCTGAGGCAAGATCGAGAAAGAGAACTGCCGACCATGTCAAGTGGGTGATGTCCACGGAACTGGTTGAGGCATTTGATAGTTACGACGAAGAAAATATCAGTAGCGGGTTTTGCTTTAATTTTGAATATTCCCGATGTGTGTTTGGCATGTTCGCAGGTAAGGAAAATGAACATTTTCTTAAAAATTGGATGGATGTCAATTCAATTGAAAGAAAAAATTTGTACATGCGTTCAAATTTTTACAATCACAAATCTTTATACGATGCTGCGGAAAAAGCTTTCAAGGACGCCAAAGACCAGGTCGAGGCTGCAGGAGACATTTCAAAAGTACAGGCGGTGCCATGGTTAAAGGCTTGCAAAGGCCTGATTGATTCCTTTAAAAAAATTGATTCCGCATGGGATGAATGGTTGCGCGATGACGGAGTCCTTAAAATTCACAATAAGGATCCAACGGCCAAGACGGGAAAATCGATAGTAAATTTATCAAAATACCATCGAACTGCGGAGGGGATGGCATTTGCAAAAATTTCGGAGTGGACCCAAGCACTTTCCACCAAAAGCGGGAAGCTAGACAAGGCAATTTCCAGCGTCGTCGGTGTATTGCTATATTCTAAATTGGCGGATCTTGCTGAAAAAATAAAGTTCGATGAATTGATGCTTCCTCTGAAACAAAAAAATATTGATGAATTAAGAGAAAAATCAAAGAAATACGCTGAAACGCTGAAGACGGAAAATAATAAAAACAAATTAGAGCAAAGCATAGAAAATAAAGCTGAGCGGATGGCGCGAACAGAGGCCACAAAAATTGCTAAGGCAGATGCGGCAAAAGTGGAAGGGAGCATAGGAAAACTGATAGAGGATGAGCAGACAAAGGTAAAAAACAAGGTAAAGATTGCCCTGGACGAACTGGACGTGGGTAAAAGGCCCGAGACCAATAATTTTCGCCATGCTCGCATCGGTGTTCTATTAATGTCAATTGAAAGCCTTTCTTTGGCCACCAAATTGCCTCATTTCTTCGATTCTCCCAGGTTGCAAGCTGAAGTAGCAGCCTCAATATTTTCATTGAGTAGTATGTCATTTGATCTGGTTTATTCTGTGACAAAATCTATAAGGGAAATATCTCCTTACAAAAATATTTCGGGCATAAATAAAGGCGCAGATATTATTCGTGGTGGTTTTAAAATGGCCGCGGGGGTTCTTGGGGCTCTTTCTGGTGTAATTATATTTTGGTTGGATGTTCTTTCCGTTCATGAAGAGAGCAAAAAGGAACGGACTGATAGAATTCTGGTGGGAATCTATGCTGGGCGGGCATTTCTTGGTTTGGGTAACATAGGTTTAGGTTTGGTCGCAGCATTTTCGTATTCCGCTCCGTTAATGTCGCGATTAGCCGGTTCGTTATTGGCGAAAAATTCAAGTTTTTCTCTGAGTATGGCAAAATTCTTTGTCGGAACTGCTGCACTTGCTAAAAAGGTGGCTGATGGGAGAACTCTTTTATTAATAAGATTGGCTAGGTTTAATCTTATTGGCGTAGGGATAACTATTGTCGAAGTCGGATATCGGGTATGGATCATGGATGATGACCTGGAGAATTGGTTTCAAGCATGCAGTTTTAGAAAAAGAAGAGGATTGCTCAGTGAGAAACCGTTTGATTCTGTTGAGAAAGAATTAATGGAATTGCAGAAGGCATTAAAAACGATTCAACCATAATTGTTAGGAAGCGCATGATGGCCAAAGAGAATAATGAAAATAATGTTTCCGAAGAAGTTTTTTTTACTGTAGAAGGAATTCTCACAGAGTTTTATATGGCGGCAACAAATGTAAATTTACTCAGTAAAATTGAAAGTAGCCTTGCGGAAAAGAATATGGCAGGTGGCGTCGCGGCGGCAATCAATGGCATGCCAGGGGCATTAGCAAATGCAGCCATGTTGAGTTTTTACGATGGCGAAGATATGTACAATTTTGCTGGGATGGTCAACGGGAAAGTAGTATGTGGTGTTTTTAGAGACGCTGACAAGATCAAGGATGGCGATATCGTAAAATTGGTGGTGACACAGAGCAAGGATGTGCTGTACGTGCACAGTTTGCTCCGTATTGAAGATAGTTTTTTGCTGATGCCACTGAATACCTATTGCGGAGAGCGGGCTTTTTTTTGGAATTGCATGAAATTTGCGCGGAATATGATATTGTTTATGTGGGTTATGGCTTTTGCTGCATTTTTTTCATATGTCGATATATCTGTGGAAAAAAAAGAATATTTAATTGTGGCATGTAGCACTATATTCCTGTTGCCTTTAGTTTTTTGGTTTCCTTTCGAATATTGGAGCTTCAGAACCATGCGTGATTATTCGAGATGTGCGACAGAAATTTTCGCTGCCCATGGTTTTCCAAGGCCAAGCGACTTTGATATGCGCACAGGCGCTACTCTATTCAATGATCACAGCTATGGTTTTATTGGATATAGTTGTGAGTTGGCCTTGAAAAAACACAGGTCGAAATACAAGATTCAATCTGCCTGATAATTATCCAGATAAATTTCGTTAATTTTGAAATTCGACCTGAGCCACTTCCTACACGACATTGATGACATTGCTGGGGAGATATTGCCAGTTCAGTGATCGAGAAAAAACATATGCATGAATTATCCTATAAGTTGGTCAGCGGTGTTGTTGAGGATTTAAGAACCTCCGACATGCATGTGAATTATTTGAAGAGTGCTGAATCATTCAAGAAAATATCCAGCTTGACAGCGATTGTGCAAGCTGCTGCCGGCGAACCCGACGCTGTTCACAGTGCACAAGCTGCCACGAGTGACGGAGATCCGGTCACAGGATTTACCATGAATGTCAATGGGAAATTTATTAATGGGAGTTTTTGGAAAGTTGGTTTTAAGGATGGGGACGAGGTTCAAGTTTCAGGTTTTCAAAAAGGCAGTGAATTCATCGCTGTCGCAGTAGTTGATGTAAAGGAAAATAAGATATGGATGCAGCCACATTCTGAACGTGGAACAATTGCAAAAAAATATCATCTACTAAAATTTTGTGGCTATGCTTTTATTGGGTTATATGTTTTAGCAATATTGGCAGCACTTTTTGGTGGCATCCCGATCTGGTTTATGTTGATTTGCGCTACCTTTAGCACTCCAATTATTCTATTTCTAACTGTTGGTTTGAGTTGGAAAGATTTTATGGAGTTCTCAAAGGAGATGAATAGAGTGGGGAAGGCACTAGGGATCGCTGAGCCGGAAAAAATTGATCTTTTTAAAAGTACGAGAAAATCAAGAAAGTTAGGAAAGCCCGCTTTGCCGATGGGTGTGTATTATCTTTAAGCGCGAGGGCGCTACTCTATAGAGATATTTCTTGATGTAAATCTCATTCATCGGCCAACTCAGCCGGCCGGACGCTTGTGCTTGAAAGCTATTTTTTCGATGAGCGACAGGAATAGAATCGCCTACCTGTTGATCGATGAATGGTCAACCGATGCACAGCGCCTCTCTATCATTTATTGAAGATGGATATCTGGTGTAGATCAGGAATGACGAATTGGCGAACCGGTTTCAAGCATGCAACTTGAGGAAAAGATGAGAGTTGCTTAGCGAATAGCCATGTGATTCTGTTGAAAAAATTAATGCAATTGTAGAAGGCATTAAAGACGATTCAACCATAATTGTTAGGAAGCACATGATGGCTGAAGAGAATAATGAAAATGCATCTTCCGACGAGGATTTTTTCATAGTGGAAGGAAAGCTTACAGAATTTCATATGGCTGCAACAAATGTGAATTTACTTAATAAAATCGAAAACAGCCTTGCGGAAAATAACCTGGCTGGCGGCGTCGCCGCCGTCATCAATGGCATGCCAGGGGCATTGGCAAACGCAGCCATGCTGAGTTTTTACGATGGTGAGGATATGTACAATTTTGCCGGGCTGGTCAACGGAAAAGTAGTATGTGGTGTTTTTAGAGATTCCGATAAAATCAAAGATGGTGATGTCGTAAAATTGGTGGTAACACAGAGAAAGGACGTGCTGTATGTGCACAGTTTGATCCGCATTGATGATAGCTTTTTTATGATGCCATTGAATGCTTATTGCGGAGAGCGTGCTTTTTTCTGGAGTTGCATGAAATTTGCAAGGAATATGACTTTAGCTGTTTGGATAATTCTTTCTCTTATGTTTTTTTTATCTATCGATGTATCGTTGGAGAAAAATGAGAATTTAGTTACGATGTTCAGCATAATATTCCTGATGCCGCTGATTTTTTGTTTTCCTTTTGAGTATTGGAGCTTTAGAACTATGCGTGATTATTCGATCTATGCGACGGAAATTTTCGCTGCCCATGGTTTTCCAAGGCCAAGTGACTTTGATATGCGCGCAGGCGCTACTCTATTCAAGGATCACAGCTATGGTTTTATTGGATATAGTTGTGAGTTGGCCTTGAAAAAACACAGGTCGAAATACAAGATTCAATCTGCCTGATAATTATCCAGATAAATTTCGTTAATTTTGAAATTCTACATGAGCCACGTCCTACACGAAATTGATGACATTGCTGGATAGATATTGTCAGTTCAGCGATCGAGAAAAAAATATGCATGAATTATCCTATAAGTCGGTCAGCGGCGTTGTTGAGGATTTGAGAATTTCCGACATGCATGTGAATTATTTGAAGAATGCTGAAAAAATCAGAAAAATGTCCGGTTTGACCTCGATCATGCAGGCTGCAGCGGGCGAGCCAGGCGCTGTTCAGAGCGCCCAGGCGGCGGCAAGTGACGGAGATCCTGTCACAGGTTTCAGCATGAGCGTGGGCGGCAAGTGGGTTAGCGGGAGTTTTTGGGAAGTTGGTTTTAGAGTCGGGGACGAGGTTCAGGTTGTCGGCTATCAAAAAGGCAATGACTTCATCGCTGTCGCAGTCGTTGATGTAAAGGAAAGCAAGATATGGATGCGACCACATTCTGAACGTGGAACACTTGCAAAAAAATATCATCTTTTAAAATGCTGTGGATATTCTTTTATTGGATTATGTATTTTTGAAATTTTATTGGGATTTTTTACTGGTTTTCCAATGTGGTTTGTTTTAATTTGCTCTGCTTTTATTAATCCAATTATTTTGTTTGTAACTGTTGGATTAAGTTGGAAGGATTTTATGAATTTTGCAAATGAAATGAATAGAGTAGGTGAGGCGCTAGTGATTACTGAGCCGGAAAAAATTGATCTTTTTAAAAGTACGAGAAAATCGAGAAAATCAGGAAAGCCTGCTTTGCCTATGGGCGTGTATTATCTTTAAATTAGATAAATAAAATGGAAGATACTGCTGGTTTTTCTGAGGAACTGTTTTTTACGCTGGAAGGAGAAATGACGAATCTTTATTTCTCTAGAACAACGGTAGATCTGCTGGATGATATTGAAAAAAATCTTGCAGGTGGCGTAGCCGCTGCCATCAATGGTATGCCGGGAGCATTGGCAACTTCAGCGATGCTAAGTTTGTACGATGGCGAAGATATGCATAATTTTGCTGGACTGGTCAATGGTGAAGTAGTGTGTGGTGTTTTTGCCGATGCAGACAAGATCAAGGATGGCGATTTCGTCAGATTGGTAGTGGCAAGGAGATGTGATGTCCTGCACGTGCACAGTTTGCTTCGCATTGAGGATAGCTTGTTATTGATGCCCCTGAATGCGTATTGCGGAGAACGCGCCTTTTTCTGGAGTTGCATGAGATTTGCAAGAAATATGACGGTGTTTGTTTGGATTGTTTTATTCTCCGGATTTTTCTTATTTATTGATGTATCGCAGGAAAGAAAAGAGGATTTAATTACAGCATGTGGCGCAATATTATTACTGCCACCGCTTTTCTGTTTCCCTTTCGAATACTGGACATATAAGACCATGCGTGACTATTCAATATATGCTGAGGAAATATTCGTCGCTTATGGTTTTCCAAGGCCAGATATGTTTGATGCGAGAGGCGGAATTACTTTTTTTGAAAATAATGGCAATGGTTTTTTTGCAACCAATTGTGAACTGGCTTTGAAAAATAACGAGTCGAAATACAAAATTTAATCTGCCTGATAATTGTCTTGGTAAATTTCCATTGATTTTGAAGTTCGATCTCAGCCACTTCCTGCACGAAATTGATGACATTACTGGAGAGATATTAGCAACTCAGTGATCGGGAAAATATATGCATGAATTGTCCTATAAGTCGGTCAGCGGTGTTGTTGAGGATTTGAGAACTTCCAACATGCATGTGAATTATTTGAAGAATACTGAATCATTCAAAAAAATGTCCGGCTTGACTGCGGTAGTTCAGGCTGCGGTGGGTGAGCCAGGGACTGTTCATAGTGCGCAAGCGGCCGCAAGTGACGGTGATCCTGTTACGGGCTTCACTATGAATGTGGGCGGCAAGTTGGTTACCGGAAGTTTTTGGGAGGTTGGTTTTAAGGATGGGGACGAGATTCAAGTTGTCGGCTATCAAAAAGGCAATGAGTTCATTGCTGTCGCAGTAGTTGATGTAAAGGAAAGCAAGATATGGATGCAGCCACATTCTGAACGTGGAACACTCGCAAAAAATATCATCTATTAAGGTGCAGTGGATTTTTTTGTATAGGATTATATATCTTCACTATTGGAATGGGTTTTTTTGGAAATATTCCATTATGGTTGATGTTAATTACCGCCACTATAGCAGCACCAGTTATTCTATTTGCAACCATCGGATTGAGCTGGTCAGATTTTATGAGTTTTTCAAAAGAAATGAATAGAGTCGGGGCTGCCTTGGGTATTGTTTATCCGGAAAAAATTGATCTTTTTAAAAGCACCAAAAAGTTTAAAAAATCAGGAAAGCCCGAGTTGCCGATGGGTGTGTATTATCTTTAAGCGCGAGGGCGCTACTCTATAGAGATATTTCCAGATGCATTAGATCTTGATGTAAGTCTCATCCATCGGCCAACTCAGCCGACCGGACGCTTGTGCTTGCAAGCCATCTTTTCGATGAGCGACAGGAATCGAATCACCTACCTGTTGATCGATGAATGTTCCTCGGATACGCCGCACCTCTCCATCATTTATTGAAGATGGATATCTGGTGTAGATCAGGAATGACGAATTGGCGAACCGGTTTCACGTATGAACTTGAGGAAAAGATGAGAGTGGCTTAGCGAATAACCGTCTGATTCTATTGAAAAATTAATACAATTGCAGAAGGCATTAAAGACGATTCAACCATAATTGTTAGGAAGCGCATGATGGCTGAAGAGAATAATGAAAATGCATCTTCCGACGAGGATTTTTTCATGGTGGAAGGAAGGCTCACAGAATTTCATATAGCTGCAACAAATATAAATTTGCTTAGTAAAATTCAAAGCAGCCTTGCGGACAAGAATCTGGAAGGTGGTGTCGCCACCACCATTAATGGCATGCCAGGGGCGTTAGCAAATGCAGCCATGCTGAGTTTTTACGATGGCGAAGATATGTACAATTTTGCCGGAATGGTCAACGGAAAAATTGTATGTGGTGTTTTTAGAGACTCTGACAAGATTAAGGATGGCGATGTCGTAAAATTGGTGGTCACGCAGAGAAAGGATGTGCTGTACGTACACAGTTTTCTCCGCATTGACGATAGCTTTTTTATGATGCCACTGAATGCATATTGCGGAGAGCGCGCATTTTTCTGGAGCTGCATGAAATTTGCAAGGAATATGATATTATTTTTTTGGATTGTGGTCTATGCTGGATTCTTTTTATCTATAGATATATCGTTGAAAAAAAAGAGCACTTAATTGCGGCATGTGGCACGATATTTTTTTTGCCTCTCGTTTTTTGTTTTCCTTTTGAGTATTGGAGTTTTAGAACCATGCGAGACTATTCAATCTATGCGACGAAAATTTTCGCTGCCCATGGTTTTCCAAGGCCAAGTGATTTTGATATGCGCGAGGGCGCTACTCTATTCAAGGATCACAGCTATGGTTTTATTGGATATAGTTGTGAGTTGGCCTTGAAAAAACACAGGTCGAAATACAAGATTCAATCTGCCTGATAATTATCCAGATAAATTTCATTAATTTTGAAATTCGACCTGAGCCACGTCCTACACGAAATTGATGACATTGCTGGAGAGATATTATCAGTTCAGCGATCGAGAAAAAATATATGCATGAATTATCCTATAAGTCGATCAGCGGCGTTGTTGAGGATTTGAGAATTTCCGACATGCATGTGAATTATTTGAAGAATGCTGAAAAAATCAGAAAAATGTCCGGTTTGACCTTGATCATGCAGGCTGCAGCGGGCTTGCCAGGCGCTGTTCACAGTGCACAAGCGGCCGCGAGTGACGGAGATCCGGTCACAGGATTTACCATGAATGTCAATGGGAAATTTATTAATGGGAGTTTTTGGAAAGTTGGTTTTAAGGATGGGGATGTTGTTCAAGTAGTTGGGTATCAAAAAAAGTAAAGAATTTATCGCTGTGGCAGTAGTCGATATAAAAGAGAACAAGATATGGATGCAGCCACATTCTGAGCGTGGAACAATTGCAAAAAATATCATCTACTTAAATGTTGTGGCTATGCTTTTATTGGGTTATATGTTTTAGCAATATTGGCAGCACTTTTTGGTGGCATCCCGGTCTGGTTTATGTTGATTTGCGCTACCTTTAGCACTCCAATTATTCTATTTTTAACTGTTGGTTTGAGTTGGAAAGATTTTATGGAGTTCTCAAAGGAGATGAATAGAGTGGGGAGGGCACTAGGGATCGCTGAGCCGGAAAAAAATGATCTTTTTAAAAGTACGAGAAAATCAAGAAAGTCAGAAAGACCCGCTTTACCGATGGGTGTGTATTATCTTTAAGCACGGGCGCGCTACTCTATATAGATATTCCAGACGCTTTAGATATTGATTGTTGAGTTGCAGTGAAAATTGACCAATTTCCCAACGAATTTGCAACCGAATCTGACCCACGTTAGTAGCACAATTCGACCTGTCTTATCGGCAGGAGATCGGAGTGATCAACGTCGCTCTATTCGGTATCATTCGACGCTGGCACCTTCGTGACCAGACCCCAATATGAGAAATCGCCAGACGACTGGATATTTCACGCAATACCGTCCGACGCTATCTGCGCTCGGAAACTACTGAGCCATCCTATGCGGAGCGGCGATCAGTTAGCGGATTAGACAAATACTCGGTGCAGCTATTCGGCTGGCTCAAGGCCGAGACGACTAAGCCGCGTAAGCAGCGGCGCAATTTGAAGCAGATCTATGAGGACCTGAAAGAGCTGGGCTATTACGGGTCATACGACCGCGTGGCAGCGTTTGCCAGGCAGTGGAAGGCGGGTCAAACAGAGTGGGTCAATTCTGCGAGCAAACGAACAATCGGGAACTATCCAGTAGCCAAGGCTTGCTTTAGTTGCTCGCTGGTCAGTTCGCCCTTGTAGCTGACACTCGCATTTTTTGCCGCTATCCACAAACCGCGCTTTTTCTCCCAGGCGTTGATCGTCGGCGGGGCAAAACTGAG
The DNA here is from genome assembly GCF_051380895.1 of Janthinobacterium breve. Taxonomy (NCBI): domain Bacteria; kingdom Pseudomonadati; phylum Pseudomonadota; class Betaproteobacteria; order Burkholderiales; family Oxalobacteraceae; genus Janthinobacterium; species Janthinobacterium breve. Next base: position 288,577 of record NZ_JBNYXY010000007.1, on the reverse strand, counting down.
TCCAAGTACACCCAGCAGTTTAACCACACGTCCAAAACTCAATGGCAGGCGGAGTGCGTTTTAGGCCAATGCGATCTGCGCGGGCTGGCAGCGCATCGACAGCTAAAATTTGGAAGTGTCGCAATAAGCCGAGGAACTACTGAACCAGCTCGTAGCAGGCGATAGTTTGGCGCCCAAGCAAATGATGATAAGGTTACTGGCGCAGTTCTATGTGGGTGCTCTAGATATTTACAGCATTGAACTTAAACTGACGAGTGGGATAGGTGATTGTTCGAGACAATGTGCGACAGCAAGTTGATCTTTTTCATCCTGAGCTCTCCACGACAGCAAGTTGATCTTTTTCGGACTGAAACCCCAAAGTACCTAGAATGCTGTCGCGGGGGGTACTCACAATGCTGTTGGCGTACTAGTGTAGGTATATTTAGGTAAGCGCGTTATCGTAAGTTTGCACAAAATTGTTCTGGCAATTTACCTGTATAGCCGTCTTGAAAAAGAACAATAATGCGCAAAATTTATTTGCATAAAACTGTATCCTGTCGCGACGAATTGCACAAGAATGTAGGCATTTCATGCGACCCCGGAACCTTGTTTTCGTCAGCATTGCGTGCTATTTTTTCAGAATATCATTGTGCCAGGGGCTGCAATGCAGGATATTCCAGATCACATGTTGTGCGCGTCGATCAGAATAGTCGGCGGCGCAAACGTCGACATCTCGCGCTGGGCGACGCCGGACGAGGGTGCGCTCGTCGGAGAGCAGCGCGCGCTTTATTTCGCTCGCAAAGCTGCGGTTACCCTGTATTTGCAGGGATCCCAAGCCGAGGAGATCAAGCAAAAGACGGGCCTCGGCGAGAAGCAGGCCTATCGCCTCATTCGCGAGCGCTGCCTGGAGACCCATGCCGACGGTCAGCCGTACGGGTGGCGAGCGCTAATCCCGTACGTTCGCATACAGCCCTACAAACGGCGCACGAAAATCCAGATCGATAGCTTTGGCAATGGCGGAGCAGGTGCGATGGAAACACTACTCGATACCTTTCCCGATGTCCGAACCGCATTCGAGCAGAGAATCCGAACCATACCCAGTGGCAAAAAACTGACCGAAACAAAAGTGTCGATTGGCCGCCACTGTACCTGGTTTCTGGATGAACTGCGTAGGCGCGGGTGCGAGCATCGGAATGAATGGCCCTTCAACACGGCCAGTACCGCCTATTATTCGGTGCGACGTTATGTCGCTAAGGTCCTATCTGGCGATCCTGTCGCACTGGCTTGGGCTACAGGTGGCCCGGAAATGACCCGTAAGCTCAAGACCGGCGAAGGCACTGATCGCCCGGTTACCAATTTCCTTCAGCGCGTCGAAATGGATGCGCACAAGCTCGATGGGCGTTTCTGTGTATCAATACCAGAAATCGGCGGGGGGACCAAGGAGCGTATCGTGTATAGGCTCTGGGTCATCTCGATGATCGACGTCGTTTCTCGCGTCGTCATTGGGTACTACTTCAGCACGGCCAAGGAGGTTTCTTCGGATGATGTCTTACGCTGTGTAAAGAGTGCTCTAACCAAGTGGCAGCCGCAGCCCATCACGTTTTCAAAGGAGCCTTACAGGGAAGGCGCGGGATTGCTATCTTCCCTAGGCGGGGAATTCGTTGGACTGTGTTGGGATGAAACAAGCGTCGACGGCGCACTGGCCGAGACTTGCGAGCGCGTCAAGGGTGCCCTGAAAGATGCAGTCGGTTCAGTCTTGCTCACGCCGGATAACTCTTTCGCAAAACGGAGGAGCCTGGATGACCGGCCGTTCATTGAAGCATTCTTCCGGAACCTCGCGAGCAAGGGGTTCCAGCGGCTTTCAAACACGACGGGCGCCAAGGCGGAGCAGAAAAAGGGGCGCGATCCCGAAGGCGTTGCTGTAACGTCACGATTTCAGTATGAATACGCGGAAGAGTTGCTTGACGTCCTGATCGCAAATTACAACGCTACACCGCATCGGGGTATTGGCAACCGTACGCCTCTGGCATATGCCAAATTTCTGTTCCAGAACGGGCAGCGGGAATGGAGACGCTCGGATGCGGTGGTGGTCGAGTCATTGCTGAGCGTTCGCAAGCTGTGCCGCGTGCGCGGCGGCGCCAAGGTCGGCCGCGGCGTGTATGTCGAGTGTAACTATGCGCGCTATACCAATGAGATACTGCAGAACCGTCAGGATCTCGTCGGAGAGTTAATTTGGGTCATTCATCACAAGGAGAATGATGCCCGCATTGCATTGGCGTCTACCCAGGAGGGTACATCGCTCGGCGTTCTGCGTGCAGGACCTCCATGGCACATTTTGCCGCACAGCCTGTCGATGCGGCGGGCGATCATGCAAGCACAGTCGATCGGCAAATTCCACATACCTCCTGGAGGTGACGCGATCGCGACTTTCGTCAATTATGTGGAATCGCAGCCAGGGAACAAATTGCCAGTTCATCCCACCTATCTGGCGGCACGTCGCATTCTCGCTCAGGCAGCAGACCAGTTTGTTACCGATGCACTATTACAAGCTGCGCAGGAGCGTGCAGTGACGACTTCAAGCGCTGAAGTTACCGCGGGTGCAGAAGTTGATCGTTCATCAACGCAAGGCGTTGCAGGATCAAAACAGTCCACAGTGGCTGCGCCTCGCAAGGTATCACTTGTAAGCGGTTTACTACCTGCGCGCCGCATCGCCGCCACGAGGCCTTCATCATGAACCAGAGCAACGTCGACCCAAGCCATTGCATCCTTACACGACAATATGCAGTCTATACCCCACCGATAGATGACATGGTCTTGAAAATTGGCGACTGGCTTGACCAGCAACGGCCAGGAGGCTTCATCTACGGCGCATCGCGCCTCGGCAAGAGCCGCGCTATTCGCTGGTATCTCGCCGATGTGCTCGCGGAGCGCTTCGGTGCAGTGATTCCGCTCGTTATCTGGAACCGCCGAACGGACCAGCAAGCCACCGAGGCGGCGTTCTGGCATCAACTACTACTGGCAAGCAAATTTCAGTTCGTGGATCCTGCCAGGGTATCCAAAAAAACTGAGGGAGCGTATCTGTGTCTCCAGCGCTTCATCTCCATCGCCAAGAGTGCAGGTCGAAACTACGTCGTATTGTTAATCGACGAAGCGCAGGACGTCACGCTTCGAGAATGGAAGTGGCTCGTGGGCCTGCAAAATCAGCTCGACTATGAGGGGTTCCTGCTTAGCGTCTTTTCAGTCGGGACACATCAACTGGGATACAACCACGAATACCTGGCGAGCACAGGAAATGCTCATGTGGCTGCCCGTTTCATGGCGGCGCATTCGCGTTTTCACGGCATTCGTACAGTCAACGAGGGCGCTTTCGTACTTAACGGCTATGACGTCGACTCTGAATGGCCGGCAGGGAGCGGTACATCCTTCCTGCAGGCCTTTGCACCTACCAGCTTTGCTGTCGGTAGGCGACTGAGCGACCGTGCCGAATTCCTGTGGCGTGCGCTTATAGAACTGCGCCCACCTGCAGCGAAAAATTTCACCGAGTTTCCGATGCAGCATATTGCCATGACAGTTGAGGACATGCTCAAGCAATTAGCTGCCGGCGGCGACTGGGAAGAAATTACAAGTTACCAAGGATGGCTCAAAGGTCTTGCGAGAAATAACTATTCCGATCATATGCGTATTATCGCCACGGCAGGATGATGTGAAAAGCTACCCGACAGTCAACTGGTGGCGGGGCAACTTGCGTGTGCACGAGTCCCGCCTGTCTCTGACTGCGCGCTTCGCTCGCTTGAACCGAATCGGTGTTTCACAATGTGAATCCTATTTCGGAGGCGTACTTAGCGAATATCACATGCCTGACCCAGCTAGACTGGCAGAAGTGGCGGACCTGCTCGATGAAGACCTCCTAACGCTGAGGGAAACTTTTGCTCTTTCCATCGACTTGCCGCGTAGTCCGGAGGCTCCGACCAGAAAAGTCAACCCAGACAAGGCGGTGCGGTACTGCGAGGACTGCGCAGTGCTCGGCTACCATAGCTATCTGCACGAACACACGTGGCTCGCCCGTTGCCCGTTTCACGCTGTACCCCTAAAGTTTGCCTATCCTCAGACACAAACCGGCACCAATTATGTCCGACGTTGCAAAACGCTTGCACAGATCATGAGTGACGCTTGTCCATATTGGCCAGGAGCCGGGCAACAAACATTTGAGTTTGACAACTGCGAAAGCTTTGCGTGGCTTTCGAACTGGATTGCACGGGTTTCCAAGGCATCGGCGTTGTTTTCGAAGAGGCGGGTCTGGACGTCCGTGGAGCAGATATTCCAAAATATAGGGGCGGACACGCATTTGGTCGGGAGGCTGCATGCCCTCGAACCCATTCCGTTTAAAATGAGGCCCTTATTCGACGAGGTACAGGATGGATGGGGAGCGGACATTCAGCGCTTCCCTCTCCAAGCTAGAAGAGAACTCTCAGAGGTCTCAGACTTGGGTCTGGATTCCTTGTTTTCAATCTACAAGACAATAGCTGCCTACACTGCGACGCCACCTGGGTTTGCTCGGGATACGGATTCCTGCATTCAGGCGCTACAGTCGCATCACTCCGCGTGCCGCTGCGAGTGGGGACGAGAAAAAGCAGGCTGGGCTAATCACTGGGTGCGCGTGCATCCCGACGACTGGCCGCACTGGAACTTGGTGTGCCCCTACGCTGTAGCAAGGGAACAGCTCGAGTTGGCGACTGGGCGACGACTCGAGGTGCTGACGCGCCGTCAGCGGGAGGCTGAAGAGATAGCGCTGATCATGCGCTGTCACTCGCTTATGGAACGGGGATTGATCAGCATGACGCCGTGCGCCAATGCTTCACCCGAAGGCCGGTTATACAGCATGCCACAAATCTGGCCACCAATGGAGTGGGTAGGTACCCCTTGGCTCAATGCTGTGCTCGATGCGGCGACCGAATGCGAGGTTAGTGCCTTAAATAGCTCCCTTTGCGAGTGGCTAGACGATATTGCTCAGGGCAACAGCCCAGTGCAGTTCACCGCAGCACCACCTTTGATCTGGCTGTCCGAAACCGAAGACGGACTTGTGCTGATCAAATGGCATCGTAGAAGAAAGCGCGGCTAGCCAAGGTAAAAAACACGTTACGAAAGCATGGCATGGCATCTTCATCATGTTCACCCGGTCAGGGTGTGCATCAGGGCGTCGTGTACGCCTTGCTTGCGGCAGCCCTGTTTGGAGCCAGCACACCCTTTGCCAAAACGCTGGTAGGGCAGGTCGCCCCGGTGGCCTTGGCCGGCATCCCTTACCTGGGCAGCGGACTGGGCCTGCTCAGGTTCAACTGTTACACTCCATCCACCAGTTGGACCAACCAAGGAAATGCGGCAGCATCATGACTTATAAAACAGCCTAATGGACAAACTAGATCAGTATCGTGTGTTTATTCAAGTCGCCGAAATGGGGAGCTTCATCAAGGCCGCTTATGCATTACAGCTGCCGCGTGCTTCCGTCTCGGCCGCAATTCAGCAGCTCGAATCGGATATGGGCGCGCGTTTGCTTCACCGTACAACGCGACAAGTGCGTTTAACTGTAGATGGCATTCAGTTACTGGAACGTGTGCGCCTACTACTTGCCGATGCGGAAGACATCGACAGATTATTTCACATCAGTCAACGTGAAGTCTCGGGCCGGCTTAACGTGGACGTGCCAAGTCGCATCGCCCGCCGCTTAATCGCACCAGCACTGCCTAGTCTGTTACGCCGTCACCCTCATCTGCAGCTGTCATTGGGGTCGACTGATCGCCCCATAGATTTGGTAAAAGAAGGGGTTGATTGCGCGGTACGTGTCGGCACATTGCACGACAGCACTTTGGTTGTGCGTTCATTGGGCCAGATCGCACTGATTAACTGCGCTAGCCCCAGCTATTTAGAGGTTTATGGCACGCCAGCGACGCCAGAGGATCTGGTCAAGGGACATTGTTCCATTGGGTATGCCTTCGCTTCCACGGGGCGAGAGGTTCCCTGGGAGTACATCGACATTTCTTCGGCCAGTAAACATGTGGTTAACGTACCTAGCCGGATTGTGGTCAACAATGCTGAAAACTACATTGCCTGCTGTTCATCAGGGCTTGGATTGATCCAGATTCCGCGTTTCGATGTTCAGCATCTGCTGGATCGAGGTGAACTAGTGGAAGTCATGCCAGAGTTCCGTGCGGCAGCTATGCAGATGTCGCTTATTTACCCGCATCGCCGACTGCGCTCGCATCGACTCAACGCGTTTAGCGAGTGGTTCGAAGCGTTGATGCGCCCTCATCTTGAATCCTAAGCCGATAGAACGGTTAACCAGAGGCAGGCAGCCGGTGCGGCAGTCAGGCTTGACCTGGATGTATGTCTAGGGATGAGCCACCAGGAAACAGCAGAGTCAGGCAGGCATGGTGTCGAACGTCACAGTCCACTAGGCGATGTTCTATCCCTTAAAGCCGCCCTGATCCAAAAAGATTTGCTCGGCAACAGTGGTGGCGCGTCCCAGAAGAGCATTACGATGCGGGAAACGACCGAAGCGTCGTACGATGTTCCTATGAGCCAAGGCGTGGGAGAGCCATGGCTGACCGAGTTGTGCATTCAGCGATACCGACACGTCCTGATCGTCTGCGTCTTCCGAATGAGAAAAAGGCAGACAAAAGAAAAGTCTCAGATCGCCTTCAACCGCTTTCATATGTCCGGCCAACTGCGCCATGCGAGCAAAGTGTCTAGCCAAAGGGTCCGTGACATACATGCGTGCCGTTCCACGAAAGGCGTTGCGTGGGAACTGGTCAAGCAGGATAAGCAAAGCCAACATTCCTTCTGGAGTATTGGCCCAGTCGTCGCAGCATCGTTGTGCCGCTAGGAGATGCAAAGAAAGAAAGCGCTGTTTGAAATTGTGATCAAATTGCGGATCCTGGCTGAACCAATCGTCTTGAGCCTCTCGCCAGAATCGAACGACATCGGACGGATTAAAGCCAGTATTTTGATTCTCTAGGCCTTTATATAAAAGTGTATCTTCGAGAGTTGGAGCAACATTCATGTCTGTTCTTTTCGTTGTCGGCCACGTAATAAGTACATGTCCCAGAAGTTCACCACTAGCAGAGTCACCGTGGTCAGCCAGCCTATAAGCGACATGTTGGCGGCAAAAGCCACTGGCAGCAACGCCAGCAGTATCAACACACCGGCCATATGTGATCGCGGCAGTACGCCATAGACGATTTTTTTGTAAATAGCGCTTCCCAGCAGATAGATCGCAGGTCCGGATAAAAGGACCACGATCTGGGAGAAAGTAGGTTGCGCGTATGGGTGAGCCAACACGAGATCGTTGCCTACCGCAGTCACAATAACTCCCGCAATTAGAATGGCATGGATATAGTGAAAATAAGCACCAATGCGTCCAGGGTCCTTTGAATGCGTGATGGCCGCCATTGCATCCTTGCTCGACGTACCAAAGTACAACCACCACATCGCCAAGATACCTACAAAGGTGCTTAACAGTGCCTGTAAAACCGCTGGGGTCCAGATATCTGTACTCGACAGTGTGGCACCGCTAGCAAGTACTGTTTCCCCCAAGGCGACGATCACAAACAACTGGCAACGCTCGGTCAGGTGACCGCCTTCGATCGTCCATTCCTGCGTACGGGAGCGCCCTAAGCCGGGCAAGGCAAAACCGAACATCGGGGAAATGTATTCGCATAGCACTGCTGCCAACCACAGCAACGCACGCGTCTCGTCGCGCGCCAGCGCTCCTGCAATCCAGAACACCGCTGCGATCGAAACCCAGCCAAGCATCCGACGATAGTTCAGTGCCAAGGGGTGACCAACGGGTAATTGCAAGGCGATGAATGCGGTGCGCCCAACTTGCATCGTTGCATAGGCACATGCAAAGATGAGCCCTCGATCAGAAAATGCCAGCGGAATACTCGCTGCCATCACCAATCCGAGCAGCATGGTCGCAAATATCATCCCACGAATACGTGGTGTTTCGGGATCGAACCAATTGGTGACCCAGCAAGTGTACTGCCAGCCAAGCCACACAGCAAACCACAAAATCAGGGTCTCGATCGCACCAACAAGTGTGAGGCTGGTTAGCAACTTATGACTGAGTTGGGTCACCGCAAAAACGTAAACTAAATCAAAGAACAGTTCTTCATAAGTGACACGCGCATGATGTCCGTCGCGATGCCGTAGCAAGGGATGAGATGGAGTTTGACTGGCGCCTGACATGGTCTTGTTCTCACGTTTACGAGTGAAAGTAGCGCCAGATTGCCAGACCGGCAAGCGCTGCCGGTGCGAGGAATACAATCAACAGTATCGGTAGTTCTTCGCGCACGCTGTAACCCGCATGGCTCACGCCAACCCACAGATTAGCGACCGAAATGGCCAACCATACGGGGATGAAGACCTTCGCGGCAAGTACCAATCCCGCTGTGTCTCCACCCCATAGCTTGCCGAACAGCAAAAACACTCCCAGCAAGACGACACCACCTACGATCATCATTAGCACGTGCATGTAGATCCCTCTTCGTATATCGAATAGATTAATTTGACAGTTGATTAGATAGTTCGCAGCTGCTCATGAAAAGATGCTCAGGTTTTTTTCGATGTCCTTGCCAGCATATGGCGGGAAGACATCGAGTTCGACGTCTGGATTACCAATCAGTAGTGCTTTGGTGTTGCTGAGCGCATCGAAGCCGGCCTTGCCGTAGTACTTGCCCATCCCGGCATAACCTACGCCGCCGAAAGGCAGACTATCGATCCAGCAATGCAGATTGGTCTGGTTCACGCATCCGCCCCCGAAGGAGAGGCTACCCAGCACGTAGTCGATGGCCACCTGGTTCTTGCTGAAGATGTAGGCGGCCAGTGACTTCGGCTTGCGCTTCATGATGCCGACGATTTCCTTCAGGTCTGTATAGGGCATGACCGGCAACACCGGACCGAAGACTTCCTGCTGTAGCGCCGGATCGTCCCAGGTCGAAGGATAAAGCACCGTAGGTTCTACATAGCGGCCAGGAATATCGCTGCTGCCGCCATGCACCACCTTGTCGGGCAGGATGTAAGAGGCCACGCGCTGCGTGTCGTGCTCGCTGATCATGCGGGCGAGGTCTGGACTATGGCGCGGGTCGGCGCCGTACATTTTGACAATGGCAGCCTTCAGCTTGGCGATGAATTCGTCCGCGACACTTTCATGCACATAGACGTAGCCCGGCGCGATGCACCACTGTCCGGAAATGGCATTATGCCCCCAGGCGATGCGGTCTGCGGCGGTGTCGAGATTGGCTGTTTCATCGACGATGGTCGGATTCTGGCCGCCCAGTTCAAGAATCACCGGCGTCAGGTTTTCGGCCGCCGCTCGCATTACGACCTTGCCGACAGCCGAGCTTCCGGTAAAGAAGATGAAGTCGAAGGGCAGTTCCAGTAGCGCGGAGATTTCTTCGCGCCCGCCGGTGACGATGGCCACGTTTTCCGGCTCGAAGTAGAGAGGCACAAATTTTTGGAACAGCGCCGCAGTGGCTGGCGTGGTGTTGGCTGGCTTCAGAACCACTGTGTTACCCGCAGCCAGGGCAGCGATGGCCGGGTCTAGCAGCAATAGGATAGGAGCATTGAACGGGCCGATCACCAGCGTCGCGCCGTATGGTTCCTTCAGGATCAGGCCACTGTTACCGGTGGCCTCCAGCCCTTTAGGAATGGCCACCGGCTGCGGCGCCATCAGCTCCTTCAGGTTCTCGCGGTAGTAATTAACGTTGCCTAACGGCACTGTGATTTCGAAGAGCTGCTCGAAGTACGGTTTGCCGAAGTCCTGATAAAGTGCAGCGCAGAATTCTTCCTTGCGGTCGAGCAGCATACGCTCCATGCGGTCCAGCTGGTCGATGCGCCATTCATAAGATTTTGTTTTATCACTCAAAAAATGCGCCTTTTGCACATCGAGCAAAGCTTGAAATTTGTTGCTCATGCTATTCCTCCGTTGCTAAATCGTCATCCATACTGAGTGATCATTCAACTTCAACCCAGGTACCACGGGTCCCCACCCATCTTTTAGGAAGAGGGCAGTGCGGGGATCCCGCTTGGGTGCTTTCGCTGGGTACCTTAAAATCGGCTACAGAGCTACCCATAGCCGACCGGTTTATTTAGTGGTGTAGCCGCCGTTGATCAGAATGGTCTGGCCCGTGATCCACCAACCGTCGCTGACCAGATGGCGGATGAACGGCACCACGTCATGAATGTCGGTCAGCCCAGTCTTGCTGAACGACGAAAGTGCGGCGGCTGTCTTGTGGTAAGCCACTGCATCGGCGCCTTCGGCCGGATAAAAGAATGGTGTATCCATAGGCCCTGGGCCGACTGCAGTGACCGAGATGCCGCGTGCGCCAAACTCCTTGGATGCTGCGCGAGTGTAGTGCTCAACCGGGGCCTTGGTGCCGGCATATGCGGCATAGAACGGTGTGTAGGCGCCAAGCAGCGACGTTACCACCGTGCAGATTTTGCCATTGTCGTTAAGATTCTTGCCCGCCTCCTTGAGGAAGAAGAAGGCAGTCTTAGAATTGACCGCCGTCATCTCGTCGTATTCGGCTTCGCTGATTTCAGCCATCGGCTTCTTAAGCACCTTGCCGACGGTGTTGATGGCGATGTCCGGTTTACCGACCGCAGCAATGGCGTCGGCAAATAGTTTCTCGACAGCAGCGGCTGTCGTCAGATCGCCTTGAATGGCCACAGCCTTCGCCCCTGCAGCCTCGACGGCGGCGACGGTTGCATCAGCTTCAGCTTTGCTGCTCGCGCTATTGTAATGAATCGCTACGGCCTTGGCGCCTTGCTGCGCCAGATCGCGGGCAATCAGTCCACCCAGGTTCTTTGCGCCGCCGGCAATCAGAACTGTCTTGCCGCTAATAGAATGGTCTGACATGAAAATCTCCTTGAATGGTGTATGTGAGATTCGAGTCTACGCCGCGGCACCTTAAAGATCAGCCCGTTTTATCCAGATTGACTATCCCAAAAATCTTTCCAATGACTTAGGCGTGATTGCCGTTTGGTGTTCGTTTTAACCGCAAGCGATGCTATGCGCGCATGTTTCAATACGGCAATCAGGTGTGCCTCAGCTAGATTCAATCAGGTCTTCTCTTTGTGCTCGACTGAAACGTTCAAGTTAGTTAGCGCTGAAATTGGTAGGCCTGTTCTTCATGTCGGCGCAATTGCGCTTCTCACTGCTATTTAGCTACATGCCGAAGGGAAATAGGGGGGATGCAAAGGCCACCTTATTGGCGACGCAACTTGCATATGGCGAGCTTGTTGTCCGAAGGGGCGCGTCCATCACACGTGTGACGCAGCCGCGTCAGCGCCCCGACAAGCTGGATCAGTTCGGTATCCAGGATTCACGCAAGGGCTACACACTACACTTGATATCACTCAAGGGTTTCTAACGGCATGATGGTCCTGAGCGCGCCATTTGCGACGTAATTTCGCCATTCTGTTGAAGGCGATCCTCGCCAATTTCCACCAGGCAAATGGTCTCGGATCGACCAGCATACTGAGCGCTCTGGAATAATCTAACGTCAGCCCAGGAGTCCACGCCATTGTCACGGCACGTTTCCGGATCTGAGCGGCCACCCACAACTCTGGCGTCGCGAGGATTCGGAAAAAAACTCTCCAGCCTGCGCGATCTTCATATAGCCGGCCAACGGCGCCATCGATAGCAGCTTCCAAAGCCTGGGCGACAGTACTGGAACAATTCCGATGAGTGAGATTGTAAGTCGTGTCTTGGCTACAACGTCGCCAGAAAGACTGCAGCTGGCGATGGTCGTAATTCCGGATACGGACCTGAACGGTTGACGGGCACCACGCCTTTGATTCTGTCGCATAATCCGGCTGGAATATCCCCGGCACATCATTCTCACGCGTGGCACGTAGTACACGCCCGAAATTGTCCGGCGAACGATCAATCTCTACTTGCGGATACAGGCTGATGTAAATTCCCTCCGGCGATTCTAATGCCGCATGCCCGGTAGAGATCACGCCGTTGATATCGACAGCGGCGATATAGCGATCAACAATCGGATAATTTTGGGTCGGTGACTTGGCCGAACCTGCAGGCGTCCAGACATGCACCGTCAGTGCCTGTTCATGGTCCGCTGGAGGTCCCTCCCACTCCACTTGCGTGACTGCAGACGCAACAACCTCGTCTGGCTGAACTGCGGGATGCACCGATTCTGATAACGCAGGATTAGCGTTCATGCGACGGACACGCGCCGCCAGCCCAATTAAGTTGGTGCCGCCAAAGATTAGAAATAAGCCCAGGCAATACGGTAGTGTTCCAACATACTGCGTCGGGTATGGCTGATAAAAAAAGACTGCCAGCAGAATTTCTGCTATCCCCCAGGAGAAGGCCACGCGCCAGCGACGATAGCGAACCATGTAAGCGGAGATGCACTGTATGAGACCGTCGGCGAGAAACAGCGTTCCAAAAATCATCGACAACAAGAAATTGCCGTGGTGATGACCAGCGAAGATCAGCATCGCCGCCAGCACCACAGCGCAGCCTTTCACGTACCGCAAGATGCGCTGGCCACCGACGCCAGTCCATGCCACAGCTAACGTCGCGAGACCTTCGACCAGGAACAGGTAAGCAAAGAAATTGATCGGGAAATACATTGCATCGTCGAGCGCATCAATAAATGTGACTAAACCTGCGACCAGCCATATCAATCCAATGAAAAGAATACTGCGCCAACGCTTGCGTAGGTATTCAACTCCTAGCAACAACAATACCAACCGAATCATGAATGCTCCCCCTGTTATTGCCGGCATTAGCAATGCTCGATAGCCAGTCGCCATAGCAATATGACGATGGACGGATTGTGACGTGACGAATTCGTTAAAAAAGCAAATTCTAGGTCCCGCGACTGGTCCGAGAATTTTGTAGGTGAATACCCGGAAGTCTCAGCGTTGGAGAATATCTTCAACGATCCTTACAAAAGAACAGGAGGGAGGTTTTGCTCGATGCGCCGTCGATTAAAAGAATCCTCCCCGTCAATATAACGCATGGCGGATTGCGCATTTTTCCATCCAATGTGTTCCATCAGCGTTTTTAGATCCCATCCATTGGCCGTTGCCCAGCTGGCAAAGCCGCGCCGCAACGAATGAGCGCTGTACAACTCGGGGGCATCCACGTTGGCTTCGTGCAGGATACTACGTAGGAGCGGCACCAAGCTATCGATATTCAGCCCACTAGCGCAGATGTTGCCCCAGCGGTCAATGGCGCGAAATACCGGCCCCTCCGCCAATGCGGCAACAGCGATCCAGTCTTCGTAAGCCGTGACTGGGCACAGGCGCGACAGCAATGGCACTTTGAAGTTACCTCCTTTGTACTGACGATCTCCTTTGGTGCGCGGCAAATAACAAGTCATTCCTTCGCCAGGTGTCACGTGAATATGCTCGATTTGTAGGCGAGTTAGCTCGTCGCCGCGAAAGCCGCGCCAGAAACCGAGCAGAAACAACGCCTTGTTACGGCGGTACCGCTGCTCAGAGGCTAGCTCTCCCTGCGCTTGAGCGGCGTCGGCGCCAGTCGTCAACCATTGGTCGACCAACATGAGTTGATCGATCTGGAATGGTTTGGCGCGCTTTTCCTGGGCCGGGTACACGGCTTGGATGCCACGTAAAACTTGGCGCACCACGGCTGCCTTGGTCGGATCCGGAAAGCCCTGATCGAGATGCCACTGGGCCAATGCGGCCAACCGCTGACGCAGGGTATTGACGGCGTGTGTGTCGGCCCGGTTGGCCAAGTAGCGCGCGACGCTATCGGACGTCGCCGGCAGAAAGCCGCCCCATACCACCTCGAAGTCGCGGAGAGCGCTTTGGTAGCTCTGGCGGGTGTTTTCGCGTGTGGCGGCTTGCAGGAAGCGGTCGATATCAGACATGGCACGCAAAGCTGGAGAAAAGCGGGTAGGGCGGTGAGGTAGTCGCCGGCAAAAGGCGGTACGCGTTTGTCTGGCATTCAGGTCAAATGTACAGTTGTTGCGGTAAAAGCTGCATAAATGTAGTCTCACACAGGATAAGAATACATTATCGTCCGGGGAAGTAAAACTACCAAAGTGCCAATCGTCGTAAGTCCTTGATTTCAATAGAGTGGCCTTTACCTAGCGGGCAGACTTACTTCTCATTCAAATGAAGAGAGTTTGACAATCACCGGAAGTCGTGTTGTACTTCAGTTCATCCTCGTTCCGCGGCTTGGAGTGGCAATGGCGACGGCACCTCGGTTCGATAAAGCAGCAGACAATACTCGGCCATACAAGAGCCATCGGTACGACTTGTTCGGGCCCAAAATCCAGCGCATGTTGACGCTGTTCAGCCGCGCGCAGGTCAATACTTGGCTTCTCCTCGAATCCGACCCTTTAGTCGTATCATACTGTGAACGGCCACTAATTATTCCCGATATCAAGCCGAAACTTGTCGTCGATTTTTGGTCGGGCTACGCGGGGCGTGACGAGCTTTGGTTAGTTGGTCGAGATCCCAATCCCGCCAGTATTGATGATACCTTACCCGCCTTTGCACAATGGGCTCGTGCCAACAAATATGAAATCAGGCAACTGCCCCCGCCGGACGAAGTTCAAGGCAAGGTCTATCTGGAGAATTGGGGACTGATCGTTCGAGATCTCTCCGCGAACGGCCGATACATTAACCCTGCACTTCTGAAATCGGTGCGCGACGTGCTGCAACAGCAACGGTCTATCGGCGTACTCTGCTCCCTTTTACCCGAGGTAGATCCCGTCCTCGTCCGTGTGGCGGCATATTCCATGCTTCACTCAGGTGTGGTGTCCTGTGCCAATATCGCGACCAGAGAGCTAGGACCAGCATCGCTTCTGGAGCTCGTATGACGGAATTCGCCTTCGACAAGCTACGCTTCAGCCGGGCCTCGTTCCCGGAACAGCTCAGCGACTTAACCACTTGGCCGTCGGTCGACGTGTCCGCGCTCAAAGATTCCGAGGCCTTAGTGTTCACCTCGCGCCGGGAGGCAATAGAGCTCTACATTGGGGAGCCTCTGCTTCCGCTGAAGATCATCCAGTCGAAGACGGGCGTGGATCCGAAAACACTATATCGGATGATCACCCGATGCATCACAAAACACGCCGACGGTCGCATCCATGGATTCCGAGGCGCCATTCCCTATGCAAGGTTAAAGGACTATGAGCGGGTCACCTCTATCAACAAAACTCATGGCGCCCAAGGCGTAGGCCTTTCCGGGGCGTTTGGCCTCTTGCTGCAGCAATATCCGGCACTGGAACAATACTTGCTAAAAGTAGCCGCGCAGCGTCACAAACCGATCACGGGCGCCCATGAAGTTCGCAAGCCGATCAAACGCATCCACAGCAAGTTTCTGGATGAATGCCGTGCTCTTGGAATCAAGGCGAACGAGTACCCGTTGAATCAGGATCTAGGGGGGCAAAGGTCTCTATCGGAGTATTTTCGGCGCTACGACAACCGCACTTTTGGCGAGGCCGCAAAGAGCAAGGGGGCAGGGCGTGTCCGTCCCGAGGCCCCCGAAAATATGGAACAGGCCCCGCCCGCAACGCGAGCCTTCGAAGTGGTCGAATTCGACGGCCATAAAATCGATCTTCGGGTGACGCTGCGCATTACTGATCCGCTTGGGTTCCAACATCTGGTTGAACTGACCAGAATCTGGATCCTGGTCGTACTAGACATTGCCAGTCGCGCAGTGATCGGATACAAGCTGGCCCTTTCCAAGGAATATAACAAAGACGACATCGCCGGCGCCTTTCAATCTGCGCTTACCCCATTCAAGCCGCGCACCTACAAGATCCCCGGCCTTGCTATCCGAAAGGAGGGCGGCTACCCCTCTAGTGTATTTCCCCAAACGCAGTATGCATGCTGGGAATGGCTGCGTTTCGACGGCGCGAAAAGCCACCTTGCATTGGACACGCTTGCTAGGCTGACTCAGATCGTCGGCTGTTGGCCAGACAATGGTCCGGCATACGAACCGGACGAGCGACCGTTCATCGAACGTTTTTTCTCGGTCATTGCTAAGAATTTCGCGCACCGTCTGCCTGGGACGACTGGCAGCGATCCGAGTTCCATCGAGCGGGCGCTAAGCGATCCGAAAGGAGATCTCAGCCTGCTCGTAGAGCTTGACGAGCTGGAAGATATGATTGAGGTCGCCATCGGCGACTACAACGGTCACGCGCATGATGGTGTCTCTGGCAAGACTCCGTTGGAGGCGATGGGGCAACTTTTGACGCGAAATAAGGGCTTCCTGCGCACCCTTCCGGCCGTGGTAAGCCGGAATCTGTGCCTCTTGCAGGAGGCTCGCGTAGTCACCATCGTTGGCAACTCTAAAACCAGTGTTCGACCACACATCAACTTCCTGGATGGCCGTTACACCAGCAATGTGCTCTCCAACAACCCTGAGCTGATCGGTACCAAGATACGAATCTACTTTGATGTTCGGGATATGCGGACCGTCACGGCGTTCTTCGAGGACGGTGCCGAACTGGGAATCCTGACTGCTGCGCCCCCATGGTGCTACACCCCGCATTCACTGAGAGTGCGGCGCGAGATCACCCGACTCCGGCGGCTCGGAAAGCTGAAGTACAAGGACAGCGACGATGCTGTTGAGGCATGGGAAAAATATAAATGGTCCTTGGCGAAAAAAGACAAACGGGCCGCGACCGATCTGGCGAAAGCACAAACTGAAAATAAGCAACTGCCCCCTAAGCTTCCCATGCCGGCGCCAGTGACACCGCCTGTTCCAGATAGCACGCCGCCGATCGGCAATGCCGCCGTACAGCCAGAACCGACTGTGAACGCCGACACCACGTCTGCTAAAGCGCCTCAACCGCGCGTGCTAAAGATCAAACGCACCATCACTTTTTGACGACGAGGGGATCCACCGTGGCTGTCACTTTTACCCGCCCAGTACCATTCGATAATCACCCAGTGGTCGAACAAAAATATATCGTCCCGACACCGTCCATTGAAGAGATGTACCTTCGCGTGAAAAAGCTTATCCGCCTTCGTACACCCGGCGGCATTATATTCGCTCATCCCCGCTTCGGTAAAACGTACGGTATACGATATGTTATGAGTGTGCTGAAGGAGGACTATCCCAAGGCCGTGATGATCAGCTTCGGCTGCCAGATGAAGAAGCATCATTCTGAAGATGCTTTCTTTTCACTTTTACTGGCCGCCGCAGGCCACCCGGGTGCATTAACCGGAACAATTTCCAAGAAGCGGTCCAAGCTCACGGACAAACTTATGGAACTGGTCGACCGCTCGGGCCATAATTGGCTGGTGATGTTCGCCGACGAAGCCCAGCGCCTTGATATCATTGAGTATGAATGGCTGCGCGACGTGCATGATGAACTCGAACGCCGGGGGGTGCGCATGATTATGTTGCTCATTGGGCAGCCTAACCTTCTCAACCAGAAGAGTGCATTCCGAATCGCTGGCCATACGCAGATCGTTTCTCGTTTCATGATAGACGAGATGCAGTTTCGCGGGTTGCGCACGGCCGACGACCTGGCCACGTGCCTAGCCGGGTACGACGATGCCTGTTTTCCAGTTAAATCAGACTGGTGCTACACGCGCTTCTTTCTACCTGCTGCCTACAGCACGGGGTTCCGGCTGGTCAATCAAGCCGCAGTGCTATGGGAAGTCTTCCTCGAAGCTCATAAATCCGCCCGGTTCGCGCACGACACCGAAATCCCGATGCAATATTTTGCCCGCGCGGTGGAGATCGCACTGCTGGAAAACACTGAGCACGATGACTACGAGTTCATGCTGACGCCAGCGATGTGGCGCAGCGCCGTGGCAGAATGCAACTTCGTGTCGGCTCAGGAAGAGCTTCGCATGGTCATGCTCAACGGGTAACATCGATGACGCCATCACGCATTATCATCGAAACGCCGTACCGGATCCACAACGCATGGTGCTGGCGGGACGATTGGAGCACCGGGTATGACTCGCCTTATGGCTTGTTCGCGAAATTTGCCCGACTCAATGCGATGGGCGCCCGCGAGCTTGCGGACGTGTTCATTGACCGGAAATGCGGCCAACACGGCGCTATTTTACGCGCACCGAAGGTTGATCTGCGCTCGAGCGAGCTTTTTGACATGGCGGCGTTCGCTATGCATTTGCGCCTGGATCAGAAGGCAATCGGACATGCATTCATTGTAGAGCGGCTGGTGAATCGCCGGCGTCGTTCTAGTGACGTACTGCGCTGGTGCGCCAAATGCGCCCGCTCCGGCTTTCACTCGGCTACTTTTCAACTTGATCTGATCAGCGCGTGTCCTGTTCACAGCATAATGCTTCGCTCTCGCTGCCCGCGCTGTCGCTCGGAGATCCCTTACCGTCTCGCCCATGACGTGTTCGACGAACCATTCTGCTGCCCGTCGTGCTCGTTCGATCTGGCGCCAAGCCTGCGCGAGATGCGTCCTCGCTCGCTCAGGTTGCGCGGGAAGGACGAGGATTGGATTGAAAACCTGGTGCGCCTGTTTATCGCCGAAGATGAGATGGTTCCAGTGCGCCTTGAACTGAACCGCAAACGTAAACTTCTCGGCATTGGAGAGTTCGCTATATCCCATGCGGACTGGCGACGCCTTGAGTCCGAATATACAGGTTTTGTAAGGCAGGTGGTCGGCGTGCTCGAGGCTGAGCGGCCGGGTGTGCAGCAAGTCCTGCCTTTTGGGCCGCTCTCGGTTTCCATCAAGCGATTACGCGGCAAGACCCAGCTAACACAGCCGAAAAATCCCCGGCGTTATAAGTCAGACGACATTCCAATTGATCAGAAAACATCGACGCAAGTGAAGCGCGCGTGGGATGGCCGGATGCGCGCAAGCTATGATGTCTACAGTGGCGTGAGGCGCTTCCTGTGGCGCCACGTGGTGCACGACCATCAGGCGTGCATTGCCAGTGCCGCCGCGCATTTTTGGTGGAATATGGATGGCGAGTCGACTACGGCGTTTTGCCCCGTTGCCGAAGCATTTATCCGATGGCGCATGCATTGGGAAGCATGCGGAACGCCCCGTTACCTGTTTTCTGCGATGCGCAAAGACCCGATGGGGCTGGGCGCGTGGCTGGCGGCCGAGGCGCCGATCTGTCCTCACGGGTGGACGAAAGACTCGGAGCAGTGGGTCTCAGATCACGTTCTAGGAAGCCACTGTCTGGGTAGTTTCTGGGAATTTCTCGACAAGGGGCTTGCGAACGGCAAGCGTAACAAGATCAACTGGGACAAACATTCCCATACAGGGCGTTACACGTCTTATTGGGCCGTGACCGGCAGGGACACAGCCCAGTGTCCGATACGGATTTACGAGCAAGTGCGTCCACCTAGCACCGTTGCGGCCTCCCTCCATAATCTTTGCGCCAACCGTACGCACAGGAAAGACCATCTTGCCAAGGTCGCCAAGATCGTACGCTGACTGATATTTACGAGAAGAGGTGTCTACAGGACTCGTGACGATTCAGAAAGCATGAACACAATCAAACGCACGAGCCAATGTCACATATGCGCGGCGCGGGAAGAGGTGGCAATAGAACCCGCACTTCCTCGCATCCATGTGCCACAGGTGGTCAAGGGCCAGTGTGCTAGAAATCGAATGCGAGACCGCAAGCGGGCAGCGATCCACGAACAGCAAGCAGATCGAACGAGCAAAGGCCGAAGCAGCGGCGGTACTTGTGCAACTGGATGTGCTCAAAGCGGAGCAAATCTACATCGAGCCCCTAGGGGAGATGCTACACCGATGCCTCTCGCTATTGAAGCAATGGGTGAGTAGCGCGACGCGATGGAGAGGGCGCAGGTGCGTCGAATGGCGACGTCGGCGGCGCACCTGTGACGAGGCATTAAAATTAGCTAAATGACTTCGGACACACAAAAATCCTGACACTCCCTCGTTCCGTTCACTGTAGCGGTCTGTCAAGGATTCATCCTCGAAATCAGTCGGCACCGGTCCAGTGTAGGAATTGCAGGAAATGGTGCATCGATTGCAAGTTTTTCACCAAGTAATATAACGTAAAGCACTTCAATTCGGCGACATATGGTCTTTGACGTTCCCATGATCGGAAGGCGTATAGTGATTGTGTGCGTCATTCGGATCCATATTTTCTTAAGGTCAAGTGCAGCGCAGCAATACCTTGACAGTGGGTTTGATACAACCTAGGCTACGAATACCGTCCATATAGATAGTTTATGAAGACCTCCCGTACAGTGCGATTGTTCACGGCTCTTGTCGCGATACTTAGCATGCTGTTCATGCAGCATGCGGTCGCGTCGTACCTGTGCCCTGGCGTATCGATGGGAGGCAGTGGTTCTGTTGTATCCGCAGGCGTTGGGGTATCTGCGATGCCCGCGATGGCAGACTGTGCTGGCATGGACGCTGACCAGTCGACTTTGTGTCAAATTCATGCTGTGGGAGATGCGTCCAGGCAGTCGCTGGACAAGACACCTGTTGCCGACCACCCATCTTTCGTACCTGTTGTCCTGGTTTTGACGTTAGCTATTTTTGACACTCCCCTAGCGTATACAGCAAAACCGCCCTTGCTCATTACCTTGGCGAGGCCAACGGCGCCGCCTATCTCTATCCGCCATTGCTGTTTCCGTATTTAATACTCCAGACTGCCTAGATCGTCATCGCCTTGTCGGGTTCGACAGGGCGTTGTTGCCCATCGCATTCTGGAGCTGCCATGTCTATCCCGTACTCCGTGCAGTCGCATGCACGCGTCGCCCGTCTTCGCCCATTCATGAAGACGGCGCTCGCTCTCGCCCTTACTTTTCCGCTGCTTGCCTCCGTTCATGATGCGCGCGCGGCCCCCCAGTCAATCACCTTCACCGAGGCGTTGCAGCAGGCTGTCGCTCGTTCGCGCCAACTCCATGCGCAGGATCAGGCAACTGTCGCCGCACATGAAATGGCGGTAGCAGTGGCGCAGCGCCCCGATCCCACTCTCAAGGTCGGTATCGATAATGTGCCCTTAAGTGGCAGTGATCGCTTTAGTTTGAGCGGCGATTCTATGGCGATGCGGCGCATCGGCCTTTCGCAGGAATTGACACGCACCGATAAATTGCGCTGGCGTTCCGCACGCCTTGAACGCGAAGCCGACAAGGCACAAGCGCAAAAAGATGTCGCGCTCGCCGCGATTCAACGCGACACGGCGATCTCCTGGCTCAACGTCTACTACACTCGGAAAATGTCAGTTGTGCTGAAAGAACAAGTACTCTTTTCTCGCCAGGAAATAGACGCTGCCGCGGCCGCATACAGGGGAGGGCGTGGCAGTCAGGCCGACGTGCTGGCCTCACGTTCCGCCTTGTTAACCATTGAAGACCGAGCCAGCCAGGTCGAGCGCGACCTCAATACGGCAAAAAACATGCTGGTGCGTTGGACCGGCAGCAGCGGCGAACTTGCCGAGGCCAGCATGCCCGACCTGGGCTCCATCCCTCTGGACCCGGTTTTTCCTGACACTGAACTGGCGCACCGCCCGCAGATCATGGTGTTGAATCGGCAAGAAGAAGCCGCCCAGGCGGATGTCAATCTGGCGCAAGCGAACCGGCACCCGGACTGGAGTATCGAGTTCGCATTCCAGCAGCGCGGCGCGGCCTATTCGAACATGGTCTCCGTTGGCCTGTCCCTGCCATTGCAGTGGGATCGCAAGAACCGGCAGGACCGCGAGCTAAGCTCCAAACTCGCCTTGGTCGAACAAGCCAGGAGCGAACGCGACGAATTGCTGCGAGAAGATGCCGCCAACATTCGTGCCTTGCTCATCGAATGGAGGAGTGGCCAAGAACGTAGCGAGCGCTACGCGCTCCAGCTATTGCCACTTGCCGACGAACGAAGCCAGGCGGTCCTGGCCTCGTACCGTGGCGGCAAAGCGTCCTTGGCCGAGGTGCTCGCTGCCAGGCGTAACAGTGCAGACATGCACGTTCAGTTGCTGCAGCTACAGATGAATACAGCCCAGTTTTGGGCACAGCTTCGCTTCCTCTTTCCCGACATCGCAATCGCGCAAATTTCCGCAGTACATCGCCAGCAGGAATTCAAATGAACAATAAGAAATTACGCGTCCTGGTACTTGCGGGTGCCCTTGCAGCGGTCGCTTATGCCGGTTACCAGTTTGGTGTACGACAGGCACATGAGGCAGCATCTCCAGGTGCTGGCAACGCAGCAGGCGCC
Source organism: Janthinobacterium breve (assembly GCF_051380895.1). Classification (NCBI taxonomy): domain Bacteria; kingdom Pseudomonadati; phylum Pseudomonadota; class Betaproteobacteria; order Burkholderiales; family Oxalobacteraceae; genus Janthinobacterium; species Janthinobacterium breve. Next base: position 266,423 of record NZ_JBNYXY010000007.1, on the reverse strand, counting down.
GCGAGTGCTGCCAACAAGAAACCATTATATTGGCATGACCCCATGGTGCCGGGCCAGAAGTTTGACAAACCCGGCAAGTCACCGTTCATGGATATGCCGCTGGTGCCCGTCTATGCTGCGGGAGATGGTGAGGACAGTAATGTCACGATCAGCCCACGGGTCCAGCAAAACCTGGGAGTGCGCACAGCGCTCGTCACATTCGGAAAGATGTCCGGCGGCTTGGTTGCCGTCGGTAACGTCGCCTATGACGAGCGCGACGTGGCACTGGTGCAGGCGCGCAGCGGTGGGTTTGTAGAGCGCCTGTATGCGCGTGCCACGCTCGATCCGGTGAAAAAGGGGCAACCCTTGGCTGACTTGTATGTTCCTGACTGGATCGCGGCACAAGAAGACTATCTGGCGAGCCGTCGTATGCAAGGCAATGAGACAGCATCCCTAGTCGATGCTGCCCGACAGCGCATGCGGCTGGTTGGTATGACTGAAGGGCAAATCCGCCTAGTCGAATCGAGTGGAAAGGTCCATCCGCGCATGACGGTCTCAGCACCCATCAGCGGTGTGATCGCAGAGCTTGGCGCCCGGGAAGGAATGACCGTCTCAGCCGGTGCGCCGCTGTTTCGCATCAATGGCCTCGCGACAGTGTGGGTCAATGCGGAGTTGCCCGAGAGCGTGGCGGCCAAGGTTCTCCCCGGTGACGCCGTCGAAGCGCGGGTACAAGCGCTACCCGGAAGTATTTTCAAAGGCAAGGTGAATGCCATTTTGCCGGAAGTTAATGCTACGACGCGAACCCTGAAAGCCCGTGTGGAGCTGGCTAATCCCGGCGCTCAGTTGTTGCCCGGCATGTTTGCTACGTTGACCTTCGCTTCAAACAAGGGCGCCGATGTTTTGCAGGTGCCATCGGAGGCAGTTATTCAGACGGGTACACGCAGCGTTGTCATGCTTGCCCAGGAGGGGGGCAAGTTTATGCCCGTCGATGTGCAGGTCGGCAGCGAAGGCAATGGTCTCACCGAAATCCGCAAGGGCCTGTCCGCTGGCCAGAAAGTGGTCGTCTCGGCGCAGTTCCTGGTCGATTCCGAGGCCAGCCTGAAGGGAACGACGACACGCTTGAGCGATACGCCATCCCCGGACGCAGACAAGGGATCCCCGCGCCACCATGGGGTAGGCAAGGTAGAACAGATCGGCAAGGATGAAATCACCATTTCGCATGGCCCTATCACGTCGCTGCAATGGGGGTCGATGACGATGGGTTTCAAAGTGCCTTCCACGGGCTTGCCGCCCAATATCGGTATAGGTGACCGAGTCGCCTTCGACATCAAGCAAGGCGAAGATGGCAGCTTTGAGATCGTGGCCATTGCGCCGACCTCCGGTGCGCCGAAACCCGAGAACAAACCCATGGGTGGCATGAAGGCACCAGCGGGAGTGGCGAAATGATCGCAAAACTGATCCGCTGGTCTATCAGCAACCGGTTTTTGGTCTTGTTGGCGACTGTTTTCATTACGGCCTGGGGCATATGGTCGCTGGCGCGCACGCCGCTCGACGCGATTCCCGACCTGTCGGACGTGCAGGTTATCATCCGCACCAGCTATCCGGGGCAGGCGCCACAAATCGTCGAGAACCAGGTCACGTATCCACTGACCACCACGATGCTGTCGGTGCCGGGCGCCAAGACGGTGCGCGGATACTCGTTTTTCGGTGACTCCTTCGTCTACATTCTGTTTGAAGACGGTACCGATCCATACTGGGCGCGTTCACGGGTGCTGGAATATCTGAACCAGGTGCAGTCACGCCTGCCACCGCAGGCAAAAACGGCGCTCGGACCAGATGCGACCGGCGTCGGCTGGGTCTATGAATATGCGCTGGTCGACCGTAGCGGCAAGACCGATTTGTCGCAATTGCGCGCCTTGCAGGACTGGTTTCTCAAGTATGAGTTGAAAGCGGTGCCCAACGTCTCGGAAGTGGCCAGCATTGGCGGCATGGTGCGCCAGTACCAGATCGTGCTCAATCCAGACAAGATGCGCGCCTTTAACATCCCGCATGGCAAAATTATCGATGCCGTGCAGAAAGCCAATCAGGAAACGGGCGGCTCCGTGCTGGAATTGGGCGAGGCCGAATACATGGTACGGGTCTCTGGTTATCTAAAGTCGCTGGACGACTTCCGCAAGATTCCCTTGATGACGACTGACGCCGGCGTATCGGTGCGGCTGGGCGATGTCGCGCGCATCCAGATTGGGCCGGAAATGCGGCGCGGGATTGCCGAATTGAATGGTGAGGGCGAAGTTGCTGGCGGCGTAATTATCATGCGTTCCGGGAAAAATGCGCTGGAAACCATCGATGCCGTCAAGATCAAGCTGGAAAAACTAAAAGCAAGCCTGCCTCCTGGTGTCGAAATCATTCCCACCTACGACCGGTCGAATCTGATCAAGCGCGCTGTGAGTAACCTGAAAGAAAAGCTGATCGAGGAATTCATTGTCGTCGCGGTCGTTTGCGTGCTATTCCTGTTTCACTTGCGCTCGGCGTTAGTGGCCATCATCACGCTGCCGATCGGTATCCTGATCGCTTTTATCGTCATGTATTATCAGGGAGTTAACGCCAATATCATGTCGCTGGGCGGTATCGCCATTGCCGTCGGCGCGATGGTCGATGCCGCCGTGGTGATGATTGAGAATGCCCACAAGCATATTGAAGCCTGGAATCATGCCCATCCGGGTAAACAGCTGAAGGGTAATGAGCACTGGCGCGTCATTGGCGACGCTGCGGTTGAGGTCGGGCCAGCACTGTTCTTTTCGCTGTTGATCATCGTTCTCTCGTTCATTCCCGTGTTCACTCTGGAAGCGCAGGAGGGGCGCATGTTTTCGCCGCTGGCCTTTACCAAGACGTATGCGATGGCGGCGGCGGCTGGGTTGGCAGTGACGCTGATTCCCATTTTAATGGGCTATCTGATCCGAGGCCGGATTCCCGATGAGCAAAAGAATCCCCTCAATCGTTTCCTAATCGCGATATACCGACCCTTGCTCGATGTCGTACTGCGTTTTCCAAAGCTGACTTTGCTGGCGGCAGCACTTGTAGCGGCCATCACGATCTGGCCCATGACCCGGCTCGGCGGCGAATTCATGCCGCCACTGGATGAAGGCGATGTGCTGTACATGCCGTCGGCGTTGCCAGGTCTGTCGGCCGGCAAGGTCGCACAGTTGTTGCAGCAGACCGACCGGCTGATCAAAACGGTACCTGAGGTACAAAGCGTCTTCGGCAAGGCCGGCCGAGCCGAGAGCGCCACTGATCCGGCGCCACTGGAAATGTTCGAAACCATGATCCAGTTCAAGCCGCGCGATCAGTGGCGCCCTGGCATGACGCCGGAAAAATTGATACAGGAACTGGACCGCACCGTCAAGGTGCCTGGACTGTCCAACATCTGGGTGCCGCCGATCCGCAACCGGATTGACATGTTGGCCACCGGCATCAAAAGCCCGGTCGGCGTCAAGGTCGCAGGCGTTAGCTTGCAGGAAATTGACCGCATCACAGGTGAGATAGAACGCGCAGTCAAGAAGGTGCCGGGCGTCTCCTCAGCACTGGCCGAGCGCCTGAATGGCGGACGGTCCATCGACGTCAATATCGATCGCGACGCGGCCGCCCGCTACGGCTTGAATATTGCAGACGTGCAAAGCGTGGTGTCAGCAGCGATCGGCGGCGACAATATCGGTGAAACTGTCGAAGGATTGCAGCGTTTCCCTATCAACGTGCGCTATCCACGTGAGGTGCGCGACTCAGTCGAGAAATTGCGCCAGCTACCGGTGCTGACTGAGCGGGGTGCGCAAATCCGGCTGGGTGATGTCGCCGCGATCCGCATCGACGACGGTCCCCCGATGCTCAAGAGTGAGAATGCCCGGCTGTCAGGCTGGGTGTATGTCGATATTCGCGATCGCGACTTAAGTTCGACTGTGTATGACATGAAGCAAGTCGTCGCCAGGGAAGTCAAATTGCCGGCGGGTTACTCCATTGCATGGTCGGGGCAGTTCGAATATCTGGAGCGTGCCACTGAAAAACTCAAAATCGTCGTGCCAGCGACCTTGCTTATTATCTTCGTGCTGCTCTATCTGACCTTCAAGCGCTTCGACGAAGCAGCCTTGATCATGGCAACGCTGCCGTTTGCGCTGGCCGGTGGCATTTGGCTACTCTGGTTGCTCGACTATCACCTGTCAGTCGCCGGCGGCGTCGGCTTCATCGCGTTGGCTGGTGTCTCGGCCGAATTCGGCGTAATCATGTTGCTTTATTTAAAACATGCCTGGGATGAACGTCTGGCGAACGGTAACGCCAGTGAAACCGATCTGCTCGATGCAATTCGTGAAGGTGCGGTCTTGCGCGTGCGCCCCAAAGCGATGACGGTGGCGGTCATTATCGCCGGCCTGGTGCCGATCATGCTGGGCACCGGCACCGGGTCGGAGGTCATGCAACGCATCGCCGCGCCCATGGTTGGCGGCATGATCACCGCGCCGCTGTTGTCCATGTTTGTGGTTCCTGCGGTCTATCTGCTGCTACGCCGGCGTCAGATCCGTGCCGCCGGCACGGCAGCAGCAGAGGAGAGTTAGCCTTCATGAGACCGCTTGGCACCTACCGCTCGACTAAGCACTTCGTGTATTTCGCGAGGTGTGCGGCGGTGTTGTTCGGTTTTATCTGGTGCAGCCAGGGGTGATCGCATCTTTCCAGGTAGTGATAGGGTTTTCACATGACACGTCATATTTTTACCAATCGGCCAAGGAGGCTGGTGGTATTGGTACCCTGATTGATGCTCAAGAGCGCCGGTTGCTTCCACGTAACCGCAGCGCATTGGTAATGACAGACACGGAACTCAGGCTCATCGCTAACGCGGCGATCATCGGCGACAGCAATTGGCCAGTAAATGGATACAGCACACCGGCAGCCAGGGGAATGCCCAAGGCATTGTAGATAAACGCGAAGCCCAGGTTCTGCCACATATTTCGGACAGTGTCGACCGAGATTCGACGGGCAAGGGCTATCCCACGCAGATCTCCCTTGACTAAGGCGACGTGAGCGCTATTGATAGCCACGTCTGTTCCTGTCCCCATGGCAATGCCAACGTTGGCCTTCGCCAGTGCGGGGGCATCATTGATTCCATCGCCGGCCATTGCGACCACCTTGCCTTGCTTTTGCAGTTTCTCTACCAAGGCCAACTTGTCCTGTGGTTTCACCTCGCCGTAGAACTCCGTGATGCCCAGCCTTTCGGCCACGGACCTCGCAGTGGTGACGCCATCGCCAGTGGCCATGATCACGGTCAGCCCTTCGGCGCGCAGGCCCTCTATTGCCTCACGCGTCGTTGCCTTGATGGGGTCCGACACGGCGATCAGTCCTGCCAAAACGCCGTCAGAGGATAGATACATGACGCTAGCACCTTCTGTTCGCAAGCGTTCAGCGACGTCTGCAAGCGGCCTCCAATTGACTTTGTCTGCATCCATCAGGGCGGTGTTGCCCAGTGCGATGTGAACCCCGTCAAGCGTGCCGCGCACGCCAATACCGCTGGCAGACTCAAAACTGTCAGGTTTGGTCAGCACCAGTGCTCGCCGGTTCGCTTCGTTGACGATCGCGTGTGCCAAAGGATGTTCGCTGCCCTGGTCTATGCTCGCCGCCATTTGCAGGACGTCTTCGTCTTTGAAGCCAGGCGCTGCGACCACGCTGTTAAAGGAAGGCTTACCTTCAGTGAGGGTCCCCGTCTTGTCGACAATCAGTGTGTCGACCTTCTTGAGGTCTTCTATTGCCGCGGCATCCCGAAAGAGCACCCCTTGGGTGGCGGCGCGGCCTGTGGCGGCCATAATGGACATCGGCGTGGCTAACCCCAATGCACATGGGCAAGCAATGATTAGTACTGCAACGGCGTTTACAAAGCCAAAGACCCAGCTCGGTTCAGGGCCATACACTCCCCATAACACGAACGTTAGCAGCGCTATGGCCACGACCACGACCACGAAGTAGCCTGCGACACTATCGGCGAGTCGTTGCATAGGCGCGCGGGAGCGCTGTGCCTGCGCAACCATTTGTACGATTTGAGACAACATTGTGTCGCTGCCGATTTTTTCGGCACGCATAATCAGGCTCCCGCTGGTATTGATCGTTGCGCCAATCAACGTGTCTCCGGGACGCTTTGTCACGGGTAAGGGCTCGCCAGTCAGCATTGATTCATCGAGCGAACTTTCGCCATCAAGCACTATGCCATCAACCGGCACCTTCTCACCGGGTCGGACACGGAGTTTGTCGCCGACGTGGACGTGCGTGAGAGGAATGTCGTCTTCGGTGCCATTATCCTGAATGCGTCGAGCCGTCTTCGGAGCGAGGCCAAGCAAGGATTTGATTGCGGCGGAAGTTTGGGAACGTGCGCGCAGCTCAAGTATCTGTCCAAGAAGCGTGAGCGAAACAATGACTGCCGCTGCTTCAAAATAGACGCCAATACGGCCATGTGCAGCAAAAGTAGATGGGAAGAGGCCCGGTGCGATGGTGGCGACGACACTATAGCCGTAGGCAGCCATTACGCCAAAACCAATCAAGGTCCACATATTCGGGCGCATGCGTGCCAGCGATTGCGCCCAGCGCGTGAAAAATGGCCAGCCGGCCCACAGTACGACAGGGGTACTTAATGCGAATTCAATCCAGTTCTGGCCTGGCAGCCCCATGTCAAGGAACACATGCCCAAACATCGCCAACAGGAACACCACCAGGGTCAGAGGCAGCGTCCACCAGAAGCGGTGGCGAAAATCGACTAGCTCCGGATTTTCCGTCTCATCTAGCGTCGGCATTTCAGGTTCGAGCGACATGCCGCAAATGGTGCAAGTTCCCGGTGCAGGCTGGCGTATCTCTGGATGCATGGGACAGGTGTAGACCGCTCCCAGCTGTGGCGAGTGCTCAGGGCCGGGCGCCGCATTCTCTCTATCGATGAAGGAATCTGGCGCTGCGTTGAACTTAGTCATGCATTTCCCGCTACAGAAGTGATAGACCGTAGTTTTGTAGGTGATTTCTTTTTCGGGATTTGCGCCAACGCGCATGCCGCATACAGGATCGACGAATGGTTTTTCATCCCCTGTCTTCATCGTATTGCCAGGCCCGGTCTCGCTATGGATGCCGTGATGATGCCCGTGCGCATGATGCTCGGCTTCAGTTCTACTCATGAATTACTCCTTGGGCAGATTCGCCTGTTTCGTTGGCTGTGGTGGAACCAGCTATTGCGGCAACGACAGGAATTGAACATTCCCGCCGAATGAGGTCATCTATTTGGCAGAAACCACTACCAGTCCCTTCATGCCCGCCTCAAAGTGACCGGGTTGTAAGCAAGCAAATTCCACTTTGCCTGCTTTGTCGAACTGCCAGACAATGGTTCCCGATTTTCCTGGCGTTACGCTCACCTGATTGGGTTCCGCATGCTCCATCTCCGGAAACTTTGCCATTTGTTGGGCATGTTCTTTCAACTCGCTCTCAGAACCAATGACCATCTCATGCTTGATCTTGCCGGAATTGTTGACGACAAAGCGAATGGTCTCGCCCTGTTTCACGGCAATAGACGCTGGGCTAAAGCGCATGGTGTCGTTCATATCGACAGTGACGGTACGCGCCACTTTTTTCGGGTCGCCCGTCTTGCCCACAAGAGATGCGCTCTGCTCATTTGCGCCATGCTGGTGGCCACCATGTGCTGCTGGGCTGCTATCCGGCACCGCAGCATTGCTGAAAGTGCTCAAGCTGGCCAGTAACATTACTGCAATTGCATTTAAGGTCATCTTTTTCATATCGTACTCCCTTGTAGAAAACCGTCGCGACATTACATCGCGGTAGGTGGTTGTTGAGTGGTAAGAATTGCCGCCGCCAACAGTGCGCCGAGCAGTAGCAAGGTTTCCACTTGTAAAACGACTCTCACCAGCGTGACGCCGCGCAAGGAGCGGGAGGCGGCAGGCAGTCCAAGAAATTTGTTGTAGCCGCCCAAGGCAATGGCAAGAAGGACCAATGTAACTTTGACCAGTAAGGTGATGCCATAGGTGGTATGAACAAGATGTTCGGAACTCCCCACTCGGTGCCAGGCGCTGTAGATGCCAGTAGCAACAATGGCAACTACTGCAAGCATTGCTGCCTGGGACATCAGTTCGAGGTATTGATCGATGGACCCCGTATCAAATGTCCTTATCCGCGTCTCATGCAGAACAAACCAGCCGGAAACCATCACTGCACCAGTCCATAGGCCGATGGCAAAAAAATGAATCGCTTCTGCAGCTAGCGGAATAGTCCAGAAGCCTTCCTCGCCCGCATGCCCCATGGATGCCCGTGTTACAGAAAAAACAGCCAAAAGGAGAATGACTGCAATATCGCTGCTGCGGCCGACTCCTCCTGCTAATCGCACAAAAAAGAGAACAAGCATCGCCACAATAATGGCGCAGCCTGCATGTCCGTAGTCGGTAGTAGACACCATCATCCAGAACATCGGACACGCTTCGCGCAGGCCTACACCTCCCATGATCGCCGTCGCGCTCAATAGTGCTGATGCACTGGCAACCGTGCTAATTGCCGCCGCCATCAAGTCAAGTTTGCGCAGGGCGGGCTCGAAATGATCATGATCGACGCCGCTAGAACGCATCCAGTAACGTGCAAACCATGATCCGACGAGCCAGGTAAAGCCGAGGTTCAGCAGCAAAGCTGAACTAACTTGCAACAGCGAGACTGCATCCAATTATTTCACCGTGAACTTAAAGTCGCCTTTGCGACGATGTCCATCGTGCCCTGCAACTGCCCAGCTCACGGTATAGGCGCCAGCGTTCAATGTCGGTACTTCCAAGCGTAAGATGGCTGGATTCGCTGCATCGACCTTTGCCTTGTCTGCAGCGACGGCTTTGCCTTCGCTATCGCTCAGGGTGATCGAGCTAAAGGCTTCTTCCACCTTCTCGTTGAAGGTCAGCGCAATCGCCTTTGGTGCAACTGCCAGGGAGGCACCTGCCTCGGGATTGGAGCTCTTCAAGCTCGCATGTGCCATGGCAAATGGGGTAGCCAGGGTTGCCGCCAATATGGATGTGGCAAGAATAATGTTCCGCAGGGTCTTCATTTTCAACTCTCTTTGTTAAATTTACTTTACTGTTTCGATGGAGGTGACCGTCAATGCGCCGCCAACTTTTTCCACCACGAAACGTACTTTGTCGCCTTGTTTGACCTTGTCGAGCATCGACGGCTCCTTGACTTTGAACATCATGGTCATCCCTGGCATGCCCAGGTTCTTCAGCTCACCATGCTTGATGGTCAGCTTGCTGGCGTCCTTGTCCACTTTCTTGATTTCCCCATCGCTCATCGCGTCTTGCGTCGCGGAGGCGCTCTGCTGCTGTGCGAACGCCACGGAGGTCGTTGCCACGGATGACAGGCCAATCAAGGTTGCCAATACAACTTTGTGCAGGTTTTTCATGATGTTTCCTTTCAGTTAAAAAAATTAGTGACCGCTATGCCCGGTCGGCTTACGAACAGTGATTTCAATATTGGGTTTGTTCATCGTTGGCATCGACTGCCCCCCAGCGTTAGTGGCACGTTCTGGCTCAGGAAGGGTACCCGTCCACCCGTATGCCACGGTTCCGGCCGGATGCTTGTACCAGCCAGGATCGGAATAGTCGCCGCGCTTCTGATCCTTGCGCACCTTCAATACGGTGAACATTCCCCCCATCTCAACCCCACCGAACGGTCCTTCACCTGACATCATCGGTAAAGTATTATCTGGCAGCGGCATTTCCATGCCTCCCATGGAGCCGCCCTTGTCGCCCATCACCATATATTCAGGGACGATTTTGTTAATTTTTTCAGCAACCCCGCGATGGTTGACGCCTATCATTGTCGGTACCGAGTGACCCATTGCATTCATGGTATGGTGGGATTTATGGCAGTGAAGTGCCCAGTCACCCAGATCAGTAGCAACGAACTCGATGGAGCGCATTTGTCCAACTGCGACATCGGTGGTAACTTCAGGCCAGCGCGACGCGGGTGGGGTCCAGCCGCCATCCGTGCCGGTGACGAAAAACTCATGGCCATGTATATGAATAGGGTGGTTCGTCATCGTCAGGTTGCCGACACGGATGCGTACCTTGTCACCTTGGCGCACTGGCAATGAGTCAATGCCGGGAAACACGCGGCTATTGAATGTCCACAGGTTGAAGTCCAGCATGGTGTTGATCTTTGGCGTATAGCTTCCCGGCTCTACGTCATACGCGTTGAGCAGAAAAACGAAATCACGGTCCACAGCATGGAGCGACGGATCCTTTGGATGGGTGACCCAGAAGCCCATCATCCCCATTGCCATTTGGGCCATCTCGTCGGCGTGGGGATGGTACATAAACGTACCTGGCCGTTTGGCCTCGAATTCGTAGACGAAAGTCTTTCCAGGAGCGATACCCGGTTGCGTAAGGCCCGTGACGCCATCCATGCCGTTCGGCAATCGCTGTCCATGCCAATGAACACTGGTGTGCTCAGGTAGCTTGTTGGTCACGAAGATACGCACACGGTCACCTTCGACCACTTCAATTGTCGGCCCTGGGGATTGTCCGTTATAGCCCCACAAGTTGGCTTTCATTCCTGGTGCAAGTTCACGCACTACGGGTTCGGCCACCAGATGGAATTCCTTTACGCCATTTTTCATCCGCCATGGCAATGACCAGCCGTTCAGGGTAACGACCGGATTGTAGGGCCGTCCAGTGGGGGGCGCCGGGGGAATGTGTGTCTTGGCATTGTCCATCAACATTGCCTCAGGCAATGACGCGGCACCAGCCTTGCTAACGGCAACGGCACTCACCGCTACAGCACCTGCGCCTCTGAAAAAGTCTCTACGTGAAATCATGGCATGGTCCTTGTATCGTTCATACTTCCACCGCTGATGGCGGATTGAAGTTTGGTTTCCGCTATCCAAAAGTCACGCTGGGTTTCGATGGCGGTATTCACGCTCACCAGTTGCTCGCGCGAGTCCGCCAGCAATTCGAATACGCTGGCAAGCATCCCGTTGTAGCGAAGCAGAACCTCGTCGGATATTTTTTTCCGCAGCGGCACAACATCGTCGCGATAATGACGGGCGATGTCATAGCTGGTACGGTATGCGGAGTAGGCCTCCCGCACCTCTGAGCGCGCCCGCACGGCGGTATCGGTGGTGCGATGGACGGACTGCATATAGAGCGCTTCCGCCCGTGCGACCTTGGCGCCCCCCCAATCGAAGATCGGCAATTCAAGGGAAATCTGGTAGCCGTTCTCGCGTGGCAAGCCTGTCGTACTCTTGTTGGTATAGCCGGCATCAAAAACGTTAATGAACCCAGTTGCCGTTGTTAAGCCAAGTGCTGCGGCCGTTGCTTCGGTCTCGCGGCGGGCCGACAGCATATCGAGTCGTTGTGACATGGCCTGTGCTTCCGCATTGTTCGTTTCCCGCGGCTTTTCCGGCAGAGGAGGCAACCTGTCCGGCAGGACGAAATTTTGCTGCTCTCCCCACAGGCCCAGGAGGCGAATGAGCTGTTCGCGCGTGGCTGTTGCTTCGTGCCTGGTCCTCGCCAATTGTGTCAACGCATCTTGGTAAAACGCACGCTCACGGGCTTGGTCAAGTGTGCTCCAGTTTCCAACCTTGGTCATGCTGTCGGCGAGTTGCGATGATGCCTCGGCGGCGCCGCGCACTTGCTCCGCGAAAGCGGCCGATTGAGCCGCCGCAACGGCCATAAAATATGCCCGACGTGTCTCTGCCGCCAACTGCACAGCCTGAGCAGCTGTGAGCAACTTTGCTTGTTCAAAGCGTCCTTGCTCAATGCGTCGACGCGTGGGCAGCGTCAGCAGGCCAGCAATGTCAAACATCACACTGCGATCGATTTCCGCGTCGCCACCTCCGCTGATGCGGCCGAAACTAAAACTTGGATTACGCATCCGTCCAGCTTGTACAACTTCAGCCTCCGAGACCCCCAACTCAGCGAAGGAGACCTTTAGCGCTGCATTATTGAGCAGCGCAATCTGGACCGCAGATTCAGGCGTCAGTGGCGCGGACAGCAAGGACTGCACCTGTGAAGTGGACTGCTGGCTGTCTTTCAGCGTCTCTTTAGTGAAGGGCTTGACTTGTCCAATCCGCTCTTGCGTTAGCCGGGAGACATCATTTAAGCCACCATCCGGTGAAAAGCTGGCGCAACCTGCAAGAAATACGACACTGAATACAGTGGCTACCCGACCGGGTGCTGGCAACGATAATCGCTTCATGTCATTTGCCTTTCATGTTCATTTGATGGCCCTTGTACGGATCGCTCGCCGAAGGTGGCTTGGGGTTTTCCTGGCCTTTTGCCCCGGGTACCATTTCCATCGACATGTTCCCCTGATCGCCATGCTGAGAGCCCCCTGTCACATCTTGATTTGCCTGAATCCAGGCCTTATCTGGAGATATCGGGGACTTCTCAATCGGTTTAACATCAGCAAAAGCAGAGACATATTTCAACGGCGGCACCATGGCCTTAGCATCCGTCACTGCCGCAGTGGTGCTAGCGGGTTGAGCGGATTGTGCATAGGCAACCGGCGCGAAGCTAACCGTTGCCAGAAGCAATAAGTGGAAGCGTTGCATGATTCTCTTTCAAAATTGACTGGTTACTGGGTGGATACAGCACGAGGTGAGGCGAATGCCAGTGCATGATTTCAGCAATCGGCGGGGAAGGTGGTGTGAAAAGAGCTCAAGGGGTGCGAGGAACGGGTTGTGGCCATTATCAGCTCCTTGGCGATGTTTCCAACGGTAGCGCGAGGCATCCGCTGTCCCGCACCTTACCTGTGCCAGCTTGCTTGCAATGCGCGTCAGCATACGATTCATCCGCGTATCCTCGCCGTGGTGCTCCACCAGGTTGCTTGCACATTCCCGAACCAACCGAGATGAAACCGACAACTCACGCTACACCTTCCAATAAACGGAAGGTCAAGCGAATTTCGGTTTCGCCAGAGTATTTTCACTTCCACCTTGCCACAATCACCGCCCGCTGATTTAATTGCATCACCGCAATTCATCATATAGACAAAAAACACTGGAGACCTCGTGCGCCAACTGACTTTCCTTATCGCTATTTCCGTATTCAGTCTCCCCCTATACGCCGCCACACCAACTGAAACTGTTGCTGCATTTCACGAAGCGCTCGCCAGCGGCAAGTCCGAGCAGGCGAGCACTTTGCTTAGCCCGGAAATTAAAATTTACGAATCTGGGCATGTTGAGCGTTCACGTGATGAATACGCTGGTCATCACCTGCCAGCCGATACCGCCTTTGCCAAGGCCACCAAAAGCAAAGTCCTAAAACAAAACGAACGTATTGATGGAAACCTGGCGGTCGTGATGCAGGAAACAGAGACGACAGGACAATTCCAGGGCAAAAATGTGCACTTATTCGGCACGGAAACAGCTTTGCTCGAAAAGCAGGGCGATCAATGGATCATCTTTCATCTTCACTGGTCGTCCCGCAAATCTCAGTAACTTCATGTGTCAGCAGCCAGCAGGCGGACTTACATGTACTTAGTTGGCGTAGATGGGGTTAGCTGCCACGTACACGCGTACGCCGTGGGTATTCACACCGGACGGTGCAATTGCCGAAAAGTCAAAGCTTGCTTTGGTGCGCAGCGTATCGAACTGCCAAGTGAACGTCTTGCCATCCACGTCGAATTTGACGACGTCGCCTTGGGTGACATTTACATACTTGGTAGCTGACGAAATCGTGATGGTGCGGGTGGCGGACGGCGCTGGAGCAGCACTACCGAATGCAGGATTCGAATGCAGTTCGCCTTGGTGTGCCATCGCTGCGAGGGGGCTGAGCGTGATGACAGCGAAAACGGCGACGAGGTTTGCTTTGAGGGATTTCATTCGAATGTCCTAACTTTTCACTTGCGGGTTAATGAAGCTGCGAATCCGATCAAGCCATTCTACGTAGGGGACCCGCACACCCGAATGACGGAAACATTACATTTACATTACAAAAACCTCAGCAGGTCCAAGGTCAAATACATTTTCTCAATTCGACATGAGCTAAATTTTTTAGCAACATTTTCGCCGCAGCAAGCAGGCTGGATAGGGCACCGGCAAACGGCTGAGCCTGCGGTACAGCGCCTCAAGTGCATCTTCGGCAACACGCTAAAAAGGATGCGCGCTGCCACAACATAAAACGGCGGCGTGGATCGGTACGCCTGCACTCAACAGAATGACAAATATCGTCATACCGGTGTCAGCAAAAAATATGAAGAGGTTGCTTTTGCCCCGCCTCGATTCATTCAATAACGCCTGTTCCGCTCTGTTCCACGCCGCGCGGCAAGGAATGCGGCTTGTTGATCAATCGTGGATCGACGTGCGATGTCGTACATACAGCTAGCATTTTTGCGGATTATTATGTGATGTTGCTATGTCATTTCAACATTTATGATAAGGAACTTGACATGAAAAATTTAACAAATATGGCGGCCTCGGACATGCAGTCATGCATCGATGCGTGCGCACAATGTCATCAAGTCTGTACGAAGATGGCGATGATTCATTGTCTAAAGATGGGTGGAAAACACGTCGAGCCGGATCATTTTCGTTTGATGGTGAACTGCGCCGAAATTTGCCAAACCTCAGCAAATTTGCAGCTGAGCGGTTCTGCATTCAGCGCCCGTTTGTGCGCTGTTTGTGCCGATATCTGTCAAGCTTGCGCTGATAGCTGCCGCGAACTTGACGGTATGGAAGAGTGCGTGCAGGCATGTGATGCGTGCGCGTCCAGTTGCCGTAGCATGGCGGCCTGATTATCAATTGGAAAAAATTGCTGTCAATACACAACGCCCCCTCCGCCTGGTTGACATGGGTGGGGGATATTTCAACATCCTGTCAGGAGAGAAATATGTATAACAACAAAATCAGTGGTCTACGCATTGCACGCAATCTAACTTGCAGCCTCGCAGTGGCTATATCGGCATATACAATACCGGTGGTAGCTACCGCGCAGACGTCGGCGTCTTCCGCAGGCAAGATGGAAATGGGTGCAAATGCTTCCGGCGACGCTTCAATGAAAATGCGTAAGTCGATGGACGACATGCACGAAAAAATGGGCCAAATGAAAATGACTGGCGATGTCGATCACGATTTTGTGATGATGATGCGGTCTCACCATCAGGCGGCCATTGATATGGCGCAAGTTGAAGTCGATACCGGCAAGGATGCAGCCATGATCAGCGCTGCAAAGAAAATCATTGCCGCGCAAAAGAAAGAGATCGCGCAATTCGACGCCTGGATGAAAAAACATCCAATGAAGTAGTGCGATTGGCGCCCAACGGTGGTGGCGGAACCACGCCGCCGACATCTAACAGCGGCAAAGGCATTTGTGAAATCGAACAACAAGATGCCTTTTCTCCCGTCGGCGATTGCGCTAATGGTGGTGTGGGGCTATGGGTAATCCTTTGTAATTTCAAGGTGCCTGTCCTCGCAAACCCACCTCGAACGATCAGTGGGTAATGGGTGCTGGAAAAAATAGCGTGAATTCGGTCACTCCGTCGGGCTCACTCGTCACGCTGGCGCGGCCATGGTGAAGCGTCATGATGGATTTTACGATTGAAAGACCCAAACCAGCGGAGGCTGACGTGCTGGACCTCGATTTATCGGAACGATAGAACCTGTCAAACAGCCGCGGCAAGTGTTCCTGCATGATGCCTGGGCCAGGATTGGAAACGGAAACCACGGCCCCGTCGTCGTCAGCTATCGCCTTGAGGGTGATAGTTTCGCCCTTCGGGGTGTACCGAATGGCGTTCGATACAAGGTTGCTCACCGCGCGGCGAAGTAGGTGTCCATCAGCAAGCACTTTACCAGTGGCGATGACGATGACTGATATCCCGGCGTCGGATGCCGGCCCTTCAAAATACTCTGCGATTCGCGTCAGCTCAACATCCATATCGAGTTGTTCAGTTGCTAGCGAAACCTGGTCATGGTCAGCCCGTGCCAAAAATAATATGCTTTCCACCATCCTGGCTAGACGGCCAAACTCCTCATAGTTAGATGAGAGCAGGTTTTGATATTCCTCCGATTCTCTGGGGTGAGACAGGGCAACTTCTGTTTGCACCATCAGATTGTTAAGAGGCGTACGCAAATCATGTGCCAGGTCATCTGCGAACTGGGAAAGGTTATTAAAGCTATTTTGCAGGCGGTCAAGCACCTCATTGAACGAATCAGCCAGTATCTGGAATTCCTTCGGGGCTGATTTTGCATGCAAGCGCACTTCCAAATTGTGCGCACTGACTTGCTGAGCTTGCTGCGCGAAGAGCTTCACTTTGTGCAACGCGCGACGCACAAGCAGAAACCCCAGTAGGGCTGTTAGCACAGCACCAAAGAAGCCTGAAGCAAGAACTTTTAACTTGTATGCAGATAGAACAGCTGCGCGGCTCTCTTCGCTCCGGGCGAGCGTGATTTGCACCACGGAACCTGTCGAACCAACGGTACCCAGCGCTGCAATGACCCTTAGGTTGGGTTCGCTATGCCCTGGCGCAGCACGTACGTGAGATGGCTCTGGCATCGTCTCAGCCGGCACAGCCCCATTGGCGTGCATGAATGAACGGTCACGGGTATTGCGGGTTAATTCTTCACCGTCTTGTGCCTGCATAACGAGCAAAAAGCCGCCATGCAAATCGACAGCATCTAAAAAGCGGTGCGGATCCACACGAATCGACTCTACACTCGATGTTTCCTCAAGCATATGCCTGATGAACACAATACGGTCGACAAGGTCTGCATCATCCCGTGCCTGGAGCTGCGCCGCGAGTGCTTGATAGAGATAGATGCCTAGGGCCGAAAATACAATTGCCGAGATGCCAGCGAAGAGCGCCCCCAGCTGAGCTGTGAGAGACCAGTTCTTGACCTTCATTGTCTATTTTCTAACACGTAGCCCATACTCCGAATCGTATGGATCAGTTTGACCTCGAAGGGGTCGTCAATTTTTGCTCGTAGACGGCGTACCGCGACATCCACCACGTTCGTGTCGCTGTCAAAATTCATGTCCCAGACTTGCGATGCAATCAACGGCCGGGACAAAACTTGTCCGACCCGCTTGGATAACAAATGCAAAAGGGCAAATTCTTTTGCAGTCAAATCAATCCGCACACCGGCCCGTATGACTCTTCGCTTGGGAATGTCCAGTTCCAGATCGGCAATCTGAAAAATATCAGCTTCTCTGATCGGCCCTCGGCGCAACAACGTTCGAATACGAACAAGCAACTCAACAAAAGCGAAGGGCTTGACCAAGTAATCATCCGCACCAAGCTCCAGGCCTTTGATGCGGTCATCGAGCCCATCCCGTGCTGTAAGAAACAGCACCGGCGTATCGACCGTTTTGCGCAACTCAGCGATGATTTGCCAACCATCTAAGCCCGGAAGCATGACGTCAAGCACGATCAGGTCGTAATGGGCAGTAGTGGCAGCGTGAAGTCCGTCGGGCCCAGTTCTCGCCAAGTCAACCACAAAGCCAGACTCGTTCAGACCTTTCTGAATATATTCGCCCGCCTTTTGCTCGTCTTCCACAACTAATAATCGCATGTCACTTTTCCACTCGTTCAACTGCTGTGTCCACGTTATGCGGATGGCGAAGATCGCCGTCGGTTTCTGTCTTCAGTCTACCTTGGAAAGGTGACAGTCGTCTAACGCCAGGATTACAATCCTGTCAGAATTGAACTGTTTACCAGTGCTAATTAGAATACGATCAAAGGTTCCTGCACTTTTTTAAATTTTCACAACAGCGCCCTCGCAAAGTCATGACAGGCGTGATACATTCCGGGCATGCGCAAGTCCCTCTCCAACTACCTCGCTTTTTTCCTGTTCGTCATGTTCATGACGAACAGCGGCGCATGGACGGGGAGCAGCGTTCGCCTGGCACATGAGATGGCGCATATCGGCCAGCTCGACCAGGATGCCGGTGAGCATGAGCATGTCCACCTGGGCCACAGCGACGATGGCGATCATGATGATCGCAGCAATGACGTGCCTGGCAAGTCCGGACACCAGGCATTGCACGCCGTTGACCATCTTCAGTTTTTCCCGGATACCGCCTTTGGCGGCTTTTCCATGCCGGCTGCGGACGCCAATGTCCCACCGCAATTTGTCGCCCTGCGCTTGCCGCTCCCATCGTACGATCCCCCGTTCCGCCCCCCTTGTAGCGACGCGCTGACAGCCTAACTCCGTCTGTATGACCGGAGGCTTGCGCCCCCAATCATGCATTTTCTGGAGTGGACGCGCGCCCGAATGCGTCGCGCGTTCCTGTCTTCGTTGCATTATCACTTTGTGCTGCCTTCCTTCATCCGGCGCCGCCTATATGGCGCGCCAGGTGGATGTTGGCGTGCCTGGCCTGCGGGCCTTGGCCTCGATCACCCCAGTAGCCCTGTCTGCCTCATTCAGGAAAGAATCATGAAAACAAGAGAAATACTCTCGCCCTTGTGCCTGGCGCTTGCGCTGGCATTTTGCATTCCGTCATCCGCCGCAGAACGCTCAGCCAAAATTGCTGTCACGCAACAGCAGATGCAAGCCCTCAATATCCAGGTGAAGGCTTTGCAGCGCGATGCCGAACTTGTCGTGCTGAGCCTGCCTGCGCAGGTAGCCTTGCCCGCCAATGGTGAACAAATCGTCAGCTCGCCCGTTGCGGGCCTGGCGATACAGCTATATGTGCAACCGAACCAGATGGTCAAGCGCGGCGCACCGCTGCTGCGCGTGGTCAGCCAGGAACTCGGCCCCCTCCAATTGCAAGTGTTGCAAGCGGCGAGCCGTGCCGGCCTGGCCCGCCAGACTGCACTGCGCGAACGGGCTTTGTTCGACGAGGGCATCATTGCACAGCGCCGCGTGCAGGAGTCGCAGGCGGCGCTACAGGATAGCGAAGCGACATTGCGCCAAGCCAAAGCCGCGCTGCGCCTGGCTGGTTTGTCGGCACAGTCTATCGAACGCATTATCGCCAGCGGCAAGCTGGAGGATGGATTGACGCTTACGGCCACCCAGGCCGGCATCGTGACCAACATCGAGGTCAGGCCGGGTCAGCGGATCGACCCTGCCACCGCCTTGCTGCACCTGACACAAGTGGATCGTCTGGCACTGGACATCCAGGCGCCTGCCGCTGAATCTGCGGCTTGGCGGGTCGGCGGCGCCTTGCAGATAGAGGGGCGCAACAGCAAGGCACGCATCGTCAGTATCAGTCCGGTCGTCGTACCGGGCAGCCAGACGGTCGCTATTCGCGCCGAACTGGATGCTGGGACAAGTGGCTTGCGGCCCGGTGAAATGGTCACCGTGCAATTGCCGTTGAGCGCCAATACTGCCGCCTGGGACGTGCCGCTGGCCGCTCTGGCACACGACGGCAAGCAAGCTTACGTTTTTGTGCGAAATAAGGATGGCTTTGAAGCCCGTCCGGTGACCGTCGTCAGTAGCGCCGGACAGCGCGTGCGCGTGTCCGGGACGCTGAAGGCGGGCGATCATCTCGCCATCTCCGGCGTCGTGGCCCTGAAAGGCTCCTGGCTGGGCGAAAAAGGAGGCAGCTGATGTTAGCCCGTCTGATTCAGGCTTGTCTCTCGCAACGGCTATTTGTCCTGCTGGCGGCGTTGATGTTGGGTGGTGCTGGCTGGTTTGCCTTCAACCAGTTGCCCATCGACGCCTTTCCTGACGTATCAAGTACGCAGGTCAAGATCATCATGAAGGCCCCCGGCATGACGCCGGAAGAAGTGGAAAGCCGCATCGCGGTGCCGATCGAAGTCGAAATGCTGGGCATTCCGAAGACCAAAGTCCTGCGTTCGGTGACGAAATATGGACTGGCCGACGTCACCATCGACTTTCAGGATGGCACTGATATCTTCTGGGCCCGCCAGCAGGTCAGTGAACGGCTTGCCGGCATCACCGAGAGCTTGCCCGGTGGCATCAGCGGTGGCATGGCACCGATCACCACGCCGCTGGGTGAAATGTTCATGTTTACCATCGAAGGTGGCGGTCTCTCCCTGGCCGAGCGCCGTAGTTTGCTCGACTGGGTGATCCGTCCCGCCTTGCGCACCGTGCCAGGGGTGGCTGATGTGAATGCCTTGGGCGGAGTAGTGCGCGCCTTTGAGGTCGTGCCCAATTCGCTGGCCATGGCGGCCGGCGGCGTCACACTGGCACAGTTGAGTGAAGCAATCCGCGCCAACAACCGCAACGACGGGGCCGGGCGCCTCGGCGACGGCGATGAAGTGTTGCTGGTGCGCAGCGAAGGCAGCATCACCAGCCTCGATGATTTGCGCGCGGTCGTCGTCACGGTACAGAACGGGGCGCCGTTGCGCGTGGGCGCACTCGCCGACGTGCGTATCGGCTCATTGACACGCTATGGCGTCGTGACCCAGAGCGGCAAAGGGGAGGCGGTACAAGGCCTGGTGCTTGGTCTTGCCGGCGCCAATGCGCAGCAAGTGGTCGAAGGCGTGCGCAAGAAGCTCGACGAGATCAAGCCAACCTTGCCCAAGGGCGTCACCCTGAATGTCTTTTATGACCGGGCACAGCTCGTCTCGAAAGCCGTGGGTGCCGTCTCGTCTGCATTATTAGAAGCGACGGTGATTGTCGTCGTCCTCTTGGTCCTGTTCCTGGGCAACATGCGCGCGGCGCTGACGGTGGCCCTGGTCTTGCCGCTGGCGGCGCTGATCACGTTCATTCTCATGCGCGGCTTCAATATGTCGGCCAATCTGATGAGTCTGGGAGGCCTGGCCATTGCCATAGGCATGTTGGTCGATGCGGCCGTGGTGGTGGTGGAAAATATCGTCCAAAGACTGGCGCACGATCCGACTGCCGGAAAGTTGCCCCGCCTGCATACGATTTACCGGGCGGTGCGCGAAGTAGCCGTTCCGGTCACTTCCGGCATCGTTATCATCATCACTGTGTTTTTGCCGCTGCTGACGCTGCAGGATCTGGAAGGCAAGTTTTTTGCCCCGGTCGCCCTGGCGATCGTTTTTGCGCTTGCCGGCTCGCTGCTGCTGTCGCTGACCGTCATTCCCGTCCTGGCTTCGTATCTGCTGCACGATGTGGCGCATCAGGAACCCTGGCTGCCGCGCAAACTGCTGACCTGGTACGAACCCATCCTGACCTGGAGCATGCGCCGGCAACGTGTGGTTGCCATCGGTGCCGTGGCCATGCTACTTGGCGCGGGCTTGCTCTACACGCAGGTGGGCAAGACGTTCATGCCCACCATGGATGAGGGTGACCTGATTGTCGGCATCGAAAAGCTGCCCTCCGTCAGCCTTGAACAAAGCGCCGCGTTGGACCTCAAGGTCCATCAGGCATTGATGCAAGCGTTGCCGGAAATCACTGGCGTGGTGGCACGTGCGGGTTCGGATGAAATCGGTCTCGACCCGATGGGTTTGAATCAAACCGACACCTATCTCTTGCTCAAGCCGACTGGCGAATGGCGCATGAAGAGCAAGGAAGCCCTGATGGACGAGATCCGCAAGGTACTCGACCAGTTACCTGGTATTAAATACAGTTTTACGCAGCCGATCGAAATGCGCGTGAGCGAGATGATCATCGGCGTGCGCGGCGATATCGCCGTGAAAATCTTCGGCCCCGATCTGGCGCAGCTGAACCAGTTTGCGTCGCGAGTGGAAACTGTTCTGAAAACCATACCAGGCAATCAGGATGTGTACACGGTGCAAAACGATGGCGTGCAATACCTGCGCGTGGCCGTCGACCGCTTGCAGGCTGGCCGATTAGGCCTGAGCGTCGAAGAAATCCAGGATGCGCTGCGGGTCCAGATCGAAGGCCAGCAGGCGGGCCATGCGGTCGAGGGCAACCGCCGCACGCCTATCTTGCTGCGTGCCGACGAATCTGTCCGTCTGTCACCGACGGATTTCGCCGCCGTGCGCATTACCGCCAAGGACGGCAGCAGCGTGCCGCTCAGTACCGTGGCCAAGCTGGAACGGGCCGAGGGGCCGGTCAAGATCGACCGCGAGATGGGTAGCCGCTATAGCGTGGTGATTGCCAATGTCAGCGGACGCGACCTGGTGGGTTTCGTCAACGAAGCCAAAGCAAGCGTGGCCAAGACGCTGACGCTGCCAACCGGCTACCGCATTACCTGGGGTGGCCAGTTCGAAAACCAGCAGCGCGCGGCCGCCCGCTTGAGCGTTGTCGTTCCGGTGGCATTGGGATTGATCTTCATTGTCCTGTTTTCGACCTTCCGCTCGGTGCGCCAAGCCCTGCTGATACTGTCGATTATCCCGTTCGCCCTAGTGGGCGGCATCGTCGCCTTGTGGGTCACAGGCGAGTATTTGTCGGTGCCGGCATCGGTCGGCTTTATCGCCTTGCTGGGCATCACCGTACTTAACGGCATCGTTCTGGTCAGCTATTTCAATCAGCTGCGTGCCGAGGGAATGGCCTTGGCCGAGTTGGTGGTGCAAGGAGCACGCCGACGCCTGCGCCCGGTGATGATGACCGCTTCCATCACCGCTTTTGGCCTGATTCCGCTGCTCTTCGCCAGCGGCCCGGGCTCGGAAATCCAGCGCCCCTTGGCCATTGTGGTGATCGGCGGCCTGATCACGGCGACCGCCTTGACCCTGCTGTTGTTACCCATTCTTTATTTGCGCTTCGCGGTGGCGAAGCAGGAGAAACCCCATGACTGACCTGTGTTTAACCTTGCTGTGTCCTCCGGCGCTGGAAGAGCGCGTGCTCGACACGCTGCTGATGACAAGTGAAATTTCCCTCTTTACCAGCACGGCGGCGGCTGCGCACGGCCTGGCGCATGATCGGCTCAGCGCCACCGAGCAAGTTCTGGGCTTGGCCAAGATGACGCGCATCGATGCACTCCTGCCGGAAGAGCATCGCGAAAAGGTGCTGTCCATGCTGCGCCAGATCTTGCAAGGCGGCGGTGTGCGCTACTGGCTCACGCTCATTACCGAAGCGGGGGAGCTGCTATGAAATTTGGCTTACTCATTGCGCTGGCGGCGGGTGCGGTCCAGGCCGCGCCACTGCCGCCAACGCCCGGCTTGTTGCCGACAGCGATGGTGCGCCCCCTGCTAGACCAGGATCCCGAGGTGGCCGCAGCCCGTGCCGGGCGCGAAATGCTACGCCAGGATGCCGCTCTCGCGCAGGACTCGCCTTATGAATGGACGGCCAAGGTCACGGCCCAGCGGCGTACCGTGGAAGCAGGCCCGCATTACAAGGAGTGGAATGCGGGCGTGGAGCGCACGCTGCGCCTGCCGGCCAAGGCCAGTGCGGACCGCCGCATCGGCCAGGCCTTGCAGGAAGAGGGGGAGGCGCGCTATGGAGAGGCCTTGCACGAGACCGCGCGTGAACTACTGGGGCTGTGGCTGGACTGGGCGCACGCGGAACAGGCGCTGGTACTGGCGGCTGAGCACCAGCAGGCAGCCAGCGACAATCTTGCTGCGGTGAACAAGCGTGTCAAGGCCGGCGATGCCGCCGCGCTCGATGCCAGCCTGGCACGTGGCGACCTGGCCGAGCAGCAACGCGTCAGTATCGACGCAAAAACGGCGGCCGCTGTTGCCTGGGCGCGCCTACATGCGCGCTTTCCCGGATTCCAGCGCGAGTTGTCCACCTTGCCTTCCTCGCTTCCGCTTGCTGAGTCACCAACGTTCTGGCGTGAGCGCATTCTGGCCCAGAGTGATGAACTCAAGATTACCGAAGCGCAACTGCTCAAGGCGCAAGGCGTCAGCGCGCGCATGCGGGCCGAGCGCACGCCTGACCCCACCGTCGGCCTGTACACGGCGTCGGAGGTGGGCGGGCGCGAGCGGATCACCGGCATTATGTTCAGCATTCCCTTGCCGGGAGCCCATCGAGCCGCACGCGATGGGCGGGCGGTTCGGGCGATGGAGGTGTCGCAGCATGAGGTTGCGCTGAAGCGGCGTGCCCTTGATGGTGCTATCGCCGTATCGCTGGCATCGGCACAAGGCGCACATGAAAGCTGGCAGGTGGCCGAAGCGGGCGCGGCGGACATGCGTGACAACGCGCGCCTGCTGCAGCGCGCCTACACCCTGGGCGAAGCCGATCTGCCCACGCTGTTGACGGCCCGACGCCAGGCAACCACTGCCCAGCAAAATGCCCTGGCGGCGCGTGTGTCTGCGGCGCGTGCGTATTACGGGGTCTTGGTCGACGCGCATGTAGTCTGGGACATGGACCATGAATAAGGCATTTTTCCAGGCGTCGCCCGATGCCATGACTTTTAACAGGAGTACTACGTGAAATTGATGACGAACAGACCGGGCCTTGGCACTTGGTGGCGCTGGCTCGCCGGCACCTTACTGTGGCTGTGCGCCGGCATCGCGGCGGCGCACGGTGTTTCCGAGTCGGACAAAGGTTTTCTGCAGGCCAGCAGCGGCATGCAAATCCTGCCGTACATTTATCTGGGGTCCAAGCACATGGTCACCGGCTACGACCATTTGCTGTTTTTGTGCGGCGTGATCTTCTTCTTGTATCGCATGAAGGATATCGGCCTGTATGTGACGCTGTTTGCCATTGGTCACAGTACTACCTTGCTGCTGGGCGTGATCAACGGCTGGAATATCAATGCTTATTTTGTCGATGCCATTATCGGCTTGTCCATCGTGTACCGTGCTTTCGACAATCTGGGCGGCTTCCAGACGGTCTTTGGGGTCCAGCCGAACAAGCGGGCGGCCGTACTGATCTTCGGTTTCTTTCACGGTCTCGGGCTGGCCACCAAGCTGCAGGACTTCGCCTTGTCCGCCGACGGCCTGGTGCCGAACATGATTGCCTTCAATGTTGGCGTGGAGATCGGCCAGCTGCTCGCTCTGAGCATGATCCTGATCGCCATGCGCTACTGGCGCAGCACCACCAGCTTTGTGCGGTATGCCGCCGCTGGCAATTTTGTTCTGATGACGGCCGGATTCATTCTGGCTGGCTTCCAATTCACCGGCTTTCTCAGCAGATAGGAGCACGACCCATGACATCCATCCCAATGAACGGCGGCATTTCAGTCGCAAAAAAAGAACTGCTGCGCGGTACCGGGCTGGCGGCTCTGGTCGCCGGCCTCATTTTGTCCGTGGCAGTCCTGCCTGCCGAATACGGCATCGATCCCACAGGAATCGGCAAGGCGCTGGGACTGACTACCTTGCATCGCCCGGCAACGGCCGCAGCCGATAGCGTGCCCGCGCCGCAAGGATCGCAGGTTTCGGCGCCGGGCGAGGAACGCGCGCTCACCATTGCCTCGAAGCAAACGGTGCCGTATCGCTCGGACGAGCAAGAGATCACGCTGGCGCCCGGCAAGGGCCTGGAAGTCAAAACCCACCTGGCCAAGGGTGCAACGCTGATTTATTCGTGGGAAACGAAGGGTGGCGCCGTGGTCAACCACGATTTCCATGGCGAGCCGGTCAACGCGCGCGAAGACGAGTTCGAGAGCTTTATCGCCGGCAAGGGCGTGAGCAGCTCCAGCGGCTCGCTGATCGCGCCCTTTACGGGCGTGCACGGCTGGTACTGGAAAAACAAATCGACCGAGCCGGTGACCTTGATCCTGCGCTCCAGCGGTTTTTACGCTGACATTTACAAGAAGTAATTAGCACCGCTGGTTTCAGTGCGCGGCGCCAATCACACGGCGCCCCGCCCATGCACGACGGCTTATCGCGGCGAGGCCGACCAAAATCGCCGCATCCATGGAGAATTGCATGAAAAAAATTATGTTGACGTTGGCCACCTTGTTGCTCGTTTCCGGAGGACCTGGCGCGTGGGCCCACACCGACCACGATCATGACGAGGCGCCGGACCAGATCAAGCTCGAATTGAAGGTCGGCAAGACGGGAGCCACGGTGTATGCCAAAAGCGCGGGCAAGAATTACGCGACGGCAGGCGCAACTGGCGTGTTGACAATCATGACGGGCAATACCAAGACCGACGTCGCCTTGCAGCCTGGCGCGGACAATACGATGATCGCCAAGACGGAGGTGCCGCTGGCCGCGGGCACCCGAGCCCAGGCCAGCATCACCTTCGCGAACAAGAACACAGTCAAGGCCGAGCTGGTCGCCAAGTAAGGCACCATGCGGCCCCTCACCGGGCCGCAATGAGGGTTGCGCTGCCAGGGTGTGCCGGATCGTGCATACTGGCAGACTAAGTAAACAATACGTTATGAAAGCATGGTATGGCATTTTCTTCATCTTCACCCAGTCACAGCACGCATCAGGGTATCGTGTACGCCTTACTGGCGGCGGCCCTGTTTGGCGCCAGCACGCCCTTTGCCAAAACGCTGGTAGGGCAGGTCGCTCCCGTCACTCTGGCAGGAATCCTATACCTGGGCAGCGGACTGGGCTTGCTGGCCTGTTTCTTGGTGCGCGCGGTGCTCACCCGCAACACCAAGGACAAACCCGCCACGCTCACGACTGCGGATTTGCCATGGCTCGCGGGGGCGATTGCCTTCGGCGGCATTGCCGGGCCGGTCCTACTGATGTTCGGCCTGACGCTGACGCCTGCCTCCTCGGCATCGTTGCTGCTCAATATCGAGGGCGTGCTGACTGCCATGCTGGCGTGGTTTGTCTTCAAGGAAAATTTCGACCGCCGTATTTTCATCGGCATGCTGCTGATCGTCGCCGCTGGCATCCTGCTGTCCTGGGAGCAGGTGCCAAAACTGGGCGTGCCTTGGGGCGCGATCGCCATTGTGGGCGCTTGCCTGTGCTGGGGCATCGACAACAACCTGACACGCAAGGTGTCCGCTAGCGATGCCTTGCAAATTGCCGCATTGAAGGGCCTAGTAGCCGGTTCCGTCAACCTGGCCATCGCCATGGCCTTGGGTTACACCTTGCCCAGCGTCAGCATTGCCGTGAACGCAGGATTGGTCGGTTTTTGCGGCTACGGCTTGAGCCTGGTGATGTTCGTGCTGGCGTTGCGCCATCTGGGAACGGCCCGTACGGGCGCTTATTTCTCGGCGGCGCCGTTTGTCGGCGCGGTCATCTCGCTGTTCATGCTGGGCGACATTCCCGGGCTGCTGTTCTGGCTGGCCGCAGCGTTGATGGCCGCAGGAATTTGGCTGCATTTAACGGAAAATCATGAGCACGATCACGAGCATGAGCCGCTGTTACATACGCATGCGCACAGCCACGACGCCCATCACCAGCATACGCACGATGACAGCTGGGACGGCAAGGAGCCGCATGTGCATGCCCATCAGCATCTGCCGCTGCGCCATGCGCATCCCCATTATCCCGACATCCATCACCGGCACGATCATTCCTGACTTTGGTTAAAAAGAAGATTGCATGGGGCGAAATCGCGGATTCGCACAATCTCGTCGAGCTTACAGGTGTATAGGGTGAATTCCTACTCTCCCAGGTAGATGGAATGCTTGGAAGGACCAGCGATGATTGACGAGGTTGGAGCTAACTGTAGCGACCTGCAATCGATAATGCTCCGACCTGTATTTAACGGGATTTTCGACCAGGATTAACTGCAACTGACGGACCCGCCAAACTAACGTTAGCTGCAAATGAACCTGCATTTGATAGGGCTGACCTGCATTCCATCGGTGCGAACCAGGAATAACTGCAACTGAGAATGTTCCAAAAACCCATCGAACGACGATGTTTTCGAAATAAGTATGGTGGACTGCGTTTGAGGACTTCGAGCTTCGGGTAACCTGGCCAGAGCGCGCTTGCATTCGCATCCGTCCAGAAAACTTCGTTTGTTGGATTGCCTGGTTGAACTAGAACGCTGGCAGATCCAGGCAGTCCCCAACGTGCACGATTGACGCGCAAAGCATCCGATGTAAAAAAGCGTATTCTAGCCTTTGGATAAGCGCGACTCACTTACTCCACAATATTAGCCGAAATCAATATTCGATAACCTATGGAGAGCTGCCATGATGCATGATTTTTTAATCGACAATCGGGCTGAGCTTGAACGGCGATGCCGTGAGAAAGTGGCAAATCGCCCTGATCGATCACCGAATAAGCAGCAGCTGGAACAGGGTATTCCTATGTTCTTGGATCAGCTCATACACACGCTGCAAGCGGAATGTAGAGGAGCAGAGGCAGAGGCCCTGGCAGTGTCCGGTCCTTCCACTGGCGATCCAGAGCGCCGCGGCGAAGTGGGTATGACGGCTTCCATCCACGGCGCAGATCTCCTGACATTGGGATACTCGATAAGCGAGGTAGTCCATGACTACGGCGACCTTTGTCAGGCTGTCTCGGACCTATCGATTGACCTCAATGAAGCATTTAGTATCAACGAGTTCCGAACGCTCAATCGGTGCCTGGACAATGGCATAGCCGAGGCAGTGACCGCGTTTAACGAGCACCGCGACTTGGTGATCGCCGACGAGCAAGCTTTGGAGGTAAATGAACGTCTAGGATTTTTCGCCCATGAACTGCGCAATCACTTAAGCACAGCAACGCTCGCTCTGGCGGCCATCAAGTCAGGTAATGTTGGATTGGTCGGTCCCACCGGGAGTGTGCTTGACCGTAGTCTGGTCAGCCTTCGAGGTCTGATTGACCAGTCGCTTGCTGACGTCCGCATTGGCCCTGGCATGAAATTGCATCGCACGACTTTCAGTCTTGCAAATTTTATCAGGGAAGTAAAATACTCCGCTTCGCTGGAAGCTGATCTGATGAAGTGCGCCTTTCTCGTTGAGCAAACTCCCTCCTTGTTGACGGTCTATGCTGATAAGGACTTGCTCTTCTCAGCGGTCGGCAATCTGTTGCAAAACGCATTCAAATTCAGCGGCAAAGGTGGCGTCGTCACACTCAGCGCAGACGCCGGGACGGACAACATCCTGATCAAAGTCAAAGACAATGGGCCAGGGCTGAGCGCGGAGGCCACGCGGGACATATTCTTACCGTTTACGCAGAGCGGAGCTAACAAGAGCGGCCTGGGACTCGGACTGTCTATTGCGCGACGAAGCGTCGAAGCAAACGACGGGACACTCACGGTCGAAAGCGAGCTCGGTCAAGGCTGCATATTCATCATCGATTTGCCCGATAAGCTCCAACAGAACGCCTAGTCTATTCGTGAAGGTCGACTATTCCTCGGCCGGCCATTGAACATCTTGAAGATAGGCCGGGATTCGTGCAAAAATACCCAAATACTGATGTAACCAACTGAATTAATGGGGCAAACACAGAATTAGGGAAAATTGGGCGCTAAGCCTGCTTAACCCGGTTTTGCGTTCCGTTGCTCCGGGGCGGTCCGTATTGAGGACCCCGATGAATTACATCCAGTGGCGCGGCTAGAGCGATCGGCGCACTGGCCAGCGCAAAGCTGTAACGACCTGCATTGGTGTGGCCGACCGGCATTCCATCGACGCCGGTCAGGAATAACTGCGACTGACGATCTGGCCGACGGTCATAAAAATTATCTCGGTCTAGACCTCGTGGATGTCAAGCTCCTCGCCTCGTTCAAGTGCTCTAAGGTAACAATATAGGTTGCTGGCGATTTTTTCAAAAATACGAGGAAAAAATGGGATGAGGTTATCGAAGCTGGCGTCTTCTTGCATTGGCCCGCCATGATAGTAGCGGCAATGGTGAAGGATGGCCGATCGATCCTCTTGCGAAAGTAGGGCTAGAGGATCGCGGTCTTTGTAGTCGTGCAGTCCAGATAGATGGATAAATGCGCAGCTGAATTTGTAGACGGATTGTGTCCAGCCTTGTAATTCTTGAGCAATGTCAACCATCTCCTTGTCAGTGATTTTTGGCCATTTCTTCCCGGCTACTGAGGTATCAATCAGCAGCGTGCGGCGCTCTACGGTCTGAGTAAGCAGGTAGATGACACGTACCATTGAGTCTAATTCCTGCCGGAGAATCGCTGTCATCTGGCCCGCCAATCGAGCGTCTGAAAGTATATTCATAGCTTGACGATGCTCATACGAGCGGCTGCGAATTTGGCGCAGGAAGATTGCAACCTGTGACACTTCGACATCCATGTTTCCTCCGTTGTTGGTTGTAGCAGGAGCGCTGAGCTTATTGTAATTCGGACGCCCAACAAACGAGGGTTTATTGGATTCCCGTGCGCGGCCGGCTTATAGCGGCCTTCTCAAGCACACCGACAATCCACAATCCCTTTCCAATATTCAAAGTCCAGCTATACTGAATTTTCGTGATCAATTTAGTAAGTCGCCATGCTGATCGGCTACGCCCGCGTCTCGACCGACGACCAGAACCTGGACTTGCAGCGCGATGCGTTGCTGGCGGCGGGCTGCGAACGCCTCTTTGAAGACATGGTGAGCAGTGCACGAGCCGACCGCACCGGGCTAGCCACCCTCATGAGTATGCTGCGCGCCGGCGACACAGTGGTCATCTGGCGGCTGGACCGGCTGGGCCGGCTGCTCAAGAACCTGATCGAGCTGGTCGAGCGGCTGGAGGTCGCCAAGGTCGGGTTGCGCAGCCTGCAAGAAAACATCGACACCACGTCGAGCGGCGGAAGGCTGGTCTTTCACCTGTTCGGCGCGCTGGCCGAATTTGAGCGCAACTTGATCCGCGAGCGCACCCAGGCAGGGCTGGTCGCGGCACGTGCACGCGGCCGCATGGGCGGGAGGCCGAAACGCCTCGATCCGGTCAAGCTCGCGCTCGCCGTCAAACTGCACCGGGAGCGAAACCATACCGTCGAAGAAATCTGCAAGATGATGGGGATTTCCAAATCGACGCTCTACAACTACCTCGACAAGGCTGACAGCGGTGGCAGCCGGGTGGCGTAAGCAGATTCCGGTCGAATCGCTGCTGCAATTGCGGCAGCGGCTTGACCGTCTGCCTCACAAAAGTCCGGAACGTGCGGCTCAAGTGCGCGCCATGTCCGAGCTATACGGCATCTCCACCACGTCAGTGTATCGCGCCCTGAAGGACTTTCTGAAGCCCCGTGTGGTCCACCGTATCGATCACGGCAAGCCGCGCGTGCTGCCGAAATCGGAACTGAAGCGGTACTGCGAATTGGTCGCTGCCCTCAAGCTGCGCACCACCAACAAGCAGGGCCGCCACCTGTCCACGAAGCGGGCCATCGAGCTGCTGGAGGACTATGGTGTCGAGACAGCGATGGGCCTGGTGCGCTCGCCGAAAGTCGAGTATTCCAGAATGTGATGCACGCGCTGGGCATCGAGTGGATGACGCACATCCCCGCAGGTAAGGACGGCGAGCGAGTAACGGCGCGCTCCAAAGGAAAAGTCGAACGGCCGTTCCGCACGGTTAAGGAAGCCCAAGAGACGCTATACCATTTCCACAAGCCAGAAACCGAGCAACAGGCCAACGAATGAGCTGCTTCCTGACGTGGAACATAAGCCTGTTTCCTAACGCCGAGCAGGAGGACCACATCGACCGAATTTGGAAAATGGTCGAGGCCGACAACCAGGAGGCATCGCCTCCCGGTTTTGAACAGGGATTCAAACAGGACCTGCGCATGCTGGTCGCACAGAAGCAGGAGCTGTTTCCGTGGACACATACGAACATCCCGAAGGCAGACTTGATCGGAGCGGGCTTGCACGATGTCTTGAGGATCGCTACCGGCACTGGCACGACCGAGGAAGTCGAAATCCTGGCCTGGCCGAATCCGACCGGCCTGCCGCTCATTATTGAGCACCTGCGGGGCATCCAGAGCGACACGGCTGCCCATGTCGGACAGCTGGAGCAGACCAGCCGCACAGGAGAATTCACCGACATCGAGGCAACTCAAATGACGACCGCGTACTGCGTGCAACGGGCCGATCTGGTCGGCTACCAACGCATCCTGACGGTTTGGCGCGACACTCAGCCAGCACCAAGCGTCAAGCGAGTAATAGGTCACTGGCTGGGCGTGCTGGCCGAAATCGAGGCCGATACCAAGACCGTGTTGAACACTCTGGTCAGTTGCAGATAATGCTGGTTCGCGGCGATAGGATGGCGGGCGGCGCGACTAAATGCAGGTTCATTTGCAGCTAATGCTGGTTTGATGGGGCCGTCAGTTGCAGTTATTCCTGGCCGAGAATCGGCTGGAATGCTGGTCCGGCCAGTTTCAAATGCAGGTCACTACAGCTAACGTCTGAGGGATCACGCCTCCTTTGCCTACGGTGTTCAAGTCGCTAGCGAACATGCTAGCCTTTTCTTTCCTACTGATCCATGTGGTTCCGAGCATACCACTTTCAAGCCGTTCAATGTTCTCTCCTCGATACAGCTCCACTGAATGGCCGTTGTAGCGCGGAAGCCAAACCCACAACATATCCATTAGTAAAGCATCATCATCTGTGAGCTGTCGGACGAAGTGATGAGATATATGCCATTGCGTATGGAAGTTATCAGCAAACTCGTGATCCTTCGACGGGTAGCCATGACAGCTTGACGGAAGGTATTGCGAAGGCAGGACTCGGCCATCTTGGTTAGCCCAGGATTGATGGCATCGGTCAGGATTGTCGTCAGCAGCAAGGTCTTGTCCTTGGCCGTGTCGCTGGTTTTCAGATGTGTGAAGTGCCGGGTGAACCCGGCCACACATCAGCTTCCATCGAGAGTTCAGTGATCTTGGTGTGCGTTAGCAGCATAGCTCAATCAGACACATCAACGCTTAAAGGCGAGCAAGAGAACACCACCAGCGACCAGCGAAATGCCCGACCACTCCCGGACCGATAGCCGTTCTCCCAGAAATGCGAACGCGAACACAGCCACCAAGACGAGGCTAAGCTTGTCCACAGGCGCGACTTTGGATGCATCTCCTACCTTGAGTGCCCGGAAATAACATACCCAAGACGCGCCAGTGG
This sequence comes from Janthinobacterium breve, assembly GCF_051380895.1. Classification (NCBI taxonomy): domain Bacteria; kingdom Pseudomonadati; phylum Pseudomonadota; class Betaproteobacteria; order Burkholderiales; family Oxalobacteraceae; genus Janthinobacterium; species Janthinobacterium breve. The sequence goes on along the minus strand of NZ_JBNYXY010000007.1, from coordinate 233,784 downwards.
CTAAGCCGGACAGCCCAAGAAACAGCCAAGTCTTCGGCGAAAGTTCGAAGGGATTGGACCACTTGCCCGTGTAAGCCACGAACACGGTCAGTACGACAATGATGACCGCCGTTCTGATCAATGTGGCCAGATCGGAATCGACTCCCTGTATGCCTATCTTGGCAAAAATAGCAGTCAGTGCTGCAAATACGGCGGATAGAATTGCCCAATAGAACCAGCCAGTTGATGTCGCCATATATTTCCTTAAAGTGGTTTAGCCAGCGGCATGAGCACACAGATACATAGGCCAGAATGCGTCACTTCGTCTGAGAATCCTATCTGAATCTCAGCGCCAATCCGATCCGTGACTGCCTTGACGATGGAAAGGCCCAGACCTGATCCGACCTGATCGCTCCCAAGAATGCGATAGAATGGGGCAAACACCCGATCTTGTTCTACTACTTGAATCCCAGGCCCTGAATCTTGGACTCGCAATATTGCGCGACCTTCTTCCTCGGCGACAGAAAGATCGACCCTGCCGCCAGTCGGCGTGTAACGGATGGCGTTATCAACCAAATTCTTAACGACGGCAATCATGTCCAGTTCGTTAACCCAGAGTAGGACGTCTTGTTCTCCTTCGACACCAATATCGATGTGTTTGGCTTCTGCCAGTGGCATAAGATCTTCCAGAACACGTCGATAGACGTCCTGCACTGATACGGGCGACTCGGGTCGGTCGAGCGCAGACTGAGCCTTGGCCAGGGTGAGAAGCTGATCCAATAGGTTCCGGCCACGCTCGATGCCTCGGCGCAATGTCCTGAGACGTTCACGTGCAAGGTCAGGCATATCTGCCTCGGCCAGCCGCTCGGCTTGCAGTGACAAGGCGGTTAACGGAGAGCGAAGCTCATGCGCCGCATCCGCGACAAACCGGCGCTGTGCTTCCATCGCTTTCTCAACTCTGGCAAGTAGACTATTGATTGCCACCACGAACGGTCGTACTTCAGCAGGAAGATGCTTTTCTTCGATTGGATGCAATTCTTGTTCGGCGCGTTGGTCGATTTCCGCAGATAAAGAAGCGATGGGCCGGAACATCTTGCGCACAAGATCAGCCACGATCAAAAGCAGGATTGGAACCAGAATTAGCAACGGCATCAAAGTGCGCAAAGCGCTGTCGCGTGCGATTTCATCGCGAACGCCAGTTTCCTGTGCTACGGCGATACGCTCGCCGTTAGACGTTGTTTTAACCAACACACGGAACGGCTCTCCGTTAACTTCAAGCGTATGCAGACCATCGGGTAGCGTGATTGGTAGTGGCAGCGGTGCTCCGGTCTCACCTTTTCCGGTCACCTTTCTGCCATTTGCTAGATACTGGACAATGACCCGGGACTCTTCATCGCTGTCTTTGGCGCGTCCATCGTCTCCAAAATGTGTAAGCGGGAGGTGTTGCTGATCAAACAGCGCCGCAACTTGGCGCAGCATATCGTCTTGCAACTCGTGGGCTTCGTCGAATGCGGATACGAAAGAAAATAAGCCAGCCACCATTGCGATGACCAAAATGGCCAGCGACAGCGAAAACGACAGCTTGAACTGGACTGACTCGTTCAAACGTTTTTTGAAACCATCCATCCAACCCCCCTGACATTTTTGATGATTTCTCCGCCCAGTTTGCGCCGCAGTGCATGGATCAGGAATTCGACCGCGTTGCTTTCCACCTCTTCGCCCCATCCGTAGATACGGTCTTCCAGATCACTGCGGGAAAGAATTGCACCGGGGCGTGCCAGCAAGGCTTGCAACAACGCGAACTCACGGTTGGAGAGTTGCGCCGGGGCACTACTGTTGACTGCGGCCTCTCGCGTGGCCGGATCAAGCGAGACAACACCGTTGCTGAGTATGGGCGTTGCGCTGCCTCCCTTGCGTCGTAGCACGGCGCGCATGCGGGCTAGCAGTTCGGCCATTTCAAAGGGCTTGAGCACGTAGTCATCGGCCCCGCCATCCAAGCCGCGCAGTCGATCATCGAGGCCGTCACGGGCGGTGATGATGAGCAGTGGAACGGGGTTGTCCTTGGCGCGGATGTTGGTCAACACCTCCAGCCCATCCTTGCCAGGCAGTCCAAGGTCGAGCAGCACCAGGTCATAGTGCTGGCAACCCAGTGTCGTAAGGGCAGTTTGACCGTTTTTTACCCAGTCGGCCGCATAAGAGGCGTCTTTCAACGCCCCTTGGATGGCTTCGCCAATCATGGTGTCGTCTTCGACCAGCAAGACTCGCATTATTCCTCCTTCTTATACCGATAATTCAATGCGCTGTTCTGGCAGCCCTTTGCTTGAATAGCAAAATACTAGTCAAAATAAAGGCGAATAATGCCGCTGATGCTGAGTAACGACTCAGAGCCAGGCCGCCTGCACTGAGCGGCTTATCCAAAAAATCCCCCACCACGGCACCGAGAGGTCGAGTCAAAATGAATGCTGTCCAAAAAAGCAGGGTCCGCGACACATTTGTCCAATAGTAAGCTGCAACGACCAGTGCCAACAAGACGCTGAACACTATAGCGGCGCCGGTGTAGCCCAAGCCAGCGGTACCGGCTGTCCAGTCGCCCAGTGCCGTTCCCAAGGTCTGAGAAAACATGATAGTTACCCAGTAGAATATCTCGGCTTTCGGCGAACTGAGCGTGCTGACCGACACTGAGCCTAGTGTTCGATGCCATATAAATAGGGAACCGAACAACAAAGCTATAAGTAAGGTCGAGCCACCAGCGTACCCGATACCAAGCGATCGGTCTGCAAAATCAGCCAGCGTCGTGCCGACTGTGGTAGTTGCAATGATGGTTGTCCAGTAAAGGAAGGGGTGAAATTTCTTGGCCTTGATTTGCGCAAATACCGCTGTCAGAAATACCGCCAAGAAAATAGCAGTACCAATCAGGTACCCCAAATTCATCGACATCGAAACGGCATCGCCAGCTGTTTCGCCGAGCGTGGTGGCTGCAATCTTGATGATCCAGAAAGCGAGCGTCACTTCAGGGACTTTGCCTAATGCTTTTTCGGTTGAAATATTCATCTCAATTCCTGTTTACTAGTTAGTGCTTGGCTTGGAGGGAGTCAAAAATGGTCATCAGGTCAGCTAAAGCTTTTTTGCAGTCGATTTGACTGGGTACATCTACACGTAGGGCGCTAAGGGCGCGGTCAATGGCTTTGTCGAGCATATGCCAGTCAGTCGCTGCACGGGGCTTCAAGCCTGCTTCCGCCGAGTCCCATGCCACCTCCAACTCCTTGATCCGCGTTTTAGCAGCTGGCAGATCGCCTTTATCTACGAGGGCAGCAACCTCTGCGGCGATGGTCCGAAACGCAGACAGATCCCCAAGCTTGGATGCAGTCTTTGCCTGCGGTGCAGAAGTAGCCTGACTTGTTTTTAATGAAGCAGAGCCTGCCGTACCGGTGTTGGTAGACTTTGAGCAGCCAGCCGCAAGGGCCAAGAGAGCGATGGCCGATAGTGCGGTAACGGAGTGAGTTAGCGAATGCAGATGGCGCATGATTTTTCCTTGAGTTTTTCGATAGAGTTTATTCGACGGCTTGTGCATTCATGCGATTGCCAACGCTAAACTGCGCGACGGCCACCAGCATCACGATCACGGTCAGGAATAGAGCACTGGTCCACATGGCACCCATGCCGAGGCCCCCATAGGCCTTGGCCTGCGTCAGCAGGTCGCCAAGTGCGGCACCGAAGGGGCGAGTCAGGATGTAGCCTATCCAGAAGGTCAGAACGGCGTTGCCGCCCATGCGCCATACCGCATAGGTGATAGCGATCAATATGCCGAATGACATCGCCCCCCATGTGAAGCCCAGAGCGATCGCTTCGGTCGCCAAGTCACCCGCCGCCGTGCCCAGTGCAAACGTGCAAAGGATGGCAGACCAGTAAAACAACTCCCGGCGCCGTGTGAAAATCTCATGGATGGACAAAGTACGTTCCACCCAATACCAAACCGCAAAAATTCCTGCCAGCGCCACGGCAAATGCTGACGTGCTGACAAACAGGCTCACGCCTAGCCCATCGGTGAGCAGGTCGGTAATCTGGGTGCCCACCACGCTGACCAGCACGACCGAAAGCCAGTAAATCCATGGCGTGTAGCGCCGCGTTCGTAACTGTATGATTAGGGCAACAGCCAACAGCGCGCCCATCACTGTGCGAGTCATGCTTTGGCCGAAGCCAGCATTGACAGCCAGAAAGTCGGCTCCTGTTTCTCCGACCGTCGTGGACATGATTTTGATGACCCAGAATGAGAGCGTCACTTCGGGGACTTTGTTGAGCCAATTTGATGTGGAAGGCATGGTCAGCGTATTCATGGCGTTGTTTCCTGCAAGGGCTGGTTGTTCTTGGGGCAAGTCTGACCGGCCAAACTTAGGCCAGCCATAGGCCCATCACTTGCGCACCCATCCAATTTGGATGAGTTTTCGGAAGAGACTTCGATGAACGCTCAGGGTAAGGCGGTAAGCTGAGGGCAAATACATGCGTACTTCACGAAAGGCCAGCCACGCACTCAGCACCCCGACCATGGCCGCACCCACCATGTCCAGCGGGAAATGAACGCCGAGATAGATACGCGCCCAAGCAACAGGCAGCCCCAATAATGCCAGTGCCAGGCCAGTCACACGTGAGCTGCTGTGCATCAGGAAACTAAAGGCGACGGCCCATAGGAGCGTCAGATGGTCGCTCGGGAACGAAGAATCCGCCGCATGGGGAATCAGGGTGTGCCCCAGACCGATCATGAAAGGACGTGGATGTTGCGAAACCAGCCCAATGATATGGTTGATGAGCAAGCCTGCTAGACCGGACGCGGTCGCTTCGAGCAAAATCTTGCGGGTATGTTCGCTTCCGCGTAGCCAACCGAGCCCGAGGATGGCCGGGAGCGCCCAAATGGCATATTCAGCGAAAATGGTGGCGACGGCCAACAGCAGCGTGCTTGGATGCTCTGGTGCATTAAGCCAGAGAAATAGTGCGTGATTGAGGTTTTCCATTTGTTCTCCGTGGCCGGATCACCCCATAGGGATGCCCCGACCATAGTGGCGTATAGTCAATCTCGCTTGTCGTGGTCGTCGTCACGATCCGCTTTGTCTTCGGCGGACGAAATGACCGTGCCTTTGTCGGCATCGACCTTGACATCAAAGACCTTGACCCCACTGACGACTTCCACGTCGTAGACCCAACCCTGTTTCGAGTTTTCGTACTCAGCGCGTGCAGCCTTGCCATTGGCGTGTTGCTCGGCAGTGGTGACGGCCTGAGCCAGCGGGATTTTGGCTTTGGTGATGGCCATGGCATCGTTTTCCATGCTGCCTTGGGCGGCATAGGCAACGGTGGCCGCAGCGGCGATGGCTGCGGCCAGGATAGAAAGTTTGCTGTAGCGATTCATGGTGCTTCTCCAAAAAGAACGCAGGTATTTGCGTAATGGAGAGACTACGGAGGATGACTTAGCTGGCACTGAGCCGCTGCAAAATAGTTTAGTTTTGCTTTATTTACTTTCCGTTTTCTGAGACGCCTCCAGGGAGGACGGCCCATATCAACCCCATCACTTCATGCCAGTTGGCCCTGCATACGGGCTCCAACCCAAATGTTTGATTACTTTCTCGCAGGAGGAAGAAGGATCTGCTCGATGCGGCGCCGGTTAAATGAATCTTCCCTGTCAATGTAACGCATGGCAGACTGTGCGTTTTTCCAGCCGACATGTTCCATCAGCGTTTTCAGATCCCACCCATTGGCAGTCGCCCAGGTGGCAAAGCCGCGGCGCAGCGAGTGGGCGCTGTACAACTCAGGTGCATCCACGCCAGCTTCTTGCAGGATATTACGCAGGAGCGGCACCAAGCTATCGATGTTCAATCCGTTGACGCCGATGTTGCCCCAGCGGTCAATGGCACGAAACACCGGTCCAGCCGTCAATTTCGCTGCGGCGATCCATTCCTCATAAGCGCTGACCGGGCACAAGCGCGACAACAACGGCACCTTGAAATTGCCACCCTTGAGCTGGCGATCGCCTTTGGTGCGCGGCAAGAAACAAGTCATCCCTTCACCTGGCGTGATGTGAATATGCTCGATCTGCAAGCGCGTCAGCTCATCGCCGCGAAACCCGCGCCAGAAACCGAGGAGAAACAACGCTTTGTTGCGGCGGTACCGCAACTCGGTGGCCACTTCACCCTGGGATTGCGCGGCGTCGACGTTGGCCGTCAACCAGTGATCGACCGCCATGAGTTGATCGATCTGGAATGGTCTTGCCCGCTTTTCCTCGGCTGGGTGCAGCGTCTGGATACCGCGTAAGACTTGGCGTACTACCGGAGCCTTGGTTGGGTCGGGAAAGCCCTGGTCGAGATGCCACTGGGCTAATGCGGCCAATCGCTGACGCAGGGTGTTGATGGCATACTTGCCGGCTCGGTCGGCTAGGTAGCGTGCCACGCTATCGGACGTCGTCGGCAAAAAACCACCCCATTCAACTTCAAAGTCGCGGACCGCGCTTCGATAGCTCTTTCGCGTGTTCTCGCGCGTGGCAGCCTGCAGAAAGAGGTCGATATCAGACATGGCATGGTAAGGCAGAAAAAGCGGGCGGGTAAGGTCGGCTGGGTAGATCGTCGCTAGTGGCGTTGCCAATTATGTCCGGTGCTATCGGCAAATGTACAGCAAACGCGGACAAAATGGCACGAAAAGACGTTTGACACAGGATAACCTTATATTATCCGGCCTCAATTTCAAGCAGAATCTCACCTTGATTTTCGCCAAAAATGGTATGTAATTACATGGTATGTAAGACGTTATCTTATTTCATGGAATGGCCATGGCTCGTGCTGGACTTTATCATTCAGATGTTAAAAGAGCACGCGATGCCTTGCTCGCGCAGGGGCGTCACCCTTCGGTTGACGCAGTGCGTGTTGCGTTGGGCAACACGGGCTCCAAAACCACTATTCATAAATATCTGAAAGAACTGGAAGCGGAGGAGGGGAGCATCGATGGTCGCAAAGTGTCGATCAGCGATGCACTGCAGGATATCGTGACGCGACTGGCAGCGCGATTGCATGAGGAGGCGAATGAACGGGTGTCAGTGATTGAAGCGGTCAGTGCCCAGAAAGATCAGGAGCATGCGGTAAATGTGGCTACCTTGCAGCAGGAGCTGGCTTCGTTGGAGGAGCAACTGCGCCAGGCCAGGGAGCGCGTCGAAGAAGTAGGGCGAATGCATGCCGTCACCGATGTCCGTCTGCAAGAGGAAGCGATCTCGCGACACATTGCGCAACAGCAGGTGGCAGACTTCCAGGAACGCTTGGCGGAAAACGAGGTACACCGGCAATCACTGGAAGAAAAACATGCACATGCACGCAACTCCTTAGAACACTACAGGCAATCCGTCAAAGAACAACGTGACCAGGATCTGCGGCGCCATGAGCAACAGCTTCAACAAGTGCAAGCAGAGTTGCGACAACAGCAACATAATCTTGTGCAAAAGCAGGAAGAAGCGACTCGCTTAAATCAGGACGGTGCGCGGCTGGTTACTGCGCTCTCCCAGGCCGAAAAGTCACTGTACGAGGAGCAGGCAGCAGGGCGCCGATTAACCGAGCAGCTTACCGCCAGTCAAAGTTCCGCGCACCAAGTCGAAGTAATGTTGGCTCAAGTCGCCAGCAACGAGCGGCTGATAGAGGCACTTGAGGGGCAACTGGTGCAGGCGGCAGCGCAAACCGAGGTGCTGTCAAATCAGTCGCGCACGCTGGAGGCTGCATTAGGGACGGCGCAAGCAACGCTGGTTTCACAGCAGGACACTATTCGTGAGCTAAGCGGCCGCCGCTCGAAAGCAGGACATCATGGCACCACGTAGTCACCCCGCAAAGTCACCTATCGAAATCCACACAACAATTTGAGTGCCTTTGCTGCCAACCTAGGATTTTTTGAGGTGAAGCCAAACAATTTCGGTGTCTTTGCATCTATAGCGATGACTTGGATAGCTCACACATTTCATATTCTTCCTGCTGGCAATAAATTACTTGCATTTTTAAAAATACTACCTATAGTGTGAATATCTAATAGATTTACTAGATATGGACATCCCGGGTTTTCTTTTTAAGGAGAAATGCATGGCAGGTAAAACCACTGGCGGCAAGGTCGCCACTACCGCAGGGCGCACGCTCAGCAACCCGAATGCCTCAACACTGCAACGTAGCTTGGCGGGTAGCGCATTGGCGCAATCTGGCACCCAAAAAGTGACGGGCAAGGCGATGGAAGCGAAAGCGTCCACGGCGCTTCAGAACGCCACTTCAGCAGCTACCACCAGATCGCTAGCTGGCTCGCTGGTATCGCAGTCTGACAAGAAACGCTAACCGGACCTTGACTGACGGCGCTTTGATATAGGTTCGTCCGTCAGTCAAAACAAGGTATTTTCGGTCCTGCAGCTGGCTGTAAAGGCCAGCATCAGGAAAGTCTCATTTCAATTGACTCTGATTTTAGTTCAAGGACAAGGCCAAATGATAGAAATTGACGAGGAGATAGCGCAACAACATCTGACAAGGATGCGTAAGATCTATACAGATTCAGCTGCATGAGTTACGTCTACATGCGCTTCGGACCTAATCCATGTGATGCGCTACGGGGGTAGCGTCGAATCTTTTGCCAAAAAAATTCATTTAGCGCCTATCCACCTGGAGCCCATGCCGACGCCATCGATCGCGCGCTAGCTGTACTGGTGGAGAACTTCTGCGACGCGCCAGAAATTCTTGCTGGTCGCAAAGATGGTCCGTTACAGGCGAACGGCCCGCATCGAACTCAGCACAATACTAAGCTGAATGGTCTGCCAGTTTGCGGGGCTTGATCAGCGCCTCAGCAGGAATGCCAAGCCCTGTATGTAAACGCCGTATCATCGGCAAAGTAAGCGGGCGGGTTCCATTCATGACTTGGTAGACGCGGGCCAAGCCACCGATCATCGGCTGCAGATCACGAACGGTAAGGTTCTTCCGATCCAAAGCAAACTTGATGACGTCGATGGGGTCTGGCACCTCGATAGGAAAATTCCTGGCCTCATAGGCCACGACCAGCGTCGCCAGAACATCAAGGCGATCTCCATCCGGCGTGCCAATTCTAGCCATCATCAGGCTTTCGATCTCCCTCAGCGCCGCACGATGGTCCGCTGTCGAACGGATGGGGTTGATGTTCATGATTTGCTCCTAGTTGGCTTACAAAACATTTATAGCCAGAGATTGCTACGCGCACTACCTAATTGCCGGGCCAATTTGGCAACGAACGTCCAAATGTGCGCCGGTGGGACAGCTTCCAGATGCGCGGCTTCCTCGACCGCCATCACTACTACCTGCAAGGGGGTTTCGTCCAGGAAGTGCAGTAGGTGCGATTGATGGTCGATCGGCACCTGTCCAGTAACCAAGGCCTGCTGCAGTTGCTCGCTGGTCAGTTCGCCTTTATAGCTGACACTTGCGCTTTTTGCCGCCATCCACAAACCGCGCTTTTTCTCCCTGGCCTCGATCGTCGGCGGGGCAAAACTGAGTCCAAGTACACCCAGCAGTTTCACCACGCGTCTAAAACTCAAGTCGGTAATGGTTCCAGCCTCCAGTTGCTGCACCGTCTGGCGCGACAGACCCGCCAACCGCGCCAAACGCAGCTGCGTCAATCCAAGGGCCAAGCGACGGACGTGGACTGCTTTGCCGACTTCGTAGAGGTGCATGAGTTACCGTTTTTATGGTGTACAAAATATTTTACATCCTTTTTGCTGGCAAGCAGACTGCGTTTTAAACCGATGCGATCTGTGTGGACTGTCAGCACATCGACAGGTGAGATTTGAAAATGTCACAGCAAGTCGAGGAAACGCTGATCACTGTGCGACAGCAAGTTGATTCTTTTCAGCACCCCGGAGTATCTACTATGCTGTCGCTGGAGTACTCAAAATGCTGTCGGCGTACTAGTACCTTGATTTTTTCGTGGAATCGACGATCATGCCTATAGATCATTCGATCTGACCAAAGGAAGTGAATTCGGGGAACATGTGCAAACTAGCGACTCCCTGAATTTACTCCTCAAAGATCCCCAAATATACTTCGGAGCGCTCCAACAGGACACTTTTGCTTCAAAACATCCGGCGATTGTCAAATTCGCTTCTGACCGCAGGGTACTTTCGCTTCGCCGGACGCAAACGAACGGTTATTACCACATATGTTCCCCCTGACCCATCTTCTATTTGACATAATATAAATTATGCGAAGGGACGGTAGTTAACGAGCTGTTGCGTATTTTTCTCAAGTACCAAATCGCATACCCGATTAATGGTATGTTTAGGTGTTGCGGCGAACTTAGGATGCTGATGCTAATTCAACTTGCCGATTCGCACATCCCTTCGAGCCTTTCCGGTCCCGTTCTGGTTGACCGGCATGGTCTGCCGCGCTATTGGGCTGTTGTATGGTCAGCCGCAGTCACTGGCGCCTTGGCCGATTCGACACACGTCAAGAAGTTGCGCTACATCGAGAACCTGTACCAACACGCCGATGAACTATGTGGGCATGGTTCACTGGACGACGCGCTCGGCACATTGAATGATTGCCGCCTGGCTGACATGCTTGAATCATGGTTCATTTCCATCCGCAATCAAGCCGTAACGACTGAAGCTGATGAGACACGCTGGCAAGTAGGATTTGGTTTCGTGACCTCGATTGTGTCTTGGATAGCAAAAAGCGACTCTCACAAGACATTGCGCCTGATCGAAAGCCGACTTCATCAACTATCAGTTCTGTACAGCCAATTCCGCGTGAAGAAGCGAAATACGCCAGAAATGCTCCGTTCGCTGCCGGCGTCTACCGTTGAGGTGTTGTATCAGATCCTAGACCCCGAATCCAAAGATAATCCGTTTCCTCGCGTTCAGACGCGCTGGCGTGTGTATGTGGCGTTTATTCTGATGCTCCACCAGGGATTACGGCGCGGCGAGGTTTTGTTACTTCCCGCGGACGCAATTAAGAGCGCTTTTGACGCAAAATTGGGACGTGATCGGTGTTGGATCAACGTTCGGGAAAATGATTACGAACGCGCTGCCCAAGATCCTCGTTACTCCAAACCGAGCATCAAAACCAAGAATTCGATTAGGCAAATTCCAACCAGCGAAACCACTGCACGCATTATTGAGTCATATGCTAGTAATTATCGAGGCCGCCCTCAGCACTCATTCCTGCTGAATTCCAAGTCGAACCTACCACTATCGACTGAGGCGCTTACGAAGGCATTTTCTGTGATATCAAGTAGACTTCCAGCTCAAGTGATCAGGGAACTAGAGTCGCGTACAGGCAAGACGACCGTTACACCGCATGATCTTCGCCACACCTGTGCTGTAGTTCGTCTCCATCAGTTACTCCAGCATGGCGACTCGATGGACGAGGCATTGCAAAAAATGCGAACATTCTTCGGTTGGTCACGCCAGTCAACAATGCCATCTCGCTATGCTCGGGCTGTTTTTGAAGACCGGCTTGCGGGCATTTGGAACAATGCATTTGATGATCGAGTCGCCCTGTTGCGCGCGATCCCAAAGGAATACTAATGGAAAAGCAGCTAGCTTTTGATCTGGACAGTTCAGAAATCGATGATGCTGCATTAACTACATTTTGTGCCAGCCTGCAGCCGCTGCCTTCTGTCATTAGGTACTACGATGAGTTCGACGACAAAACAAGATCAATTCCTGCTCCGACTGAAGAAAATGTTTTCGAAATTTTTTTTCACGGACGCTGCTTAAAGGTGAGCTTTGTCCGACGCAATTATCATTGCGCTCTCGTACTCAAACACACTCTTGTTATGATGCTCGAACAAGATCTCAGCGCTGCGACCATAGCAAGCTATTTCTCCAAGCTACATCACCTGACTGACCACGATCTAACGGCTCTGCTACAAGCAAGCCCACTTGAAATCGGAAATTTATGGTCTAAAATGCGCGCACGCGACCTGGGGGCTGGAGTGTACATTCTAGCAAAACACATTCTGCATTTGCTATGTACATATCATTGGAATGGGTGGTCTCATGATTACCGAGATTTCCTGCGCACGACGCTTCCCCTTCCTACAGTCGATAAATATGCGGCGGTTCGAGGCGGCGACGTTTTTCTATCTCCTGAAGATGAGGCGCCAATTGTTCGCCATTTAGACGACCTGGTGACTCGCCTGCGAGTAGGGGAGCATATCCCCCACCCTGCCCTAGCTGATGCAGGAATGATGTTGTGTGCATATCAGTTTGCGATGCGTCCTGTGCAAATAGGCATACTGGATGCGCGACATGTACGAATCTGGAATGATGGGATTGAAGATGATCCAGCTGTTCACCTAACCTTTCACATGGCTAAGCAGCGAGGTAATCGGCACCGAGTCCAATTGACACGACGAGTCAAGCGCGAATGGGTACTGATATTTGTTTACTTAAAGGCCTATTTAGACAAAGCCACTACAGACGGTGCTGAGAAATTCTTTCAGGTAAAGTCCGCTCAAGAGGTGAGCCGGCGAATTTCTTCGCTTGTTCGCCAACTGATCGGTTCGGATGATCTGGGCACTGCTACGGATTTGCGCCATACCGCAGCACAGCGACTAGTCGATGCCGGCGCCGGTCATGAAGAATTGGCTGAATATTTGGGACATGCTCAGACAAACACAGGGCTGATCTATTACGCCACGTCTGCTTCACATGCCGAACGGGTTAACCGGGCATTGGGGGCTTCAGAAGTGTATCGTCGCATCGCAAAAATTGCACATGACCGTTTTATCTCGCCCGACGAGCTGGCCTTACTTAAAGATGAGCAACAAATTGCAGCGGTTCCGCATGGGATTCCGATCTCCGGGATTGGTGGATGCAGTTCAGGGCAACCATCGTGTCCGTACAATCCAGTCGCATCATGCTACGGATGCCGTAAGTTTATGCCCGTCACAGACAATGGTCTGCATAGCAAGGTCTTAGGTGATATGCGGGAAATCGTACTTTTTTTTGAGCGAAGTTCACGGGCCGATTTAAAGTCGCCAACTTATATGCAGCTTCAACGAACAATCAGCGAGATTCAAACAGTCATGGACGAAATTGAAGGTGGCGGTGCATGAACCCACACTACAAATCCTTCGTTGAACTCGGAAAATCGTTAGCCATCAGCAAGGAGCTTACTTGGGATTTCAAGATCAACGGCGACGGCTATGCTGTCGACGATGCTGGTTGGAACTTGACGACGTGCGTGGGCGATGTCCCTCCGCCAGCGTATTATCTGCGCGACCTGGGTACTGATGCCAAAACACTCAGTATCATCAATGTCGAACGCGCAGCGTGCGGACTCGTAGAGTTACATCAATGTGCCCTTTCGTCTGCCTGGCAAGACTTTATTAAAGCGGCAGTCATCGAGCAATTACTAGTCAAACGGAACTCTTCTGGATACGTTTATCAAAGCATCGCGCGCCCTCTTCGCGTCATGGCAACGTGTGTAGAAAGCGAGCCGTGGGAACTTACATTGGACGACCTTCAGTATGCCATTCGAATTGCAACGTCCGTGCAGGCGTCCGGCAAACTTGGCGACCTCGTTGCCGGATTGGTCAAGGTCATCCTGGATACCAATCATATTTGCGATGCGGGCCAAATGTATGCTCTGCTTGGGGTAGAAAGAGTTCACGTGACTAGCGTGAGGTCTCGACAGACCTTGTCTGAAGACGAGCTTCGCTCAAAGCTGGAAGAGCGAAAACGTGTCGAACGACTGCCATCCCATCGAGCTTTTTGGGAACTAGTGCGTATTGTGATGACCGAGCATCCGAAGTCATTCATGGATGAACTTCGGTTCGCTTCGACTCGGACGATGATCATTACTGGGTTGCGCGCTGGTGAGGCTGCCTTGCTTCCGGTCGATTGGAAGCGTGAACGAAGTTATGTCGATGCGAAAGGCCAAGGTGCGGGGGAAGTTGGAGGGTTTTCCAGCACACTTATGCTTCGGCACTTTGCGGAAAAGCAGCAGGAGCAAGAGTCGGACAGCCGAGTATTGCGGGAAAATACACAGGCGGTACCGGAGATGTTCCGTACGCTATTGACCGAAACCTTGGAAAGAGTTGCTTATATCACATCTCCGCTCCGGGAAACGTTGAAAATGCAATGCGAAACTGGGCGACTGTTGCCATGGTTTCGCGAAGACGAGGTTGTCCCGTTCTCAGATATTTACACCCGTCTCAGTGGCAATCCATTCTGGCTTGACATAGAGCGAGACCACTTCATCAACGAGTATCGTAAGGATTTTGACCCGGCCATACTACGTGAGCTACACAAATTTCAGGCTGAGAAGTCCCTTGGATCTACCCGAAAGCTCGACATGGCAATTTACATGTTCGGAAATCGCCTGCAAAAGCAAATGCGTGCCGGCGAAACTAGTATGCGCTTCCGCACCTCAACAGGTGTTCCGATTTATGACGAAGCAAGAATGTCTTGGAACAATACCTATTTGAATGTGGGAGAACTGGAGGAGCACATTCGAAAAATGACACCCTCCAAAATGCCAGACCTCTTACCAATGACCGCCGATTCTGGTGTAATTCAGTCTTGGCAATTGCTCTTCTTGCATCCAAAGCGTTCTCTCTCCGAAGAGCGCAATGACGGGATCTGCGACGTTACGCGCTACTTTTCGATAAGTCGTCCTGACTCGCGTTTGGTGGGCATAGGACTAGGTGATCACGACAAGATCCCATCTCTGTTCGAGCGCTATGGCAAGACTAAGGCGGACCAAGAATTGCGTTTAGAGTCCCATATGTTGAGACATTTACAGAATACTGAGCTCTTTCGGTTAGGTGTAGCCGATACGATTATCTCGAAACGCTACAATCGCCGCAGTGTGGCACAGAGCTATGAATACGACCATCGCAGTTTAGCTGAAGAACTTGAACAAATTTCAATTCCCGAAGACGTTGAACTGTTGCTTGGAGAAAAGGCCACCACAGTAGCTAAGATGATCAAAGGAGGCAAGGCCAGCGGTCCTATTGTTGAAGCATTCGTCCGAATTCAAGCTAAGGAGGGCGATGCTGCGGCTTATGAATACCTACGCGTCGAGGCCGACGGATTTCACGCAACACCCTACGGTCATTGTCTAAACTCCTTCACAGTGGACCCCTGCCCTAAACATCTAGAATGCTTTGCGAATTGCCGCCATCTCTCCGCAACAGGGCTGCCTGAAAATAAGGTAAATCTGATTCGCCTTGAAGGCAAATTTAAAACGGCAATCGAGACAATACGGGCGCGAACATCCAATAGCATTGGGTGGAAGAATCAGCTTCAGCATGCTGAAGAAAGGCTTGCCGGAGTGCAAAGGCTTCTTGTTACACCCGATGGTGAGCGGGCCTTCCCAGACGGGGTGGATCTGTCAATTCCACGTGCGCGTGATGTGGTGGACGAATGAGCGAGGGAAAAGCAATGCCGGAACATGAGACTGCGATGCTAGTAATTCTCGAGATGCTGCTGGCGGACGACCAGGACATCACCGCACGTGCCGTCGCGCGTTTGCACCCCACTATCAAAGCTGCGTCATCGATCACGCGTAACGAGCCCAGGAGTGCTCTTCTGGCTGACTACCAAGGGCGTCAGCATGAGTATAGGGCATGGCGTGGCCGAGTCGGAAAGCAGTCCGCTGTTGAAGCTGCCGCAGCGTTGGCCAAGAAAGAACGACGGATCGTCGAACTGGAAGCCAGCGTTCAAACTTTGACTGCCTCTCATGTTGCTCTGTTGCGTGCTGTTGGAGCAATGGGGGGATTCAGCAGGTGGGCGCAATTCTTCGAGGGTCATCAAGAGGTACTGCGCACGCTGACGGATTGGGGCGCGATACCGGATAACGTGACTAACATTCAAGAAGAACTTGCTACAAAGCACCTCTCACACAAAGCCAAAAGAAAATGAAGTGAGCGCGCCAGTATGACTTTCTGATGCTTAGGAGCAAGAATCTACTTAGATTCCTGCACGCAGAAGCAGCTCGGAGGGAGCGCAATGCAATGCACGTGAAATTCGTATTATATTTACAACGCTGACATTTCGCTCTCCACGCTCAATCTTCCCCATGTGACTTCTGTCAATCGAAGACCGATGTGCCAGCTCCTCCTGGGAAAGACCTAGGTTCTTACGCAACTCACGGATGGTACCGCCAATTGCTTTTAAATAAACGTCATAATCTGAGGTTTTAGAGGCAGAATTCATACCCCATGTTCAAATTATCGGGCAAAATAGGCCACGGCATTTACGACCCATTTTCAATGTGCGGGATTTCACACGCACTGGAGGTCAAAGTAGATAAGACCAACCAGGGGGAATTCGATGAAAGAACCTTTGCCAGCTTTAATGGATCTAGTCGAGCTTAAGAAAGATATACTAGATAAACATCCGAGTGCTGCCCTCCCCTGCCAACTCTCGGATTTTTGGCTTGATAGGATCGCAGATAGCCTTGATCAAGTTCTGGAAAACCCATGCGATGAGTCACGCGGCTACTTGGCGGGCCCTCTTGCCCTTGTCGCTCATTTGTTGTTTGCCCGTTCGTCATCAAGTGAGCTGGAAGTTAGTCACTTGCACCTCTATGAATACCTGTATGCGTACCGTGTTGAAGTTGCCCTAGAGGTAATGAATCGCCGGACGGACCTCAGAGCTACCTCAGCTTCACTAGAGACTATTTTTACCGACAGACCAGTAACATCCTCTTATGCCTATCCAAAGTAAGGAGCACGAAAAGAGCTGCACTGCCTATGATGTGGATCATAGACAGGCGGCCTCGGCCAGTATCGGAATCAGTGCTGATCAACGTAGGCGTCTAGACGCAGTAGATTTCGCGCGTTCTTCGTTATTTCTATCAGGGCTTAAGTTGAGCGAAGCCTGGGAACAGGAAGCCGCTCGCTTTGTTCGAGGTGAAATCAGTATTGACGAATTTTTCTCGCTAAGCCTCTGAGCTCATTGACCGGTCGAGTGATGTAATGCAGCTCGTCTAGGCCGGAAAATACTGATGTAGTGATAACAAATTTGCAAAGTGTGACGAACGGAGAGAATTGACGCTCTACCTTTCGACAATACTCTTACACTTGCGCGTATTAAAACCAAGAAGCGCGGCCGCTCCAACCTATACGAGACTGCTTTGCTATGAAACTGCACAATATTAGGCTATCAAATTTTCAATCCTTTGGGCCAGAGCCCGTGAGCTTTACAGTACCCGAATTGTGCTACTTGATTGGCCCCAATGGATCAGGAAAAACTGCTGCGTTACAGGCTGTGTGCCGCCTATTTGCGTTCGATCCCTCATTACGCCGGGTCAGAAAATCGGACTTCCACGTGCCATACAATGAAACCGAAGTGCCGGCGGAGCGCAAGCTTTGGATCGAGGTAGATTTCATTTTTCCAGAGCTTGAGGATGACAACAATAGCGACGCAGTTGCACCTAACTTCAGTCATATGAGGATGGACGAGGTCGATGGACTGGTGCGCGTGCGCTTCCGTCTGGAGGCAACGCTGTCTGACGCAGGTGAAATCGAAGAATCGCTGGTGTACGTACTTGACGTTAACGCTGACGGCACGATTTTGACAACGGCTCAGGTACCTAAAGCAGAGCGCAACGAAATTCACGTACACTATCTTCCGGCCCGACGCGATCCAGCCGATCACATTGCCTACGGTGCCAGCGCGTTGCTTGGCAGGATGCTGCGCGCAGTAAGTTGGGACAAGGAACGAGCCGAGATTAAGGCCCTAACGGACCAAATCACTGAACGTTTGGCAAGCAACCCTTCTATTAGCGCATTTAGCGAGTGCCTCGCGGACACATGGACCGCCTTGCACAAAGGGAGTTTTTTTGCTGATCCTAAAATAACTTTCGCTGCGTCCGAGGTTGAAGCGCTACTTCGCCATTTATCGATCTCCTTCTCGCCAGCGCACGACGAACGCGTCGCAGACTTTTCGCGCTTGAGCGATGGCCAGAAGTCTATGCTTTACTTGTCGCTCGTCGTGTCATCACACGCAATAGGCCGCAAGGTACTAGCTGGAAAAGACACTAGCTTCGACGTGGAAAAACTTCGCCCTCCTGTCTTCACCATTATCGCTATAGAGGAACCAGAAAACAGCCTTTCCCCGCATTTTCTCGGACGGATAGTCAGCACGTTATCGAACATTACCAGCGATGGAGATGCTCAAGCTTTGATAGCGACTCATGCACCTTCGATGTTGCGGCGCGTCTCACCAGAAAGCATTCGCCATCTCCGCTTGAATGAGGCGCGTTCGACCCAAGTACGATCCATACGGCTGCCCGCCGCCGCTGATGAGGCGCATAAATTCGTCCGAGAGGCTGTGCAGGCATTCCCTGAGATCTACTTTTCCCGGCTGGTCGTACTCGGTGAAGGTGACAGCGAGGAAATCGTACTGCCGAGGCTGCTGCGTGCAAAAGGAGCACCAATTGACGAGTCTGGTGTGACGGTGGCGCCGCTAGGCGGCCGCCACGTCAATCACTTCTGGCGTCTACTCTCCGAGCTGCAGATACCCTATTTCACGTTGCTCGACCTCGACCTGGCCAGATTCGGAGGCGGTTGGGGCCGTATTAAGTATGTCAACGATCAACTGGGGCAGCATCAGCCCGCCAAGCAGTTACCTGCAGACCATTACATACCATCCTGGAACAATGACCAGTACAACGTAACGACAGCGGCGTATCAAGCCTACTTCGATCATCTTGAGAGCCGCGGTGTCTTCTTCTCCTTCCCATTGGATCTGGACTTCGCGTTATTGGCAGCTTTCCCCGTTCAGTATGGCGTGAAAAAGGAAGCCTCTGACTCGGATACGGTTAAAGCAGTTCTCGGGAAAAGCCATCACGGTGCAAACCAATATACAAAAGAACAGTTGGAGCTGTTCAGTACTTACCACAGTCTATTTAAGGTCGGTAGCAAGCCAGCCGCGCACATCCAAGCGCTGGGCCATATTACTGACGAGGAGATGCTAACGAACATGCCCGCATCGTTGGCACGCCTTGTCGATGCGGTCATTGCGCGCTTGGGGGAGTTGCCGGAATGATCGCACCTGAATTGTGGGTTCCAGCCGATGGTCTGACACTTGAACCAAATGCGTTGCGGGCGGCGAAGGAGAGGCAGGTGAACCTGGCTTTAAATGCGGGCCCAGGCGCAGGCAAAACTGAGATGTTAGCCCAGCGCGCAGACTTTCTGCTGCGCACGGGACAATGCCGTTATCCTAAGCGTATTTTGGCAATATCTTTCAAGGTGGACGCTAGTACGAACCTGAAGGCTAGGGTGAAGCGCCGCTGCGGCGTCGCGTTGGGTCGCCGGTTTGATAGCCATACCTTCCACGCTTTTGCCAAGCGTATCATCGACCGATTCCGTCCGGTGCTCACTGGCGCCGACACCCTTGATCCTGGTTACCAGATCGGTACCAATCGTGTGGTCCGCACACAGATCGAGTTCAAAGATATCATTCCGCTCGCCATCAAAATATTGAGGCAATCCAAAAGTGCGCGCAACGCAATTCGGCAAACCTATACCGACGTGTTCCTTGACGAGTTCCAAGACTGCACCGGCGACCAGTACGAATTGATCAAGGTCGCGTTCAAAGGGACACCAATACGTATGACTGCGGTTGGAGACGTCAAGCAGAAAATCATGGGATGGGCCGGTGCGTTGGAGGGGATATTTCAACTGTATGCGAATGATTTTGCAGCAGTGCCATTGAACATGTACCGCAATTTCCGCTCAATGCCAAATCTATTGCGCATGCAGAACGAAATTATTCGTGTATTGGACGCGGCCTCTGTAATGCCGCCCGACCAGCTCATAGGCGATGGCGGCGAAGTCTTCTCTTGGCGTTTCACAGATAGTCAACACGAAGCAGAATACCTCGCTGGCCTGATTACGCGATGGACTGAAGGCGGGAAAATGCCTTATTCCGAGGTCGCCATCCTGGTTTCTAAGCTGCCGGATCAGTACGCCTACGATTTGATGGCGGCGCTAACGCGTCACGGCATACCGTATCGCAACGAGACCCAATTGCAGGATTTATCATCCGAGCCCGCTGCCCGGTTGATTGTTGATTTTCTCTCTTGCCTCTATGGACAGCGAGAACCTAAAGCCTGGATGCGCCTTTCGGAACAGCTGATGCCTTATGACGATGAAGACATACAGTCCGCCAAGCGCCGATTCTTCCATCAATTCGTCAAGAACCAACGCAAGGAGGTATCGGTCGAACAATTGCTTGAAGCCCCTTACGACGGCTGGTGGGAACATGCGTCCAAGTTACTTGGCATGGTTGGGCTTGAGACATTGGTGGCACTGTCCCCGGACTATGAAGCTCATGCTCGCCTCAGGGAAGTGATTACACAGACAAAGACCAGGATCGAAGAATTACTGACAGTCGAGCCCGAATTGCCCCTGGCGTTAAACCGGTTTTCCGACGACAAGGCGGTGCGACTGCTGACGATCCATAAGAGCAAGGGGTTAGAGTTTGAATCCGTGATCATGCTCGGGATTGAAAAAGAAGCCTTCTTTGGCAACCCGGTAGATGAGCGTTGTGTATTCTTTGTCGGCGTATCCAGGGCGAAGCGCCGACTGGTTCTAACACATGCAGACCAGAGACCAAAACCACCGAACTATAACAAGCGTTGGGACGTTGCGCGTAGTCCCTACACTGAGTTTTTTGGATATGCGCAGCCATTCCTCACCCCGGCTTAAGAAACAGAGCATTTAGCAAGCAATTGTCCGTGTATGCCGACACTTAAATCAATGATCATTGGTACTTGGCAGTGCGTCGTAGCAATGAAACGCGCGGACACAGGCGAACAGAAAGGGTAACTTTGATGTGTGTAATTGCGGGACACGACATCTACAAAACCAATGGTAATCGAGAATGAATCGCCACGTGTCTGCTGGACACTGGCGAGTCAGTCAAAGGTCAGCGTCAAGCCGGGCGCTACGCGGCGTGGTCATCAGCCGGCGCAATTGTCGATTCACTGGTGATAGCAGCAGTGGTGAGTGGGCCGCCGCCATTTACTCGCTTATAGCCAGCCGGTGTAGATCTCCGAACTACAGCAGTGCTGTCAGTGAGCATGCCGCTTAGGCCGGCTGCGTTACCGTATAGATGGGAATTAATTACCCCTTAATTTTTCACGCCTCGGAATGACTCGCTTTGTTGCAAGGCAGCACTGCGACGGTCGCCAAGGTTCACAAGTGCGTCGAGCACTTGCAACAGCTTACGGGCCAAGTCAGTTGGCAGCGGATGACGCCGGTCGGCATGCGCCTGCACCAAAGAGGCAATCTTCACAGGTAGCGTGGTGCCCTTCCAGCCTTCCGGAAAACGCCCATCGATAATGTGCACCAGCAGTTGGTCGGCAAAAGTATCGGCCGCATAGACCGCGCCGCAACGCTCACATAACGTAAGAAATTGGTGTGCGACGTAGTGGTGCCAGTCGGCGGCGCGTACCATGCGATCGATCAATGGCATGACTTGGTAGAGATCATCCCACCGGTGGTTTGCAAAGCGCGCGGCATCAGGGGCGTGTTCAACGATAACGAATAGCAGCGACTCGACAAGCTTCGGTAGATTGTAGCCCGCCATCCGTTCGTCGTTGTGCCGCGAGCGGCGCATATCTCTGTTCCCGGATGCGCACATTGCGGCCCAAGTCTGGTGCCCCAAACCTGGCCAGTTCGATTAGCCCGTGCTGACGGGCGAGCGCCTTGGGAGCGCTGGCGTCGTAGCCGCCACGCAACCACTATGCCGCCACGAGGTCGACCTCTGATTGCGGAGCGAAGTCGGAAGGGTAGCGACAGGCGCATGACCGTTGTATCGGTCAAAGAAGCGGCATCGACGATCACGTCGTCGAGCGGTTCGCCAAAATCGGCCTGTTGCTGGGCGACCCGCTGTACTATCCGCCCACCCAGAGCCGCTGCCGTCGTACCACCGACCATCGCTGCGAGGTAGTGCGCCGTAACGGCGTCTTCGTAGGTAAATCCAGTGCCGCCAGTCAATTCAGGTGAGGTCATCATGTGTCCGCGAAGCTAGTACAATTGCTATTCTCCCATGAGCATGTTTCATTTGGAGTCATTTTGGCTTGCAGCCAGCTGTTTTCGGCAATCTATGAGAAGCAATACTTTCAGAGACTGTCGAGCGTCTAGCAAACTCGTGGCGTTCCATCGCTTAAGATAGCGATGCGGATCAAAGGACGTTAGAATGCAACGTTGCCTTAGCTGCACGTGTTTGATGTAAGAATTCCCCCGACCTAAAAGTTTCAATTGTGGACAAACCCAAGTATGAGTGAATACATTCGACAGAAATCAGTACGATTCACAGCGAACACGGTTCTCAACCGCATTGAAGAGGGACAATTAATTGTTGATCCTGAATTCAAAGATACACATAGCTGGCCACACTGGAGGAAAAGTCAGTTCATCGAGTCTTTACTACTAGGTCTCCCCCTTCAGCCTATTTGGTGTGAGGAATCATCAAGTGGAGAGTTTTTTGTAATTGATGGAAGTCAAAGACTTAACTCCCTCTGTCAGTATCGAAGAAATGAATATCCTTTAAAAGATCTTCGAATTCACAAAGATTATAATAATTTGAAATTTGACGATCTACCATATCATGAAACATTAAGTATTCTAGATCGAACCGAGATTTTATTTGTTATATTGAACTACGATACTCCTCTGGAGTTGAAGTCTGAATTCTACTGGCGACTTTTAGAGAGTGAGCGACGAACAAGAAGTCAGGCAGCTCGAAATTTTGCGTATCGAAATGCGGGGAAATTAATTCGTGAATGTAGAAATTCCATTTCCAACCTGGTAGAATTTAGTTTCTCAAAGAGTAGGTTTGAAATTCAAGCAAATGAAAGTAAAAAAGATGAAATAATTTTAATTTGCTTCCTACTCATCGCCATTTGCGAAGACTTGATTAGTATTCGCGGCGAGAGGAATGTGGGAGAAATTCTAGATACTTTAACAGTAGAGATCGAGAATAATCCGGCTCTTGGACGCCTTTTATCTGTTGGATTCAATAAATCAATTAATCTTTTAGTAAATCATTATGGTAATAATTTGCGCATTAATGTAAATGCGCTGCCTCCCCGTGTCCGAGGTGAAGACTTCAGCATAGTAGAACTATATCAGTTTGTCATAAACTCCCACTCCGAAAACAGATATCGACTCTATCCAATCAAACTCAGTCCATTCAGAGTTGCGCCGTCCTCACAGGTGCAAAAATTATTCGATGACGTAAGGGGCATGAAGAATGATTTCTAAGCTTACCGTAAAAAATGTAAAATGCTTTGACTCACAAGAATTTACATTTAACGATCTAACAGTGTTTTGCGGCGCAAACGCATCCGGAAAATCGACGGCGATTCAATGTTTGTTGCTGCTTCGCCAAGCAAATGAAGTGGATGGGCTTTCCAATAATATAATACCACTAATCGGACAATATATTTCAATTGGCCATATCAGTGATTTAATTTCACATTTTGCAATAGATCCAGAAGTATTGATTATGGTTGACGACAAACAATTTTCCTCATTAACTAGCAACGTCAATCGTGATAGTTACAATCTACCGTTAGTGCGAAATGATGGTGCCGCACATGATTTTTTTGAGAACGATTTTCTCTATCTTTGCGCGGAACGACTCGGCCCGCGTAATAGCTATGATGTTCAATTTGAATCAAAAGAATTGAATCTCGGCATTTTTGGGCAATTTTCGATGTCCGAGTTCGAAGCTCGCGCAGCCAAGAAAGTGGAGAACCATGCGTTAGCGCAACTGGCGTGCGCTGAGATCGAAGGAATTTCATCTGGGATTTCGCTTGAAATTGCTGTTAAAACAGTAATGCGTAAGATTTCACCAGGCTTCGACATCTCCGCGCAATCGTTCCGCTCTATGGATAAGGTCGCGAATACTTTCGGATCTTCCATCTCTAAACAACAAGTGCGACCGGTAAATACAGGCTTTGGAGTTAGTTATGTTTTTCCTATAATCGTCGGCGCATTTTGCATCCGAACTGGCGGAACTTTCATTATTGAAAATCCAGAGGTACATCTCCATCCTCAAGCCCAGTCTGAACTAGCTATATTTCTTGCTCAACTTTCACTCTCGGGTGTACAAGTCATACTGGAAACCCATAGCGACCACATTATCAACGGAATTAGAGTTGCCACGAAATTCCATGAAGCCTTATCTGATGGAACGGTAATTAATTCCATTAAACATGATGCCGTTGGGAGAGAGGTCAAGGCGATCCGTATTGATGCAGATGGGAATCTAACTGATTACCAAGAAGGTTTTTTTGACCAAGCACAAAAAGATTTATTGAAATTATTCTGATGGAAATTTTCGTTAACGACCATTCATTCTCCGCTGGACTCCCTGACTCTCCCAGTGCATGTGCTGCATTGGAAGAAATGACGAAGATCGCTGCTCTTGCCATTGAGCTATCTAATGGGCGTCCGATTAAACGCACACGAAAATTAAAGGAGGCAAGAATACTATCGGATAAATCCCTCATTGAACTTATCATCGAATTAACTAAAGAACCTAAATATCAGAAACTTGCTGCATTGTTCCTAGATTTTTTTGCTAAAGCGCCGTTTGTAGAAAGCTTTCATCAAGAAGTTGGTTCAAGTGTTGTGGATAGTAGTGGTCTGTGCGTTAAAGGGACGAGCTTAGATGAAGCTTCGTCATTATATTTCGGGGCTGCTGTTATCTCGCTCACGCATATAGAAGAAAATTTTTTAAAAATTAATAGTTCAAAATTTGGCGTTCGGAGCATCTTAAATTTGTCTTGCGCAAAAAAAATGAGTGCGTTGATCTGGAGATACGAGGATAACCCCAAGCATCGAATATCAAAAGATAAAATGGTCAATGGAGAAATTCATTCAGCAATGCAATTAGATTTGCAAAGTTGTCAGCGAGCGCTCTCAAACGGACTTCTCATCGGTAGCTCCGTTTACAATCGAGTCGGCGATCAATGGTATAAATTCCATTGTCACAGAGATAATTTTTTTCATGGTTTCCCGATCAATGTTAAAACATCTTATAAAGACTTTGCGACCGCATCCCGCGTATTTGAGCGCCTAGGTGTCAATGCACAAGGCCAACTGCTATGGGAGCAAATTGCAGATCACGGATAGTTGGAGCGAGCATCGGGCGCTGTCAATTCTGCGAGCAAACGAATGCACTGTCGGAACTGGACCGCAGGAACTGACGCATGAACGGTGTTTTTGTGTTGAAATAAGTGGGTTGCACTTACGATAAGTGCCCAAGAGCATTGTCACGCAACACAGAATGATATTCGTAGCCTTGATGCTAGAGTTTGTGTTGAGTGATGATGCGCGAGCTACGAGAACCTGGAACGCTCGTTAAGCAGCATGAAATCTGAAAATAGATGGCATTAATGCCATAGTCAATGGATAAACGCTTGCGCAACACATACCGCGACTACCAAGAGTGCGGGACTGGTAGTTTACGGGGTGTTGCGCATTTTGTTCAAGTACCACAATTAGCGTCCCTATCCTTACTGTAACTCTTTCCAAAAATTCCTAATTTAGGCGAAAAATTAAGCCGGAAGCGACCCATTGCTCAGCCAATCTCCTCCTCCAGGCTCCTATGCTATCGACTGGTTCTGCCGCTGTAAAAAATTTAAGCAGCCTCTTCATCTTCCCCGGGAGAATTCAAACGCCATTGAATGTCATCCGTGAAATCCATTGGCATTTCAATAGCTACGTCCTGTGGATTTACACTGTTCCAATGCGTCACATCGAAAGTAAGTTGAAGACCATCACCAATCATCTGTTCACGTCGTTGCACGAATGCCTTTTGCGCAATATGACGAGGCGCCTCGTCAATATCAGTCCATAGGGTCATCTGCTGTCCACGTCCCTGCCGAACAGTGACAGCCAAGTTAGCACGATACGGGCGCCCTGTCTTTGAGTCACGCCGCATTTCTTCTCGGGCATCGTCAGAAAGTTGCTCTGCTAACCTTTCAAGAGGGGTCTTGGGCTCGGGCATGGGCCACCCCTTACCCATCATGTACTTTGCTAGATCCTTCATATCGATGGACGCTTGGCCAGTCTCATCCTTGTAACGGCGCATCCACATCATCCGCTCTTGCTTCTTGCTCGTCATTACGATCTCCTAGTCACCAATAGGGGCCACATCACCCCAACCATCCACAATTGCACTAGGAGCCACTAGGCTCCTTACCTTCACCAAATGAGCACGGAACCTGTCGTAGCGGCCTGTGCGATGTTGCAACAGGCCAGCAACTAAGCCTGGGTGGATCTTTAGTGTCGCCGCCATTCCTAGCAAATCTCTTTCAGCGAAGAATGGCGCTTTGCGAGCAATGAAGCTATCCATCGACTTTTGAGGTACACAAAACTCTGAGGCCGCTTGGTTGGCGACGCGCTCTTCTTCCGGAAGCAAAGCTGAGCTAGAAGTGGATGCCCTCTCCCCTTCGAGATCGTCGAGGATTGCGGCTTCCTTTCCATCGCCTTGAATCACATGCTCCAACTCATGTCGGAGAACAAACCAGAAGTTGTCAATGCGGTCGTAGCGCATCGATAACGCAATCACCGGGGCATGATCATTCAGCCAAAAACAGACTCCATCGATCTTCGCGTGCGGCAATGATTCAACAAGCAAGAATCGGATGCCCGCCTCGGCCAAAATGCGCGGTACTTTTCGGACTTCTTCTGCAGCCGACAATAATGGCTGCAAGCGCTCAATGGCGCGCCGACCAGCCAGCTGCGAGTACTTCGGAACCAGCATTTCCAAAGCAATCTGCCTAACCCGGCTAAGCCATGCAATTTGAGCAGGTGTTGCCGGACTGTTTACAGCGGTCTTCTTGGCCGCGTGGGGCAATACCTCAATATCTTCCACACGATCTACTCCGAAAAATCGAGCAAGTTCGGCTTCAACGCGCTCAGTATTGCGGACATCTGTCGCATCAAGCCAACCGCGCTTGATCATTTCGGATACAGGCAAACCTGCATATAG
Source organism: Janthinobacterium breve (assembly GCF_051380895.1). NCBI lineage: Bacteria > Pseudomonadati > Pseudomonadota > Betaproteobacteria > Burkholderiales > Oxalobacteraceae > Janthinobacterium > Janthinobacterium breve. The sequence goes on along the minus strand of NZ_JBNYXY010000007.1, from coordinate 206,816 downwards.
ATGCGCACGAGTTGCTCGCTTGGGATTAGGCTTTGCAACGATACGCGCTTTAGCAAGGTCATACTCTGCCTGCAGACGCAGAAACTGCGCCGCCGGCACATCCAACACTTCCTCCAGATGTAATGCCATCTCAGCAGAAATGGTGCGTTTGTCTGCAATAATCTTGTTGATGCCGGTTTCATCTACGCCCAAAACAATTGCAAGCACGCGCTGCGTCCAGCTCTTCTCTTTAAGGGCCGCCTCAATTAGCTGACCCGGGGTCTTACAGTCGGTAAATTTTTCATTCATGCCAGCAGGATAGGCCAACTTGCCCAAATTGGCAAGTTAGGGCCACACAAGTTGCAATTATGAAATCTATGTGGGCTAGGTTGCCTATCGCAAACTATAAACACCGAGCCAGTATGAAAGGGTGCAGCTGATCTTCGTCTTTACCAGCGCAACACATATCGAAACAACATGATGTCCCATCGGGTCAGCTGTTGCGTAGTAGCGAGCAAAATGCGCAACAACCCGATCAAAACAAGGGCGCAACAGGTAGTGTTGCTGATATTTGACTCAGCCCTTCAAATCAGGCAGAGGTCAACGCAACAACCTCCGAAACTACCAAGACTGCGAAGTTATGGGTAGATATGAGAAAACCTCCATTTGGCCGATTCGCCAATCGCAAATGCGATTTCCTCCGTCGGCTGCCGTGACGGTCGACGCCACGCAGTTTTTGTCGCGGAAGCAGCTGGACGACTGGCAACTCGACCTGGACGAGCGCTACCTGCGCGCCGCGGGATCGCCCCCGCATGAAGCGTATATCGATGTCCTGCATGAACGCCTGGTGCACGCTGGTGTCAAACAACTGCGCTTTGAGCCTGTCGGCTTACAGCAATGGTCATTCTTGACGCACCGGCATCGACGGCGTACAGCTGTATAGGCCCTACGACGGCCAAGTGTGCCAGCTGCCTGGCGTGTTTGTCGACCGCGACCGCGACCCTGGCCAGCGCCTGCGCGACCGCGTACATACGGGCACAGTGCCGGCCTTGAGGCTGACCATGGATGCCACCGTGCGGCAGGTGCAGACGCGTAAGCTGGTGGGTATTATTCCCGGCAAATCCGGGGAATGGATGGTGCTTAACAGCCACACGGATGGCCCGAACGCGCTGGCAGACAATGGGGCGAATACCATCGTCGACATGGCCCAGTACCTGCCGCGCAGCGTGATGCTGTAGCTGTCGAGTGGACATCTCGCGGGCAGCGTGGGCATCGGGCAGTTTCTTGACCGCCACAAGGACGATGGATTAACGCAGCGCATCGCCGCGACGCTTACCATCGAGCACCTGGGCGCACTGGAATGGCTGCGAGACAGCAACGGTTATTTACATCCCACGGGCAGGTTCGAGCCTGCCGCCCTGTTTGTGCCGCGCACGCCGGCCCTGGCGGGGGCCGCGTATGCGACGCTGAAGCACGCCGATGCGGCACCCGCGTTTATGTTGTTGTCCAGTAATCTTTGGGATGACGGCAGGTCGAAGAAAGCCCCCTGGCCTGGTGCAGGCCCGCATTTCCGGGGGCGCAGCGCCAAACCGTGGGCTTGACGCAGATGCTGCTGGACCTGTGGCGCGTGCTCCATGCCGATTTGCTCAAGGAAACAGCGCCGTAGTTGTTACGGCAGTCCACCTCCCTTCCCCGCCCTGCTCCCGGCGCGATTCCGGGCACCATACCAGCGCACCGGAAAACAGGCACTGGTATGGTCCGCATCGCCCATGCCCTAGGGTGACGCCGCAACTGGTATTGTGATCTTGCGCAAAGAATAAAACCAGTTGACGACCACTTGTAATACTTGCACTCTGAAAAATCGGACGGTGTCCAGCCGGCCGGCCATGAAAAAATACACAAGGAGATGCGATGAACCGGACAGTCATGAATACCCTCATCCTTACCCTCTTCGGGGGGACGTTGGCCGCCTGCGGCGGCAGCAGCGACGGAGCCAGCGCCGGCGCAAGCCAGCTGCTGGCCAGTGCGACCACAGCGGTGGCCTGCTACACGCCATGGAACAGCGGTACCGCCTACAATGGCGGCGGCCAGGCCAGCTACAACAACATCAATTACACGGCCAACTGGTGGACGCAAGGAAATAACCCGTCGACCAGCAGCGGTGCCGCCGGCAGCGGCCAGCCGTGGACGGCGGTGGGAGACTGCGGCACGCCTACCCCAACACCTACGCCAACTCCGACACCCACGCCTACCCCAACTCCTACGCCGACACCCACTCCAACGCCGACACCTACCCCGACGCCTACTCCGACACCAACGCCCACCGGCCTGGCAAAGCACGCGCTGATCGGCTACTGGCACAACTTTACCAATCCCAGCGGCGCCACGTATCCGATCAGCCAGGTCAGTGATGACTGGGACGTGATCGTCGTTTCGTTCGGCGACAACGCGGGCGGCGGCAATGTCAGCCTGACCATCGATCCGGGGGCAGGCACGGAAGCGCAATTCATCGCCGACGTGGCCGCCAAGCGGGCGAAAGGCAAGAAAGTCATCCTGTCGCTGGGCGGACAGAACGGTTCCGTTTCCGTCGGCAACACGGCCGAAGCGACGAATTTCACCAACAGCCTGTACGCCATCATCACCAAGTATGGCTTCGACGGCATCGACCTGGACCTGGAAAATGGCGTGGCGCAGGGCGCGGCCATCCAGACCTATTTGCCGATCGCCGTGAAAAACCTGAAAGCCAAAGTCGGCAGCAGCTTTTACCTGTCGATGGCGCCGGAATGGGTGTATGTGGAGGGCGGTTACACGAGCTATGGCAGCATCTGGGGCGCCTACATTCCCATCATCAATGCCTTGCGCAGCGAGCTGACGGTGCTGCACCCGCAGTACTACAACAATGGCGACATCTACACGCCGTACGCCACGGGCGCCATCAAGGCCGGCTCGGCCGACCAGCTGGTGGCCACGGCACGCATGCTGATCGAAGGGTTTAACTATGGCGGCAACACCTTCGCCGGCCTGCGTCCGGATCAGGTGGGCTTTGGCGTGCCATCGGGGCGCAGCTCGGCCGGCTCGGGTTTTACCACGAATGCCGACGTCAGCAATGCCCTGAATTGCCTGACGCGCCTGCTCAACTGCGGCACCATCAAACCCCAGCAGGCGTATCCGGACTTCCGCAGCGTGATGACGTGGTCGATCAACTGGGACCGCCACGATGGCTATAATTTCTCCGTGCCGACGAAGACTGTGCTGAAGACCCTGCCGTAACCGCCTTGGCCCGACTGCGCATGGGAGCCAATCCGCTCACATGCGCAGCAGCGCCGCGCCCAGCAAGCGCATGTGCAGCGCTATGCCCTGGCGCAGTGCCTCCCCTCCCCCTTGCGTGTGCTTGATGCCACCCATGGTGGCCACCAGCAAGCCGGCCACTTGCGCGGCAGTTGCGTCCACCCGGCGCAGCGCGATATCGCCTGCCGCTTCGGCTTGATGCAGTGCGTGGGCCGTTGACGCCACCAAGGTTGCCCGCGCGTTCAAGGTGATGTCGGCGGTGGCATCGAACAGTTCCTGGCCATGGGCGCTGGACGAAATTTCCGCTATCAAGCCTTGCTGGAATGCCAGCAAAGCCGTTTCGATGCGCGTGAAGACGGGGCCGGGTTCGGCCAGCGCCGCTGCCACTTCCGCCATGACGGTGGCACGCCGATGATTTTCAGCTGGTCACGCCCATCGGCAGCATGCTGTCCAAGGAAGAATATCTTGGGGCCATCGCGGCAGGCCACATGCGCTATCTGAGCTGGGAGCTGGGCGAGATCGCGGTGCGCCTGCATGGCGATGTGGCCGTCCTGCGCTATCAGGCCCAGCTTGAAATCAATTTCGGTAGCCAGGCCATGCCACGGTCGCTCTACTGGCATATCGATAGCTAGGAGCGGCGCGATGGACGCTGGCAAGCCGTCTGGTCACAGGCGACGCAATACGCTGACCGCGATGGCTGCAGCGGGATACGTGGGCAATTGATATTTCTCAATCCATAGATGCAATCTATGGATTCAGTTGAAATATTTTACTTCCTTTTGCAAATGAGAATCGTTACTATCTAAATCAAGGATAAGCGAATTCAACAGAAAGGAGCATCCCTTGTTCACCGCCATCAAAACATTCAGCCAAGTCTGCACGCATATGTCGATCGCCTTCGGCCTCGCCTATTTGCTGACGGGGTCGCTGGCGCTCGGTGGCTTGGCCGCAATCATCGAACCCATCATTAACGTTGCGCTGCTGCCCATGCATGAAAAAGCCTGGCACGCGATCCGCCGCCGCTACGCCGCCAGCCGCGTGGGCTTTGCCGCCCTGGCTGGCGAAAAGCTCAGTCAGACGACCTTGCACATGGGCGTGGCATTCGGCGTCATGTACTGGGCCACGGGCTCCATGGCGTTCGGCGGCTTGCTGGCCGTGGTCGAGCCGATCTGCAACGTGATTGTGCTGCCCTTCCACGACCGCTTGTGGGAAAAAGCCCGCATGCGTTTGGAAAGCCGGGGTGCGGCCCGCCTCGCCGCCCTGTAGTCCTCCTTGTTAATTACCTGCCCACACGGGAGGCCGCCGCTGCACCCATGGCGCCGCCCGTTCCAGCTGTCCCGCCAGGCGCAGCAAGGTGCCATCGTTTCCATAGCCGGCCATGAACTGCATGCCGATCGGCAAGCCATCTGACGACTGCGCCAGCGGCACGGACATGGCTGGCAATCCCGCCACGTTCGCCAGCGGCGTATAGGGCGAATGCTCGAACAGGCGCGCCGTCCAGCCCAGCCCATCGAGCTGTGCCTCATTCTCTCCATAGCGCCCCAGCTGCCATGGCAAGTCCGGCATGGTGGGTGTCAGCAGCACGTCGTACTGCTCAAACAAGGCGCCGGCGTGGCGCGTGACCGTGTTGCGCACGTCAAGGGCGGCGACGAAATCGACGGCCGAGACGGCCTGGCCATGGCGGTAGCAGGCCAGAGTCGCCGGCTCCAGGCTGTCCAGCGACACGCCGCGCCCGCTCTCGCGCGCCAGGGCGTCGATCCACGGCACCAGGTTGGCGCACCAGATGCTGGCATTGGCGTGCACGAACGCTTCCCAGGACACGCCCAGCGCGGGTGACACTTCTTCCACATGGTGGCCCAGGTTTTCCAGCAGGCGCACGGTGGCATCCAGCGCGCTATTCACGGCAGCCACGGGATGTGCGCCATTGCAAGCGGCGCGCTGCACGCCGATGCGCAGCTTGCCCGGCGCCACGGCCACCTGCGACAGCCAGCTGTGGCCCGGTGCACTGGTCACATACGGCTCGCCCGGCAGTATTCCCTGCACGGCGTCAAGCAAGGCGGCGCTGTCGCGCACCGTGCGGCTCACGCCCAGCTGCACGCCCAGGCCGCTGAAGATTTCGTCCATGGCGGGGCCGTTCGAGACGCGGCCACGGCTCGGTTTCAAGCCGAACAGGCCCGTCGACGCGGCCGGCACGCGGATGGACCCGGCCGCGTCCGTCGCATGGGCCAGCGGCACGATGCCGGCTGCCACGGCCGCCGCCGCGCCGCCGCTGGAGCCGCCCGCGCTCAGGGCCAGGTTCCAGGGATTGCGCGTGGCGCCGTACAAGACCGGTTCCGTGGTGGTGGCAAACGCCATTTCCGGCGTGCTGGTGCGGCCAAACGTCACCAGTCCCGCCTGGCGGAACTGCGTCATCAGATGGGAATCGAGCGCGGCGACATGGCCGGCGCCCAGGCGGCTGCCCGCTTCGCTGCGCTGGCCCGCCATCGTGACGGCCACGTCCTTGATCAGGAACGGCACGCCGGCAAATGCCGCAGTGCTGACTGTGCTGTCAATTTGCGTCACATCCGCCGGCCACAGCTCGACCACGGCGTTAATGTGCGGGTTGACGGCGGCGCAGGCGCGCACGGCCGCATCGTGCAGATCGGCGGCGCAGACGCTGCCAGCGCGCAGCAGCTGGGCCAGTCCCAAGCCATCAAAACTTGTATATTCATGGAGTTGCATTAGTTAGTTCCTGTAATGGATGAAGAGTGAAAGTCACAGGAACTACTGTAGGGCTTGCGCTATCATAGTGGAAATGAATAGTTGATATACTAGGTATAGTCATGAACAATTTGCATAAGCTGGACTTGAACCTGCTGCTGACCCTGAACGCCTTATTGATCGAACGCAATGTCACGCGGGCGGCGGCGCGGCTGCACCTGAGCCAGCCATCCGTCAGCGTGCAGCTGGGCAAGCTGCGCACGGCCTTCGACGATCCGCTGCTCTTGCCCGGTCCGCGCGGCATGCTGCCTACGGCGCGCGCGCTGGCCCTGCTGGCACCGTTGCAAGCCGTGCTGGCCCAGCTTGAGCAAGTCTTGCAGCCGGAACAGGCGTTCGACCCGGCCACGGCCGACGTGCGCTGGAATCTGGCGGCGGCCGATGCCACCGAATATGCGATCTTGCTGCCCATGCTGGCATCCCTGCGCGCGCAGGCGCCGTTGTCGCGCATGGCAGTGTTCGAAGCCGTGCCGGCGCGCATGGCGCAAGACCTGGAAAGCGGCCAGGTCGACCTGGGTTTTCTGGCCCAGGAAGAAGCGCCGCCCGGCTTGCGCCACCGCACCCTGTTCACCGAGCACTATGTGCTGGCGGGCCGGCGCGACCATCCGCTGCTGCAAACGCCGCCCGACCTCGACCAGTTCTGTGCGCTGGAATTCATCGTCGTCTCGCCCAACGGCGGCGGCTTCCGCAGCAATGTCGATACGGCGCTGCAGCAGCTGGGGCGCACGCGCAAAGTGGCGCTGTCCGTGCCGCATTTCCTCATCGTGCCGCCCTTGCTGACGGCGTCCGACATGGTGGCCCTGCTACCGTCGCGCCTGTTGAAAAACGCGCTGGACGCGCTGCGCACGTGGGAGCCGCCGATGCGCCTGCCCGATTACGAGATGGCCATGGTCTGGCACGAGCGCATGCACCTGGACGCGGCGCACCGCTGGCTGCGCGAGCGCATCATGGCCAGCTTGCAGGCTGGCGTACACGATTTCCCAGTATAAAACACTAGGGAAGATTACCTAGTCGATCGAAAGAAACTCCCAATTTTCGCCGTGGTGACGAATGCGTAAGCTTGGCCCCAATAATAAGGGGTCACCATGAACGCCATTTCCATCCACGACCGCGGTGTACGCCGCCGTCCCGCATCTTCCTTTTCAATCACTACGTGGCTGGCGGCAATGCTGCTCCTGAGCATGCTCGCCTTCTGCGCCAGGGCCGCGCCCGCCAAGCCCACCGCCTCGGCCGAGTTGATCAAGCGCGGCGAATATGTCGCCCGCCTGGGCGACTGCGTCGCCTGCCACACCAGCCCGAATGGCGCCGCCATGGCCGGCGGCCTGGAACTGAAAACGCCGTTCGGCACCATCTACAGCACGAATATCACGCCGGACACGAAGACGGGCCTGGGCACGTACACCTACACGCAATTCGAGCGCGCCATGCGCAAGGGCGTGGCGGCCGATGGCCACAACCTGTATCCCGCCATGCCCTACCCTTCCTACGCGAAGATCACGCCCGACGACATGCAGGCCCTGTACGCCTACCTGCAGCGCGGCGTGGCGCCCGTGGCGCAGCAAAACCGCGAAACGGACATGAAATGGCCGTTCAGCATGCGCTGGGGCTTGTCGCTGTGGAATGCCGTCTTCCTCGACGATGCGCCGTTCAAGCCCGACAGCGCCAAGTCGGCCATGTGGAACCGGGGCAGCTATCTCGCCCAAGGGCTGGGCCATTGCGGCTCCTGCCACACGCCGCGCGGCGTGGCCTTCCAGGAAAAGACCATGGGCCAGGATGGCGGCAGCGGCAAGCTCTACTTATCCGGCTTCACCTTCGACGGCTGGCATGCGGTGAACCTGCGCAATCTGTGGACGCCAGGCGACATCGTCCAATTGCTCAAGACTGGCCGCAACAGTTTCGGCACGGCGGCCGGCAGCATGACGGAAGTTATCACGCACAGCACGCAGTACTTCACGGATGGCGACCTCGATGCGCTGGCGCATTACCTGCACGGCTTGCCAGCCAGGGACGGGGCGGCCGCGCCGCCGAAGAAAACGGCGCCCCTGGTGGCGGCCAGCAACGATGCGCTGTACAACACGCGCGGCGGCCTCGGCTACCTGCAGTTTTGCGCCACCTGCCACCGTCGCGACGGCCGTGGCGTGGAAAACATCTTCCCTCCGCTGGCGCAAAACGACTCGGTGCAGTCGAAGGATGCCACCTCCGTCATCCATATCGCGCTGACGGGCTGGCAGTCGGCCGTCACGCAGCACTCGCCCCGTTCCTTCGGCATGCCCGCGTATGACCGCCTGTCGGACACGGAACTGGCGGAAATCCTCACCTTTGTGCGCGGCAAGTGGGGCAACCAGGGCGCGCCCGTCACGCCTGCGCAGATCGCCAAAGTGCGCAAGGAGCTCACGCTCAAGGCGCCGGACGCGGGCGGATTCGTCACGCCCCGCTTCGCCGCCCTGACGGCCGATCCGAATGCCAGTCAATTGATCCACGGCATGCAGCTGATGACGGAAACGCGCGCGCGCCTGCCGCAAAACGTGGGCAACGACCTCAATTGCAGCAGTTGCCACCTGAATGGCGGCACCGTGGCGAACGGTTCGCCCTTCCTCGGCATTGCCGCCTTCTTCCCCTCGGAAGCGCCGCGCGCCGGCAAGGTCATCAGCCTGGGCGAGCGCATCAACGGCTGCTTCCGCCGCTCCATGCACGGCAAGCCGCTGCCCGTTGACGGCCCCGAACTGCAGGCGATGGTCGCCTACATCGACTGGATGAAGGGCGCCACGCAAGTGAACGACAAGGTGCCGGGACGGGGCGTGGCGAAGATCGACCGCAAGCTGCTGCCCGATCCCGTGCATGGCAAAAAAGTGTATGCCGAGCAATGTGCCGTCTGCCATGGCGCGAATGGCGAAGGCATCAAGGGCGCCAGCGGCGTGGTGGCCTTCCCGCCCCTGTGGGGCGAGCGCTCGTTCAATATCGGCGCTGGCATGGCCCGCACCTACACGGCGGCCGGCTTCGTCAAGGCCAACATGGTGATGGGCCACGGCCAGAAGTTCCCGCTGGGCCAAGGCAACCTGTCCGACCAGGATGCCGTCGACGTGGCCGAATATTTTACCCACATGCCGCGCCCGGACTTCCCCGACAAGGTCAAGGATTGGCCGAAGGGCGGCAAGCCCAAGGATGCGCGCTACTGAGGCGCGCCTGACCGGGTGGCGCTGGCAAACGATAGGCAGCTGGACGCCGCCCGCCTGTGATACGCTGCTGGCTCCACCACACAGGAGCCACGCATGCACACCGACAGCGGTCACGCGGACGCCGGCCGCCAGCCGGCCGCCCCATCCGACACCTGGCTGGGCAAGCTGGGCCCTGGTCTGATCACGGGCGCGGCCGACGACGACCCCAGCGGCATTGCCACGTATTCACAGGCGGGTGCGCAGTTCGGCTTCGGCATGCTGTGGACGGTGTGCCTGACGTTTCCCCTGATGCTCGGTATCCAGGTCATCAGCGCCAAGATCGGCCGGGTCAGCGGGCATGGGCTGGCGACGAATATCCGCCGCCACTATCCCCGTTCCCTGTTGTACGCCATCGTCGGCTTGTTGCTGCTGGCCAATGTCATCAATATCGCTGCCGACGTGGCCGCCATGGGCGATGCCTTGACCCTGATCATAGGCGGCCCCACCCACCTGTACGCCGTCGGTTTCGGCCTGCTGTCCCTGCTGCTGCAAGTATTCATTCCGTATCAAAAGTACGTGCGCATCCTGAAATGGCTGACCCTGGGCTTGCTGGCCTATGTGGCCACCGTGCTGACCGTGCATATTCCCTGGGGCGAAGTGGCGCTGCGCACCGTCTGGCCCCAGCTGGCCTGGTCGGCCGCTACGGTGACCATGATCGTGGCCGTGTTCGGCACCACGATCAGTCCATACTTGTTTTTCTGGCAAGCATCGCAGGAAGTGGAAGACTTGCAGGCCGATTCTGGCGCGCAAGCCTTGCGCCGCACGCCCGAACAGGCGCCACGGCAATTCCAGCGCATCAAGATGGACACGGCCATCGGCATGGGCTTTTCCAACCTGGTGGCGTTTTTCATCATGCTGACCACGGCCGTGACCCTGGGCGCGCAAGGCATCACGCACATCGATACGTCGGCTCAGGCCGCATCCGCCCTGCGCCCCATTGCCGGCGAGTTCGCCTTCGCCCTGTTCAGCCTGGGCATTATCGGCACGGGCTTGCTGGCCATCCCCGTGCTGGCCGGCTCGGCCGCCTATGCCATGGCCGGTGCCTTCCACTGGAAAAACAGCCTGGAACTGGCGCCCAAGGCGGCCAAGAAATTCTACGGCATCATCGCCGCCTCCACCGTGCTGGGCGCCGCCCTGTGCTTTTCGCCGCTAGACCCCATCAAGGCCCTGTACTGGAGCGCCGTCATCAATGGCGTCATTTCCGTGCCCATCATGGCCCTGATGATGGTGATGGCCTCGCGCCCCGCCATCATGGGCACACTGACCATTTCGCGCCGCCTGCGGGCGCTGGGCTGGCTGTCCACCCTCGTCATGGCGACGGCCGTGCTGGCCATGTTTGCCAGCATGGCGCTCTGACTGTTACGCCGCCTTCGGCTTGAGCATGCCTTCCACGATGCCCAGCACCGTCTGGCGCGGGAGCAAGCGCGGCAGCCAGGCCAGCAGCCGGTTGGGCCGGCCCGCCACATGGCTGCTGCGGCCCCGGTCCAGGGCCCGCAGCGCTTCATCGACGACCGCTTGCGGCGCCATGCGCTGACCCACGGCCGCTTCGGGCGCGGCCACCACGTCGAAGAAGGCCGTGTCCGTGGCGCCCGGGCACAGGGCCAGCACGCGCACGCCACGGCTGCGGTTTTCCGCCCACAGCGCTTCCGAAAACGACAGCACGAAAGCCTTGCTGGCGCCGTAAATCGCCATGTAGGGGTCGGGCTGCAGGGCCGCCGTGGACGCCACGTTGATGATGGCGCCCCGCCCTTGCGCCAGCATGTGCGGCAAGGCGCAGTGCGTGAGTTCCATCAGGGCCGTGCAATTGACGGTCACTTCGGCCGCCTGGCGCGCGAGATTGATGCTTTCGAAGCGGCCATGCGTGGCGAATCCCGCATTATTGATCAGCACATCGGGCGGCATGCCCAGTGCGCAGGCCTGCGCGTAGGCTTGCGCAGCGGCGCCGGGCAAGCTCAGGTCGGCTACCAGTGCCTGCGCGCGGATGCCGTGGCGCTGGGAAAGTTCCTTGGCCAGGCCGTCGAGCACCGCGCCGGAGCGGGCCAGCAGCAGCAAATGGGCGCCGCGCTCGGCCATGGTTTCCGCAAAGACACGGCCGATACCGGACGACGCCCCCGTGATCAGCACGGTCTGTTTGGTGTAATTGAAAGCGGTCATGGCAGCGGTGTGTAGTGAATGAGGGTTTTACTGTAAACTGTGGTCTTTAGTCCACGGTCAAGAGGAATCGATGCGCATCGGAGAAATCACCCGCCTGACGGGCGTATCCAAGGATACGGTGCGCTTTTACGAGCGCCAGGGGCTATTGGACGAAGCGCCGCAGCCGGGCATGACGAATAATTACAAGGAGTACTCGGCGCAAGCCTTGCGGCGCATCGAGCTGATCGGCCACGCCAAGGCGCTGGGTTTTACCTTGAAGGAAATCGCCGAAGTCATTGCCGTCTGGCAGGAAAACGCCCTTGATGCGGCCACCAAGCGGGTCATGCTGGAAACGAAAATCGCCCAGATCGACGACAAGGCACGCTCGATGGCCGTGCTGCGCGCCGGCCTCGTCGACGCGCTGGCCAAGGTGGAGACGGGCTGCGAGGACGGCGTGGCGGTCGCAAGAAATTTACAAGGATAATCAATGACTTATTACACGCAGTACCGCCACCTGGCGCTCGAGGGCGCCAAGCCTGCCCCTACCGCGCAGCAGATCGCCGCCATCGAAACCTTGCTGGAAGCGCCCTTGCCGCCCGCCTTCCTGGCTTTCCTGCAAGTGGCCAACGGCGCCTGGTTCGACTACACCACGGATGTGCCTGATGGTAATGGCGGCGTGGAAAAAATGGGGTTCAACACTTTTTTCAGCGCCGACGAAGGCGATTTCTGCGATGAAACGCTGGTGGGCGAAATCCGCGCCGCGCGCAAGCATACGAACATGCCGGTGCGCATCCTGCCCTTCGCCCGCGATGGCGGCAATTCCATGGTCTACCTGGACTTGACGGAAGACGGCGGCGGCCGTGTGCTGGCCTATGTGCAGGAGTTGCCGGAGTGGACCGGCAAGCGCGCCCACGGTTTCATCGAACTGGCGCCCTCGTTCGACGCTTGGCTGGACAGCCTGTATATCGACCGCGACACGGTGCTCGACGAACTCGAACACAGCGTCTCTGAGCCATCCCACCTGGACGCGATGGCGGAGTGGCTCGATATCGGCATGCCCGCCTGGCGCCGCGATGCCGGCATCGCCGCCTTGTTTGCTCTTAAACAAGTTGAACTGTGCGCTAGCGAACAGGATTAGTCCTACGGGCATGGCCGCGCCTGTCCTATGGGTGTGCGCAGGCTGACGGCTTAACATTGTCATCAGCTTGCAGAAAAAACCATACCCGAAAGGAATCCCATGCGCATCTCCACCACCATTTCCCGTACCCCCTCTCTGAAGAGCGTGGCCATAGCCGCCGCCGTGGCACTGTTGAGCGGCATCGCCATCAACAGCATCGCCGCCGCCGCACCGGGCGCGTACGACAAGCAATTCCTTAGCAAGGCCGCCGACGCGGGCAGCACGGAAATTGCCGCCAGCAAAGTCGCGCAAAGCAAGAGCAGCAATCCCGAGGTGAAGACATTCGCCGGCGCCATGGTTACGGACCACACGAAAGTGGCCGAGGAATTGAAGCAGCTGGCCAGCAGCAAGCAGATCAAGGTCAGCGACCAGCCCGGTACAAAGCATCAGGCGCAGATCGACAAGCTGGGCCAGTTGGAAGGCCAGCAGTTCGACAAGGAATATGCGGCCAGCATCGGCGTGGCCGCGCACAAAGAGGCCGTGAAACTGTTTACGGATGCCAGCCAGAAGGCCAGCGACCCCGACATCAAGGCCTTCGCCAAGAAGACATTGCCAGCGTTGCAACATCATCTGGACATGGCGAACGCCTTGCAGGCGGCATTGGCGAAATAGACCGCAATATGCAGCTAAATACTCGACGTGCATGCTGTACAGCAAGTATTTCTGCTCTTGACATACAATGCAGCAACTTCGTTTTCGGCCATGCCATGACCTCATGCAGCTACTCAAGAAAACCGGCTTGATCGCCGCCGCCATCCTGTTTGCCATCGTGCTGGCAGGCTGGCTCTTCATCAAAGTGGCGGCGGCGCGCAATGCCACCGTGTATACACAGCAGTGGAACGACCAGGGTACGTGCGTCATCAAGACCTATGTGCCCCACTATGGCAACGGCGTGCCGCAGAACATCGTGCGCGCACTCAGCACGTCCACGTTCTTCCGTGTGTATCACAAGGATGGCACCTTGCTAGAAAGCACGGAATGGGTGCTGGACATGCATGAAGACGGCATCCTCGACCATGCCCGCTGGGGGCAGAACCGCGCCATCTACCCGACCGACATGGGCTATGAAGGCTGGACCTTGCCCAAATGCGCGTAATCCAGCCATGATGCCAAAAACTAAGCCAACAGGCCTGCGCAGCCCTTGGGTGGACGTGCCGTATGAACCCACGCTTTACCATTTCCTCGGCCCTTTCGACGTGTATGACCGCGAACACACCCTGGGCGTGGAACTCGATACCTGGGACATGAACGACCCGGTCCGGCGTGCGGCGCTGATACGGCGCGACATCACGTCGCAGTACAAGGAACTCAGCTACCGCCACCGCCATGCGCTCGTGGCCGTGCTGGCGCAGGCGCTGCAAGATCCCGCTTACGACTTCCAGGCCATCCTTGCACATGACCCCGAGAGTACCTACGCCCTGCCCGCCCGATGGGATGAAATGGCCGACCCGCGCGCCTTCTTTGCCGATATCTACCGGCTGGTGCAGCAAGACTGGCACGATGACCTGGCGCGCGCGAAGCGGACCGCCCCCGCTGCCGCGTTAGCGCGGTGACTGCATGGCTGCTGCCGCGCAGTCGAGCATTCGCTTGCCTGCCGCCTTCAGCGCCGGATCGTCCTCGTCCTGCAGCAGCGTCCCCACGGCGCTCTGGTCCATGACGCTGCCCTGCATGGCGGCCAGGCGTTCCAGGCGGTCTTGCGTGGCGCTGTCGCCAACGATGCGGGCGCTGAAAAAACTGTACAGCCCGGCGATTTCGCGTTGGTGCAGCCATTCCATCAATTGCACCAGGCGCGCCTGCTCCACATAGCTCAGTTCGCTCACCTTGCGCTCCGCCAGCGCGTAATACACTTCCAGGCGCGCCATCCAGTTGCCCTGGGCGGCAGCCGCAAGCAGCTGGTCCCAGACGGCACCGGCGTGCAGCTCGGGTGGTGGCTGCAATTGATAGGCCAGCACGGCTTGCTGCTGTGGCAACGCGCCATAGGCCGTGGGCGCCTTGCAGACGAACTGGCGCACATCGGGGCCGCCTTGCCGCAAGCCGCTGGCTATATGCCGCTCGATCTTGTCGCCGATGGACAGCAGACGCTTGGCGTGTTCCTGCATCGACCACTGCGGCGGCAGCTTGCCCAGCCAGGCCAGTGCATCGTCATTTGCCCTGGCCGCCAGCACATAGGCCGCCGCCTTGACCTGTTGATCTTTCTCTCTGGCCTGTTTCGTTGCATCCTGTTCGATATCGTATAGATTGGCCCTTTGCTTGAGTTTCAGGCATGCCTGGAAGGCGGCAGGCGTTTCTTGCCAGCAGCGAGCCGGCACAAGGAACGTCCAGCGCATGCTGACCGTTTCCAGGACATACGACTCTTCGCCCTCTTCTCTTTTGAGATAGGCGTGTCCGTCCGCCTTGGTCACGCCTTTTGTCAGCTGCTTGCCGCCAGCCGTGCTCCAGGTGTACGGGTCATCGTCGAGCGGCACGCCGGGGATGGCGTACAGGGTCAGGTAATGGGTGGCGGGAGAATCATCGGCCGCATGGCACAGCGGCGACAGCAGGGATAAGGTGAGTAAAGTACTTCCAGGTATCAGTTTCAGCATGTAGCAATCGGTTCAATGGAGTTCGGTATGGCAGGCGCAGTCGTTGCCGCTGGCCGCCTCAGACAGATTTTGCAGGATGGCGCAGTCTTGCGATGGTTGCGGCTGGTCGCACTGGTGGCGCAAGGTCACCAGCTGCTGCTGCAAGGTTTGCAAATTCGCCATTTGCTCGGCAATGCGCAAGATATGGTGGTCGAGCAATTCATTGACGCTCTGGCAACCTTCGGCTGGATTGTTCTTAAATTCCAGCAAGGCGCGGATATCCGTCAAGCCGATCTGCAGCGAGCGGCAATGGCGGATGAATTGCAGTCGTTCCTGGTGCTCTTCCCGATATTCGCGGTAGCCGGCGCTGTTGCGGCCCGGTTCCTGCAGCAAGCCCGCCTTTTCATAGTAACGCACGGTTTCCACGTCACAATCTGTCCGTTTGGCCAGTTCTCCGATACGCATGGCATCCCCTTTTCATTCTTTCGTGCAAATTTCGCTTGACCCTGTAGCGGCTACAGGGTTTCTAATGGAAGCATACACCAATCCTGAAGGATGATGCGATGCCGCACGATAGCCATAACCACGCGCACGACCATGCACAAGACGCCAAGCCCAGTCACGGCGGCTGCTGTTCACACAGCCACGCCGCCCCTGCTGGCGATACCGGGCCAGCCCTGCCCAGCGCCCCCATCGCCGGCTCCGATACGGCCCGGTACCGCATCGCCAATATGGATTGCCCCACGGAAGAGCGTTTGATCCGCAACAAGCTGGCCAATATGGCCGGCGTGGTGGGCCTCGATTTCAACTTGATGAACCGCATGCTGGACGTGCACCACACCCTGCCCTCGCTGGCCATGGTGGAAGCGGCCCTGCACGGCATCGGCATGCAGGCGATTCCCATGCAGGCGGACGCCGTCGTCGCGCGCGATCCGGACGAAGGCAGCCTGTCCGGCATGCAAAAAGGCTTGCTGGTGGTGTCCGGCCTGGCCGCGGCCGGCGCCGAGGCGCTGGCGTGGACCACGCACGAAGACAGTTCGCCCCTCGTCATTGCCCTGGCCCTGCTGTCGATCGCCACGGGCGGCTGGCCGACGCTGAAAAAGGGCTGGATCGCCCTGAAAACCTTCACCCTGAACATCAATTTCCTGATGAGCCTGGCAGTTTTTGGCGCCATCGCCATCGGCCAGTGGCCGGAAGCGGCCATGGTCATCTTCCTTTTCGCCATCGCCGAGCTGATCGAAGGCTTGTCCCTGAACCGCGCGCGCAATGCCGTGCACAGCCTGATGCAGCTGGCGCCCGACACGGCGACGGTTGCCGACGCCAGCGGCGCCTGGCAGCCCGTACCCGTGGCCACGGTGGCTATCGGCACGCTGATGCGCGTGAAACCGGGCGAGCGCATCGCCCTCGATGGCGTGGTGGCCAGCGGCGCATCGTCCGTCAACCAGGCGCCGATCACGGGTGAAAGCATGCCGGTAGACAAGGCCGTGGGCGACGTCGTGTATGCAGGCACCATCAATGAACGGGGCTTGCTCGACGTCACCGTGACGGCCAACAGCGGCAACAGC
This sequence comes from Janthinobacterium breve, assembly GCF_051380895.1. NCBI lineage: Bacteria > Pseudomonadati > Pseudomonadota > Betaproteobacteria > Burkholderiales > Oxalobacteraceae > Janthinobacterium > Janthinobacterium breve. The sequence goes on along the minus strand of NZ_JBNYXY010000007.1, from coordinate 190,141 downwards.
ACCCTGGCAAAAATCGTCAAGGTGATCGAGGAAACGCAGGGCAAACAGGCGCCCACGCAGCGCTTTGTCGACAATTTCGCCCGCTACTACACGCCTGCCGTCGTCGTGTTCGCCATCCTGGTGGCCGTGCTGCCGCCTTTGCTGCTGGGTGCGCCATTCATGGCCTGGGTCTACAAGGCCTTGGTGATGCTGGTCATCGCCTGTCCGTGCGCGCTGGTCATTTCCACGCCCGTCACGGTGGTCAGCGGCCTGACGGCGGCCGCGCGGCGCGGCATTTTAGTGAAAGGCGGGCAATTCCTGGAAACGGGCTACCGCATCAAGGCCATCGCCGTCGACAAGACGGGCACCCTGACCATGGGCAAACCGGCCGTCACGGACGTGGTCGCATTGGAAGGTAGCAGCCGCGACGCCATCCTGCAACTGGCCGCCAGCCTGGACGCCAATTCCGCCCACCCGCTGGCCGCCGCCATCGTCAAGGCAGGGCCGCCCGCCAGCAGCCACTTGCCCGTCACCCAGTTTGCCGCCCTGCATGGGCGCGGCGTGCAAGGCGATATCGCCGGCCAGACCTATTATCTGGGCAATGCCCGCCTGATGACGGAATTGAATGTCTTGACACCGTCACTGCAAGCCGTCCTGGCGCGGCTGGAACAGCAAGCCTACACGGCCATGGTGCTGGCGACCAAAGCCGGCGCGCTGGGCGTGATCGCCGTGGCCGACGTGCTGCGCCCAACGGCGGCGTCTGCCATCGCCAAATTGAATGCGCTGGGCGTGACGACCGTGATGCTGACGGGAGACAACCTGCTGACGGCGCAGCGCATCGGCGCCGAGGTCGGCGTGAGCCTGGTCAAGGCGGAATTGCTGCCGGAAAATAAACTGGACGAGATCAAGGCCTTGCAGCAACAGTTCGGCGTGGTGGCCATGCTGGGCGACGGCGTCAACGACGCCCCGGCCCTGGCGCAGGCGGACATCGGCTTCGCCATGGGCGCGGCAGGCAGCGACACGGCCATCGAAACGGCGGACGTGGCCCTGATGGACGATGAACTGGGGAAATTGCCCGAATTCATCTCCCTGAGTCAGCGCACGCGCAGCATCCTCGTGCAAAACATCAGCTTTGCCATCGGCATCAAGGCCCTGTTCTTCGGCCTGGCCCTGGCCGGCATGGCGACCCTGTGGATGGCCGTGTTCGCGGACGTGGGCGCCAGCTTGCTGGTGGTGGCCAACGGGCTGAGATTGCTGCGTAAGGGGAAAAGTCACTAAATCCCCCCAGAAATAGTTCTATCTGGACAATTCATGTAAAAAACGCTACTTTGATGGCTATTGATAACAGCCATCAAAGTAGCCGATGAGACCCATTTCCCACCTCGCCCTGCTGTCCGCTCTGCTGCTGTCCACGACAGGCCTGCACGCCGAACCCCTGGCCTTCTCCGACAGCATCTGCACCTCGCCCGCACAGCCCATCCGCGAGCAAGCTTATGTGCCCATCAATGGCATTGAGCAATGGATCACGGTCACGGGCGCCGCCTGCGGCAATCCCGTGATCCTCTTCATCCATGGCGGCCCCGGCAACGCCTTGAGTCCGTATGCGGATGCCATCTACGCGGGCTGGGAACGCCACTACACGCTGGTGCAGTGGGACCAGCGCGGCGCGGGCATGACCTATGCGAAACAGCGGCCCACGGAAGATGTGCCCTTGACGGTGGAACAGATGCGCGACGACGGCATCGCCGTGGCCCGCTATCTGCAGCAGCACTTGGGCAAGGATAAAGTGATCCTGATGGGCAGCTCCTGGGGTTCGATTCTGGGCGTGCACATGGCCAAGGCCCGGCCAGACCTGTTCCACGCGTATATCGGCACGGCGCAGGTGGTCAATGCGCGGGACAACGAGGCAGGCATGTACGGACAAGTGCTTGCGCTGGCGCAAGCGGCGCAGGACGCGCCCACGGTGGACAAGTTGACAGCGCTGGGTCCGCCGCCATGGCGCGATCCGCGCAACTTCGGTATCTTGCGCCGCTTCGACCGCAAATATGAAGGGCTGGCAACGGATGCGCCGCCCAAGCACTGGTGGCAGCCCGCGCCGTTCTATGCCACGCAGCAAGCCCTGGCGGACGCCGAGGCGGCCGATGATTATTCATATATCCAGTTCATCGGCATGCGCGGCGACGGCATGTTCGCCAAAGTCGACCTGCCTGTGCTGGGCACGCGCTTTGGATTACCCGTGTTTCTCGTGATGGGCGAGGAAGACCTGCTGACCTCGCCAGCCATCGCGCGCACGTATTTCGACAGCCTCACGGCGCCGGTCAAGAGTTTTACCCTGGTGAAACGGGCCGGACACGACCCCAACCAGGCCGTGCTCGATGCCCAATGGGCGATCTTGCGCGACAAGGTGGCGCCTTTGCTCAAGTAGCCAGGTAGAACGCCCGTCGCGGCGCTTTACGGCAAGCCCTCCTTGTCGATTTGCGCCGTGAGCTGGCGCTCGAAGTCCATCAGTTCAGGCACATTAAGGTCGGAAATGAGCCGGTACTCCATGCCGGACCGGCTCCAGCGTATCAAGTGATAGCCGTGCATCACGGTCAGGCGTGGCGGCGCATCGCGCAGCGCCTTGTCAGGCCAGACATACAGGTTCAGCACATGCTGGTGCCGGCGATAGGCGAGCGCGGCGACGGGACGCTGCTTGATATAGTCGAGTCGCCCGCCGACCAAGGGAAAGCCAGTTTGCGCCAGGTCAACCACGGGCGGAGAAAAGTCGAGCTTGCCGCTGAACCAAGGCTTGACGGTGTGCTGGTCGGACGACGCCACGTCCGCCAGGTGATCGGGCATCAGCGAACGGAAATGGCTGGCCACGATCTCCTGGTCCAGCCGTTCCGCGTCCGATGGCACGGACAGGTACAGCGCCAGGGTAACGGCAAACGCCGCCGTGCTGGCGCCCGCAAGAGCAAAATTGATCCACGCCCACGGCAGTTGCGCCCATTTCCGGCCACGCGGCGTCGCCTTCGCCCCCTTCGCCGCCTTCCCCTCTTCCTGCAGCGCCTGGCGCAGGCGTTGCTGCAGGGCGGCTGGCGCGGCGTGGCGCATGCCATGCTGGCCCACCGCCGCGCGCAGGGCCAGCAACTGTTCGCACGCCTTCGCGCAGTCCGGGCAATGGGCCAGATGCTGCGTCAATCGCCCGGCCGTCGCTGCATCGAGTTCGCCATCGGCAAAGGCGGACATCTTGCTGTGTGATTCCGTGCACTCCATGTCATTTCTCATCGGTATGTTGTTTCAGGTACATCAACAGCAGCTTGCGTGCCCGCGCCAGGCGCGACATCACCGTGCCCAGCGGGATGCCGACGATGTCCGCGATCTCCTTGTAGGATAAATCGTCGATCTCCTTCAGCACCAGCACCTCCCTGAAAAGCTGCGGCAGTGCTTCCAGTCCATGATTGATGGCCTCCTTTACATCTTGCGCCGCCAATACGTCTTCGGGATTGGCGCCGACATCATTGCGCGGCATGCCGCATGCATCCTCATCGTGTCCATAGAGCTCCTCGTCAAAGCCGATGTCATCGTGTTGCGGGCGGCTGTCGCGCAGCGACGTGTAATAGCTATTGCGCACGATGGTCAGCAGCCAGGCGCGCGCGCCGTCGCCATCGCCATGGTAGCCGTCCATGAAGCGGTAGGCGCGCAGGAACGCCGTCTGCACCAAGTCCTGGGCATCCTGATCATTGCGCGTGAGCCATCGTGCCAGGTTGTAGGCAGAGTCCAGATGAGGCATGGCAATTTTTTCAAAGAACTTGGTTTTATCGATGTCATTCAAATCAACACCCATCCGCCTGTCGACCGTCTCACCCCATAAGACTCGCTTTGCCTGCCATTTATTCCCGATGCAGGGAGAAAAATAAACCGGCTTTTGCGGGAATATTTTCACCGCCTTTGGAGTTATAGCATTTGCAGGCCCCGATTGCACCGGGACCATGCGAACTATCCGCAATGCGAAGGGACTTCGACATGAAATACCCGTACTACATCGCTGGCATGACCGGGGCCATGCTGATTGCTTCCAGCGGCGCGGCTGCCGCCGGCGACGCCATCCACGGCCAGGCGCTCTACAAAACCATGTGCATGGCTTGCCACTCGATCGACTACAACGGCGTGGGGCCAGCGCACAAGGGCGTGTTCGACAGGAAAGCCGGCAGCGTCGCCGACTACAGCTACTCGCCGGCCGTGAAGGCGTCCGGCATCGTGTGGAGCGAGAAGATGCTGGAACAGTGGCTGACGAATCCGGAAAAACTGATTCCCGGCCAGAAAATGGGCTATATGGTGCCGTCCGCGCAAGACCGCGCCGACTTGATCGCGTATTTGCAGCAGGCGGCCCCGGCCGCCAAATAGAGCTTGTTTTGCCACCGCCTGCCTGCCAAGCCAGGCATATCAAGGAGAACTATCATGATGGACCGCAGAAGTTTCATGAAACTGACCGCCATGGGCGGGGGCGCCGTGTTCATTTCCGGACTGTATGGACATGCGCAAGCGGCAGTGGCCGGCAAGGCTGCCACCGTGTACGACGATTTTTACTTCGTCCAGTTGTCCGACGTGCACTGGGGCTTCAGCGGCGGCGCCAATCCCGACGCCCTCAACACCTTCAGGAAAACGGTTGCCACGGTAAATGCGCTGGAAGTGCCGCCCGACTTCATCATCTTTACGGGTGACCTGACCCACACGACGGACGATCCGAAGGAGCGCCGCCAGCGCATGGCCGAATTCAAGGACATTGCGGCGGGGCTGCAGGTAAAAACCGTGCGTTTCATCCCCGGCGAGCACGACGCCTCGCTCGACAACGGCGCCGCTTTCAAGGAAAACTTCGGGCCATCCAATTACACGTTCGAGCACAAGGGCGTGCATTTCATTGCCCTCGATAACGTGTCCGATCCCGGCGCGCGCATCGGCGACAGCCAGCTGGAATGGCTGAAGAGCGACCTGGACCAGCAGGCAACAGACGCGCGCATCGTCGTCTTCACCCACCGCCCCCTGTTCGACCTCGTGCCCAAGTGGGACTGGGCCACGCGCGACGGCGACAAGGCGATCGCCCTGTTAATGCCGTACAGCAATGTGACCGTGTTCTATGGCCATATTCACCAGGAACACCACCACATGACGGGCCAGATCGCGCACCATGCCGCCAAGTCGCTGATTTTCCCCCTGCCGGCGCCGGGATCGCAGGAAAAGCGCACGCCCCTGCCGTGGGACCCGGCCGCGCCGAACAAGGGGCTCGGCTTTCGCGAGGTGGAAGCGGAATCCGGAAACCATGAATACAAGCTCACGGAATTTCCCGTTACAAGGACGTGAGCCATGGACCGCGCCAGAAGACAGCTATGTTTCAGCTTGGCCTGTGGTGTCGGCGCGCTGCTGACGGGAGCCGCCATCGACGCCCAGGGCGTCAAGGAAGTTACCGCAAAGGAAAGGATCATCGCCATCGAGGCCAGGAAATTCGTCTACACGCCGAATGAAATCACTTTAAAAAAGGACGAACCCGTCGTGCTGGCGTTCACAGCCGTCGATTTCATCCATGGTTTTTTCATCCCTGACATGAAAATCCGTGCCGACCTGATGCCGAGCCAGCTCACGCAAGTGTGGCTGACGCCCGGCCAGGCCGGTGAATACGCCTTTTTATGCGACAATTTTTGCGGCAGCGGCCACGAACAAATGGGCGGGAAAATCATCGTCACGGATTAGCCGCCCTGCCCGTGCATCACGCCACGCGGCGTGCGCGCAGATGCAAATGGCGGATGGTGGCCGCGGCCGCCATCAGGATGGCGGAAGCCGTTGCCAGCACGACAATAAACGCCTTGTCGAAGGCCGAACGGGCCAGCTCCGACACTTGCAAGCCCAGTTCGGCCGGCAATTGCTCGGCCGCCAGTAGCGCCGCGTCGAGGGTGTCATGCGCATTCGGCAACAGGCCCGCGCTTTCCGGGATCACCAGGGTGGCGCTGTAGACGGCCGACAGAATGGTGCCCAGCACCGTCACGCCGATCACGGCGCCCAGTTCGTACGACACTTCCTCGATCGAGGCGGCCATGCCGGCCTGTTGCGGCGCCACGTTCAGCATCACGGCGCTGGAGGCTGCCGTCATGACGGCGCCCAGGCCCAGGCCCAGGATTACCAGGCTGACCACTTGCGCCGAGACGGCGGCGTCATGCAGCAGCAAATACGATGCCATGCCTATGCCTGACAACAACAGCGAACCCCACAAGACCATGGCCTTGTCGGCGCGCGGCAGCATGAAACCTGTCAGCGGGCCGGCAAATACGGACGCCAGCGGCAACGGCAACAACAGCAAGCCCGCTTCCAGCGGCGAGAGTTCACGCACCAGCTGCATGTGCTGGCTCAGCGCCAGTTCCATGCCAATCAGGGCAGCCGAGGCCACCATGGCGGCGGCCACGGCGCTGGAAAACGGCAGTTCGCGGAACAGGGCGAAGTCGATCAGCGGCTTGGCTTGCCGCTTCTGGCGGCGCACAAACTTCAGCATGAAGAAGGCGCCCACGGCGAACGAAGCGGCGGCCAGCGCATGCGACGGCTGCGGCTTGCCCAGCTCCTTGATCGCATACACGCCACCCAGCAGACCCATCATGATTTGCAAAGAGCCAGCCAGGTCCCATGGCTTGTCGCGGTTACCGGCCCGTTTCGGCAGGATGACGGTGGCCAGCACCAGGGTCAGCAGCACGATAGGCACGTTGATCAGGAACACGGAACCCCACCAATAGTGTTCCATCAGGAAACCACCGAGCACGGGGCCAAACGCGGCGCCACCGGAGGCAATCGCCGCCCACACGCCGATGGCGAACGAGCGCTCGCGGTTATCCGTAAAGGTCAGGCGGATGATGGACAAGGTGGCCGGCATCATCAGCGCGGCGCCGATGGCCAGCAGAACGCGGGCAAAGATCAGCCATTCTGCTGCGGGCGAAAACGCGGCGCACAGCGAGGCGATGCCAAACACGGCGAGGCCGGCCAGGAAAACGGGTTTGTGGCTCAGGCGGTCACCGAGGGTGCCGAGGCCGGGCAGCAGACCGGAGACGACCAGCGCGTAGACGTTGATGATCCACAGTTTTTGCGAGGAAGTTGCCTGCAGGTCGCGCGTCAGCGCGGGCAAGGCGGTGTAGAGCACGGTCATGTCGACCACGATCAGGAACAGGGCGCTGGAGACGATGGCCAGCGTCAGCCATTTTTTCATTGGATGCATAAACAACTCATGTATTAGTTAACAACTATCGGTTTGGATGAATTTGGTGCTGCGCAAATATTTACGTTCCAGGCTGCCACGGGCCTGGCCTTGTCGGGGGCGGCGGGCGTCAGCCACGGTCGCCATCCTTGTCATCCACGGCAGCGGTTACCGCAGGCACATCGAGTTCGCGCAGCATGACGACGGACACTTGCTTGAAGCCGCGTCCCTGGAAGAATTTCTGCGCCGTCAGGTTGTGCGCGCCGCATTCGAGGAATAAACGGGCGATGCCGTGGCTGCGCAGCTCGTCGGCTACCCACTCCACCAGCTGACTGCCGATGCCGCTGCCGCGCACGGAGGGCAGCAAGACCAGGTCGTCCAGCGCAGCGAACGATTTCGAAGCGCGCTGGCGCGTATCGATGGAAACCAGGGCCATGCCGACGATGGCGTCGCCCAAGGTAGCCACGGCCAGCAGGGTCGAATCGCCATGTGCCCAGTCATGCGACAGGGCGGCGCGGATTTCGCCGCGTATCACTTCAGGCAAGTCCGCGCGCCAGTTGCCTGGTGCGTCGGCGCGCTCGCCCTGCAGCTCCGAATGGGAGATATAGTCGGCGCTGACGTTATCAAGATATAACTTGCACAAGGCATCTTCGGCGGTGGCGTCGTGACACCAGCTGAAGCTGATGGCGGGGGTATGGGCTTGGGCGTTTTTCATGGCGGATCTCATGTTATTGAATTAGTAAAGGCATTTTATGTCGCCCCTGGATGGCATTCAAGTTAAAATCCATCTGTAAAACAGATAGGTGGATGCCATGCAATGGACTTTGGAACAAATGCGTTACTTCGAGGCGGCTGTCGCGGCCGGTTCTTTCTCGGGCGCAGCGCGCCGGCTGGGCCGCGCGCAATCGGTGGTCAGCACCTCGATCGGCTTGCTGGAAGCGGAATTCGGCGTGGAACTGTTCGACCGTTCACGCCGCAGCGCCGTGCTGACGGAAGCGGGCAAGGTGATGCATCTGGAAGCGTGCGAACTGCTGCGCCAGGCCGAGCGATTGCAGCTGCGCGCCCAGCTGCTGAGCGAGGCGCCCGAAGCGCAACTGACCCTGGCGCTGGACGAAGCCCTGCCCTACCTGGCCATCAGCAAGCTGGTGAAGGAGTTGGCGGCGCGCTACCCGGCGCTGGAACTGGTCATGCTCAACGCCACGGCCTCGGAAGTGGCGCAATACGTGGAGCAGCAGCAAGCCGACGTGGCCTTCCACTTTGACCGTGGCCCCATCTCGCCCATACTGGAACAGCAGCACATCGGCAGCGTGGCGCAAGGCGTGTTCGTGGCGAAGGGCCACGCTATGGCGCACGGCCAGGAAGTGAGCCGCAACGAGCTGACCCGCTATCGCCAGCTGATCATGGATTCCGAGCTGAATCGCGAACACGCCTTCAGCCCCGCCGTCTGGTTCTCCGACAGTTTCTACAGCATCGCGGAAATGGTCGCCGACGAGCTGGGCTGGGCGATTTTGCCGCTCAACATCGCCAATTACGACAATTACAAAGGGTATTTGCAGGAAGTACCCTGCCCTGCGCTGGCTTTGTCGCGCTTGCCCGTGCGGCGGCTGTCGATCCACGGCAAGAAGCTCAGCGAGACGAGTTTGTGGCTGACGACCAGGCTGGCGGAATTGCTGCTGGATGGGCCGAGGGGGTAAGTCATGGAAGCGTCGCTCAAGGGTCAATAGGGCCGAGGTATGGCACAATCCTGAATGGGCTGCACTTGCATGATCAAAAATGGCAGCGTGAAATGACGGGCATTGGCATCTTGATTGACACTGGTGACATTGGCTAGCCAAGGGAAATGATGAGTATTGAAATAGTCGATGTTGAAAATGTATTGAAGGATTTTATTCTGGCCATGAATGGCTGGGAACTTCATTACTACCCCGAGGTGCGAGAGAAAGGGCTGATTACTCTCAGAGAAAAAATGAAACAGGATCTCGATACTATTTTTGATGGTTTTTGCACCAAAAAGGAAAGAAAACAAGGTCGCCAGATATCATTGCTCTGCAGTGATCCACCTGAATACTCACCAGGCGAAATATTTTTAGATTCAGCGATATCAGGAAGTAAAGCTGTCATTTCCACGCAGCAGACTTCGGGATTCAAGAATAGATACAGATACACATTGAGTCTTAAAAACCAGCAATGGCTTATTGATAAAAAAGAATGGATGGACGAAGATGATGGCATGGAGCGTTGGCGACCAGCTTATCTTTAGCTAAATCTCGGTTGGCTAAGTCTATGCAAGCCATGCGTGACCAAGACATGCGCATGCGTAAAGAAACAGCTATTAGTAAGTATGGAAAGCTTTATATGATGCACTCAACAGTTGTAAGCCGCTGGTTCGCCATGGCGAAAGACGATGCCGTGGAGATTGATCACGACGACATCAATCACGAAGCGACGACCAATATGTGGAGCTTTTCGCCCACGGACGAAGAAACGCCGCAGATTCATGCGGCGGAGATCGTTGAATTCATCAGCCAGGTGATCGCGGCGCGCAGCAGCGCGCTCATTGGCGAGGACATGCTGTTCTATTGCTGGCACGATGCGCAATGCCGCCAGTTGCGCTACAGCCTGGTGTCGCGCTCGCATGGCCGACTGCCGTTTCGCTGCGCGCTGCGCGAAACGCAGGATCTGGCGCTGATCGTTGACCGCGTGGTGAACGGGGACTGGCGCAACGAGAATTATTTGCAGGACGCGCCGGAGCAAGGCGATGAACAGGAGCCGGCGCCGTTCATCCTGCCCGTGTTCGTGGTGGCTGTGCCGTAGGAATCAGCGCACAATCACGCCTGAAAACGCGCGGGCCGGCAAGCCTCCAGGGCTGACGCTGGCTTTCCATCGACGATTTCTTCGCTGGCGAGCTGGCCCACGATGGCCGCCAGTACCACGCCCGGATGCATGGCGCACACGTACACGCCTTCGACTTGCGGCAAATAGCCGATCACGGGCACGCCGTCAAAGGGCATGGGGCGCAGGCCGACACAGGCCAGTTCCAGCGCGATTGCATCTCCCCCTTCGAGCTCAAGGCTAATCGCGCTGGCCGTGCGCCGCGCCATGGCGGCGGGCTGGTTTTCCGCAGCGTCGTCCACATAATCTTCCGCTGCCAGCAATGTGCCATCGTCGTCTTGTCGCACTTCCATTGCATGACTGGAAATAATGCCCCGCACCAGGCCGCGCGGCGCCTGGTAGCGCAGGAAGATGGCGGGCGAGGCGTGAATCGGCAGGCTGGCGCCCAGTTGCGCGGCCAGTGTGGCGGTGCCCATGCCCGCCGCCAATACGATCACATCCGCCTCGATGATGCCAGCGGCCGTTTTCACGCCCGTCACTCGCGCGTCCTGGACGGTAAAGCCCAGCACGGGCGTGTGCGTGAGGACGGTCGCGCCCAGCGCCCGGGCCGCTGCCAGCAAGGCGTGCGTGGCGGCGACGGCATCGAGGGCGCCCTGCTCCGGCTCGTACAGCGCTTGTTCCGGCGGCTGCCTGAGATTTGGTTCAAGCTGGGCAATCCGCGACCGGTCCAGCAATATGCACGCGGGCGTCACGCGCCCGTCCTGCGTGCAATGTGACAAGGCGCCAGTCCAGCGCACCGTCAAGCCGGGCACCTGCGTTTCCAGCCGACGGTAGGCAGCGATGGCGCCGCCGCGCAGTGCCGCAATGGGGTCGGGCCCCGCGCAGGACGTGTTAATCCAGGCAAACGAGGTGCCCGTCACGCCGGACGCGATGCCTTGCGCCTCGACCACAGTGACTTTTGTACCCTTGCTGGCCAGGTGATAAGCCAGGGAAGCGCCCACGATGCCGGCACCGATAACGATGATGTGTTGCGGTTTTTTATTATTCATATATCTATATCTTGTTGTCGACTGGAAGTGCCGCCATGCCAGCCGCCCGCAAATCGGGGTTTGAGGTGCAGTGGAATGGAAAACCGGGTTAAGCCCCTGGCGCCCGTTCATCAAGTCTATGGACAACGCTACCGCCAAGCCGTTCGGCGAGCCTGATGATGTCGTGAATACCGAACGGCCGCAGCGCCGGCCGGCGTCTTCCGGCTAGGTCGGCGGCATCGCAGGCGTCGTTCCATGCCTTGCCACGCTCCCTACGCAGCGCCCGCAGTCCGTCAATTAGCATCGTTCGCTCGGCGTCGCTCAGTCCGTCGATGGGCGCATGGATTTTCATATGGCGGCTTCCGCTTTCAGGTATTGGTATAGGGTCTCGCGGCTAATCCCGAACTCACGCGCAAGTTTGGCCTTCTGCTCGCCGGCACCGGCGCGGCGGCGCAGCTCGACAACCTGGTCGGCCGCCAGCGCTTTCTTGCGGCCACGGTATGCACCGCGTTGCTTGGCCAGGGTGATTCCTTCCCGCTGCCGCTCGCGGATCAGCGCCCGCTCAAACTCAGCGAACGCACCCATGACGGACAGCAGCAGGTTCGCCATCGGCGAATCCTCACCAGTGAAGGTCAGGCACTCCTTGACGAATTCGATGCGGATACCTCGCTTGGTGAGTTGCTGCACCAGGCGGCGCAAGTCGTCCAAGTTGCGGGCCAGACGGTCCATGCCACAACCACCGTGTCGCCCTCGCGCGCGAACGACAGCATTGTATCAAGCTGCGGCCTGACGGTATCCTTTCCCGATGCCTTGTCGATGAACTGCTTGTCCACTTGGACGTGATCGAGTTTGCGCTCTGGATTCTGGTCGAAACTGCTGACCCGGATATAGCCGGTGCGTTGTCCGTGCAAGATGTGTCTCGAGGGGTGAAAGTGTCAGGGAAACTCTATGACCCTTCGCGGCATCTGTCAATAAATTCGCGCTGCCACTCTATCCTGACGGAGCGACGCAAGGTATCCTGACATCAGGTTAGGGTATAACCTATCTTGACATCGCATCGCAGCCACACTCTGTATTTGGAGCAAAAGGCAAGCTCAGGTCGCCCCATCCGGCGCACCAGTCCTGTGAATTTTGAATCGTGCGCACCTAATATATTTGGAAAGTATATTATAAAAGCAATTTTCTGCGTCACAGCATCCCATTTTTGAGCATCGTTTGAACAGACCCCTCATCGTCATGGGCGACAAGACCAGTCACGGCGGCACGGTCATCAGCGCCGATCTCACCTTCGACATCAACGGTAAGTATGTCGCGCGTGTCGGCGCCATGACCGTGTGCCCCAAGTGCAAGGGAACTTTCGCCATCACGTCGGGACCAAGCGACCTGGTGGATGGTGGCGGCAACGGCTATGCGCGCCACATGGACTCGACCGCTTGCGGAGCGAAATTGATTTCCGGTCAAATCACCACTATCTGGTCCGACGAATCGTCGATGGGCGATCCGGCTGCCGAGGATAAGGCCGAAGCCTTGGCGACGGCATCACAGATCGCGTCGAGCACAACATCGGGTGTCTGCCTGGACTGCTTGCTCAAGGCAGCCGCCACCGGCAGCGCGACCGTGGTGCGCGAATGAGCACGCCACCCGACGTGGTGACGCGGCTCGTGCAATTGCAGCTGGGCATGGGTCCGCTGCGGTTGTACGCGCTGGTCGACGGCGAGCGGTACCGCGCGCAATTCGGCGAACCCTGCACGGCGCGAGTTGGTTTCCGTTCTTTGTTCGCAGGCACCCATGACGCGGCCCTGGCTCATGCCGGACCGTGGCTGATCGATGCCGAACAAGTCGGCGCCGCGCTCGTCGATGCGCTGGCGGCACTGGAACATGCCGCCCCCTCAGTCAGCTGGCTTATCGCCCCGCAAACCCTTGAAGGCCTGGCGCAACTGCTGCAGCTGAATCTGGACACCGTACTGCCGGACGGCCGCACCGCGCTGCTGCGCTTCTGGGACCCTCGTGTGCTGGTCAACTTGGCCGAGGTGCTGGAACCGGCACAACGAGAAACGTTCTTCGCCCATATCCACGAATGGCATCTGCTGCACAAGGGGCAGCGGGTCTGGATAGGGAGGCAGCATGCTCAAGCTTAGTCAAGACCAGTGGGAAGAACTCCAGGCGCGCGACACGCACCAATTCGTGGTTGCCGTATGTAATCAGTTCCTGGCCAATCGTCCCGACATGCTGGAACGACTTGGAGGCGCCGCGGTGCAAGATAGTATGCAGGCTGCCTATGATTACGCCGTCAGCATTGGTTTTACTTCAACGCCCCATATCGTACGCCTATTGTATTTGGCGGCGGATGCACCGGGCATCCATGCCGCCCCGCTGATTAACGCCTACCTGCGAAAACTAGGCGCCACGCCGGAACAACGACTCGATGACATGATTGCAGTAATGAACAATAAGCTTGAAAGGGGGCCCTGATGGCCGCTCTTGCAATTCCCGCGATAGAAGCGGTGGCGGCGCGCGTGCTCGTGGCACTCGGTGTTGGCGCGGTCGCCGGCGCGGCTGGCGATGCGGCGCGCAAGCACCAGAAAGAAGCCGATCAAGCCAGGTCCTCGCCAATCGCACGCACGGACGCACAGACCAAGACTAAGGAGAAATGCAAGAAGTGTCCTCCGGACAGTGGTGCCCCCTTCAATCGATCCACAGCAGGCTGGTCAGAAACGTCGATTGCCTACCAGGCGCGGATTGCTGGCCTGCCCGTCGGTTCGGGCTTCATCACCGAGTGGATGTTCGGAGGCGTAACTTTCGACGGCTTCGACTCCAGCCAGTGCGTGCTCAAGGAAGCGAAAGCGAAGTACGACCAATTCTTCAATGCATCGGGGGCTCCCCAGAAATGGTGGGAAGGTGATGATCCAATTTTTTTAGAAGCGTCGCGGCAGTCTGCCGTCGCAAAACCGATGCCCCCCGTCCAGTTGCACTGGTATTTCATGGAGCCGATGAGCTACCGCTATTTTTCCCTGGCCTTTGTCAAAATGTTACTTCCCATCGAATCGGTATATCAACCATGAACAACCCAATTGAAATGACGGCGCATTTCCGCGCCACCGGCCACCTGAAGGTCGATGAGATACTTCATGAGTTGTACACGTTTAGCATGGTCCTCGCTTCAGCCTCGCCCAAACTCACCGGCTGGCTTCTCAAGGGAAAATCCAAACAGGAGGCATTTCTTTACGATGTATTCGAAACGACCGGCCCAACGCCCGCAGCGACCGCCGTGCTAAACGAAAAATTGAAGAATGATATCGAAACGCGTATCGTCAGCATGTGGAATGGACATGATGACGATGGGGACGGGGCATCAATCAAGTACTTTGGTAGACTCAGACCGGCAGTCAGCCTACTTACGCTGAATGCGGAATCGGATGCCTTTGCGGACGACTGGAAGGCCGCTGTAGAGGTTGTGAAGGGCGCGGTCCTGCTTTGGAATTCTTCAAGTGTATCCGTTGAAACGAGCGGCTACTCCAATAGAAAAGTTTTCAAGGACCGCCCCGGAATCGGCTGGATGCTGTACCTGCCCAAGGTACTCACCGCCCAGCAAGTGCCAGAGGCGCGGGCGCTGGTTCCGGTGCTGGGAGCCGACAAGAAGCAGATCGGCACAATCGTGGTCAGCGTCACCGACGCGCCGTTCTCCGACGAGAACCCGGAGCACGTCAAGGTCGCCAACGCCATTGAAATCCGTTTGGTCGATCAGGACTTGCTGCCCCGATACGCGGACCTCTGAGCTCCGATAACTCGCGCGCGGCTCCGCAGGAGAACTCATGCCCGTCAGCTTTCTCTCGAACGACCAGCGCGAAAACTACGGCCGCTATGCCGGCCCGCCGTCGTCCCACGACCTCGCCAGGTATTTCCACCTGGACGACACCGACCATGCGCTGATCGCACAAAAGCGCGGTGCGCACAATCGGCTGGGTTTCGCCGTCCAGCTAGGGACCGTGCGCTACCTGGGCACGTTCCTGGAAGACCCGCTGGCTGTGCCCCAGCCCGTGTTACTGACGCTGGCCAAGCAGCTTCGCATTGAGGTGCTGGACAAGGCAAATGTCTACAGTGCCGGCGAGCAGCGCTGGCAGCATGCGACGGAAATTCGCGCATCCTATGGCTACGTCGAATTTACGGAACGCATGATTGCCTTCTGCCTGACCAGGTGGCTGTATGCTCTTTGCTGGACCGGCACCGACCGGCCGAGCGTGTTGTTCGAGCGTGCTACTACATGGCTCGTGACGCACAAGGTGCTGTTGCCTGGCTGTACAACGCTCGAAAGGTACGTCGCGCGCCTGCGCAGCCGCGTCGAGGAGCGCTTGTGGCGCTCGCTGGGCAGCGGAATCAGTCTGGACCAGCAAACGCGCCTTGAAGGCCTCCTGGTCTCTTCTGGCGGCACTCGGAATTCGCCGCTTGATCGCCTGCGCACCTGGCCGGTGGTGGCCAGCAGCCGATCAATGAGCCTAGCGCTGATGCGGCTACAAGCCGTTCGCGAGCTTGGCATTCGGTTGCCGGTCGCCACGCGCATCCCGGCCACTCGGGTCGCGGCCCTGGCCCGGTTTGCCGGCGCCGCCAAGGCCAGTGCGATCCTGCGCCTGCCGGTATTGCGCCGCCTGGCCACCTTGGTAGCGTTCGTGCACTGCCTCGAAGCGTCGGCCCAAGATGACGCCCTGGAAGTGCTCGAAGTCATCCTACGGGAGCTTTTCGGTGACGCCGTGAAGGCCGACAAGAAATCGCGCCTCCGCTCGCTCAAGGATTTGGATGAGGCTGCGGCCACCCTCGCCAGCGCCTGTCAAATGCTGCTGGACGACACTGTGCCGGATGCCGAGCTGCGCACTCAGTTGTTCGCGCGTATATCGCCTGATGTGCTTGCGCTAGCTCTCGCCGGCGTCAACAAGCTGATTCGACCGACCGACAATGTGTATTACCAGGAGCTGGACGCCAAGTACAAGACCGTGCGCCGCTTCCTGCCGGGGTTGGCCGAGCACATTCACTTTGGCGCGAATGCCGCTGGCGAGCCGTTCATTGCCGCCTTTGCCTGGCTTCGCGCCAACATGACGGTGAAGAGACCCGACAACGACGCGCCACGCGAGATCATCACCAAGCCATGGCAGCGCCATGTGCTGCGCGAGGGCGACGTCATCGATTTCCACGCCTACACCTTCTGCGTTTTGTCCGAACTGCGTATCGCGCTGCGCCGGCGTGATGTGTTCGTGGCCCCGAGTTGGCGTTACGCCGATCCGCGCGCCGGCCTGCTCGATAACGCCGAATGGGAATCCACTCGCCCGATCATTTGTCGCACGCTGGGGCTGTCGGCCGAGCCGGGGCCGACATTGACCGCCCTGGCCGATGAACTGGACCGCACCTACCGCGCTGTCGCCGCCAGGTTGCCCGACAACCCTGCCGTGCGGTTCGAAAAGATGGGCGACAAACAAGAACTGGTGCTCAGTCCTTTGGATAAAATGGATGAGCCGGCGTCGCTGATCGCGCTGCGCGCCAGGGTCACGAGCATGCTGCCGCGCGTCGATCTGCCGGAACTGATCCTGGAGATTGCCGCACGCACCCGCTTTACGGACGCTTTCACCCATATATCGGAGCGCACCGCTCGCGCTTCCGATCTGCATGTGAGTATCTGCGCCGTGTTGATGGCCGAAGCCTGCAACACGGGAGCTGAGCCCTTGATTCGCGGCGACGTGCCGGCGCTCAAGCGCGACAGGTTGTCCTGGGTGGACCAGAACTACTTGCGCGACGACACCATCACGGCGGCGAACACCATGCTGGTCGCCGCGCAAGTCCGTTCGGCGCTGGCCAGTGTGTGGGGTGGTGGCGAGGTCGCGTCGGCCGACGGCATGCGGTTCGTGGTGCCAGTGCGGTCAGTGCATTCCGGGTCGAACCCGAAATACTTCGGCGTTGGGCGCGGCGTAACTTGGTACAACTTGATATCGAACCAGTTTTCCGGACTGAACGACATCATAGAGCCGGGCACGCTGCGCGATAGCCTGGTCCTGCTGGCCGTCGTCCTGGAACAGCATAGCGACCTACAGCCGACCCAGATCATGACGGACACGGGCGCGTACAGCGACGTTGTTTTCGGGCTGTTCCGCCTATTTGGATACCGATTTAGTCCACGCCTGGCCGATGTCGGTGGTACCCGCTTCTGGCGGATTGACCCGAAGGCCGACTACGGGCTGCTCAATTCTGTATCCGGACACAATATCAGCCTGCAAAAGATCGAGCTACATTGGGACGACATGCTGCGCTTGGCCGGCTCGCTCAAGCTCGGTCGGGTGCCCGCTGCCGGCATCATGCGCACGCTTCAGGTGGGCGAGCGGCCGACCAGACTGGCCCATGCGATCGCCGAGTTCGGCCGCATCGACAAAACATTGCATACACTGACGTACATTGATGATGAAGCCAAGCGCCGTGGCACTCTAACCCAGCTCAACCGAGGCGAGGGGCGACATAGCGTCGCCCGCGCTGTTTTCCACGGAAAGCGCGGCGAACGGCGCCAGCACTACCGCGAAGGCCAGGAAGACCAGCTCGGCGCGCTGGGCCTGGTGTTCAACATGATCGTGTTGTGGAACACGAGCTATATGGAGGCGGCTTTGACCCAGCTGCGCGCGGACGGCTTCGAGGTCCGGGATGAGGACGTGGCCAGGCGGTCGCCGTTGCTGCATGAGCAGATTAACATGCTTGGCCGGTATTCGTTCTCGGTGCCGGACGCGGTGGCCAAGGGTGAGCTGCGTCCATTGCGCAACCCGGCCAGCGATGAGTGAGCGGTAGAGCGGCCAACCGGGATACGGACAGAAATGGCACATAGACGCGAAAGTAATAACGGCATGATTTTTTAGGCTATGCCGGTGTTGCAGTGCCGCGACCGTATCACGGATTTTCCCTTAACCCGGTTTTCCGTTCCACTGCACCTCAGACCCCAAATCCAGCGCATAGGCATGGCCATCGACGACGTTACCTTCCACCATGGCAATATCCGGCACGGCCATTCCCTGCACGAAACCGCAGCGCTCCAGCACGCGCACCGAGGCCGCATTGCCGTCGATGGCGTAAGCACACAGGCTGGCAAGCTGCCATTCGTCCTGCGCCAGGGCAATCAGGTGGCGCAACGCGGCCGTGGCCAGGCCCTTGCCCGCTTGCTGCTCCCCGATGCGGTAGCCGACTTCGGCCACGCCTTGCTCCCGGTCAATGTCCTTGAGGTTGGCGCGCCCGATCAATTGTCCTTGCTCGTCGACAATGACGCAGGGGTGCAAGCGTCCCTGCTGGTGCTCGCCCAGGAAGTGCGCGACGTGCGCCTGGACGCCGTCAACGCTGTAAAAGTCGTCCGGGCGCGGATCGATATGGCGCTCGAACCAGGCCCGGTTGGCTTGCTCGAATGCCAGCAGCGGGGCGGCGTCGTCCGGACGCAGGGTGCGAATGGTCAATGTGCTCATGGAGACTCCTGGAAAGGCATGAGTCTAGTGAAGTGCGGCCCGGCCCGTCAATATTGATTCCATCAATCAATATAAAGTGGCAAACGCTACAATGGCCGCCATGAACAACGACCTGTCCGCCCTTGACGCGGCGCGCCTGCTGGGCGTCAGCCTGCCCACCCTGTATTCCTATGTGAGCCGGGGCCTGCTAGCCTCCGTCAGCAATGGCGCGGCGCGTCGCAAGCGCTATCCGCAGGAAGACGTGCTGCGTCTGGCGGCGCGCAGGAGTGACGCCAAGCGGGGCGGCCAGACAGCCGTGGCCGCCATGCACTGGGGCTTGCCCGTGCTGGAAACGCAGATTTCGCATATTGCTGGCGGACGCTTGCTGTACCGGGGCTGCGATGCGACGCTGCTGGCGCAGCACGCAAGCCTGGAGGCGGCCGCCGGCCTGCTGTGGGACGATGGCGTTAGCGACTATTTTCAGCAGGACGCGCCTGCCCTGCCGCGAGGGTTGGCCGGCGCGCCAGACGCGCCGCCCTTGATGCGCGCCATGTTGGCCATGGCGATGCTGACAACAGCGGATATTTCGCACTCCCTGCAGTCCGGCCCGGCATTGATGCGCATCCTGGCCGCCGCCCTGATACAGACGGTGCCGTCCGCCTTGCCGTTGCACCGGCAACTGGCCCAGGCATGGAACGCAGACGTGGGACAGACCGAATTGCTGCGCGCGGCGCTGGTGCTGCTGGCCGACCATGAGTTGAACGCGTCGACCTTTGCCGTGCGCTGCGTCGCCTCGACGGGTGCCAGCCTGCCCGCCGCGCTGGGCGCTGGACTGGCCGCCCTGTCAGGCGACAAGCATGGCGGCGGCAGCGCGGCGGCCCGCCGCATGTTGACGCAGGCGCTGGCCGCGCCAGACGCCAGGGACGCCATCGGCGCCTTTTACAAGACCATCGCGCCGGAATTCGCCGGCTTTGGCCACCCGCTGTATCCGCAGGGCGACCCGCGCGCCGCGTATCTGCTGGAACGCCTGTCAGCGATGACGCACGAGCCCCCGCAACTGCGCGCCATCCTGTCCGTTTGCGCCACGGCGGGCGAGCTGCTCGATGCGCGTCCGAATGCCGACCTGGCGCTGGCCGCCATGGAACTGGCGTTCGGCTGGCCCGAGGGCGCGAGCATGACGGTGTTTGCCCTTGCCCGCTCGGCCGGCTGGATCGCCCATGCGGCCGAGCAAGCCGCGAGCGCGGCCCTGATACGGCCAAGAGCACGCTACATCGGGCGCCGCCAGCGCGACTAGCAATCCACACTTGATTTATTACGCATACGTAGTAGTATACTTCGCATGCGTACCAATACCTCTCCCCAGCCAGACCTCCCCGATACCGCTGCCGCCTGCCCGCTGGGCGAGCGCTCGCCGCGCTTGTTTAATCTGCTCAACCTGGCGCGCCAGAACCTGTTTCGCTCGGCCGATGCCGTCTTTACCAGCGAACTGGGATTTTCCGGCACGCAAGTTGTCGCCCTGTTTGCCCTGAAGGGCGAAGAAGGCTGCCAATTGAAGGATCTGGGCCGATTGTTGCAATTGAAAAACTCGGCCGTCACGGGTCTGGTGGCGCGCATGGAAGAAAATGGCCTCATCGTGCGCGGCCAGTCTGCGCTCGATGCGCGCGCCGGCACCCTGCACATGTCGCCCAAGGGCGGCGAAGTGCTGGCCGCCGCCCTGCCCCTGCTCGACAGCCTGAATGCACAACTGAAAGCGGGTTTCAGCGAAGAAGAGCTGGCCGTCGTCGCCCGCTTCCTGCTGCATGCCTCGCGCCTGCGTTTCGCGCAGGACGTCTGACTCATCCCCACATCACCACCACAGGAGTTACCCATGCACCCCAACGACATGACCGGCTTGCAACTGATGCAAGCTTTCGCGCAAGGCCTGTTTCCCCGGCCCGGCATTTCCAAGACCATGCCCATGGACGCGCACACGGTGGAGCATGGCCGCGTCGTCTTCACGGCCACGGCGAATGAAACACACACCAATCCCATGGGCGGCGTGCACGGCGGTTTTGCCGCCACCGTGCTTGACACGGTCACGGGTTGCGCCACGCACACGGTCTTGCCGGCAGGCGAAAGCTATGGCACGACAGACCTGAACATCAAGATGTGCCGCCCCCTGCCCTTCAACGTGACGGTCTACGCGGAAGGCAAAGTGATCAATGCAGGACGCAATCTGGTCATTTCCGAAGGCACGATCCGCGACGAAGCGGGCAAAGTGTATGCGCACGCGACGGCCACCTGCATGATCATCCGCCCCCGGGAGCAGGCGGCCGCATGATACGGCCTGGCACCATCGCGCAAGCCTGGCTCAACTGCAGGCACGGCTGCCCCCCAGCGCCCTGGTGCTCATCGCGGAACTGACCCCGAAGCCCGTCTGCCAAGCCATTAGCTGAGCCTTTACTGAGCCGGTCCGTCGATACCGCATTATTGACATTCCATCATGCGGATATCGCCGTTCGTCGTTTTGCGTCGATCCTGGCAGCTCGGAAGATTACACTGCCTGGACTCGCTTGCCATCAACAATCATCTCCCAATGAAAAAAGACGAAAACCGCACGCAAGAAGCCGACAAGCTGTTGCAGACCGCGACCGCAGGTGCAGGCAGCAGCATTCTCCGCTGCATTCTGGCGCTTGGCGCCACGCTGCCCCTGGGCGCTTCCGCCCAGCTTGCACCAGATACAGTACGCGCAATCGACGCCATTGTGATGAAGGCGTTGGAGGATAAGTCGGTCCCGAGCGTGTCAATTGCCATCGTCAAAGATGGCAAGCTGGCCTATGCGCAAGCGTACGGCATGGCAAGTATTGATCCAGCGCTCAAGGCGACGCCGCAGATGCGCTACAAGATTGGATCGAACACCAAGCAATTCGTGGCGGCGGCGATGCTGTTGCTGGTGGAAGACGGCAAGCTCTCGCTCGACGACAAAATCGCACGTTTTCTGCCCGACCTGACGAGGGCCAATGAAATCGCGGTGCGGCAGTTACTTGCGCACACAGCCGGCTACCCGGACTATTACCCACTCGATTATCTGGCGCCATTCATGGCCAAGCCAACGACGGTCGATGCGATCCTTGCGAACTGGGGAAAACGGCCGCTCAGTTTCGAGCCTGGTTCAAGATGGGAGTACAGCAACACCGGCTATGCGATTGCCGGCCGTATCATCGAAATAGCGAGCGGCATGTCGCTCGATACGTTCATACGCAGCCGCATCACGGACAAACTGGGCATGCGCTCGGCAGTCGACACGAGCGTGACGCCCTGGGAGGCAAGCGATCCGCAGGGCTATGAAGTGGCGGCATTCGGCCCACCACGTCCAGCCCGCCCAGAGGGCAAGTATTGGATATGGGCAGTCGGCAACCTGGCGATGACTGGGAGTGACCTGGCACGGTGGGATATTGCCCTGATGCATGATGCCATCCTTGGCCGCGCCTCCCGGCTAGCCATTGCGACGGAAAATTTGTTGACCAGCGGCACCGGTACCAACTACGGCCTTGGCCAATTCGTGCGCATGACGCCGGAAGGACGTTTACGTTGGGACCACGGTGGCGAGGTTGCTGGCTTTCGCTCGCAAAACACCGTTTTCCCGAACGACGACATGGCCATTGTCGTGCTCACCAATGGAGGCGGCAGTACCAGTGAGAAAGTGACGGGCGAGATCGAGGCGCTACTGTTCGCTTCCACCGCCGATGCCGTTGCGCCATTGGCCTTGGACAAGGTACGTGCCCTGTTTGTACAGTTACAAGCGGGACATCCTGACCGCAGCCTGATGAGCGATGGCCTGCGTGGCTATTTCAGCGATCAGGTCGTGGCCGACTTTGCCGCTTCACTCAAACCGCTGGGCGAGGTGGAGAGCATCGTCGAAACGCGTTCCGACCGCCGCGGTGGCCTTGTCTACCGTTTCTTCCGCATCAAGACTGCTGGCGGGACCCTGCGAGTGCCAACCTACTTCACGCCAGATGGCAAGCTGGATCAGTTCATTGTTTATCCACGTTAATAATCAGTTTCAAAGACTGAAGAGAAATCTGATCTGTTCGCTGCCGGACGGATGCCATGAGGGGGCAAACCAAGCTTTGGATGGCTACGCCGGTTTCGCAGACTACGCATTGGCGGTGTGCCGCAGGCGTTGTCGGACGCTCTCAGGTCGCCGGTTTCTTCTTCGCCTTCAATAAACTGCCGGCCGCATTGTCCTCGAAGCGGCCCGCCTCTTCTATATAGCCATACACGGTGCCGTCGTGGCGCCAGCCGCCCTGGCGCTTGATGGCCTGGAAATCGGCGCCCGCCCGGTGCGCGCTGGTGGCCATGCCGCGGCGCAGGCTATGGCTCGACAATTCCGGTACGTAATCGAGCTGCGCCAGCCTGGCGCAGCCTTCCAGTATGGTATTGATGCTGCTCGCGTGCAGTGCTTTCACGCTCACATGGCCCCATTGATTGACGGTGCGCAAGAGCGGTCCCGAGCGGATGTGCGCCGCGGCCAGCCAGGCGCGCAGTGCCGTGGCCGGGCAGCAGACGCCGTCGCCAAACGGAATCGCCTTGACGATGCCCTCCCCCGATTGATCCGTTTTCGAACGGGGCAAAGTGATCACCATCCCCTGCGGCTCCCAGCTCACGTCTTCCAGTGTCAATCCCACCAGTTCGCTGCGCCGGAAACCGCCAAAAAATCCCAGTTGCAGCAAGGCGCTGTCGCGCACAGCCTTGACGCTGCCCAGCGCGGCCAGTTTGGCGACAATCGCTTCCAGGTCTTCCAGCGGCAGGGCCTTGGCCTTCTTTTTCGGCTTGCCGTGCAGGCGGGCGATACCGGCCAGAGTCTTGCGCACGGTGGGCGTGGACGCCGGGTCGGCAAAGCCCTGGTACACATGCCATTGCGACAGGGCCGTCAGGCGCAAGGCCTGGGTGCGCGCGTTCAGGCTGTCCGCATGCGCCATCAGATAGCGGATGACGGTGGACTCGTCGGCAGGCAGCGCCCCGCCCCAGGCCTGGAAGTGGCGGATGGCCGAACGGTAGGTGCGGCGCGTGTTGTCCGACGTGGCGGCGGCGAGAAACGCCTGGTGGCGCGCGGCCAGCTCGGCATCGATCAGAGCGCCGTGTAACGGTGCAGGCGCGATGTCGGCGTTTTTCGAAGGGGCAATACGGCGTTTCGAGAGGGGCAAATCGGGCATGGCGGCAGCGAAATCACGCTTTTGTACTGAGAGGATCACAGAATAGCATGCAAACCACCCCCATGACACGCGATAAGCAATCTTATAGCACCTTATATTTTTCAATAATCATAAAAATTTATATCGTAATATTATTCGATATTACGTATCATGTAATACGTTACTAAATTTCGCTCATAGGTGGTTTCATGGCCCGCACCGGCATTCTGTACTCTGATGTTATGAAAGCAGCCCAAATCGTCGCTGCCGATGGGCGCAATCCCACCGTCGACAATGTGCGCGAAGCGCTGGGCAGCACGGGCAGCAAGAGCACCATTGCGCCGCTGCTCAAGCGCTGGAAAGAAGAGTTCCAGGGCGCGGGCGCCGTGAAAACGGAAGCAGGCTTGCCGGCCGAGCTGATGCAAGCAATGCGCGGCGTGTATGAGAAGCAGCAGCGCGACGTGGCGCAGCAGTTGGAAACGGGCATGCAGCAAAACCGCGCAGAACTCGACGCGGCGCTTGAAAAGCTGAAAAAGACGGAAACGGATCGGTTGAAGCTGACGGAGGCGCGCGCCGCCCTGACCCAGGAGTTGCGCGCCACCCAGCATGCGCTGGCGCAACTGAAGGAAGAACACCATTTTCGCGCCGTCACCCTGGCCACCCTGCACAGCGACAACGCGGGCCTGACGCAGCGCCTGGCCGACCGGGGCGAGGAAATCGCCGCCCTGAACCGCCAACTGGCGCAGGTGCGCTCGCAGTTCGACCATTACCAGGAAGCGGCCGCTACCCAGCGCAGCGAAGAACGGGCCCAGGCGCAGCAGCGTGTAAGCCGGCTGGAACAGGACAACGCGCAACTGCAGCAGCGTTTGCAGGGCCAGCAGGCGACCCTGGTGCAGCAAGACATGCGGCTGGCGCAGCTGCAGGCGGAACACGCGCGCTTATCCGGCGAAGCGGCCGCCGATCGCGAAGCCCTGGCGACCGTGCGCCCCGAACGCGACCAGTTTGAATTTCAATATCTGCAGGCCGCCGCCTCCGCCGACGCCCTGCTGGCCAAGCTGGATACGGCCTTGCTGGCGCTGAACGACGCCAGGGTGGCGTTGGCCGCGCAAGACCGCCAGCTTGACATGCTGGCGGAAAATGCACAGGTGGCGCAGCAGAAGGCGGCAAGCCTGGCGCAGGAGCGCGACGGCTTGCTGCGCGAGAATGCCGGCATGACGGCCAGGCTGGGCCTGCTAATTGATAGCAAGCAGAAACGCGATGTCTGAACCCGTCTACATGGCGAGGGAACTCTGCGATGCCCCCTGACGGGCCGGCCCCGCTTTCCGGGCTTGCCCCACTATTTCGCCTGCCCATTGACGGCCGATCGGCGCGCCGCTGCCGGCGCTGGCAAGCGCACGCGTATCGTCCCGGTGCGTTGAGGCTCAAATGGGGCCGCAGCGCGCCACCACGGCGGCCTGCAGCCGCTACAGGCGCCGGTTCAGCACGCTGTCGATAGCGTGGGTTTTCAGCTCCACGCCGAGCGTGCCGTTTTGCAGCCAATAACCGTCGTCCCCCTGTTCCAGTGCGTTCATGTCGAGCGCACCCATCGCTGGCGGAATGGCGCCGGCGAGCCAGGCCGCCACGTCGTCCCATGCCGCATAAAACAGTTTCAGATACCAGCCATCGTCGTGCGCAAAGGCAAGGTAGCGGTTCTGCAAGGC
Organism: Janthinobacterium breve; assembly: GCF_051380895.1. Classification (NCBI taxonomy): domain Bacteria; kingdom Pseudomonadati; phylum Pseudomonadota; class Betaproteobacteria; order Burkholderiales; family Oxalobacteraceae; genus Janthinobacterium; species Janthinobacterium breve. The sequence continues at coordinate 164,764 of NZ_JBNYXY010000007.1, read as the reverse complement.
GGCAAGCCCCGTGCGCTGGGCCGTGACACTGTAGGCCAGCGCTGCGGCCACGGCCACATCAAGGGAAGCTGGCGCCGTATCCTGCCAATCGGCCCAGGCGTGGCTGCCGCAGGCGTGCAAGTCTGCGTGCGCCAGGGCCGGCAATTGCTGCTGCGCCAGCGCCTGCCAAGCGGCAGGTTTGCGGGCCGTGCCCGCGCTGCCCTTGCGCAGCACGATGCCGCCGGCCTTGCCGAGGGCGGGGATAAAATCCTTGAATTCGATGCCGGAAGCGACCAGCATGCGCTCGGCCGGGTCGTGCCAGATATAAAGATAATGTCTCAAATATTCGTCCGCTTTGGTTTGGGCGCCGCATTTATTGCCACGGCGGCGCGTATCAGCGCCTTGAACGCCGCGGCATCGAGCTGCTCACCTTCGTGAATGTCGATGGCCCGGCGCGTGTTGCCGTCCAGGCTGGAATTAAACAGGCCGGCAGGATCGGGCAAGGCGGCGCCCTTGGCAAAGGTGAGTTTCACGGCCAGCTTATAGGTTTCGCCCGTGCAAATCATGCCCGCATGCGACCAGACGGGCGCGCCGCGCCATTTGACTTCTTCGACCACGTCCGGGTCCGCTTGGTGGATCAGCACGCGCACGCTGGCCAGCGTTTTCCCGCGCCAGTCCGCCAGGGAGGCGATTTTCGCGTCGATCTGGCGGGTAGCGGACTCGGCGCTCACCGCGCCATCCCCGGACTGCGTGTCTGGCTCTGCTTTTTTCATGGCTGCGGTCTCCTTTCTTGGCTTGTCTTTGCTCGTATGCTAGCACTTCTGCGCCCCGGCGCGTGTTGCGCCGCGTTCGATGTATCGCCAGTTTCTTAACGTGAAATTCACCTTGCCCGCGTAGCATTCAGACTGGCAAGGCTCTCATTGTGCAGCGCCTGCCATTTTCCGGCAGAACCATGAATGACATCGCTTTAACCTTGCGCCACGGCGCCGCCGTGCCGCCCGCCGTGCCACCATATCCCGCCAGCGGCCACCGCCTGAAAGCGGCGCTGGGCGCCCTATTCTTTCCCCGCCAGCGCACGCGCTGGCACGCCTTCCTGGGTAGCATGCCTGGTATGAGCTCGCTGGCGCAGCTGCATCCCTGCTTGCGCTTCAAGATTTACCGCCCTTACGCCTCGCGCCAGCTGGGCTGCACGGATCGCCTGGCCTTGCTGGAAGGACATTACCGCTTCCTGTGGCAGGCTGGCGGGCGCGCGCTGGTCGAGCGTGCCGCGCGCCAGCCCGTGCTACTGGCCGCGTTCGAAGGCAAGGACGGGGCGCTGTACCGCTTGCATCTGACGGCCATCCACGACAGCTACCGCGAAGGCGAACTGTGCCTGCGCCTGACGTGCGATGGCCTGCCCCTCTACCTGGCCAGCTTTTTATTCGTGCCGCGCGCCGATGGCGTCTCCTTGCAGCTGGGTGCGCTGCAAGGCTTGCGCTCGGAAGCGGGCGCACACGCCGTGAAGGCGGCCACGCGAGCGCTGCACGGTTGCCGTCCGAAAAACCTGATGGTCGCGGCCTTGCGCGATTTCGGTGATTTCTTTGCTTGCAATAACCTGTTTTTGATCAGCAATGACAACCGCATCGCCCTGAATGCGCGCCGGCGGCGCCATATCGCCGCCGATTACGACCTGGCCTGGCAGGAATTGCACGCCCTGCGCATGCCCGACGGCAATTATCACTTGCCCTGCGCACCCTACCGGGCGCCGGATCTGGCCGAGTTACCATCAAAGAAACGCGCCGATGCGCGGCGGCGTGGCGAATTGCTGCTCGGCATGGCCGCGGACATGCGGGCGCAGCTGGCGCGTTTGCTGGAAACGCCTGAAACGAGCAACTTTGCAATGTAGCAAGAGTTACATAAAACTCAGGAAGCCTTCATGTTGGCGCCGTATCCTCCCCAGGGCACGCCAGCCGCCTTATCCAGGCGCTGGCGTGCATTCGGCCCACCCTGGACAAGGTTCCCATGACACCCACTTTCGCCCTCCTCCCCCTTTGCCTCATCGGCACCGCTGCCTTGGCCGCCCCTGCCCTGGCCGCCCCCACCCTCGACGACGCCGTGCGCCAGCGCGCCGAGGAACTCACGCGCACGGGCTTGCACTCCAGCATCGTCATTGCCGTCATCGACGGCAAGCACAGCGCCGTCTACGGCTTTGGCAGCGTGCATGCAGGCAAGAACGCCAAGCCGGGCGCCGATACCGTCTACCAGATCGGTTCCGTCACCAAGACCATGACGGGCTTGCTGCTGGCCCACGCCGTCGTCGATGGCAAGGTCACCCTCGAAGAACCGGTGGCGGCATTATTGCCCGGCTACACAATGCCTGCCTTCGACGGCAAGACGATCAGCCTGCTCGACCTGGCCACGCATTATTCTGCGCTGCCGCGCCTGCCCGACAACTTCGCGCCAAAAGACCCCGCCAACCCGTATGCCGATTACACGGAAGCAAAACAGCGGCAGTTTCTCGCCGCCTACCAGTTGCCCCGCGCGCCGGGCAGCGTCTTTGACTATTCGAATATCGGCTATGCCGTGCTGGGCACGGCCCTGGCGGCGCGGGCGGGCAGCAGCTATGAAGCGCTGTTGCAGTCGCGCATCGCCGTGCCGCTGGGCATGCGCTCGACCTCGAACACGCCCACGCACGGCATGCTGACGCGCCTGGCGCCGGGACACTTGCTCACGGGCGAACCGACGCCGGCCTGGGACTTGAACGTGGTGGCGCCGGCTGGCGGCGTGTATTCGAGCGCGCGCGACATGATTGCCTACCTGCAAGCGTACATGTTCAAGCCGCTGCGCCCGTATGCGCTGGCGATCAAGCCGCAGCGGCCGCTTGCGCCCGACAGCGAAACCAAAATCGGCCTGGCCTGGCTGCTGGAGCAGCAACAGGGACAAGGCTATGCCTGGCACAGCGGCCAGACGGGCGGCTACACCAGCTATGCGGCGTTTACCACGGACGGCAAGCGGGGCGTGGTGGTGCTGACGAACACGGCGCGCACCGTCGACGCCCTGGGCTTGTCCGCCCTGCTGCCCGGCACGCCCTTGCCGCCGCTGAAAAAGCCGCAAGTCGCCATCGAGCTGCCGCGCGCAACGTTGGCTGAATACGTGGCCGACTATGTGCTCGAGCATTCCCCTGACGAACATTTCACCTTGACGGTGAGCTTGGGCAAGCATGGCCTGGAAGCGGCAGGCACGGGCGTCGGTTCGGCGCCCCTGTTTGCCAGCGCTAAAGACCAGTTTTTCTTCCGCGCCATCGAGGCGGAATTGGTTTTTACGCGCGATGCGGCGGGCAAGGTCGCCGGCGCCGTGCTCAGGCAAGGCGGGCAGGACGTGGTCTTGCCGCGCAAGCCCTAGTGCTCAGGCGGCCGGGTCTTGCATGAACTGCTCGACCCGGTCGACAAACGCCGCCTTGCTGCGCGTGCGATATTCGCCGAGGAATACCTCGCTGCCTTTGACAGCCTTGCCGTGGCGGTCATATGCCACCTTGGACATTTCCAGCACGAATTCGCCGTCCGGATCGTCTTCCGGTTCGAAATGCGAGTTGAAGCAATAAGCACTGTCGCGGCAGTGGCCCCACAGCAGCAGCGCGCTGCTGAACCATTGCATGGTCTCCGGGCCTGGGTCCACCTCGAACAGGGTGTTGACGGTGATGTGCCAGCCGCCGGGCACGCGCAGCGGCTGCAGCGGATAAGGGAAGTTTGCCTGTTTCATGTGGATGATGGCGTGCGGCGGGTTTCGTAGAAGGCAAGAAATTCGCCGGCCGGCAGCGCTTTCGCAAACAGCCAGCCCTGGCCGAATTCGACCTTGCGTTCGCGCAAATAATCGGCTTGTTGCGGCGTTTCGATGCCTTCGGCCACGATCAGCATGTTCAAGGTACGCGCCATGGCGATGATGTGCGGCGTGACGCTGCTGGTGGCGGCGTCCGTGCCGATGGTGTCGACGAAGGACTTGTCGATTTTCAAGGCGTCGAGCGGCAGGTTTTGCAGGCTGGAGAGGCTGGAATAGCCCGTGCCGAAGTCGTCGATGGCCACGGCATGACCGCGCGCTCTGGCCTTTTCGATGGTGGCGCGCGCCGCTTCCACGTTGATGAAGCCCCGCTCCGTCGCTTCCAGCCAGATCTGCTGCGCCTCGATGCCGGTGCCGTCCAAGGCGCGTTCGAGCACGTCGAGCACCCTGCCCGTTTCTATATCGCTGGCGCACAGGTTGATGGCGATGTGCAGTTCGCGGTCGGCCAGCAGCGCGGCGCGCATGTCGGCGATGACGCAATCGATGACCTGGTCGGTGATGGGCAAGATGAGCTCGCCTTCCTCGGCCACGGGGATGAACAGGTCGGGCCGTATCATGCTGCCGTCGGGGCGACGCCAGCGTATCAGCGCCTCGGCGCCCACGCACACGCCCGTGTCGAGCGCGATGATGGGTTGATAATGGACAAAGAATTCGCGCCGGTCGATGGCGATCCGCAATTCTCCCATCAGCGACAAACGGCGGCGCGACAGCCAGATGACGATGCCGACGATGAAGGCGGCCATCAGCAAGCCCAGCGGCAAAAGCAGCAGCTGTTCGCGCCGCAGCCTGTCGTTCAGCTTGCTGCGCGGCTCGATCATCACGGCCGTCAAACCATCGCGGTACAGGATCGCATGGATGCTGCCGTCGTGCGCTGCGCCGTCCGCCGCTGGCTGGCCGGCGAGCAAGCTTTGCACCAGCGCAGGGTCGGGATGGTGCAAGGTATCGAGCACGCCGCGCTTGCCGATGGCGACGGCCATCTGGATGTCGCTGTCGACGATGACGTCGGAAAAGCGCACGGGATCGATCAGCACTTTATAAGCGCGGTAAGTCAGTCCCACCATGCGCTTGCCGCCGCTGACGACGGGGCGCAAGTTGAAATCGATGCCCATGCCATTGTCCATGGTGAAGTCGGCGGGCGTGATGGCGATGCGCTCGTCCTCCATGCCCGTGGACGTGCATTTGAGCAAGCCATTTTCCACATAGCCGATATCGTCGATGCTGCGCGTGGTGATGGTGATGCGGCGCAGTTGCTGGATATGCGCTTCCGAACACGGCGCCAGGTCCAGCGCATCGGCGCTACGCAGGGCGACCCCGGCCGAGGCTATCGAACGGTGGGCGCGCTCGAGCGCGTAGCCGGCCAGCAGGCGCAGACGTTCCTGCTCGCCATGCTCGGCGCGCACGGACGACAGGTAAAAGGCCAGGCTCAGGGGAACGGCCACGCCGATGACTGCGACCAGCACGCTGGTGATGATAATGCGTTTTCTGCGCATGCGCTCCTCCCGCACCGAACATAACCTACTGCGCGTCGCGATTTGCGGCCTCCGATGCTCACTGTGCATTCGCACAGCTCCGCGTCTCAGCCACAACTCACTGCCGCTCGCTACGGTTCTGTTCGGCGCTCTTGATTAGTCGTGTTATATGATTGCCATGTATTGCTCGATGGCATCATATTACAAGCAGAGGCCGTGTACTTAAATATTGCTGAACAGTTACACTTTTCCCATTTTTTGCACCGGCCGCGCCAGCACGAACACCAGCGCCGCCACCACGGCCGCCAGCCCGCCAGCCAGGTAGAGCACGCTGGCAAAGCCGTCGATGAAGGCGTGCCGGGCCGCTTCCTGCGCCACGGCCTGCAGGGCGGGCGGCAGCTGGCCGAAGGCCTCGGCCGCGTTGCCGGCCACGATGCGTCCTATCATCTCGGGCGAGGCCTTCAAGCCGTGCAGCCACGCCAGTTTCTCGAACGAGGCGGCCGTGCGCATGGCCAGCACGGCACCCAGCGCGCCCACGGCCAGCACGATGCCGACAAAACGCGTGGTGGTGCTGATGCCGGACCCCATGCCCGTGCGCTCGCGTGGAATGCAGGCGAGGATGGCTTTCTGGGTGGTGCCGTTGAGCAATCCCGCGCCCGCGCCCGTGACGACCATGCCGGCCGCCACTAGGCCGTACTGCAAACTGGCGGCGGCCAGCGCCGTGGCGACGTTGCCCACGGCGACGATCAGCAGCCCCGTCACCAGAATACCGCGGTCGTCCAGATGGCGCATGGCGCGCGGCGCCAGCCGGGACAGCACCACCATGGCGACGGCAAACGGCAACATGGCGCAGCCGGCAAGCACGGCGGAAAAGCCGAAGGCGTTCTGCAAATACAGGGGCAAAAACGTCATCATCACCTGGGCGGCGATGGCGTAGCCGAACATGCCCAGCACGGCGCCGACAAACACGCGCCGGCCAAACAGGGATAGATCGACCATGGGCGCGCTCTGGCGCCGTTCCGCCACCACGAACACGGCCAGCAGCGCCGCGCCCGCCAGGAAACGCAGCACGGTGGCATGGCTGGCCCAGCCCGCCACGCTGGCGTCGATCAAGCCCCAGATGATGCAAAACAGGCCGGCGGAAAACAGCGCCGCCCCCAGCGGGTCGAAACTGGCGTTGGAGGCATTTTTCGACTCGTCCACATGCTTGCTTACCAGCCACATCAGGATGGCGACGACGGGCAGGTTCAGATAGAAAATCCAGCGCCAGTTGATGGCGCTCGTGATCAGGCCGCCCAACAGTGGCGCCACCGTCATGGCCACGCCCATGGCCGCGCCCCACACGGACCAGGCGCGCGCCCTCTCCTTTTCCGCATGGAAAGTATGGCCGATGACGGCCAGCGCGGACGTCAGCAGCAGCGCTGCACCGAGGCCCTTGATGGCGCGCGCCACGTTGAGCACGAACGGCGTCAACGCCAGGCCGCACAGCAGGGAGGCCAGCGCGAACACGGCCAGGCCGAACAGCATGACCTTGCGCCGTCCCAGGCGGTCGGCGATGCTGCCGGCCGGCAGCAGGAACGAGGCGAACGCCAGCATGTAGGCGCTGACCACCCATTCCACGTCGACGAAGCTGGCGTTGAGCGAGCGGGCGATCGACGGCAGCGAGACGGCCACCACATTGGTATCGAGCATGATCAGCGCGCACACGCCCGAGCACGTATATAAGGTCCAGCTGGTATTCTTCATGTCTCGATTGTAAGCAGGCTTGTATTATTTCCTGTTATAAGATGAGCGCCTTATAATTCACCCATGGTGAATATAGTCAAAGACATGGAACTGCGGCATTTCCGCTGCGTGCTGGCCGTGGCGCACAGCCTGCATTTCGCGCGGGCCGCCGCCGAGCTGGGCATCTCGCCGCCCGCGCTGACCAAGCAGGTGCAGGAAACGGAAAGCTTGCTGGGCACGCGTTTGTTCCAGCGCAGCAAGCGCGCCGTGGCCCTGACGGCCGCCGGAGAGTTGTTCGTGCTGGAAGCGGCGCGCGCGCTGGCGCAACTGGCGCAGGCGCAGGACGTGGCCCGGCGGGCGGGTCGGGGCGAGCTGGGACGGCTGGAAATCGGCTACGTGGCTTCGGCCGCGTATTCCGGCGTGCTGCAAGACCAGTTCGCCCGCTTTCGCGCCAGCCACCCCGGCATCCATATCAGTGCGCGCGAACAGGCGATGGACGCCCTGCCCGGCTTGCTGGACCAGGGACGCGTGGACCTGGCCTTCGTGCGCCCGCCCCTGCACTTGCCGGATGGCATAGCCAGCGTGGTCTTGCTGCGCGACCGCTTTGTGCTGGCCGTGCAAGCGGACAGCGCCCTGGCCAGGATTGACGAGGCTGCGCCGGCCGCGCTGGCGCAGCAGGCGTTCATCGTGCCGGAACAGGAACTGGGAACATTGGAGGTGAGCCGGCGCGGCGGCTTTGCGGCGCAGGTGGTCTCGCGCCCGGGCAGCCTGGTGGCCGTGCTGACGGAAGTGTCGCTGGGCGTGGGCTGCGCCATCGTGCCCCACTCGGTGATGGCCAGCGTGCAATTGCCCGGTGTGGTATTCCGCGAACTGGAAGGCCCGCAAATCAGCTCGGAAATCGCCGTGGCCTTCCGCCGCCACGAACAGGCGCCCGCCGCGCGCGCCTTCATTGCCCAGCTGCGCACGGCGGCGCTGGCTTAAGCTCTGCTGCTGTTCAATACCGCCACGGCGTAGGTGCAAGCAGTCGCCGTTTCATTCTTGAACACGCAGTCGGCCGGCGGACCCAGCTCCAGGCAATCGCCCGCGTCCAGCACGTGGCGGGTATCGCCTTCGATGAAGACGAGGCTGCCGCTGAGTGACCAAATCAATTGCCGCCTCGCCACATAGGCGGCGGCAGGCATCGCCACCACGGCGCCCGGCGGCAAGCTAATATGCACGAGGTCGAGCGGCATGTCGGACGCCGGCGACACGTGCCGCCGCACATAGCCGCTCTGCGGATCGATCCACACGGGCTGGTCTGCCTGGCGCAGCAAGCGCCCTGCGCGCATCTCGGCGCGGGCGATCAGTTCGGACATGCTCAGGCCGAAGGCGCCCGACAGCCGCGCCAGCAAGGTGGCCGTGGGGCTGCAGTCGCCCCGCTCCACCTTGTGCACCATCGCGCGCGACACGCCAGAACGGGCCGCCAGGTCCGTCAGCGACCAGCCCAGGCTTTCCCGTTCGAGGCGCACTCTGGCGCCGATGCGCTGGTTCAATTCGTCTGGTTTAGTGGACATGTATCGGCTTCCATTGCGGATTCCATTCGGATTTTATTGGACAAGGCGCGGGCGGCAATCTATGATTTGTCCATTATAGTAGACGACTAGCAAGGAGTTCAACATGCACATACGCGATGCCCACGCGGCCGACATCGAAGCCATCACGGCCATCTACAACGATGCCGTCAGCAACACCCTGGCCATCTGGAATGAACGGACGGTCGATGCGGCCAACCGCGCCGCCTGGCTGGCTGACCGCGAGCGGGCCGGCTATCCGGTGCTGGTCGCCATCGATGCGCAGCAGAATGTGGCCGGCTACGCCTCGTTCGGCGACTGGCGCCCGTTCGAGGGTTTCCGCCATACGGTCGAGCATTCCGTGTATGTGCGCGCCGATAGCCGCGGCGCCGGCGTCGGCAAGGCTTTGATGGGGGAATTGATCTTGCGCGCGCGGGGCCTGGGCAAGCACGTCATGGTGGCGGGCATCGAAGCGGGCAATGCCGGTTCGATCGCCCTGCACAAACAGCTGGGCTTCGAGGAAGTGGGATTGATGCGCCAGGTGGGCACCAAGTTCGGCGCCTGGCTGGACCTGGCGTTTTTGCAACTGCAACTCGACACGCGCAGCGATCCGGACGGCATCACGCCGCCCGGATAAGGTCACGCAGGCCTCAGGGATCGGGGATCGGGCATCAGAGATCGCGCATCAGAGATCAATCTCCGGCGGCGGACGGCGCAGCGCCATATGTTCCCACACGGCCACCAGGACCAGCACGCAACTGGTGATGCAGGCCAGGGTCAAAGGCGAATACAAGCGGCCGTACGCCATCGGGATCAGCGCCAGGATGATCAAGATGCCCAGCAAATGCGACAGCGGCGGCGTGGCGCGGTCGTTGCTGACCCATTTGAACAGGGCATTGCCCAGCAGATACAGGATCGGGCCGCCCAGCAAGGCGCTGATGCCGGCGAAGCTCGCTTCATCCGGATGCACGAGTGCCAGCTCGTCGGCCACGGCGCTGACGATCACGCCGCCCACGATCAGCACGTGGATATAGGTGTAAGCCTTGCGCGCGATGCGGCCCGGGTCTTTCGAGTGGGCGATGCGGTGGTGGCCCGCTTCGGCGCCCGTGTCAAAGTAAATCCACCACATGGCGATGCTGCCGACCAGGGCCGACAGGAAACCCAGCCAGTTGCCGGGTGACCATTCCAGGCCCGCGAAGGTGGCGCCCGTCACCAGCAAGGATTCACCGAGGGCGATGATGACGAACAGGCCGCAGCGTTCGGCCATGTGGCTGCCATCGACATCCCAGTCGGCGATCGTCGAGCGGCCCAGGCCAGGCAGGCCGAACTGCATCCATGGACCGGCCAGGTCGATCAGCAGGGCCGCGCCCCACCAGAAGATGCGCTGGGATGGATCAGCGATGCCGCCGGCGATCCAGAAAATACCAGACAGCACGGCCCACAGGGCGATGCGCTGGAAATTGCGGCGGCGCGCCAGCGTTTCATGGCGCACGGCCCACCAGGCGAACAGGGGCCGGCCCACCTGCATGGCCACATAGGCGAGCGCAAAGCCCAGGCCCCGCGTGCCGAACGCTTCGGGTATCGAGGCCGACATGATCAGGCCGCCCAGCATCAGGGCAAACAGGCTGATGCGCACGGGAATGCGCTCGGGGTCGAGCCAGTTGGTGATCCACGACGTAAAGATCCACACCCACCAGACAGCCATCAACAGCAAGCCCGTCTGTAGCCAGCCCATGGCGCTCAGGTGCGCCAGCAAGCCATGCGACAGTTGTGTGACGGCAAACACGAACACCAGGTCGAAGAACAGCTCGATCATGCCCACCTTGCCACTGTCCTGCCCGCCGCGCGTGCGCAGCAGCGATTTTGTCAATTCCATCAATACTCTTTCATCGTCAATCCTGGCCGTGCTGGCGGTGCTGCCCATGGGCTGGCGGCTCAGGTGCGTTGTAAACGCCACCATAAAAAACCGGCCAGCAAGGCTGGCACGGCAAAAATTACTGCAAAAATCGGTAGTTCCTCGGCAACGGAATAGCCGGCCGTGAGTACGCCCACCGCCATGTTGATGCCGGCGCCTAGCAGCCACAAGGGAATGAAAGCCAATGCCGCGTGCGCCATCGCGCCCCTGCCCCGTCCCACCAGCAGGCACAGTGCCAGCAGCGCAAAACCCGCGCCCATCACCAGTATCGTATGCATAGCTGCTCCTTGATCCATGTAGAAATGCCACTACATGATGTTAATGCATTTCACGGGCGCCAGAAACGATTCGGTGTACGTGGCGGGCGGCTAGGTCTTTACCGGCGTGAGCAGGGGCAAGCCGGCGAAGTGCGCCGCCAGATTATCCACCACCAGTTGCCCCATCGCATGGCGCGTTTCCACGGTCAGGCTGCCCACGTGCGGCGTCAGCACCACGTTCGGCAAAGCGCGCAAGGCGGCCGGCACGCGCGGTTCGTCCGCAAACACGTCGAGGCCGGCCGCGCCCAGGTGGCCATCCTGCAAGGCGGCGATCAAAGCATCCTCGTCGATGAGGGCGCCACGGGCGATATTGATCAGGGTGCCTTGCGGGCCTAGCGCGTCGAGCACCTCGCGGTCGATGATCTTGCGCGTGGCCGGCGTGCCAGGCGCGCAGACGATCAGGTAATCGCATTGCTGCGCCAGGGCCAGCAGCGATTGCGCGCGCGGCACGCTAGTGTCGGCAATGGCGCGGGGCTGGAAGTAGCGCACCTGGACGCCGAAAACGGCCAGGCGCAGCGCGATGGCCTGGCCGATCTGGCCGAAACCGAAGATGCCGGCCGTCTTGCCGCGCAGGCTGGACGCGGGGGCGATCGCCTCGCGGCGTTCCCAGCCGCCATCGCGCACGAAACGGTCGAGTGCCACGATGTGCCGCGCGCTGGCCAGCAGCAGGCCCAGCGCCACGTCGGCCACATCATCGGTCAGCACGTTCGGCGTGGTGGTGACGGCGATGCCGCGCGCACGCGCTTCGTCGAGCGCCACGCCATCGAGACCCACGCCATTCACGGCGATGATTTCCAGCACGGGCAGCAAGGCCATGTCGGTCGCGTTCAAGCCCAGCGCGCCCGTCGTGACGACGGCGCGGATGGCCGGCGCGCGTGCGGCCAGCCAGGCATGGCGCTCGTCCGCCGGCACTTGCCAGGCGCGGTGACATGTGTATTGCTGGTCCAGTTGCGCGTTGACGGCAGCCGAGGGACTGGGGGCGAGGATGAGGAGTTCGGGTGGCATGGGCGTCCTGGGTCGTGTCACATGAATTGCAGACGCAACTTAGCATATTTGACGCCCAGCCGGGGGTGACTGCCCGGGAATTGCCGTGAAAACCATGCCCTTGATATGGTATTTAGCCCGAGCAAGGCACGCGTTTCACCTTGCCGCCCGTCCTGGCCGGGTCGGCGCCGGAGCCGGGGTTCTCGGCCATGCCATAGCAGGTGGCGCCGCCGGCACTGACGACGCGCGTGGCGGGCCGGCCATCGGCCGTCAGGTATTCCTCCACGCGAATGACGGGGCCGCCGCGCCAGGCGGAGGCGACCAGCTTCTGGAAGGTGCTTTCGCTTTTGAGTTCGGCGGCGGCCAGCCATGGCTGTTCTTGCCTGATTTCGCCGCGCAGGGCCTTGTCGGCGGCGCCCGCCGCCAGCCGGGCGCGCGTGCGCAAGTCTGCGTCAGACGGCGCCGTGGGCAATTCCTCGGCGGGTGCGGTAATCGCTTGCGCCGTCACGGCTGGCATGTCAGAAACGGCGGGCATGTCAGAAACGGCGGGCGGCGCAGTAGCGGGCGCGCGCGGCAGGGGAAGCGGCATCGGCATCGGCATCGGCAAGGCTATCGGTGGCGTCTGCGACAATGGCCGGGCCGGCAGCAAGGTCATGAAAGCCACTTCCGTGTATTGCTTGAGCTGCCGCGCCGGCAGCAGCAGGAAATACAGGCCCAGCGCGTGCATGGTCAGGATCAGCGCGACGGCCGAGCCTTTCAGGCTCAAGCCCCGCTGCATGCGCATGGAGACAGACTGTAGATGGCGGTGCAATGGCATGCGGTTTCCTGTGGGCGCCGGGCGCGGTGGCCCATTCTAGCGAAACTGAGCGACAAGCATTGATAAACCCGCAAGGTATCGTCTGGCGCGCCTTTTCCCGCCAGATTCCAGTGCCTGGCGCGCCAGGTGTTGTGCAAATGTCGACTTTTTTTCAACATTCTCACACTTTCCCACACATAGCCCCGCGCTGGAATATAATGATAATCATTCTCATTAATATCCCAACAACACCATGCGCACCTTCCGCCTCGCCCCTACCCCCTTCGCCCTGGCCGCCTTCCTGCTGGCCAGCACCGCCGCCCACGCCCAAACCACCCCCGTGGCGCCGGCCGGCGAGGCGCAAACCATGCCCACGGTGGTCGTGAATGCGTCGGCCGATGCCTCGGCGGAAGGCTTGTCAACAGCGTATGCCGGTGGCCAGGTGGCGCGCGGCGGGCGCTTGGGCATTCTCGGTGCCGTGGACATGATGGACACGCCATTCGGCAGCACCAGTTATACGCAGCAATTCATCGCCGACCAGCAAGCGCGCAGCGTGGGCGACTTGTTGCAAAGCGATCCGGCCGTGCGCATGTCGCGCGGTTACGGCAATTTCCAGGAAGTGTATGTGATCCGCGGCTTCGCCCTCGATTCCGATGACGTGGCGTATAACGGCCTGTACGGCGTGCTGCCCCGTCAATACGTATCGCCGGAACTGCTCGAGCGCGTGGAAGTGTTCCGTGGTGCCAGCGCCTTCCTGAACGGCGCGGCGCCGGGCGGCAGCGGCATCGGCGGCGCCATCAACCTGATGCCCAAACGCGCCGGCAACACGCCGCTGACGGAATTGACGGTGGGCGTGGAATCGGGCGGCCACGTCTACGCGGCCATCGACGTGGCGCGCCGCTTTGGCGACAACCAGGAATTCGGCGTGCGCGTGAACGCCGCCAAGCGCCAGGGCGAGACCAGTATCAAGCGCGAAGACCACGACGTGGGCATGTTCTCGGTGGGCCTCGACTATCGCGGCCGCGGCTATCGTCTGTCTGCCGATGCCGGCTACCAGAATTTCGACTTGACGTCGCCCCGTCCATCCGTCGGCATTGGCAGCGTGGCCGTGTTGCCTGGCGCGCCCGATGCCTCGAAGAACTTCGCCCAGCCCTGGAGCTATTCGAAGGAACACGATGTATTCGGCACGGCGCGCGCCGAAGTGGACCTCGCCAAGGATGTCGTGGCCTGGGCTGCGTTCGGCAGCCGCTCGACCAAGGAAGCCAACAGCCTGGCCGAGCCGTCATTGACCTCGGTTAATGGCGACGCCAATGTGTCGCGCTTCGATAATGCGCGCAAGCAGGAAATCCGCACGGGCGAACTGGGCATTCGCGGCAAGCTCACTACGGGCGCCGTCCGGCACACCCTGGTGGCCAGTTGGTCCGGTCACTGGAATGAAGCGAAGAACGCGTATGCCATCGGCGACGCATTTGCCACCAATATTTACGCGCCCGTCAATGTGGCCGCGCCGGCAACCCCTTATACGGGCGGCATCATGAGCGACCCGCGCGTGACCCAGAAAACCATCCTCAGCAGCTATGCCCTGGCCGACACCATGGCCTTCCTCGACGACAAGCTGCTGTTGACCGTGGGCCTGCGCCGCCAGCAGATCAAGGATGCCGGCTACGACTACAACACCTCGGTGCTGCAAGGAAAGGCCTATGACGAGAGCGCCACGACGCCCGTGGCAGGCATCGTCTTCAAGACCAGCAAGAACGTGTCGCTGTACGCCAACTACATCGAAGCGCTGGTCAAGGGACCGGCAGCCACGGGAACGTACATGGAAAACGGACAGAAGCTGAATGTCGAGAACATGGACGAAGTGTTTGCCCCGTACAAATCCAAGCAAAAGGAAATCGGCATCAAGTATGACGGCGGCAAGCTGGGCATGAGCGCCGCCCTGTTCACCACTGCCAAGCCCTTGCTGGCCGTGGTCGGCAAGCGGGCAGAACTGGCTGGCGAGCAGCGCAACCGTGGCCTGGAGTTGTCGATTTTCGGCACGCCGATGCAGGGCGTGCGCCTGCTGGGCGGCTTGACGTGGCTCGATGCGCAGCAAAGCAAGACCGACGTGGCCGCCAACAATGGCAAGCGCCCCATCGGCGCGCCTGAAACACAGGTGAGCGTGGGCGGCGAATGGGACGTGCCCGGCGCGCCAGGCTTGAGCCTGAACGCCCGCAGCATCTACACCTCGACGCAATATGCGGATCTGGCCAACACCAAGCAACTGCCATCGTGGACGCGCCTCGACATCGGCGCGCGCTACCTGACGCAAGTGGCGGGCCATGACGTGACCTTGCGCGCCCGCGTGGACAACGTGACGGACCGCAACTACTGGTCGTCGGCCGTGTCGTCCTTTAATATTGGCTCCCTGGTGCTGGCCGCGCCGCGCACCGTTGTCGTATCGGGCAGCGTGGCATTCTAAACAGATCGCCGCCAGTGGCGTCACGAAAGCTGTCCGATGAACGGGGCAGCTTTTTTTTCGCGTGCGCGCCTGTGCCGGCACGCCCGATTCGGCGACAATGCCCGCATGAAACGACTCCCTGCCCTGCTGCTCTTGCTCAGCCTATCCCTGCCGGCTGCTGCCCAAAAGCAAGCGGCCTGCCCCTACGCCGCCTGGAAAAGCGGTTTCAAGGGCGATGCGCGGGCGCAAGCCACGTGTTTATTGCGTCCCGTCAAGCTGTATGCGCGCCTGGGCGACAGCGCGCCGCTGCCGGATTTTCTCGGTGTCCACATCGGCCAGCGCACGGGCATCGCCCCGGCCCGCCTGCGCGCCTGGCTGGCCGGGCAATCGATCAGCGAAGCGGACGTGGGCGGCGCCGTCGACGCCCCCCTGTCGCGCGCCGTGGGCCGGTTGGCGGCGCCCATGGCGCGGTACTTCGTCATCCATGACACCAGTTACCCGAATTTCCTGGGGGAATCCATTCCTGCCCACATCAACGATGCCGGCTGGGACTTCAACGACTTTGCGCTGCGCAATCCGGCGCTGGGCGGCGGTCCGAAAGGCCATGTGTATGTGAACCGCCTGGGCGGCTCGCTGCAAGTGCGCGACTTTGGCACGCCCGGCTACGCCAGCAAGCTGGAAAAGGACAAGCCGTCGCTGACGGGCCTGTTCCTGCACGTGGAGCTGGTGCAGCCGCGCAACTCCGTACCGGGCGGCGGCAAGGGCAACGACGGCCTGGCGCCCGATCCGGGCTTTACGCCCGCCCAATACGACCGGCTAGCCCTGCTGTACCTCGCCGCCAGCGTGCGCAAGGGTACGTGGCTGATCCCCGCCTTCCACGCCGTGCTCGATACGGGCTATGCGAACGGTCATGATGATCCACAGAACTTTTCCCTGGACGAATGGTCAGCCTCGCTTTCCCGCCTGCAGGCGGCCTTGCGGCAGCCCGATACTGAACAATAATGCCGTTTCCCTGGCGGCGGATTCGGTGCATACTATTGAAAGCATAGCCATTCCTGTCAGGGAGTTCAGGTGAATATTGCCACAGATCATCAGGCGGATCGCCAGGCAGGCGTACGCCATCCACTGCAGCGCGCGCGGCGCCTCTTTGCCATGCGCGACGCCGTCCTCAGCGTCTGGGAACAGCGCGTGCGCGCCAGCGTGCAAGGCGCTGACCAGTTGCTGACACCCATCCTCACCAATACCCTGCCCGCCTTTTTCGATAACCTGGCCGAGGCGCTGACCCCGGGTCATCCGCGCGAAAACGCCACCAGCAACAGCAACGTTCCCGCCGTGCATGGCAATGAACGGGCGCGCATGACCAATTACGGGCCGGAACAGGTGATCCAGGAATACCAGATCTTCCGCGACTGCTTTGCCGCCGTCGCGCATGAGTCCGGCATCACCCTGCGCGGCAAGGATTGGCAGGTGCTCAACGAATCGATCGATGTGGGCATCCGCGAATCGATACGCGAATTTACCAGCATGCACGAAGGCTTCCGGCGCCGCATCGCGGCCGGCCTGTCGCACGACATGCGCAATCCCCTGGCCGTCATCAGTACCAGCGCCCAGTTGCTGCTCAGGCCAGCGGACCCGGAACGGGTGGTCTTGCTGGCGCACAAGATTGCCGAGCACAGCAAGCGACTCGACAGCATGATCGAGGAATTGCTCGATAGCCTCAGCTACCACCGGGGCCAGCGGCTGCCGCTGGCCCTGAGCCAGTTCGACGTGCTGCCCGTGGTGCACGCCGTGGCCGGCCAGGTCAACCTGCAACGGCCCGACAAATGCCAGGTCAGCGGGCAATCCGTCATTGGCTGGTGGTGCGAGAATTCGCTGCGGCGCGCGCTGGAGAACCTGCTCGACAACGCCATCAAGTATGGCGACGACGCCCCCTTCAGCGTGCACGTGGAAGCGGTCCTCGAACGCCTGATCATGACCGTCCACAATGGCGGCCGCGCCATCGCGCCGGAACAGGCCGAACGCATCTTCGACTACCTGCGCCGCGAGAACGACAACCGCGCGCCAGGTTGGGGCATTGGCTTGCCTTTCGTGCAAAACGTGGCCGAAAGCCACGGCGGCAGCATCGCCGTCGACAGCGCACCCGAAACGGGCACCAGCTTCATTTTCGATGTGCCCGTCGATTGTCGTCCCTTCGTCCAGCCCGCCGACATCCCCAAGAGTGACAGCTAGCGCACCAAATCGGTGCGAGGAACGGCGCGACGCCACAAAAGTGGTCATATTTACACATGTTCACGGCCGCCCTGTTGGCACGTTTCCTGCTGAGCTATACCTAGACACGGCTCAAGGGAAATCACAACATGGCAAATTTTTTCAATGAAATGACTGCGGATGAAGTGAGTACGGACAGCAAGGTACGTGAACACTATCGTGAATTTGACAACTGGCTGGCGCAGCAATCCCCCGAGACCATCGCCCGCAAGCGGGCCGAAGCCGACCTGACGTTTCGCCGCGTCGGCATCACCTTCGCCGTGTATGGCGACGATGCCGGCACGGAGCGCCTGATACCGTTCGACACCATCCCCCGCATCATCCCAGCCGCCGAATGGGCGCAGATGCAGACGGGCCTGGTGCAGCGCGTGCAAGCCTTGAACATGTTCATCCATGACATCTATCATGGGCAAAACATCATCAAGGCGGGCATCATTCCTGCCGAGCAAATCTACAAGAATGCCCAGTATCGCCCGGAAATGCAGGGCATTGCCGTCGCTTCCGACATTTACGCGCACATCGCCGGCGTCGATATCGTGCGCGCGGGCCAGGGCGAATTTTATGTACTGGAAGATAATTTAAGGGTGCCGTCAGGCGTGTCCTACATGCTGGAAGACCGCAAGATGATGATGCGGCTGTTCCCGGAATTGTTCGCCCGCAACCGCATCGCCCCCGTCGACCATTATCCGGACATGCTGCTCGACAATCTGCGCTCCGTCGCCCCCATGGGCGTGGATGACCCCACGGTCGTCGTCATGACGCCCGGCATGTACAACTCCGCCTACTTCGAACACGCCTTCCTGGCCCAGCAAATGGGCGTGGAACTGGTCGAAGGCAAGGATTTGTTTGTCAACGACAACTCTGTGTACATGCGCACCACGCGCGGACCCAAGCGCGTCGACGTGATTTACCGTCGCGTCGATGACGATTTCCTCGACCCGCTGGCCTTCCGCTCCGATTCCTCGCTGGGCGTGCCCGGCTTGCTGTCCGTGTATCGCGCTGGCCGGGTGACGTTGGCGAACGCCATCGGCACGGGCGTGGCCGACGACAAGTCGATCTACCCTTTCGTGCCCGACATGATCAAATTCTACCTGTCGCAAGAGCCGATTCTGAACAACGTACCCACCTATCAGTGCCGCAAAGGGGCCGATTTGTCCTACGTGCTGGCGAACCTGGCAAAACTGGTGGTCAAGGAAGTGCATGGCGCGGGCGGCTATGGCATGCTGGTGGGGCCGGCCTCGAGTGCCGCGCAGATCGAGGATTTCCGCCAGCGCCTGCTGGCCAATCCGGGCGGCTATATCGCCCAGCCCACCCTCGCCCTGTCCGCCTGCCCCACGTATGTCGAGGCCGGCATCGCGCCGCGCCATATCGATTTGCGCCCGTTCGTGTTGTCCGGCAAGACGATTTCCATGGTGCCCGGCGGCCTGACCCGCGTGGCCTTGGGCGAAGGCTCGCTGGTGGTCAACTCATCGCAAGGGGGCGGCACCAAGGATACCTGGGTACTCGAAGCCATTCCCGCTTTTGCAGGAGAAAAAACATGCTGAGCCGCACTGCCGATCATTTGTTCTGGATGGCCCGCTACACGGAGCGGGCGGAAAACACGGCGCGCATGCTCGACGTCAACATGCAAACCTCGATGCTGCCCCAGTCCGAGCAGGACGCCGAGCAGGGCTGGCGCGCCACCCTGGGCATTTCCGAGTTGCAAAGCGCGTATGACCATAAATATGGCCGCTTCCACACGCGCGACGTGCTCGACTTCATGGTGCGCGACCCGAACAACCCGTCGTCCATCCTGGCCTGCCTGACGGGCGCGCGCGAAAATGCCCGCGCCGTGCGGGGGACCTTGACGACCGAAGTGTGGGAAATCCAGAACGCCACCTGGCTCGACATGCAGAAGCGTTTGAAAAGCAATTTGCTGGAAACGGACCCCAGCCAGTTCTTCGAGTGGGTCAAATACCGCTCGCACCTGTCGCGCGGCGTGACCCTGGGCACCATGCTCAAGGATGAAGCCATCCACTTCATCCGCCTGGGCACCTTCCTGGAGCGGGCCGACAACACGGCGCGCATCCTCGACGTGAAGTTCCACGGCGCGCGCGACACGTCGAAAGACATCACACAGCGCGATTTTTACTACTGGGCGGCGCTGCTGCGCTCCGTTTCCGGCTTTGAAATCTACCGCAAGGTCTACCGCGACGTGATCACCCCGGCGCGGGTGGCGGAATTGCTGATGCTGCGCGGCGACATGCCGCGTTCCCTGCTGGCCTGCATGGATGACGTGGTGGAAAACCTCAAGCATATCCGCAACGATGTGTCGGCCGATACGGAACGGTTCGCCGGTAAATTGCATGCCGAGTTAAAATTTGGCCATATCGACGACATCATGAAGGCTGGCTTGCACCATACATTGACGCAATTTCTGGAAAACATCTATGACCTGGGCAACCGAGTCAGCCGCGACTTCCTCGTTCCCTTGGCGGCCTGATGCAGCTCACCATCCGCCACGAAACTCATTACGCCTACAGTGCGCCGCTGGCCTACACCATCCAGCAGCTGCACCTGACGCCGCGTATCGAACCGCAGCAGCGCGCCCTGTCCTGGCAAATCACCACGCCGGGCCGGTGCCACG
Organism: Janthinobacterium breve; assembly: GCF_051380895.1. Lineage (NCBI taxonomy): Bacteria > Pseudomonadati > Pseudomonadota > Betaproteobacteria > Burkholderiales > Oxalobacteraceae > Janthinobacterium > Janthinobacterium breve. The sequence goes on along the minus strand of NZ_JBNYXY010000007.1, from coordinate 144,882 downwards.
CCTACACGGATGCCTACGGCAATCTGTCGCACATGCTGACCATCAGTGGCAGCCATCAGTCGCTGAGCCTGGTGGCGCATGGCGTGGTGGAAACCATCTATCCGCACAAGGGACGGCTGAACCTGGTCGACACCCTGTCACCGCTATTGTTTACCATGCCGACGGCCCTGACGCAGGCCAACCCCGCCATCCTGGAACTGGCGGCCGCCAGCCTGCCCGACCAGCGCGTGACGGCGGGCACGGGCCATTTGCTGCGCCTGGCCGAGCACATCGTCGGCAAGGTGGCCTATGAAAGCGGCGCCACCATGGTCACCACCACGGCTGGCGACGCCCTGGCCCTGGGGCGCGGCGTGTGCCAGGACCACGCGCACCTGTTTTTGGCTTGCTGCCACGCCTGGGGCATCCCCGCCCGCTATGTGTCCGGCTATATCGATCCGGGCACGACGGGCCATGCGGCCAGCCATGCCTGGGTCGACGCCTGGACGGAAGACACGGATTTCGCGGGCTGGGTCAGCATCGACGTCACGCATGCGCGGCTGATGACGGATGCGTACTGCCGCCTGGCCATCGGGCGCGACTACGATTCGGCGGCGCCCGTGCGCGGCGTGCGCCAGGGTGGCGGCACGGAAACTTTGCGCGTCGATGTGCAGATCGTGCCCGTATAGTGGCAAGAATGAGGCTGGCCGGGCCTTGCCAGCAGGTGGCACGGCCCGGCTGGTGTAGAATGCTTCCCCTTTTGACTTGATTTACGACGATGACTTATTGCATAGGCATGCGCCTGAACGAAGGCCTGGTCTTCCTGTCCGACTCCCGCACCAACGCCGGCGTGGACCAGGTGGGCACCTTCCGCAAGATGAGCGTGTTCGAGAACCCGGGCGACCGCATGCTGGTCCTGATGACGGCCGGCAACCTGTCGATCTCGCAGGCGATCCGCCAGATCGTCTCCGAACACGTGGATGCGGATGGCCGCAGCATCTGGAACGTGGCCAGCATGTACGACGCGGCGCGCATCGTGGGTGACGCCGTGCGCACCGTGCACCAGCGCGAAGCGAAAGCCCTGGCCGAGTGCGGCATCGATTTCAATGTCAGCATCATTTTAGGTGGCCAGATAGGCGCCGAGCGCTGCCGATTGTTCCAGGTGTATTCAGCCGGCAATTTCATCGAATCGCACGATGAAAACACGTATTTCCAGATCGGCGAAGCCAAGTACGGCAAGCCCATCATCGACCGGGTCATCAACCCGGGCACGCGCCTGGACGAAGCGGCCAAGTGCGCGCTCATTTCCATGGATTCGACCCTGCGCTCGAATATTTCCGTCGGCTTGCCGCTCGATTTGCTCGTCTACGAGACGGGCAGCCTGGCCGTCACGCGCTTCGTCACCATCGATGAAAAGAACCAGTATTTCCGCATGATCCGCGACACCTGGGGTGAGCAATTGAAACATGTGTTCGAAGGCATCGTCGATCCCGTGTGGAATGCGGCGCCGGAAACCACCACGAACGTATTGTCGTCGGCCAACATGCACAGCAAGCCCGTGCGCGTGGCCATTCCCGAGCACGTGAGCCGTGGCGGCCTGACTGTGGCGCCCCTGCAATCGCTGGCGCAGCAGTCCGGCAACGACAAGCAGCATTGATCTGCCGCGCACAGCCTGCGCGCGGTGCTGGACATATCGCTTTGCGCGTGCTTTTATGGCGATGGGTTGACATTTAATCCAGATTGACCTGAAAGGCAGGTGGCGCATGGACTTGATCACTTCCGCCGTCGTGGCGGCCATCGGGCATGGCGCGCCCGGGCATGCACCCGAGGCCGTCGCCAGCCATTTTCGAAGGCTCATGCAGGCCATCGCCAAGTTCGACAGTGCCGCCACCATCCTGGACGCCATCGCCGCGCTGGAAGCGGCGCCCGACCATCCCCAGCTGCAACTGGCCCTGTCGGCGGCCCTGGCTGCGGCCAAGGTGCCGGACGACATGGAAACCCTGTTTGCCGCGCAAGGCTTGCTTGATGCGCTGCAACGGCCTCTTCCCCAGCTCCCCGAAGTGGAAACCGTCCCCGTGCCGGCCGATAAAAGCGCCGTCGTGTCGAACTATGCGGTGGTCAAAGTGTATTTCGCCACGGACCGCCAGCGCGACGTGGGCAAGCCGCCAGCGCAGCGCTTCAGCGGCGAACGCAGCATAACGGGCGGCAACGGCGGCGGCGATGGCCCGCTCAGCTATGGCAGCTGCGACATCAGCATCCCCCGCGACCACCGCATGGGCCAGCTGGAATCGCCGTCGCTGTGGCGCCTGGAATTTCGCGACGACCCGGCCAAGCACGTGGTGCTGCTGTCTGCCGAGGTGCAGGAGCGCGACAACTTCTTTGCGGCATTAAAGATGCAAATACGCGCCTCGGCCGCCAAGAGTGCCTTTGTCTTTGTGCATGGCTACAACGTGAGTTTCGAGGATGCGGCGCGGCGCACGGGACAGATGGCCTACGACCTGGGCTTTGACGGCGCGCCCGTCTTCTACAGCTGGCCCTCGCGGGGCGACCTGGCCAGCTACACCATCGATGAAAACAATATCGAGTGGAGCACGCCCCATATCACGGCCTTCCTGGCCGACTTTCTCGCCAGCACCGAGGCGGCGCAAGTGTATCTGGTGGGACACAGCATGGGCAGTCGCGGGCTGGCGCGCGCCGTGGCCGACTTGCTGGCCGCGCAGCCGCAGCTGGCGCAAAAGATCACGGAAATCATCCTGGCCGCACCCGACATCGACGCGGCTGTCTTCAGGCACGATATCGCACCGAAACTGGCTGGCGCGCGCAACCCCGTCACTTTATATGCCTCGTCGCAAGATCTGGCCCTGGCCGCCTCGAAAGCCGTGCACGGCTACCCGCGCGCGGGCGACAGCGGCGCCGGCATGCTGATCGTGGCGGGCGTGGAAACCATCGATGCCACGGGCGTGGACACGAGCTTCATGAAACATAGCTATTTTGCGGAAAAACGCTCGGCCCTGTCCGACATGTTCTATCTGATACGCAGCCAGGCGCGCGCCGACCAGCGCTTTCTCGACCCCGTCGATACGGTGGCCGGCCGCTATTGGACGTTCAAACCGTGACGCGGCTTCATGCTTGTGAGCACGCATGCTAAGATACGGCCCATAGGGTGGCAACGGGCACGGCGATGACGCCGCCAGCCGATCCCCCGCAAGCAGGCCATATCATGTTGACATCATCTTCTACACCGCAAGCCGAATCGCTGATCCGCAACACCAACGCCCGCGTCACCAAAACGCGCGTGAAGGTGCTCGACTTTTTAATGGTGCAAAGCCGTTCGCTGACCCACCATGAAATCCAGCAGGCGCTGTCGCAGGACAGCGATATCGATTCCGTCACCCTGTACCGGGTGCTGGAATGGCTGACGGAAAATGAACTGGTGCACCGCATCGCGGGCGTTGACCAGGTGTGGCGCTTCAGCGCGGGCGCCGGCCACCAGGCGCACGAACACGCGCATTTCCAGTGCACCAAGTGCGCGAACGTCACCTGCTTCAATGAAGTCAAGCTGCCTCCGCCCGTGCTCTTGCCGGAAGGTTTCAGCGGCGGCGAAGTCGATTATTTGATCAAGGGCCTGTGCCCGCGCTGCAAATAAGCTCCCGAAACTTCACCTGAAGACATCACTTGAGAAGCAAGGCCAGGTGATGCTCGTCATAGAACAGCTCACCGACACGCATCGAGCGCGGCTCCGTGCCATACGCGATAAATCCCAGCGATTCATACAGTTGCCTCGCGGCATTGTTTTCCGCATTCACGCTCAGGTGCACTTGCATGACGGCAGGGTCTGTCTCGGCCTGTTCGATGCAGGCGTTCACGAGACGCCGCGCCACGCCCTTGCCCCGCTGCTGCACATCGACGAAGACGCCCCATAGCAAGGCCTTGTGCCACAGCTGGCGCAAGGGTTCGCGCCGCAAGCCGGCAAAGCCCACCAGGCGTTCGCCATCGAAGGCGCCAAAGCTGCGCTGCAGGGCGCCGCCCGCGATGCGCTGCGCGTGTTCCGCGGGCGTGCGCGCCAGTTCATCGTCGCGCGACGAGGAAAACGAGCTGGGCGAGTCGGCGATGGCGCGCAGGCGCAGTGCGCAAAAGGCGGCGGTGTCTGCTGGCGTCAGCAGGCGGATGAGAATATCGGATGCGGGCATGGGAGGACTCGGCAGTTTTTTCCCATTATACCCACGCCCTTCCCTCACGCACGCACGCGGCGCAAGCCATGCAGGGTCCAGCCGTACAGGGCCGCCATCAGCAATACCATGGCCGCGCCCAGCGCCGCCATCCAGCTTTCCGGCAGCGACCATGCAGGCTCCAGTTTGCCGGCGGCCATGCAGGCGGCCATGGCCACGCAGATGGCGACGATGGGCCAGCCCAGGCGGCGCCGGAAGGCGCGCACGATATCCACCTGGCCGGTGCGCATGACCTTTGCCGTGACCCAGCCATCGAACGTGTCCGTCACGCCCATGCCCACGGCAAACACCGTCCCCGTCAGCAAGGCCGGCCCCATGCCGCCCAGCGCGACAGCCGCATAACCCCAGGCGGCCGCCTGCAGGGCCGTGTCGAAGACCAGCGCGAACAGCATGCCGACGAGGATGGCGCCGAGCGGCCCGGAAACGCCCCGCAGCCAGCCTGGCATCAGCTGGCCGCGCACTTCGGCCAGTTGCGCGCCGGCCAGCAAGCTGCGCGCATTCATGCCGGCGATGAGCAGCAGCAAGGCGATGGGCAGCCATTCCAGCCAGCCGAACAGGTTTGGCGATGGCGTAAATTGCCGCGAGGCCAGCGCCGCCACGGCCACGATGGCCAGCACGCAGATGCCATGCCCCAGCGCAAACAGCGCGCCCATCCACGGCGTCCAGCGCGGATGGGCGGACTGGCTGCGCAGTGTCAGGCCATCGACGGCGGCCAGGTGGTCCGGTTCCAAACCATGCCGCATGCCGAGCAGAAAGATCAGCGCCAGGGCGGGCAAGCCCGCTTCCACGCTCATGCGGCCACCTCGGCCGGACTGTCCACCTTGGCAATGCAGCGGTCCAGGCCCCGCGTCAGCATTTCCTGCGGCAAGTCGCGGCCGATGAAGATGATCTTGCTGGCGCGCGTCTCGCCGTCGCGCCACGGCGCGCCCAGTTCCGAGCCCATCAGCATGTGCACGCCCTGGAAAACGGCGCGGCATGGCAAGTCGGCAACGTACAAAATGCCCTTGTAGCGCATGAGCTGGGTGCCAAACAGCTGCACCACGGCATCGAGAAAGTTTTCCACCTGCAGCAAATCGAGGGGCTGGGACTGGTGGTACACGAACGATTGCACGCCGTCGCCATGACGGTGGCCCAGTTCCCCCAGGAAATCTGGCTCCAGCTCGACGATGGCGTTCAGGTTGAAACCGCGGATATTCAGGATATCGCGCAAGGGCACATTGCCAAAGCGCACTTTCTGCAGGCTGGCGCGGCCATTCATGGCGATCAGCCGCTGGCGCAGCGCGGCCAGCTCGTCCTTGCTGACCAGGTCCGTCTTCGACAGCAGGATGCGGTCGGCAAAGCCCACCTGCTCCTGCGCTTCCCTGTGCTCGGTCAGTTGCTGCTGCGCATGGCGCGCGTCCACCACCGTCAAGATGGCGTCCAGCAGATAGAATTCGCTAACTGACGGCTCCGCAAAGAAGGTTTGCGCCACGGGGCCAGGCGCGGCCAGGCCCGTCGTTTCGATGATCACGTGGTCAAACGCGATGGTTCCCGCTTCGCGCTTGGCGTGCAGCTCGCCCAGGATGCGGATCAGGTCGCCGCGCACGCTGCAGCAGATGCAGCCATTGTTCATTTCCACGATCTGCTCGTCGCTGTCCTGCACCAGCAAGCCATGGTCGATGCTTTCGGCGGCGAATTCATTTTCGATCACGGCGATGCGCACGCCGTGATCACCCTGCAATATGCGCTTGAGCAAGGTGGTTTTCCCGCTGCCGAGAAAACCCGTGATGATGGTGACGGGGATCAGTTCTGTCATATTTCTTTCCTAACGATGGTTAATCTTCGAGTTCTTCCATGCATTGCCACTGGGGAAACGGGTCGGGCAGCTTGCGCCAGGCGGCCATGCCCTGGCGCGTTTCCGTATAGTTAAGTTGACATTTTTTCAAGTCCGCTTCGATGGCGGCCTGGTCCATGTCCTGGCCGATGAAGACGAGTTCCTGGTAGCGGTCGCCATATGTTTCGTTCCACCCCGCTTTCATTTCCGCCAGGGAGGCCGCATCCGTGGGCCAGCGCTCCTTGGGCACGGACGCCCACCACAAGCCCACGGGTTCGATATTCATCAGCTTGCCCGCGCCGGACAGGCTGGCCACCCATTCGGGGCGGCTGGCCAGCCAAAAGTAGCCCTTGCTGCGCATCACGCCCGGTATCGGCTGGGAAATATAGTCGTGCAAGCGCTGCGCGTGGAACGGTTCCTTGGCCCGGTAGACGAAGCTGGCGATGCCATACGTTTCCGTCTCCGGCGTGTGGATGCCGGCCAACTCTTGCGCCCAGCCCGGCATGGCGGCCGCCTGTTCCAGGTTGAACAGATTGGTGCCCAGAATGGCGTCGAGCGGCACGACGGACTCGTTGGTTTCGATGATTCGCGCGCCGGGATTGAGGGCCTTGATGACGGCCAGCACGCGCCGGCGCTCGGCCGCCTCCACCATGTCAACCTTGTTGAGGACGATGACATTGGCAAACTCGATCTGTTCCGTGAGCAAGTTGGCCAGTTGCCGGTCGTCGCCCTCGCCCGCGATCTCGCCGCGCTGCTCCAGGCTGTCTTCGCTGTGGAAGTCCGCCAGCAGGTTGGCGCAGTCGACCACGGTGACCATGCAGTCGATGCGGGCGACATCGTTCAAGCTGTCGCCGTGCTCATCCTCGAAGTCGAAGGTGGCAGCCACGGGCATCGGTTCGCTCACGCCCGTCGATTCGATCAGCAAATAATCGAAGCGGTCCTCAAAGGCCAGGCGCCGCACTTCCAGCAGCAAATCGTCGCGCAAGGTGCAGCAGATGCAGCCGTTGGACATTTCCACCAGTTTTTCCTCCGTGCGCGACAGGGCCGCGCCGGCCGCCTCGGCGCTGTCTTTGACGAGCGAGGCGTCGATATTGACTTCGCTCATGTCGTTGACGATGACGGCCACGCGCTTGCCTTCGCGGTTACGCAGTATGTGATTTAGCAAGGTGGTCTTGCCGGCACCAAGAAAGCCGGACAGGACGGTGACGGGGAGTTTGCGCTGGGACATGGGGATTCCTTCGGCTAGCTGAGTTGCTGGGTTGGCGATGGTCGCATTAATGCAAATGAATTGCGTTTTTGAATTATAATGCAACTACCTTGCATTTACGCAGCAATCTTTGCCTGCCACCTTGAAAAGAGAGCCGTGCGCCACCTCGCTGCCATGCCGGGCCATGACGTGCCCGACGTGCTAGAGTGGAACTTTGCCCGTCAAGCCATCGACGCAAGCGCATGCTGGCTGGACGTGTAAATTTTCACAATCACCAAGGAAACGATGTTCTTACGCAGCTCCACAACGCTTCTTGCCTTACTTATGTTGATGATGGGCAGTGCCATTGCGGCAGACATAAAAAAGCCGATCAAGCACTATCTTTACTTCAATCATCGCGAACTGAACGGGGAAAACATTAGCTCGGATAAAGCCTTAAGCGATCCCCGCTTCAGCGGCGCGCAAATCGTGTACACATGGCGCAGCCTGGAGCCGGAACAGGACCGTTATGATTTTTCGGCGATCCGCCACGACATCGCCTATCTCGATTCACTCGGGAAAAAACTGTGGATACAACTGCAGGAAAAATCCTTTACGCCGCGCCATAATGTGCCGGCCTATTTGCTCAGTGATCCCCTGTATCAGGGCGGCATCATCAAACAAAGCATGCTTTCGGCGCCGGAACGCGACCCGCGCAAGCCGGTGACCGATGATGAATACGGCTGGTCGCCAAAGATGTGGGAAGCACCGGTACGCGAGCGCTATCAACGCTTGATACGGGCGCTGGGCAAGGAGTTCGACGGGAAAATCGAGGGCATTAATTTCAGCGAAAGTTCGATCGACATCGGCGTCGAGGATAGCAAGGGAAATACGATTTTCCCCGATGATTTCCAGCCACAACAGTATGTCGATGCCATCGAGGAAAACATGCGGGTGCTGGCCGGCGCCTTTCCCCATACCACCACCATGGTGTATTTGAATTTTTTGCCGGGCGAATGGCTGCCGTGGACCGACAAGGGCTATATGCGCAGCCTGTTTGCGCAAGCGCAAACGCTGCGTATGGGGGTGGGCGGTCCTGACCTGATGCCGTATCGGAAAAGCCATATGGGCCAGAGTTACGGCTTTATCAAGGACTATCCTGCGAACCTGGTCAAGGGCATGGCCGTACAGGACGGCAACCTACGCCAGATCAATCCCCGTACCAAGCAAAAAAATTCAGTCGAGGATTTGCTCAATTTTGCCCGCAATTACCTGGGCCTGGACTATATTTTCTGGGTAGAAGATGAACCTTACTTTAGCAATGAAGTGCTGAAAAAACTGCCGGCGCATTGAGACCGACTTACCCATGGCGCGCCAGCGTGGCGCCATGCGCCCTGCCACGCTGTCATGGTGGCGTCATATCCCCGCGTTACAGTCGCGTCCTTTGAATCTTTCCGAGGGCGGTAATGAAAACAAATTGGGTCATGCTGGCGGCGCTGGCAAGTGTGGGCTTGGTCGGCTGCAACGGCGGTTCGACGACGGCGCAGGTCATTCCCGAAGGCACGACGGTCAGCGTGGCATTGCTGGAAACCACCGATATCCACTCGAACGTCTTGAGTTATAACTATTACGCGCTGGCCGAAGATACCAGCCTGGGCCTGGAGCGCACCTCCACACTGATCCAGGCGGCGCGCGCGGAAAACCCGAACAATGTGCTGCTCGACGATGGCGACGTCATCCAAGGCACCTTGCTGGCCGACTTGCAAGCCGTGGCCGCGCCCGTGCCCTGCTCCGGCACGCTGGCCGTGCACAAGGCCATGAACGCGCTGAAATACGATGCGGGCGGCATGGGCAACCATGAATTCAACTATGGACTGGCCTACCTGAGCCAGATCACCAACACGGATTTCGGCATTCCGGGCGTGGCCAAGCCGACGGGTACCTGCGGCGCGCCCACTTTCCCTTCCGTACTGAGCAATGTCGTCGGCGTGGCCAGCGGCAAGCCCATCTTCCAGCCCTACACCCTGCTGCCCCGCGATTTCGCCGCCACGGCGCCCGATGGCAGCAAGCTGAGCGTGAAGATCAATGTGGGCGTACTGAGCTTTGTGCCGCCGCAAATCCTCGAATGGGATCAGAAAGTGCTCGCCGGCAAGATCAGCGTGACGGGTGTGCAGGAAGCGGCCAAGCAATATGTGCCGGAACTGCGCAACAAGGGCGCCGACCTCGTCGTGGCCCTGTCGCATGGCGGCCTGGACACCAGCGCCTACAGCCCGAAGATGGAAAACGGCAGCTATCACTTGACCAGCACGGGCATCGACGCGCTGATGATCGGCCATTCGCACTTGATCTTCCCGAAAGGCAAGGAAGACGGCGCGGCCGCGCTGGACGCCTCGTTCGCCGCGTTTCCGGCCAGCGCCAAGATCGACGCCGAAAAGGGCTTCGTGAATGGCGTGCCGACGGTCATGGCGCAAAGCTGGGGCCGCCGCCTGGGCATCATCAAGCTGACGATGGTGTATCAGGGCGGCCGGTGGGTGGTGCAGCCGGCCAAGACGACGGTGGAATCGCGCGGCTTCAAGTACACGGATGGCAAGACCCTGGTGAAAGCCGACCCGGCCATCGCGCCGTTGGTGGCCACCGAACACGCTGCCACCATCGCCTACGCCAAGCAGCCGCTGGGCATCAGCACGGATTTCGAGATGTCCGCCTACTTCGCGCTGGTGGGCGACGTGAGCGCCATCCAGCTGGTGAACCAGGCACAGCTCGACTACGTGAAGAACTTCATCGCCACCAGCACGGATGCGACCTTGTCCAGTTACAAGAATATCCCCGTCATCTCGTGCAGCGCGCCGTTCAAGGCGGGCCGCAACGGGCCATCGGACTTCACGGACGTGGCAGCGGGCGCGACGCCTGCCGCGCCAATCGGCTTGCAGGTGCGCAATCCGGGCGACTTGTATTTGTATAGCAATAACAACCTGCAAGCCGTGAAGATCAAGGGCGCGGACTTGAAGGCCTGGCTGGAAACGTCGGCCAAGCAGTTCAATCAGATCGACCCAGCCAGTACTGCCGAGCAAGACCTGGTGCCATCGTATGGCACGATCTACAACTATGACGTGTTCTACGCGGAAAACAATGCGCTGACGTACCAGATCGACGTGACGAAAAAGCCGGGTAGCCGCATCGTCAATCTCACGTACAAGGGCGCACCTGTCGCCGATGGCGATGATTTCATCGTTGCTACCAACGACTACCGCGCCGGCGGCGGCGGCGCCGTGCCTGGCATCGATGGCAGCAAGACCATCATCAAGTCGCCCGATGCGAACCAGGCCGTGGTCAGCAACTACCTGGCATCGCTCAGTACCAAGGGCGGCAAGGTGACCCTGGCCAACAATGGCAGCGCGCGCAGCTGGAGCTTTGTCAGGACGGCCACGGCCGGTCCCGTGATCCTGCGCTCGGCGCCGGGCCATCTGGCGCTGGCGCAAGGCAGCGGCATTGCCAACGTGGCGGCCGAAGGCGGGCTCGACGCGAGCGGTTTCGCCAAATACCGCATCGACCTGAGCAAGTAAGGTCCATGGGCCGGGACTGCGGTGGTTCCGGCCCGTTTTGATGAAAGCTGATCCCGATGAAACACGCACTCTCCCTCCCCGCCGTCGTGCTCGCTGGTGTCCTGGCCGCCTGCCAGTCGTCGCTACCGCCCACGCCGGCGGAAATCGAAGCCGTCGCCATGCAGGCGCGCCAGGCGGGCGACCACCTGGCCGAGCGCCGTGTGCGCAGCTGGGCCGGCAAGGACATGCCCGTCGCCGAGCGCGAACTGGCGCTGATTTACCAGTCCCGTCCGGAACGCCGCGCCGAGGCGCTGAGTCTGTTCGAACAGGCGGCCCGCGCCGGCGACACGGAAGCGGCATTCGAATTGGGCCAGATGCGGCGCGCGGCCACGCCGGCGCAAGCCTGGCTGTGGTACCGCCAGGCAGCGCAGCAAGGCCATGCGAAGGCGGCATTGATGCTGGGCTTGCTGGCGGCGAACGGCGAAGGCGTGCCGAAAGATCCCGTGATCGCCGCGCGCTGGCTGGAAAAATCGAGCGAACTGGGCAATCCGCACGCCATGTTCCTGCTGTACAACGCCTATCGCGAAGGCCGCGGCGTGCCGCGCGACCTGGTCAAGTCCCATGCATTGCTGGAAGAAGCGGCCCACCACGAATACCCGCCCGCCCTCCAGGAGTTGGCCATGACGGTGCAGGCGGACGACGCCCTGCGCGCGGGCCACCTGATGAAGGAAGCGACGGAACACCGGCACAATAACTGGAACAAGTTTTAAGCCAGATCAAGGCCAAGCCATATTGCTGAACGGACTGCATGCTGGCGGCATACGTTTGCCTGGCGCGGACAACTATGGCTGCAGGCCGACTGGGCCACATATCGCTAGCAGGCCGGAAAATACCGCTGCGCCTTGTGCCGGGTCAATCGTGTTGGACTAGACATTGCCGAGGGGCTATGATGGCCTAGCTGCTTCCGTGGCGGCGGCGGGGTTGTTGCTGGCCCCGAATGGCACACTGTATTTGCTTTTTAGAAATTTGTTACTCTGGACCAGCCTCGGTGAGCATGTCGCATACGCTCAACCCAGCCAGTGTTTGGGTAGGCCTTGGCTCGTCCGTCGACCTCCCTATAAAGAAAGAGTCCAATGAAAAAGCTGACCACCGCCTTTGGCGCGCCTGTTGTCGACAACCAGAATATCCAGACGGCCGGCCCCCGTGGCCCTGCCCTGCTGCAAGATGTGTGGTTCCTGGAAAAGCTGGCCCACTTCGACCGCGAAGTCATCCCCGAGCGCCGCATGCATGCCAAGGGTTCCGGCGCACACGGCACGTTTACCGTCACACACGACATCACGCGCTACACGCGGGCGAAGATTTTTGGCGCCGTGGGCAAGCAAACGCCCATGTTTGCGCGCTTTTCCACGGTGGCTGGCGAACGGGGCGCAGCGGATGCGGAACGCGATATCCGCGGCTTTGCCCTGAAATTCTATACGGAAGAAGGCAACTGGGATTTGGTCGGCAACAATACGCCTGTATTTTTCATGCGCGACCCGCTGAAATTCCCCGATTTAAATCACGCCATCAAGCGCGACCCGCGCACGGGCTTGCGCAGCGCCAACAGCAACTGGGATTTCTGGACCTCGCTGCCCGAAGCGCTGCACCAGGTGACGGTGGTGATGAGCGACCGGGGCTTGCCGCGCAGTTTCCGCCACATGCACGGTTTCGGCAGCCATACCTTCAGCTTCCTGAATGCACAAAACGAGCGTTTCTGGGTCAAGTTCACGTTTAAAACCCAGCAAGGGATACAAAACCTGACGGATGCCGAAGCCGAGGCGCTGGTGGGCAAGGACCGCGAGAGTTCGCACCGCGACCTGTACGAAAGCATCGAAAACAAGGATTTCCCCCGCTGGACCCTGTACGTGCAGATCATGCCGGAAAAAGAGGCAGGCACGTATCACCTCAACCCCTTCGACCTGTCGAAGGTGTGGCCGCACGGCGACTATCCGCTGATCGAAGTGGGCGTGCTGGAACTGAACCGCAATGCGGACAACCACTTCGCGGAAGTGGAGCAAGCGGCCTTCAATCCGGCCAATGTGGTGCCCGGCATCAGTTTTTCGCCGGACAAGATGCTGCAAGGCCGCTTGTTTTCGTATGGTGACGCGCAGCGCTACCGCCTCGGTGTCAACCACAGCCATATTCCCGTCAACGCGCCGAAATGCCCGTTCCACAGCTACCACCGCGACGGCCAGATGCGCGTCGACGGCAACCAGGGCGGGACCCTGGGCTATGAACCGAACAGCGAGCAGGAATGGGCCGAGCAGCCCGATTTCCGTGAACCGCCGTTGAGCATCGAAGGTGCGGCCGACCACTGGAACCACCGCGTCGATGAGGATTACTATTCGCAGCCGCGGGCCCTGTTCCGCCTGATGACACAGGCACAGCAGCAAGTCTTGTTCGACAACACGGCGCGCGCCATCTCGGGCGCCTCGGAGCAAGTCAAGCAACGCCACATCGGCAACTGCACCCTGTGCGACCCTGCCTATGGCGCAGGCGTGGCCGAAGCGATCAGCCGTCTGAGCAAGTAAAGCAGACTGAAAGGCCTGGCAACAAGCCTTCCGCCGCAGCACTTTGCGGCAAGCGGACTGGCCGCCAGGCCCGCGTGCCTACCAGCGCTGGATATCGATCTGGCCCGTGATGCTCGTTTCCACCGGATAGCCGTCGACCTGCGACGGCACGCGCCGCTTGACGGACGAATCGCGCAGATACACGACGAGGGCTTCCCCGCCGATGGCGGTCTGCCCCAGGCTGACGCCTTCGACCCCATCGATCGCCATCAGGGCCCGCTCATTGCGCCGCTTTGCCGCTTCCAGCCGGCCGGGCGGCGGTGCGACATGCGCGAGGCCCGCCACGGCGTGGCCACCGGCCTCGTCCGGCAAATACGGCATGGCCGCATCCTCGAAGCCGGCGTATGGCGCTGGTACGAATTTACTGTTTGACATGACATATCCTCCTGATGCTGCCCATGGCACGCGTGGAACAAGGAGGCACGGCAGCGCCTCTTGTCCGCCAAGCCATGCATGACAGTCACACCTGACCATATCATCATCGTGCAAAAGGCGGCGCAGTGCAAGGTGGCATCACGCCGCCGCGCCGTTTTTGCGGCCGTTGGCTGTGCCAGCACTCAGGTATACAAGTTGATGTCGAGCGCCACCACCACGCGCCGCATCTGGTTGGCAAAGGTGATATTGCCGCCGCCGGCAAACAGCAGGCCGACGGGATTGCGCTGCTGGTTCCAGGTCCAGATGGACGAGCCGGAGTCGCCGCCCGCGCTGAATGCCCCGCTGACGCCCGTAATGGCGATCTGGTCCTGGAACAGCGCGATCCTGCCGCCGCCGTAGTTGACGTTGATGGTGGCGCCCAGCCCCGTGATGCGGCCCTGCGTCAATTGCGTCGTGCGTCCGGATTTGCCGACCAGCATGCCCAGCGCGGGCGCTACCAGCGCGTTGCTGATGCGAAAATAGGCAGGCATGCCGCCGCTCAGGTAGACCAGTTCGGGACGCACGCGGTCTGGCCAGGCCCAGCCAGTGGCGCAATCGACAAAATTGACGCCGCCGCTGAAATTGATGGGCACGAAACGCTCGAGCACGGCCACCTGGTCTTGCGGGCAGCGGCCACCGTCGATGGGGCCCGGCTGCACGATGCAGTCGTTGAACGCGCCGCCGTTGGAATTGGCCAGCACGTGATTGTTGCTCAGTATCATCAAGCGGCTGTTGCGCGGTGCGCTGCGTCCCACGGCCAGGCAAGCGATGGTGCCGGCCGTGATGCGGAAATGTCCGACCGAGACGCCGCCCGGCGCCGGACGCAAGCGGAAACGGTGGGGCTGCGCGTCGATCACGCCCGTTACGACGATGTTGACAGGCACCCTGTCGCTGGCCACGGCGCGCACGCCCATGGCACCCACGATGGCGGCCTTGGCGCGGTCGACGGAAGTGGGTTCGGCCACGTACAGGGTCAGGGCTGGCAAGCCCGGCTCGCCGGACGAACTGTCGCTGGCGCCCTCGCCCAGGCCGATGGACACGCCCTGGATATTGCCGCCGTCGCTGAAGGCGTCGGCGGCGCGCACGCCGCCCGTCTGGGAAATGGACTGGCGCATGCCGTCTTCGATGCTGCGCTTGATTTCCAGTAATTCCATGCTGACGCCGCTCAGGGCGTCGGGCACGTCCGAGACGGATGCGCTCTCGATCGTCTTGTCGTCTTCGCCAGGGACGGAAAATTGGCCGACGGCCTCTTCATCGTCCGCGCTTTGTCCCCTGCTGCCGCTGCCCGGCGGGGCGCTGAAACCATTCTCGTTGCCTATCATCATGTTCTCCTCGTGGGTCGCTGCGAACCACCAGTGTGGACGGGCCGCGCCGGCCGGTATTGATCTGGATTGAACTGCGCCGACGCGTGGCCGCCCTGCGCCAACGGGACCAAGGAGGGCCAAGGAGCGCGAAAATAGTTCCCTCGTCAAGGTTGAGCGAGATCAGGCGTGCGGGCAGAGGTGCCGCCGTATACTGGGCCAACAGGCTGGAACCGGGCCTGCTCCACGGCAGCAAGGTTAGCAACAACAGCAACGCCAGCAACGGCATGGATGGGGAAACAATGACGAGCCCTGGTATGACACGCTACGACGACGCGCCTGCGGACGAGCAAGCAGGCCACAGCGCCGCAGATGCCGGTGGCGCAGGCCAGCATGCAGGTTTCGTGCACGGCATGGCGGCCTGGGCCGAAAAACACCGCATCAGCCCCTGGCGCGGCAGTTTTACCGACTTCATCGAGCAGATCCTGCCCGGCCGCGCGGCCCTGCTGACGCGCAGCGCTCATCAGTACCTGTGGGACATGATGCGCTGGAACGGCCAGACCGATGACAGTGGGCGCTTCCGTTGCCGCCTATTTGACGATGAGCTGTTCGGCATCGACGAGGCGATCGACCGGGTCGCCGCCTACTTCAAGGCGGCCGCCGCAGGCTCTGAAGTAGGCCGGCGCATGTTGCTGTTGCTGGGCCCGCCATCGGGCGGCAAGTCGACCCTGGTGATCCTGCTCAAGCGGGGGCTGGAGGAATACAGCCACAGCAGCGACGGCGCGCTGTACGGCATCGCCGGCTGCCCCGTGCACGAATCGCCGCTGCACCTGGTGCCGCACAGCATGCGCGCCGACTTTCGCGCCAGCTATGATGCCGAGCTGCATGGCGAACTGTGCCCTCATTGCCGCGCCCGCCTGGAAGAACAGTACGCGGGCGACTTCCTGCGCATGCCCGTCGAGCGCATCCACCTGTCCGAGGCGGGACGCTGCGGCATCGGCACGTATGCGCCGCACGATCCCACCACGGCCGACCTGGCCGATCTGGTGGGTTCCGTCGACCTGTCGAAAGTGGCGCAGTACGGCGATGAAGGCGATCCGCGCGCCTGGTCGTGGTCTGGCGCCGTGTATGCGGCCAGCCGCGGCATGCTGGAAATGATCGAGATCCTCAAGGTCAAGCGCGAATTCCTGTACCTGCTGCTGACTCTGACGCAGGAAAAAAATGTCAAGGTGTCACGTTTCCCCCTGATTTACCTCGATGAAACCATTCTCGCGCACACGAATCTGGCCGAATTTCGCAAATTCCTGCAAGAAAGCGAAAACGAGGCGCTGCTCGATCGCATGGTCATCGTGCAAGTGCCGTATACGCTCAATTACCGCGAAGAAGCGCGTATCTACCGCAAGCTGATCATGGCGGCCGCGCCCGCCTTTCGCGACGTGCATCTCGATCCGCACGTGCTGCATGCGGCGGCCGTGTTCGCCATCCTCAGCCGCTTGCCCGAGGGCGAGGACAAGGAAGCCGAGCTGGTCAAGAAGCTGCGCGTGTATGCAGACGAAGACGTCGGCGACTTGCAGCATGCCGACATCCGCCGCCTGCGCGAGCGCGACAAGTCGCCCGACGAGGGCTTGTCGGGCGTGTCGCCCCGTTTCGTCATCAATGCCTTGTCGCACGCCATCATTTCCGCCCAGCGCAACAGCCTCTCCACCATGGACGTGCTGCTGGCCCTGAAGGATGGCATCGAAAACGATGCGCGCATCGAACCGCGGCGCAAGCGTCAGTGGGTCGATTACCTGGTGCTCACGCGCAAGGATTTCTATAACCGCTGGGTCAAGGCCGACGTACACAAGGCCTTGTTCGTGTCGTTCGAGCAAGAAGCACAGGACTTGCTGAGCAAATATCTCGATGAAGTCGAAGCCATGCTCGACAACCGCCAGATCCGCGATCCCATCACCAGCGAAGAACGCCGTCCCGACGAGCGCTTCCTGCGCGCCGTGGAAGAAAAGATCCATATCAGCGACTCCGGCAAGCAGTCTTTCCGGCAAGAAGTGGTGCGCAAGGCCATGAGCGCCTTCAAACGGGGCGAGGCCTTCGGCCTGGGCAGCCATGCGCAATTGCACGATGCGATCCAGCAATATCTGTTCGAACAGCGGCGCGACGTGCTGCGCCTGGTCGGCTCGGCCAAGCGCCCCGACGACGACGTGCGGGCCAGGATTTCCGCCGTCGAGCAGCGCCTGGTCGACGAATATGGCTATGACGCTCATAGCGCGCGCGAAGCGCTCAACTATGTCACTACCTTGCTGGCGCAGGAATAACCATGTCCGCCACGATCTCGCCAGCTTCCGCCGCGCCTGCCCTGGCCCAGCCCTGGTACGCGCTGTTCTCGCGCGGCGCGCGCGACTGGCTGCGCCACAACCAGAAAGTGCGCGAAGCCGTGCAGGCGCACTTGCCCGAGCTGATCGCCACGCCTGACCTGATCGGCGGCGCCCAGCAGCGCACGGTGCACGTGCCCATGCGCCTGCTAGAACATGCGCGTTTTCGCCTGGCGCCCGCGCGCAACAGCGTGGGTGCAGGCCAGGGTACCGGCCAGCCCGGCGATCTCCTGCGCGCGGCGCGCCCCGCCGCTACGGGCGAGGACGGCGCGCCAGGCGATGGCGAGGGGGCGGTGCGCCTGCTGCTAGAGTTTCCCATCGACGACATACTCGACTGGATATGGGACGCCTTCGAGTTGCCGCACCTGAAGCCGCGTCATTCGGGCGCGATCGACGACGTGCGGCTGGTACGCAGCGGCCTGGACCGGCATGGCGCCCGTTCGCGCCTGGACCGGCGGCGCACCGTCAAGGAAGCGATCAAGCGGCGCGCGGTGCAGGCGCAGCCCGTGCCCTTCACCAATGATGACTTGCGTTACCGCAAGGTGCTGCCACAGCCCCGGCCCAGCACGAATGCCGTCGTGTTTTTCGTGCTGGACGTGTCGGCCAGCATGGCGCAAGCCGAGCGCAAGTTAGCCAAGTCCTTCTTTTTCTTTGCCTTGCAGGGATTGCGGCGCAGGTATGCGCGCGTGGAAACGCGCTTCATCGCCCATACGACGCGGGCCTGGGAGTTTTCCGAAGCCGAATTCTTCCAGGTCAATGGCATGGGCGGCACCATGGCGTCCAGCGCCTTTCGCCTGAGCCGCGAGCTGCTGCGGGAGCACTATGCACCGGGGCGCTATAACGCCTACCTGTTCTATGCCTCCGATGGCGAAAATTTCAGCGAAGACCGGGGGGCGGCCAGCCTGGCCCTGGGCGACCTGGCAGCCTTGCTCAGCTATATGGGCTATGTGGAAACCTTGCCCGGCGTGCCGCGCAGCCTGGAAACGGAAATGCACAGCCTGTGCGCCGAGCACGAACGGCGGGGCCTGCCCTTGCACAGCAGCATCCTCAGCAGGACCGACGATGTGTGGGCGGCCATCCGCACCTTTTTCCAGCACGAGGCGGCCGATACGCAGGAGACGCCATGACGCAGCCTGATACACAGTTGCACGGCAACGCGACAGACCAGGCAGACCAGGCAGACAAGGCCGACACAATGGGCCTGGACGGCTACGCGGCGCGCATCGAAGCGCTGGCGCGGGAACTGGGCCTGGCATTTTCCCCCGTCGAGTTCGAACTGGTGCCGGACAGTTTCATGGCCGAGATCGCCATCTATGGCTTGCCCGTGCGCATGCGCCACTGGTCGTTCGGCGTGCGCTACATCCACCAGCTCGTGCATCAAAAGATGGGCAATTCGCACATTTTCGAAGTCATGTTTCCCGGCGACCCTTGCCACGCCTACATGGCAGAACACAATTCCGTGGCCGAAAACACGCTCGTCACAGCGCATGTGCTGGGCCACGCAGACTTCGCCAGCCGCAATGCCCTGTTCCTGCGTTTCGGCGCCATGGCGGGCCAGCACATCCTGGAACAAAGCGCGGCACGGGCGCGGCGTCTCGAAACGGCACTGCAACAGCACGGGCAGGAGCAGGTGGAAGCCGTGCTCGACGCCGCACTGGCGCTGGAGCAGCATGTGGACGTCCACGCCGAGCTGCACCGTCCGCCCTATGCCGCGGCATCGGGGCCAGCCGGCGTGGCGGGCAAGCAAGCCGCCGCAGACGATCCCTTTACACAACGCTACCGGCGCCTGCCCGGTGAAGCAGCCGCACTGGCGGCGCGCGAGGCGGCCAGGGCGCGCCTGGCGCAGCGCCCGCTCGTGCCGCCGCAAGCCGAGTACGACTTGCTGTGGTTCATCGCCCACCATGGGCCGGAGCTGGCCGACTGGGAACGCGACATTTTTTTGGCCGTGCGCGAAGAGTCGTTTTACTTCTATCCCGTGTACGCCTGCCAGATCATGAATGAAGGCTGGGCCTCGTACTGGCATGCGCGGCTGCTGCGCGAAGCCGACTTCCTGCCCCCGGCACTGTATCTGGCCGCCATCAAGTCGCATTCTGACGTGGTGCGCCCTTACGCGGGCGAGCACCAGCAGGCGCTGGCCGTCAATCCCTATCACCTGGGCTTTTGCATGTGGGAACACATCATCGAGCGCGAAGGACTGGCACGGGCTCGCCAGATTTGCCGCGATGACGACGATTGCAGTTTCATTCGCAACTATCTGGACGGGGAACTGGCTGACCGCCTGGGCCTGTTCGTGCATGAAAGCCGCCGCGACGGCGAAACGCGCTTGGCCAGCCGCGACTTGCGGGCTATCCGCGAAGCCATTCTGGCGCCCAAATACAATTATGGCGCGCCGTGCATCGCCGTCACGCTGCTCAACGACGACGGCAGCCTGGTGCTGCGCCACGATCACCAGTGCGATGGTCGCGGCCTCGACCTGGAGCGGGCGGAACAGGTGCTGGCGTATATCGCCCGCGTCTGGCGCCGCCCCGTCACCCTGCACACGGCCGATTTCCGGGGCCCCCCCCATGTTCTCCACAGCAAGACCGACGGCGTGCCCGAGCCGCCCAAACCGCCAACACCGACAGCACCGGCAGCTATGCCCGTGCAGCACTAGGCGTCAGGCAAACGCGCCGGTGTGGCATTGTATTGGACATATAGTATGAGTATGCGGGCCACAATGCGTGCCGCCTGCGCGCGCATATCAGGTGTGGCCAGCACGTACCGGATGCGCTGCCAGCTTCTACCTCATGCCCGGTCCGCCTGCGCCACATACCAGGCGATGGTCTGATGCAATCCTTGCGCCAGGTCGTACGTGGGTACGTAACCGAGCAAGCGGGCCGCCTTGGCGATGTCCGCTTGCGAATGGCGCACGTCGCCGGCGCGAAACTCGCCATAGTGCGGTGCCAGCGGCACGTGCTGCGGGCGGGCGGCCAGCAACATCTGCTGCATGGTGGCGTGCAGCTGCGTCAGGCTGGTGCGGGCGTTGACGGCCACGTTGTAGACCTGGTTCACGGCTGCCGGATCGGCATGCGTGGCGGCCAGGATGTTGGCTTGCACGGCATTATGCACAAAGCAGAAGTCGCGGCTGGTGGCGCCGTCACCATGGATGCACACGGCCTGGTCGTCCAGCATGGCGGCAATCCAGCGGGGAATGACGGCGGCGTAGGCGCCCAGCGGATCTTGCCGCGGACCGAAGACATTGAAGTAGCGCAGCCCCACCGTTTGCATGGCGTAGCAGCGCGCGTACACCTGCGCATACAGTTCATTGACATATTTACTCAAGGCATACGGCGACAGGGGCGCGCCGATGTGCTGCTCCACCTTCGGCAAGGCCGGGTGGTCGCCATAGGCGGCGCTGGACGCGGCGTACACGAAGCGCTGCACGCCCGCGTCGTGCGCGGCTGCCAGCATGTTCAGGAAACCGCTGACATTGACAGCATGGCACAGCAGCGGGTCTTCCAGCGAACGCGAGACGGAACCGAGCGCTGCCTGGTGCAGCACAAAATCGACGGCGACGGGGCCGTCCGGATAGGCACGGCCGTGCTCGCCCAAGCTGCCGCCGCCATCTGCCTCACCGTCGCCACTGCTGGGGGCGTGCGCCGGCGCGCCACACGCGCGCGCGCACGCCTGCGGGTCGCGGATATCGGCCTCGATGAAGGTAAAGCGCCGCCACGCCGCTACGCCCACGCTGGCGCGCACCTGTTCCAGATTGTGGCGGTGGCCCGTCATGAAATTATCCAGGCCGCGCACTTCCTGCCCCAGCTGCAGCAAGGTTTCCAGCAGGTGCGAGCCGATGAAGCCGGCCACGCCCGTCACCAGCCAGCGCCGCGGCGTTTGCACCAGCTGCGCGCAGGCCAGCGCGTACGCGCCGGAAGCCGTGTCTGCCGCGCCATGCGCCGTATCGGCTGCCGAATCGACAGCGTCGGCCGCCATCACAGCCGCCACACGTGCAGGCCGCCGTCTTGCAGCGGGCGGGGGTCGAAATGCGATTTGATGTCGATGAAGCAGCCGTTCTCCAGCACCTTGGCCTGAAAGTCGGCCAGCGGGCGGGCCAGCAGGGCCTGGTGCGAGACGGCGCTGATGATGGCCTCGGCCCGCGGCAGCTGTTCCCAGCTTTCCAGCGCCAAGCCGTATTCTTCCAGCGCTTCGTGGCCATCGGCGACGGGGTCGTGCACGTGCACCTGCACGCCGTACGATTGCAGTTCGTGGATCATGTCGACCACTTTCGAGTTGCGCAAGTCCGGGCAATTTTCCTTGAAGGTCAGGCCCAGCACATTCACGTGCGCGCCCTTCAGTTTAAAACCGGCGCGCACCATTTCCTTGATGGTTTTTTCCGCCACGAACTTGGCCATGCCGTCATTGATGCGGCGCCCGGCCAGGATCACATGCGGATGGTAGCCCAGCATTTCCGCCTTGTGCGTCAAATAGTAGGGGTCGACGCCGATGCAATGGCCGCCCACCAGCCCCGGACGGAACGGCAGAAAATTCCATTTCGTGCCCGCCGCCTGCAACACTTCCAGGGTGTCGATGCCGATGCGGTCGAAGATGATGGCCAGCTCGTTCATCAGCGCGATGTTCAGGTCGCGCTGCGTGTTTTCGATCACCTTGGCCGCTTCGGCCACGCGGATGCTCGAGGCCCGGTGCACGCCCGCCTCGACCACGCCTTCGTACAGGGCTGCCACCTTGTTCAGGGTGGCGGCGTCGTCACCCGAGACCACCTTGCGGATGCTGTGCAGGGTGTGCGCCTTGTCGCCGGGGTTGATGCGCTCCGGCGAAAAGCCCACATGAAAGTCTTCCTTCCAGCGCAGGCCCGAATGCTGCTCCAGAATGGGGATGCAGATTTCCTCGGTGGCACCCGGATACACGGTCGACTCGTAGATGACGATGGCGCCGCGCCGCATGTGGCGTCCGACGGCCGCGCTGGCGCCGGCCAGGGCGGAGAAATCGGGATTGTGCGCGCTGTCGACGGGCGTGGGCACGGCCACGACGATGAAATCGGCCAGTTGCAGCTCGGCCGGATCGCAGCCCACGCTCAGCCATTGCGCCGAGCGCAGCTGTTCCGTACTCACTTCGCCCGTGGGGTCGACATGGTTGCGGTAACTTTCCACCTTGCGTGCCGACAAGTCAAAGCCGATCGTGCGCTGGCGCATGCCAAACGCGACGGCCAGCTGCAAGCCGACATAACCGAGCCCCACCACCGCCACCACGTTCGACTTGCTATCCACGCTGCTGTCCATATGCATCGCTCCAAATAGTTGCGGCCTGAGCATCGCCGTCCGGGAAATTCTACGGTCGCCGGCCCGGCCATTCTTGAGCGGGAACAAGGAACCAGGAGCAGCGGCAAGCCCGGGCGAGGAGAATCGGCGGCTTGTTGAGCGCAATCAAGGAGAGCGGCGGCCATCTTTTTAAGCTAGGCCATGCCCATCCCTCATGCACGCCGCTACCGGAGATTTCCATGGCCCGTTCCCTGCCCCACCCTTTTCCTGGCCTGCCGGCCGCCGCGCTGTGCTGCACCCTGCTGCTGCCCTTGCTGACGGGGTGCCACGGCACGCAGAGCAGTGAGTCCCTGCTGGCCGACGCCCAGCAGTACCGCCAGAAGGGCGAGGCGCGCGCCGCCATCATCCAGTTGAAGAACCTGCTGCAAAAGGAGCCGGACAACGGGGCGGCCCGCTTGCTGCTGGGCAGCATCTATATCGACACGGGCGAGGCGCTGTCTGCCGAGAAAGAATTGCGCAAGGCGAAGTCGCTGGGGCTGGCATCGCAGCGCGTGATGCCATTGCTGGGCAAGGCCTGGCTGATGCTGGGCCAGTTCGACAAGGTACTGGCCGAGATCGCCGACGATGCGGCGCAGCCGCCAGTTGTGCTGGCCCTGCGCGGTGATGCCCTGCTGGCCCTGGGCCGCCAGGACGAAGCGCGCGCCGTGTTTGCGCGCCTGTTGGAAACCCATCCGGGCCAGGTCGAGGCCCTGCTGGGCCTGGCGCGTCTGGCGGCACTGGAGCAGCAGGTGACGGCGGCCGAGCTGCTGCTGGCGCAAGCCTTGAAAAGCGCGCCCGCCAACCTCGATGCCTTGCGCCTGCAGGGCGACCTGCAGCGCCTGCAAGGCAAGAACGGGGCGGCGCGGCTCGCCTACATGCAGATCCTCAAGCTCAAGCCGGACAATACCCAGGCCCATATCGACCTGGCCAACCTCGATATCGTGGAAAACCGCTACCTGGAAGCGGCGGCCCAGCTGGTCACGGCGCGCAAGACGGCGCCCAACAGCCTGGGCCTGCTGCAGACCCAGGCGCTGCTCGATTTCCGCCAGGGCAAGAACAAGGCGGCCCTGCAATCGTTGCAACTGGTGCTCAAGGTGGCGCCCGAGCACATGCCGTCCATCCTGCTGGCCGGCGCCGTGCAGCTGAAACTGGGTTCGCCGCAACTGGCGGAAAGCTATCTGCAGCGCTTCCTGGCCGTCTATCCCAAACATCTGTACGCGCTCAAGATGATGGCATCGATCGAATTGATGCGCGGCAAGACGGACGCGGCCCTCGACCTGCTGCTGCCCGTGCTGTCCGCCTTTCCCGACGACGTGGAACTGCTGTCGCTGGCCGGCGAAGCCCACTTGCGTGCGCGCCAGTACGACAAGGCGACGGCGTATTTCGAAAAGGCCAATACCCTGGCGCCGGACACGGCCAGGCTGCATGCGGCGCTCGGTATCAGCCGCCTGGGCATGGGCGAGAACAGCCGTGCCATCGACGAACTGGAACGCGCCAGCATGCTCGACAAGAGCACGCCGCAGGTGGGCACCATGCTGGTGATGACCTTGCTGCGCAACAAACAGAACGACAAGGCCCTGGCCACTGTCAAGATGCTGGAACAGCAGCAGAAAGGCACGAATCCCCTGCTGCTGAACCTGAAAGGCGGCGTCTACATGGCCTTGCGCGACGTGCCCGCCGCGCGCGCCAGTTTCGAGCAAGCCCTGGGGGTGGCCCCTGTTTATTTACCCGCCTTGAACAACCTGGCGCAGATCGACCTGGCCGGGAAAAAGCCGGAACAAGCGAAACAGCGCTTCGAGCGGGCGCTGGCGAAAGCGCCGAAAAATGCCGACCTGTGCGCGGCGCTGGCCAAGCTGGCCGCCGCGCAAGGCAAGACGGACGAGGCGCGGCGCTGGCTGGAGCGGGCCCAGCGCGACAATCCCGACGCCGTCGCGCCGGCCCTGCTGCTGAGTAACTTTTACCTGCAGACGGGCGCGCCCGACAAGGCGCTGGAACTGGCGCGCACCCTGCAGTCGGGCCACCCGGACGACGCCGACGCGCTGGCCATGCGGGCGCAGGTCGAATACGGCGCCGGCCAGACGCGGGCGGCGCTCGACAGCTACAGCAAGCTGGCCAGCCTGCAGACGACGTCGGCGCCGCTGCAGATGCGCATCGCCAGCCTGCACATGGCACTGGGCGACGGCCACAATGCGCTGCAAGCCGTCAAGCGGGCGCAGGCGCTCGATCCCACCCTGCTCGAAGCGCGCGTGGTCGAAGTAAGTCTGCTGCTGTCGCTGAACCGCCAGCACGACGCGCTGGCCGTGGCGCGCCAGGTGCAGCAGCAACAGCCGAAGCTGGCGGCCGGCTACAAGCTCGAAGGCGACGTGCTGATGGCGCAGAAATTGCCGCAGGAAGCCGTCAAGCAGTACGAACACGCGCTCCAGATCAGCCAGATCGGCCCCATGCAGGTGCAGCTGTACCGCGCCTTGCTGGCTTCGGGCCAGGTGCGCGAGGCCGATGCACGCATGGCGGCCTGGCTGAAGGACAAGCCCGATGACCTGGGCGTGCGCACCTACCTGGCCGGCGCCAAGCTGGCGGCAAAGCAATATCGCGCGGCCATCGAACAGCTGCAGTACATCGTTGCCAAGGACGCGGCCAATCTGGCGGCGCTGAACGACCTGGCGTGGGCGTATCAGCAGGAAAAAGATCCGCGCGCGCAGGCGACGGCCGAGCAGGCGCTCAAGCTGGTGCCGGACAACCCCATCGTGCTCGACACCCTGGGCTGGATCGTGCTGGAACAGGGCGACGTCAAGCGCGCGACCACCCTGCTGCGCAAGGCGGCCGGCCTGGCGCCGAAGTCGCCCGACATCCAGTATCACCTGGGCGCGGCGCTGGCGAAATCGGGCGACAAGCCGGGGGCGCGCAAGCAACTGGAGCAGCTGCTGGCCGCCAACAAGGACTTCCCGCAGCGGGCCGAGGCGCAGGCCTTGCTGACCCAGCTCTAGGCCATGCTGGCGCACGCGGCCCTGCCCGGCCTGGCGCTGCGGCTGCTGGCCTTGCTGGCGGGTGCGGGCGGCATGCTGGCCTTGCACCATTATCCGCTGGACCACGGCTGGCCCGGCCTGCTGTTTGCCGCCCTGCTGCCCGCCTATTTCCTGCTGCTGTGCTGGCGTCCCGCCTGCTGGCTGTTCTGCCTGCCCGCCTTGCTGCCCGTGTTGGACCTGGCGCCGTGGACGGGCTGGTTCTTCCTCGAAGAAATCGACGTGCTGCTGTTGCTGACGGTGGCTTGCGGCTATTGGCGCCTAGGCGGGCGGGCCCGGCCTGCAGCGGCGCAGCTTTCGCCCGCCGCCCGCGCCTGCCTGCTGCTGTGCAGCCTGGCCTGGCTGGCGGCGCTGCTGCGCGGCCTGCTTCCGCTGCCCCCCCTCGACGTGTATGCCTGGGACAATTATCTGAGCCCTTACAATAGCTTGCGGCTGGGCAAGGCCTGGGCCTGGAGCATGCTGCTGCTGCCGATGCTGCTGCGCGACGGCGACGCGTCCGCCCTGCGCCGCTACGCGCTGCCAGGCATGCTGGCCGGGCTGGCCATGGTGTCCCTGTTCGCGCTGTGGGAGCGGGCCGTGTTTCCCGGCCTGATGAACCTGTCCAGCGACTACCGCATCACGGCGCCGTTTTCCGCCATGCACACGGGCGGCGCCGCGCTGGACGGCTATCTGGCCCTGAGCCTGCCATTTGCGGGACTGTGGCTGGCGCGCGCGCGCAACCGCTGGCAGGCGGCGCTGGCCTTGCTGCTGCTGGCGCTGGCCCTGCACGCGGCATGTACCACTTTTTCACGTGGCCTATACGCGGCCCTGGCAGCGGCCATGCTGCTGGCCTTGTGGCAGATCCTGCGCACAGGCCACGGCGCGGCGCGGCGCCCGACGGGCCGGCGACCAATGGGAAAACTCTTGCTGAGGCTGCTGTTGGCCGGACTGGGCACCGTCCTGCTCGTGTCCATGTTCAGCGTGGCCGGCTACCGGGGCTTGCTCGCCGCCGTGGTCCTGCTGGCGGCCAGCTTCGTGTTGGCGGCGCGACCCTTGCCGTGGCGCCTGGCGCCGGCCAGCCTGCTGTGCGCGCTGTGCCTGCAGGGGCTGCTGGCCAGCTGGTGGCCGGAAGGGGCCGGCCACCAGGCCGCCGGCTGGCTGAAAGGCCCGTATTTCCTGTTCCTGCTGGCGGCCGCGCTGCTGGCGGCGATGCTATTGCCCGGCCCCCTCCGGCCGGGCGGCGCTGCCGGCAAAGGCCCTGCCAGGCTGAGCCTGGCGATGATGGCGTGGACCATGCTGGCGTGCAATCTCGTCTGGATAGGCTGGCACTGGGCGGGACCACCGGCCCTGGCGCCGGCCTGCCTGGTCGTGCTGCTGGCCATGCTGATGCTGTGCAATGGACGCTTGCGCCCGCCGTTATGGCGGCTGGACCGCGCCAGCCTGAGCATGGCGGGCGCGGCCGGCATCCTGTTGTTGCTGGCCATACCCGTCTCGGCCAGCTATTACGCCACCGAACGTTTCGCCACCACCGCCTTCGACATGCAAGGCCGCTTGCGCCATTGGCGGCAAGTGCTGGCCATGCAGCCATCCGATTGGGGCGATCAGCTGTTCGGCATGGGCCTGGGCAGCTTTCCCGCCACGTATTACTGGCACAATCCCGGGCGCGAGGTGCCGGCCAGCATCGCCTATGCGCAAGAAAAGGGCGCGTCTGGTAACTCCGGCAACACTTTTGTCCGCCTGGCCAGTCCCGGCTACAGCGCCGGTTACGGCGAACTGCTGCGGCTGCTGCAACGCCTGCCGGTGCAGCCGGCCACGCGCTACACGCTGGCGCTCGACGCGCGTAGAAGCGGCCCGATGCCCGTGCTGCTGGTGCGCCTGTGCCAGAGGCAATTACTATATGCACAAGGTTGCGTGAATATCCCCCTGCGCCTGCACCCTCCGCCACTTGGCAGTCCGGTGGCGGCGTGGCAGCACTATGCAGTGCCGTTCGACAGCGGATGGCTGGGCGCGGGCGCCTGGCTGCTGCGCCCGCCCGTGCAGCTGGAACTGGCGGCCAGCGGCACGGCCACCTCGTCCGTGATCGAGGTCGACAATCTGAGCCTGCGTGCGCCCGGCGGCGAGGAATTGATACTCAACGGAAGCTTTACGCAGGCAAATAATTACTGGTTTTTCAGCAGCGACCACCATCACCTGCCGTGGCATATCAAGAGCCTGGCGCTGCAGTTGCTGGTGGAAACGGGCTGGTGCGGCGCACTGTCCATGCTGGGCCTGCTGGCCCTGGCCGGCCTGCGCCTGTTGCGCCAGGCCGCGCGAGGCGACCAGGGCGCGCTGGCCTGGGCCGCCGCCCTGCTGGGTTTTCTCGTCGTCGGCCTGTTCGACAGCCTGCTCGACGTGCCGCGCATTGCCCTGTTGTGCTACCTGATGCTGCTGTGCGCGCTGCTGCAGCCCCCGCCACCCCCGCCACCTCGTCCAGCTGAAAGTGCGCCGCCATGAAAGCCCTGCCGTTGACATTCTCCTCCGCCCTGCTGTCCTGCCTTGCCCTGGCCAGCGCGCCCTGCCGTGCCGACGACGCCCTGACGCAAGTCATTGCGCGCATCAAACCGTCCATCGTCGGCGTGGGCAGCCTGCAAAAGACGCGCACGCCGCCCTTGAACTTCATCGGCACGGGCTTCGTGGCGGGCGACGGCTTGAGCGTGCTGACTTGCGCCCACGTGATCCAGAAACTGCTCGACGCCAATCCGGACGAAGTCATCGGCATTCTCACGGGCCAGGGCGAGACGGCGCAATTCCGTCAGGCCAAAGTGCAGGTGCTGGACACGGAACACGACCTGGCCTTGCTGCGCCTGGCGGGCGCGCCGCTGCCTGCCCTGGCGCTGGGCGACGCGGCCACGGTGCGCGAAGGCCAGGCCATGGCGTTTACGGGATTTCCTCTGGGAGCCTTGCTGGGCTTACATCACGTCACGCACCGCGCTACCGTGTCGTCGCTGACGCCGGTGGTCACGCCCAGCGACAATGCGCAGCGCCTCGACCCGCGGCGCCTGGCGCAACTAAAAAAAACACCGTACATCGTGTTCCAGCTGGATGCGACGGCATATCCGGGCAGCAGCGGCAGCCCCCTGTTCGATCCCGAGACCGGTCTCGTCTACGGCATCGTTAATATGGTGTATGTCAAAGGCTTGAAAGAGGCCGCCATCAGCGCACCCAGCGGCATCACGTATGCGATTCCGGGCAGCCACATGCAGGCGATCATGCTGAAAAATAAATGAGTGTCAGTTGCGCCCCTGCCTGAGCCGGTCGGTGATGCCGGGTTCATCCCATGTCGGAAAAAAAAAGGGGTAAAACGATCGTTCACCCCCATGCTGTTCCATCATGCCGCCGTACTTGCTGATCTGGGCCCCCATGTAATCGAGGTCCAGGCGCAGCAGCACGGCCGGCGCCCCCACGCGCGTACACTCTCGCTCGCCGCCAAAATCCTTGAAACCGAGCATGCGCTTGTAAAACACCACATGGCGTGGATTAACTTCAATCACGTAATCCGTAAAGCCATGAATATTGTGGGCATAGATATAAGAAATATGAATCAGCGCCGCAAACACGCGCTTGCTCACGCCCTTGTCGATGGCCAGGCGCGACGGTTCGCACAGGCGCCGGCCCTGCTCGCGCAGCACGTCGAGCTTGTCGCGGAAGTTTTCATCGGCGGGCAAGCCCGTCTCGTCATTGTCCAGGCACAAGGTCATGGTGCCGACGGTGGAGCCCGCCGTTTCCGCAAACAGGGTGATTTTATTCAGTGCATGCGCGATGCCGGGATCGACGGCATAGCCGCGCCAGCCGTACATCTTGCGGATCAGCAAACTGGCCGCTTCGCGCCGGCCACGCGAATTGGCCATGCGGATATGAAAACGCTGCAGGTCGAGCTCGTGCTCCATGGCCGGGTCGATCTGCCCCTCGCCCACTACCAGGTCACTGAAGGTGCCTGGCGTGTCGAAGGAAATAATGGGTTCATCTTGAAAGCTCATCTTGTCCTCACGTTCATCGGCCGCCGTCGAGACGGACTGAAGCCAATGCCTTGTGACAAGAAAAAAACCAGAAAAGTTCCCAACATCAGCTAAAAAAACAGAAGAAATTTATCTTTAGATAGCAAAAATGCACGCTGAAATTTGCCGAAAAGTACAAAAAGACAAATATATGTGCTGTTTTGACATTGCTGAGATCGCTACTAAAAGAAGCTCTCCGGTATCAACAGCACGTCGCCCGGCCGCATCATGACGTTGGCGGAAATATCGCCATGCTTGAGCAGGTCCTCCAGGCGCACGCCCAGCTGCTGCTGGCTGCCGTCGCGCATGCGGATGATGCTGGCCTTGTTGCCGGCGGCAAAGTCAGTGATGCCGCCGACGGCGATCAGCACGTCCATCAGCGACATGCCCAGCCGGTACGGCAGCGCCTGCGGCTTCGCCGCCTCGCCGATGACCCGGATCTGCTCGCCGTACGGGCCCGAGAAATTGGTGACAATCACCGTCACCACCGGTTGCTGGATGAACTTGCCCAGGGCTTGCTCGATGTCGCGCGCCAACTGGGTCGAGGTCTTGCCGCTGGCGGCCAGATCCTCCAACAGCGGCGTGGTGATCTTGCCGTCCGGCCGCACGGCCACCGTCAGCGACACTTCCGGATTGCGCCAGACAATGATGTTGACGGAGTCGCCAGGGCCGATCAGGTAATCGTGCATGGGCGCGCTGTCGTCGGCCGGCGCCAGCGGATAGCGTGTGCGGCAGCCCCCCCAGCAAGCTGGCGCTAGCCGCCAGTACCAGCGTGTGGCAGACAAATGCACGGCGAAACGGATTCATGCGGGACCTCTTCGAGTCGATGACGCGTCCATGGCCGGCCCCGCAGAACCAGCCTGGGCCGCGAACTTCCTATGATTATTAAAACCCGGCAAGTGAACCTTGAGGCGTATCAAGAAGCAATCATCTTGGGAAATCTTGCTCGACAGGCGCCCTATACTTTGCTTACTCAACAGGCAAGCATTTCTTGCAAGACGCCGTTGTCCGCGCCGCCCAGCCATCGACCGTGCAGCACCGTCACCAGAAGGAAGCGACATGGAGCAATTGATACAGCAACTGCTTTCCAGCCTGAAAGGCATCTGGAAGTACCGCTGGCATGCGGTGCTGGTGGCGTGGCTGGTGGCGATAGTCGGCTTCATCAAGGTGATCACCCTGCCCGACGACTTCCAGACGTCGGCGCGCGTGTTTGTCGATACGCAAACCATCCTCAAGCCGCTCTTGGCCGGCATGACCAGCGTGCCGAACACGGAACAACAGGTGGCCATCATGAGCCGCACCCTGCTCAGCCGCCCGAACGTGGAGCGCGTCATGCGCATGGTCGATCTCGACCTCGATTCGAAGACCGTGGGCGAACACGAAGCCCGGCTCGATGAGCTGATGAGCCGCATCAAGATCACCGGCACCAACGCCTACGACATCTACACCATCAGCTACAGCGGGCGCGACCCGAAGCTGGTGCGCGACGTGGTGCAAAGCCTGCTGACCATCTTTGTCGAAGGCAGTTTCCAGGGCAAGAAGGGCGATTCGCAGAAAGCCGTGCAATTCATCGACGAGCAGATCAAGAATTACGAGGACAAGCTGAGCGCGGCGGAAAACCTGGTGAAGGAATTCAAGATCCGCAACAACCTGCTGCTGCCGCGCCAGGGCATCGACTATGGCAGCCAGCTGCTGATGTCATCCGATAGCCTGAACAATGCCAAGCTGGAACTGGTCGAGGCGGAACAATCGCGCAAGGCCATCCTGAGCCAGATCGAGGGCGACGAGCCCGTACTCGACCTGGAGCCGAACGCGGCGGCCATCACGAATCCGGAACTCGACGAGCGCATCGCCTCACTCAACAAGAACCTCGACAGCCTGCGCATGCAATTTACGGAGTTGCATCCCGACATCATCGCCTCGAAGCGCCTCATTGCCCAACTGGAAGAGCGCAAGATCGAGGAAAGCAAGCTGAAAACGGCATCCGGCGACCCGGGCAAGAACTACAGCCCCATGCTGCAGCAACTGAAGGTGGCGCTGACGGACGCGGACGCCAAGGTGGCCGCCATCCGCGCCCGCGTGCAGGAATACAACGCGCGCAATGAGCGCCTGCTGGCGCAAAGCAATGCCGTGCCCGAGGTGGAATCGCAGCTGGCGCAACTGAACCGCGACTACATCATCAACAAGGAAAACTATGAAAAGCTGATCGGCCGGCGCGAAGCGGCCAAGCTGTCGGGCGAACTCAGTTCCACCACCGAGATGATGGCCTTCAAGATCATCGACCCGCCCACGGTGCAATATGCGCCCGTCGGCCCGAACCGTCCGCTGCTGTTCAGCGCGGCGCTGGGCGCGGGCCTGGTGGCCGGCATCGCCACGGCCCTCTTGATCAGCCAGGTGCGCCCCACCTTCCTCAGCCCCGCCGAACTTCGCGATGCCACGGGCTTGAACGTGCTGGGCACGGTATCGATGAACTGGACGCCGCTGCAGCAGGTGCGCCGCCGCCGCGCCCGCTATGGCTTTGCCGGCTGCCTGGGCAGCCTGTTCGTGCTGTACGGCGGGGTCATGACGGCTGCGCTGCTCAAATTCTAGACCACGCCACGGGAGCGACGATGACCAGCAAGGAGCGCAGCAGCAAGGACAGCGGCAGGCAGGAACCCCTCATCCTGGGCGTCGCCGAAGCCCCCGCGCCGTACGCAGCGGACAGCGCGAATGACACCGACGGCGCGGACACCCTGGCGGCGGCCGGCAACCCCCAGTACCGGCCCCTGAACCTGGCCCGGCTATCGGAGCAAGGCATGCTCACGCAGGAAGGCGGACGCAGTTCGGTGGCCGAAGATTTCCGCATCATCAAGCGCCCGCTGCTGCGCCAGGCGCGCGCCAGCGGCGCCGAGGCCATCCGCCACGGCAACCTGATCGTCGTCACCAGCGCCATGCCCGGCGAAGGCAAGACGTATTGCGCCGTCAACCTGGCCATGAGCATCGCCATGGAAATGGATATCACGGTGCTGCTGGTCGATGCCGACGTGGCGCGCCCGTCCGTGCTGAAAGTGCTGGGCCTGTCGCCTGAGCCGGGGCTGATGGACGTACTGCTCGACCCGCAGCTGGCCATGGCGGACGTGATCCTGAAAACCAATGTGGCCAATCTGCGCATCCTGCCCGCCGGGCGCAGCAACAAGCATGCGACGGAATTGCTGGCCAGCCGGGCCATGAGCAGGCTGCTGGCCGAGATCGCCAGCCGCTACGCCGACCGCGTCGTCGTCTTCGACTCGCCACCGCTGCTGATCACCAGCGAAGCGCACGCGCTGGTGGGACAGATGGGCCAGGTGGTGATGGTGGTCGAGGCAGAAACGACGACCCAGCACGCCGTCAAGGAAGCGCTGCGCCAGATCGACTCGTGCGAACACATACATTTGATCTACAACAAGACCAAATCGTTCCCCGGCAACGACTACTACGGCTATGGCTATTACGACTAGCCGCCGGGTTTCGCTGCCGCCGTTGCTGCCTTTGCTATCTTTGCTGCTGCCCCTGCCGGCCTTTGCTGTCGACTGGCTGGTGAAACCCTCGCTGCGCCTGCGCGAGAGCTATACGGACAATGCGCTGCGCGCGCCGCCCGGCAAGGCGCAATCGGACTTCATCACGGAAATCGCGCCCGCCATCGCCCTCATCGGCACAGGCCCGCGCCTGCGCGTGAACCTCGATTACAGCTGGCACAAATTCCTCTCGGGGCAGCGCGGCAATAGCGATAATCACGATTTGCGCGCCTCGGCCGACGCCGAACTGGTGCAGGACTGGTTCTTCATCGATGCGGACGCCAGTGTGAGCCGGCGCAACATCTCGCCGTTCGGCCCGCAACTGATAGACGAGCTGCCCGACACGGACAATACCAGCACGGTGCACACCACCGGCATCAGCCCCTACCTGCGCCACCGCTTCCGCGGCCTGGCCACGGCCGAACTGCGCTACACGCGCAATACGGTAGCCAGCGGCGAATTGCTGTCAGTACACAGCGATGAAGTGGAATTGCTGCTCAGCGGCGAGCCGCGCGGCAATGGCTGGACCTGGAACGCCAGTCACGACGTGCGCCGCACGCAGGACAGCAAGCTGGCGCCCGTGCGCATGCAGCGCAGCAGCGTGGGCCTGCGCTATCCGTTCGGCAGAAAATGGGCGGCCACGGCCAGCGGCGGCACGGAAAAGGAAGGCTATCTATCGAGCACCGGCAAGGCGCCCGAAGGCCGCTTCTGGTCGCTGGGTGGCGTGTGGACGCCGTCGCCGCGCACCAGCGTGGCCTTCAGTACGGGCAAGCGCTTTTTTGGCAACACTTACAGCCTGGATGCCACATTCCTGCAGCGCCATACCAACTGGCAACTGAGCTACAGCGAAAACATCACCACCCTGCCCACGCAGTTTTCGCGCCTGGGCGACCGCGACGCGGGCCAGCTGCTCGATCAACTATGGAGTGGCATCTTTCCCAATGCGCGCGACAGGCGCTTGCGCATCGCTGCCTTCCTGCGCTACGCCAACAAGCTGGGGCCGGAACGGGGCGCCATCAATTACTTCAGCCACCGCTATTTCCTGCAAAAACAGCTGCAGCTGACGATGGCGCGCGCCACGGCGAAAAGCACGATGGTCGTCGGCGTCACGGCCGTCGACCGCACGGCGCAAACGGCCAGCGGCATCGAGAGCGCCTTGCTGCCTGGCATGGAGTTCGGCAGCGAAGACCGCACGCGCCAGGTCAGCAGCAACCTGGGCTGGAGCTGGCAAACCAGTTCGCGCACCAGCATGAATGTCAATGCCGGCTACGCCAGCGTGCGCTCGCTGAGCGTGCCCCGGCGCGACAACAACATCACCGTGACGGCGGGCTACACGCGCATCCTGCAGCCGAACATGACGGCCAGCATCGACGTGCGGCACATGCGGCACACCAGCAACCAGGGCGGCGACTACCGCGAAAACGGCGTCAGCGCCACGCTCACCATGCAATTCTAAGGAGGCCGCAGCATGTCCAGCATGTCCCATCCTTCGCTTCCGTCCGGTGCGCCGGCGCACCTGCTGTGCGTGGTCGCCGCGCGCCCCAACCTCATGAAAATGGCCCCCATCCTGGCCGCCCTGGCCCGCCAGGCGCCTGATGTGCGCGTGACATTACTGCATACTGGGCAACATTACGACACGGCCATGAACGCCCAGCTGTTTGCCGATCTGGAACTGCGCGCGCCCGACATCGCCCTCGACGTCGGCTCCGGCAATCACGCGCAGCAGACGGCCGAAATCATGCGCCGCTTCGATGCCGTACTCGATGCCCATCCGGCGCTGGCGCCCGATTGCGTGCTGGTGGTGGGTGACGTCAATTCCACCCTGGCTTGCGCACTGGTGGCGGCCAAGCGCGGCACGCCCGTGATCCACGTCGAGGCGGGACTGCGCAGCGGCGACCGGCGCATGCCCGAGGAAATCAACCGTGTGCTGACGGATCAGTTGGCCAGCCTGCTGCTGACGAGCGAGGAAGGCGCGCGCGCCAACCTGCTGCGCGAAGGCATCGCCCCCGAGCTCATCCACTTCACGGGCAATGTCATGATCGACAGCCTGCGGCAGCAGCTGCCGCGCGCCGTAAAGCCCGCCACCACCCTGCGCGCCCACGGCCACGCTTGCCCGCCCGCCTACGGCCTGTTGACCCTGCACCGGCCATCGAACGTGGATGACGCGCTGCAGCTGGAAGCGCTGCTGCAGGCGCTGGGGCAACTGTCATGCCAGCTGCCGCTGCTGTTTCCCATCCACCCGCGTACCTTGGCCGGCCTGCGCCTGGCGGGCCTGGAAGCATTGCTGGCGCGGCAGGACATCGTCTGCCTGCCGCCGCTGGGCTACCTGGAAATGCTGGGCCTGATGCAGGAGGCGCGCCTGGTACTGACCGATTCGGGCGGCATCCAGGAAGAAAGCACGGCCCTGGGCGTGCCCTGCCTGACCCTGCGCGACAATACGGAGCGGCCCGTCACCGTCAGCGACGGCACGAATACCCTGGCCGGTACGGACCCGGCCGCCATCCTGGCGCTGGCGCTTGCCATCCTGGAGACGGGCGGCAAGCGGGGCCGCATTCCGCCCCTGTGGGATGGCCATGCAGCCACGCGCATCGCCGCCGTGATCGCGCCCTGGCTGGCGGCGCGCCGGGGCGCGACATGACGGCACCCGTGATTTTACGCAATGCCCTGACCATCGACGTGGAAGATTATTTCCAGGTGTCCGCCTTCGCGCCGCACATCGCGCGCGCCGACTGGCCCCGCCTGGAATGCCGGATCGAGGCGAACATCGAGCGCATCCTGTTGCTGCTGGAAGAGCGCCGCATCCACGCCACCTTTTTTACATTAGGCTGGATCGCCGAGCGCTATCCGGCCATGCTGCGCCGCGTGGCCGGCGCCGGGCATGAAGTGGCCAGCCACGGCTATGCGCACCTGCGCGCCTGCGAACAGTCGGCTGCGCAGTTCACCGACGATGTGCGCCACAGCAAGACCATCCTGGAGCAATTGACGGGGCTGGCCGTGCACGGCTACCGGGCGCCCAGCTTTTCCATCGGCACGGCCAATCTGTGGGCCTTCGACGTGCTGCAGGAGGCGGGCTACCGCTACAGTTCCAGCATCTACCCGATCCGCCACGACCACTACGGCATGCCCGAGTCTCCCCGCTTCGCCTGGCGTCCGCGGGGGCCGCAAGGCGTGCTGGAACTGCCCGTCAGCACCGTGCGCCTGCGCGGACGCAACGTGCCGGCCGGCGGCGGCGGCTATTTTCGCTTGATGCCGTATGCACTGTCGCGCTGGCTTTTGCGACGCATCAATTCGCGCGACGGGCAAGCTGGCATATTCTATTTTCATCCCTGGGAACTCGATCCCGGCCAGCCGCGCCCGCCCGGCCTGAGCGCGAAGACGCGCTTTCGCCACTACTTGAACCTGGGGCGCATGGAAGCGCGGCTGGCGCGCCTGACGGGCGATTTCTCCTGGGACCGCATGGACCGTATTTTTCTGGAAGGCACATGATGCACGAGGCCAGCCTTGCTCCCGACCAAGCGCCGTCCAGCGCCGCCATTGCCGTGCGTTCGCTGCAGGCGCATGAACATGCGCGCTGGGATGCCTTTGTCGAGGCGTGTCCCGAGTCCACCTTCTTTCACCGCGCCGGCTGGCAAACCATCATGCAACAAGGTTTCCGCCATGACAGCCATTTCCTGTACGCGGAACAAGACGGGCGCATCGCCGGCGTGCTGCCGCTGGCCCATCTGCGCAGCCGTCTGTTCGGCTCGTCCCTCGTCTCGCTGCCGTTTTGCGTGTATGGCGGCATCGCCGGCGGCAGCGCGGCCGTCCGACTGGCCCTCGACGGCGCCGCGCAGGCGCTGGCGCGGCGCCTCGGCGTGGGGCACCTGGAATACCGCTGGCGCGAGGTGGAGGACAATGCGTCGGACAATGCGCAGCAGAGCGCGGCTGCGTGCTGGCTGCAAAAACCCCTGTACGCAACCTTCCGCCGTCCCCTGCACCCGGATGCCGAACAGAATCTGCTGGCGATACCGCGCAAGCAGCGCGCCGTCGTGCGCAAGGCCATGGCGGCCGGCCTGCACAGCGCCGTCGAGCATGACCTCGAACGTTTCTACCCGATCTACGCGGCCAGCGTGCACCGGCTGGGCACGCCCGTCTTCGCGCGCCGCCATTTTGCCCTGCTGCGCACGGTCTTCGGCACCGATTGCGACATCCTCACCGTGTATCACGGCCAGCAGGCGCAGGCCAGTGTGCTGCTATTTTATTTCCGCGATGAAGTGCTGCCGTATTACGGCGGCGGCACGCCGCTGGCGCGCAGCACGGGAGCCAACGACTTCATGTACTGGGAAGCGATGCGCCGCGCCTGCGCACGCGGCTGCCGCCTGTTCGATTTCGGCCGCAGCAAGCTGGGCACGGGCGCCTACGACTTCAAGAAAAACTGGGGTTTTACGCCGCAGCCCCTGCCGTATGCCTACCAGCTGGTGCGCGCCACGGCCTTGCCGGAAGTCAACCCGCTCAATCCCAAGTACGCCCTGTTCATCCGCGTCTGGCGCCGCCTGCCGCTGCCGCTGGCCAACCTGCTGGGGCCGCATATCGTGCGGCAACTGGGCTAACCATGCATGAGCTTCTATTCCTCGCCCACCGCCTGCCGTATCCGCCCAACAAGGGCGACAAGATACGCTCGTGGCACATGCTGCAGTACCTGAGCCGGCATTTCCGCGTGCACCTCGCTTGTTTCATCGACGATGACGACGACTGGCAACATGCGAAAACCGTGGCCGCCCTGTGCGCCAGCACGCGCTTCATCGACTTGCGGCGCGGCCCGGCCCGCTGGCGCGCCATGCAGGCGCTGCTGTCGCGGCAAGCCATGAGCGTGCATTACTACCGCGATGCGCGCCTGCTGCAATGGGTCGATGGCCTGCTATCGGGCGGCAAGGTGCGCCACGCGCTGGCCTTTTCCGGGCCCATGGCGCAATACATCGACGGCAGCGCAGGCCGCGCCCTGCACCGCGTGATCGATTTCGTCGATGTCGATTCCGACAAATGGCGCCAGTACGGCGACAGCAAGCCCTGGCCCATGTCGCTGCTGTACCGACGCGAAGCGCAGCTGCTGCTGCAGTACGAGCGCCATATCGCCCAGCAGT
Source organism: Janthinobacterium breve (assembly GCF_051380895.1). Taxonomy (NCBI): domain Bacteria; kingdom Pseudomonadati; phylum Pseudomonadota; class Betaproteobacteria; order Burkholderiales; family Oxalobacteraceae; genus Janthinobacterium; species Janthinobacterium breve. The sequence continues at coordinate 106,463 of NZ_JBNYXY010000007.1, read as the reverse complement.
TCACGGCCGCCAGCTTCGTCTCGCCGGCCGAAGCGGCCCTGTTCCGCCAGTGCGCGCCGATGGCGCGGCGCAAGACGGGCCATGTGAATAATGGCGTCGACACGGCGTATTTCACGCCCATGCCGGCCCAGCCCGGCGTGTATCCACCGGGCCTGCAGGCGCTGGTGTTTACGGGCGCCATGGATTACTGGCCGAACATCGACGCCGTGCAATGGTTCGTGCGCCACGTCTGGCCCGCGCTGCGGCGCCAGTTTCCCCAGTTGCAGTTCTATATCGTCGGCAGCGCGCCCGTGCCCGCCGTGACGGCGCTGGCCAAGGTGGCCGGCGTGGTGGTGACGGGCAAGGTGCCCGACATCCGGCCTTACCTGGCCGGCGCGGCGCTGGCCGTGGCGCCCCTGCGCATCGCCCGCGGCGTGCAAAACAAGGTGCTCGAAGCGATGGCGATGGGCAAAATCGTGCTGGCCACGCCGCAGGCGCTGGAAGGCATCATCGCCCAGCCTGGCCTGGAACTGCTGCTGGCGCGCGACGACGCCGAATTCATCCACCATGCCGCGCGCGTGCTGCGCAACGCCCAGGGCGGCGCGGCCGAAGGGAGCGGTGCGGCCATCGGTGCGGCGGCGCGCCAACTGGTCTTGCAGGATTACGACTGGGAACGCAATCTGCGCAGCCTGGGCACCATGCTGGGCCTGCCTGCCGAGGAGGAGACGGCCGGCAGCGGCGTCGCCGCGCCGACGCAGCCCGTGGGGGAGATATCCACATGAGCCTCTTGCTCGACCAGGCGGCACGCTTGCCGGATGCGGCCGTCCTGCCGCATGGCGAATACCGGCGCCATGCCGCCCTGCTGCTGGCCCTGGCCGCCATCGTGCTGCTGTACCACGCCACTTTCTGGTCGATGGTGGAATTATGGGCCCGCTCGCAGACGTTCGCGCACGGTTTCCTGATCGTTCCCATCAGTTGCTGGCTGGCCTGGCGCCAGCGTGCCCGCCTGGCCGCGCTGGCGCCCCAGCCGTCGCGGCCAGGCTTGCTGCTGCTGGGGGCGCTGGGCCTGGCCTGGCTGCTGGCCGACGCCGCCAACGTGCCCGTGGTGGAACAATATGCAGCCACGGCCATGCTGCCCGCCTGCGTGCTGGCCATCCTCGGCTGGCCGGCCGTGCGCCTGCTGGCTTTTCCACTGGCGTACCTGTTTCTCGCCGTACCGTTTGGCGAAGTCTTTCTGGAACCCCTGATCGACTTCACGGCCGCCTTCACGGTGACCGCGCTGCAATGGACGGGCGTGCCCGTGTTTCGCGATGGCAGCAATTTTTCGCTGCCTACCGGTAACTGGTCGGTGGTGGAAGCGTGCAGCGGCTTGCGCTACCTGATTGCCGCGCTGGCCCTGGGCGCCCTGTACGCCCATGTGCACTTCCACAGCATGGGGCGGCGCCTGGCCGTCATGGTCGCCGCCCTGCTGGTGCCCATCCTGGCCAATGGCGTGCGCGCCTACCTGATCGTGATGCTGGGTCACCTGAGCAATATGCGCCTGGCCGTGGGCGTCGACCACCTGATCTATGGCTGGCTGTTCTTCGGCGTGGTGGTGCTACTGCTGTTCTGGCTGGCCGCGCGCTGGAGCGAATTGCCACTGGCGCGCGCCGCGCCATCCGCCGCCCGGCCCGGCGCCAGCGTCGCTGCGGCCAGCCCGTACGCCGTCGTGCGCGCCAGCGTGGCCTGCCTGCTGCTGGCATCGCTGTGGCCCGCGCTGGCGCTGGCCAGCCACCGTCACGACGGCGCCGCAATGCCAGCGACCGTGCTGGCCTTGCCCGATCCAGCCACCTGGCAGCGCCTGCACGATGTTGCACCAGCCTGGCAAGCGCCAACTGCGGGCGCGCCAGCGCGGTTTGGCGCCACGTATGCGCACCAGGGGGGCGACGGCGCGCCGGTGGGCTTGCAGCTGCACTGGTATGCGCGCCAGGCACGCGATGCCGAACTGCTGACGCACCAGGCCATGCCGTATGGCGCGCGCTGGATGCCGCTGGCGCAGCGCGTGCAGCATGTCAGCGTGGCCGGCGGCGCCCTGGACGTGCGCGAAAGCGTGCTGGGCCACGGCGGCGAACGCCTGCTGGTGTGGCGCGTCTACCGCCAGGGCGGCATCCTCACGGCCCGGCCCGTGCTGGTAAAACTGCTGCTGGCGCAAGCCAAGCTGCTGGGCAGGCGCCAGGATGGCGCCGACCTTATCGTCTTTGCCGCCTACGACGAGCTGGCGCCGCCACCGCGCGCGCGCCTGCAAGCCTTCCTGCAGGCGGCGCTGCCCGTCATCGAACGACGCTTGCAGGAGTTGCCGCATGACCCTTGACCTCGACACGGGCGGCACGCGGGAGGCCAGCAGCGCCCCGCTGATCGTGCACGTGATCCATCAGCTCGACGTGGGCGGGCTGGAAAACGGCCTGGTGAACCTGATCAACCATTTGCCGCCGGAACGCTACCGGCACGCCATCATCTGCCTGAAGAACGCCACCGCGTTCCGCCAGCGCCTGACCACGCCCGGTGTCGATATCATCAGCCTGGGCAAGCGCGAGGGCAAGGACTGGCGCCACTACCTGCACCTGTACCGCGTGCTGAAACAGCTGCGCCCGGCACTCGTGCATACGCGCAACCTGGGCTGCCTCGAAGCGCAACTGCTGGCCTGCTTGGCCGGCGTGCGTCTGCGCGTGCATGGCGAACACGGGCGCGACATGAGCGACTTGTACGGCACCCGCCGTAAATACCGGCTGCTGCGCAAATGCATGCTACCCCTGGTGCAGCACTTCATCGCCGTCAGCGCCGACCTGGGAGAATGGCTGGTGGACGCCATCGGCGCGGCGCCCGCGCAGGTATCGCACATCGGCAATGGCGTCGACAGCGTGCAATTCCATCCGCGCCTGGGGCCGCCGGCCGCCGTAGGGCCGCCCGGCTTCCTGTGCAACGGTACCTTCGTCATCGGCAGCGTGGGCCGCATGGCGGCCGTCAAGGACCATGCCGCGCTGGTGCAAGCGTTCCTGCTGCTGCTGGCGCAGCCGGGCGCCCGCGCGCGCCTGCGCCTGATCATCGTGGGCGACGGACCGTGCCGCCAAACCTGTTTGACCCTGCTGCAGCAGGCCGGCGTGGCCCATCTTGCCTGGCTGCCGGGCGCGCGCGACGACGTGGCGCAGCTGCTGCGCGCCATGGATCTGTTCGTGCTGCCCTCGCTGGCCGAAGGCAGCTCGAACACCATCCTCGAAGCGATGGCGACGGGGCTGCCCATCGTGGCCACGCAGGTGGGCGGCAACGCGGAACTGGTGCAGTCGGGCTGGAGCGGCACCCTGGTGCCGTCCGGTTCGCCCGAGATGCTGGCCGACGCCATGCTCGACTACTACAGCATGCCCGAACTGGGCCCCCGCCACGGCGCGCGCGGGCGGCGCCAGGTGCTGGCCGAGCACAGCCTGCCCGCCATGGCCGGCGCCTACCTGGCCGTGTACGACCGCCTGACGGGCGCGCGCCAGCCCTCTCCCCTGTCCACCACTCCCTGAAAGGCCTCCCATGTGCGGCATCAGCGGCATCTTTGATTTGCAGGGCCAGCGCGACATCGACGTGCTGCTGCTGGCGCGCATGAACCACAGCCTGCGCCAGCGGGGGCCGGACGAAGGGGGGCTGCACCGCGAACCGGGACTGGGCCTGGCGCACCGGCGCTTGTCCGTGATCGACCTGGCCAGCGGCCAGCAGCCGCTGTTCAACGCCGACCGCAGCATCGCCATCGTCTTCAATGGCGAAATCTACAATTACCGCAGCCTGATGGCCGAACTGCGCCAGTTCGGCCATCAGTTCCGCACCAGCAGCGACACGGAAGTCATCGTCCACGCCTGGGAACAATGGGGAGAACACTGCGTGCGGCACCTGCGCGGCATGTTCGCCTTCGCCCTGTGGGACCGCCGGCGCCATCTGCTGTTCCTGGCGCGCGACCGCCTGGGCGTGAAACCCCTGTATTACGGCGAGGCGCAGGATGGCACCCTGCTGTTCGGCTCCGAACTCAAAGCCCTGCTCACGCATCCGGCCATGCCGCACGTGCTCGACCCGCTGGCCGTGGAAGAGTATTTCGCCTACGGCTACGTGCCCGAGCCGCGCAGCATCTTCCAGCACGCGCGCAAGCTGCCGCCCGGGCATACCCTCTGCATCCGCGCGGGCCAGCCGCTGCCCGCGCCGCAGTCGTACTGGGACATTCCATTCACGCCGAATGCGCCTGCCAGCGAGGCGCAGGCGGCCGACGAACTGCTGGCGCGCCTGCGCGAAGCGGTGCGCATCCGCATGGTGGCCGAAGTGCCGCTGGGGGCCTTCTTGTCGGGCGGCGTCGATTCCAGCGCCGTCGTGGCGCTGATGGCCGGCGCCAGCGCCACGCCCGTCAACACCTGCTCCATCTCGTTCGGCGACCCGGCGTACAACGAGGCGCGCTACGCCGACCTGGTGGCGCGCCGCTACGCCACGGCGCACCATGCGCGCCAGGTGGAGCAGGACGACTTCGATCTGATCGACCTGCTGGCCAATCTGTACGACGAACCGTTCGCCGACAGTTCCGCCATGCCCACCTACCGCGTCTGCCAGCTGGCGCGCCAGCGCGTCACGGTGGCCCTGTCGGGCGACGGCGGCGATGAAAGCCTGGCCGGCTACCGGCGCTACCGCCTGCACACGCGCGAAGAAAAAGTGCGCAAGGCGATGGACCCCTTGCTGCCGGCCGGCCTGCGCCAGTCGCTGTTCGGCACCCTAGGGCGGCTGTACCCGAAGGCCGATTGGGCGCCCCGCTTCCTGCGCGCCAAGACCACCTTCGAAGGCCTGGCGCGCGACACGACGGACGCGTATTTTCACGGCGTCAGCCTGCTGGGCGACGCCATGCGCGCCCGCCTGTTCAGCCCGGAATTGCGGCGCAGCCTGCACGGCTACCGCGCCGTGGAAGTGCTGCGACGGCACGCGCTGGCCAGTCCCGCGCAAGACCCGCTGTCGCAGGTGCAGTACCTGGACTTGAAAACCTACCTGCCCGGCGACATCCTGACCAAGGTGGACCGGGCCAGCATGGCGCATGCGCTGGAAGTGCGTTCGCCCCTGCTCGACCATGAACTGGTGGCGTGGATGTCCGGCCTGCCGCCGCAATTCAAGCTGCGGCGCGGTGTAGGCAAGTACCTGCTGAAAAAAGCCCTGCGCCCGCTGCTGCCGGACACGCTGCTGTACCGCCAGAAAATGGGCTTTTCGGTGCCGCTGGCCGACTGGCTGCGCGGCCCGCTGCGCCAGCGCCTGCAACAGCGCCTGCTGGGTCCCACCCTGGCGCAGTGCGGCCTGTTCGACATGGACTACGTGCGCCTGCTGCTCGATCAACATGCGAGCGGACGGCGCGACTACAGCGCGCCCCTGTGGTCGCTGCTGATGTTCGAAGCATTCCTGCGCCAGGTGCTGCCCGTCGACGGCCGCAAGGCGCCGGTACCGGCGCCGGCCATGGCAATGGAGTGAATCCATGCGCATCTTGCACATCCTCGACCATTCGCTGCCCCTGCACAGCGGCTACACCTTTCGCACCCTGGCGATCCTGCGGCAACAGCGCGCACTGGGCTGGCACACCATGCAGCTCACCAGTGCCAAGCAGGGGCCGGCCGATGGCGCGCAGCAGCTGGTCGACGGCTGGCATTTCTACCGCACGGCGCCGAATGCACGTTGGTGGGCGCGCCTGCCCGTGCTGCGGCAAGTGGCCGTCATCATCGGCCTGGCTGTGCGCCTGCGCCGGCTGGCGCAGCGGCTCCAGCCGGACATCCTGCATGCGCACTCGCCCGCCCTGAACGCCATCGCCGCCCTCAACGCAGGGCGCGCGCTGGGCATCCCCGTCGTGTATGAAGTGCGCGCCTTCTGGGAAGACGCGGCCGCCGACCATGGCAGCAGCCGGCCCGGCGGCTTGCGCTACCGGCTCACGCGCGCGCTGGAAAGCTATGCGCTGCGCCGCGCCGACGCCGTCACCACCATCTGCGACGGCTTGCGGCGCGAGCTGTGCGCGCGCGGCGTGCCCGCGCATAAAATCACGGTGATCCCGAACGCCGTCGACGCTGGGGCCTTCGATGCCGTTCCAGATCCCGCGCTGGCGCACAGCCTGGGCCTGGATGGCTGTCCTGTCATCGGCTTCATCGGCTCTTTCTATGCCTACGAGGGACTGGCCCTGCTGCTGCGCGCCATGCCGCGCCTGCTGGCTGCGCAGCCGGCGCTGCGGCTGCTGCTGGCCGGCGGCGGCCCGCAGGAAACGGCGCTGCACACGCTGGCGGCGCAATTGGGTGTCCAAAGCGCCGTGGTCTTCGCGGGGCGCGTGCCGCATGCGCAGGTGGCCGCGTATTATCAGCTGGTCGACATCTGCGTGTATCCGCGCCTGCCGATGCGCCTGACGGAGCTGGTGACGCCCTTGAAACCGCTCGAAGCGATGGCGCAGGGCCGCCTGGTGGTGGCGTCCGACGTGGGCGGCCACCGCGAACTGGTCGAGCATGGCAAGACGGGCATGCTGTTTCGCGCCGGCGACGCCGAGGCGCTGGCGCAGGCCATCCTGTTACTGCTGCTGGCGCCCGCCAGCTGGCCGGCGCTGCGGCGCCAGGCGCGCGCGTTTGTCGAGACGGAGCGCAGCTGGAGCGCTAGCGTGGGCCGCTACGCGCCCGTGTATGCGCGTGTGGCGGCGGCACGCATGGCGGCGGGAGCCGCGCCATGATCTTCACGGGCCTGCGCATCGCGCTGGTCGGCCCGCTGCCGCCGCCGGCCGGCGGCATGGCCAATCAAACGCAGCAACTGGCGCGCAAGCTGCGCGACGACGGCGCACAAGTACAGCTGCTGGCCGTCAACGGCCCCGTGCTGCCGCCCTGGCTGGCGCGCCTCCGCTACCTGCGCGCCGCGCTGCGCCTGCCCGTGTTCATGTGGCGCCTGTGGCGCACGGCCAATACGGTCGACCTGTTCCACATCATGGCCAATTCCGGCTGGTCCTGGCATCTGCACGCGGCGCCGGCATTGTGGATCGCCAGCCTGAAAGGCAAGCCGGCCCTGCTCAATTACCGGGGCGGCGAGGCGGCAGCCTTTTTGGCCCGCTCGCCGCGCCTGGTGGCGTTCAGCCTGCGCCGCGCCAGCGCCATCGTCGTGCCTTCGGCCTACCTGGCCCGCATCTTCGAGCAGCATGGCCATACGGCCCACATCGTGCCGAACGTGGTGGACTTGCAGCGCTTTGCGCCGGCGCCGCCGCGCGCGCCCGCCGATGGTCCATGCATCCTCGTGGCGCGCCACCTGGAACACCTGTACGACAACGCCAGCGCCGTGCGCGCCTTTGCCCTCGTGCGACTAAGCTATCCCACGGCGCGCCTGGTGCTGGCAGGTGGCGGGCCGCAGCGCGCGGCGCTGGCGCGCCTGGCCAGGTCGCTCGGCGTTCTGGACTGCGTGCGCTTCGCCGGCCCTGTCGACAACGCCGCCATGCCGGCCCTGTACCAGGCCAGCGACATCGTCCTCAATCCCAGCCTGGCCGACAACATGCCCATTTCCGTGCTCGAAGCGCTGGCCTGCGGCGTGCCGGTCGTCAGCACCAACGTGGGCGGCATCCCCGCCCTGCTGCAAGACGGCGTGACGGCGCTGCTGGTGCCGCCCGGCGAGCCGGCCGCCATGGCGCACGCCATCCTGGCGCTGCTGCGCGACCCGCCGCGCGCGCAGGCGCTGGTAGCCGCGGGCCTGGCGCACGCCGCCGCTTTCGGCTGGCCCGGCATCGCGCCCGGCCTGGCCGCGCATTACCGCCGCATCCGCGCCGCGCCGCGCCCCGGCGCCTACACGCGCTGCGTGGCGCGCTGGCTGTTCCCCCTGCATGAATGGCTCAAGGGCCACCACAGCGCGCGCCTGCTGCGCCGGCTGGAACGCTCGCAGTGGTGGAGCGCGCAGCAGCTGCAGCAGTGGCAGCTGGCGCGCCTGCGCGCGCTGCTGCGCCACGCGGGCGAGCACGTGCCGCATTACCGCGCGCTGTTCGCCCGCAGCGGCTTCGACCCGGAACAGGTGCGGCAACTGTCTGATCTATCGCGCCTGCCGCTGCTGCGCAAGCGCGATATTGCCGGCGCGCGCGACAGTTTCAAGTCCGCCCGCGCCGTGGGCTTGCGCCCGTTCGCCACGGGCGGCTCCAGCGGCGAGCCGCTGCAGTTTTTCCTCGGCCGGCGCAGGATCAGCCACGACATCGCCGCCAAGTGGCGCGCCACGCGCTGGTGGGGCGTCGACATCGGCGACCGCGAAGCCGTGCTATGGGGCTCGCCCATCGAGCTGCAGGCGCAGGACCGGCTGCGCCGCCTGCGCGATGCGCTGTTGCGCACCACCCTGCTGCCCGCCTTTGCCATGTCGCCCGCGCGCCTCGATGGCTATGTCCAGCAGCTGCGCCGCTGGCGTCCGCGCATGCTGTTCGGCTACCCGTCGGCCCTGTGTCGCATCGCCAGCCATGCCAGCGCGCGCGACTTGCCGCTCGACGGCCTGGGCGTGAAAGTGGCGTTCGTCACGGCCGAACGCCTGTACGACGAGCAGCGCGCGCAGATCGCCGCCGCCTTCGGCTGCCCCGTGGCCAACGGCTACGGCGGGCGCGACGCGGGCTTCATCGCCCACGAATGCCCGGAAGGCGGCATGCACATCACGGCCGAAGACGTCATTGTGGAAATCGTCGATGGCCAGGGCCAGCCGCTGCCCGTCGGCGCCACAGGCGAGATCGTCGTCACCCACCTGGCCACGCGTGACTATCCGTTCATCCGCTACGCCACGGGCGACGTGGGCGCGCTGGGCACGCAAGCGTGCGCCTGCGGACGCGGTTTGCCCCTGCTGCAAAAGATCGAAGGCCGCAGCACGGATTTCCTCACGGCGGTCGATGGCACCGTCATGCACGGCCTGGCGCTCGTCTACATCGTGCGCGAACTGCCGCAGGTGCGCAGCTTCAAGATCATCCAGGAAAGCCTGCAGCGCACGCGCGTGCTGCTGGTCTGCCTGGCGCACCTGGACGACGCCACCCGCACTGCCATCGTGACGGGCTTTCAGGCCAGGCTGGGGGCGCAGGTCGACATCGCCATCGAGGAAGTCGACGAGATCGCGGCGGAGGCGTCGGGCAAGTACCGCTATGTGGTGAGTGCGGTGGCGTAGGCGGGTTGCACGAGGAATGAAATCCGCCCGAGCGGCGGCTTAGCTGCCAAGGTCCCAGAGGGAGGGTATATGCCAAAATGGCATGTACTCGTGCCAACCTGCGAAGAATGAGAAGACTGCATGGATTGCCGGCGATGAGGCAAAGGCTAACAATACATACCAGGCGAACTCACTGCGTTGCATGCGCAACGCCAGCGGAGGAAGTACAAGTGTCACGACAGCCGGGACGCCATAGTAGAGCGGCCATGGAAGGCCGGAGGTCGCAGCGAATTTGGCAAAGCACATGCCGCCAACGACGACGAGGAAAGCAATGCCACCAGTGAGGCCGGCTGCCGGCATCACCGGCCTGGCGCGTAAAGTCCAGCGCAAGATGCCGATGAATACGAGCAATGAGGCTGCAATAAAGACTAAGAAACGTAGCGGTGGCAAGTTGATTCCTTAAAGTATGTGTCCGTTCATGCCTGCTTCTGGTCGGCTGGCGTCATTCAGTCAATGCCATTGGGGCCTCGCGCAGTATGAACCTGCTCGCCAGCTTGTTCCAGCGGGCAGCCCGCCCTTGAAGAAATAATAGCTGTCCGTATTCATCCATATTGGATTCCCGATGCGTCAAGCGTAGCCATTGTTCATAAAATGCGTCAAATTCGTCCTGATTCAGTTGCGGTAAAAACTGATCTGAATAATCGAAGAGCGCAAGGAACTCGGTGTTGAACTGCAACGATATCGAGGACAATGGTGCAATGCCAAGCAAACCCATTAGCAACTCCAATTCGTCGTCACTAGCGAGTCTCACCGCGAAAAGCTCGTCACGGGCCGCTGCATCCAGGGCCTCAAGCGACAACGACGCGCTTGCACTTGCAACGTTTGAGGATGCGAATATATAGCTTTGCATTACCGTCTGCACGCCAATTGAGTGATATCTGCCTCCCGTATCTTGCTTAGTATCTTGCTTAATCACTTGCAGTGGGCTCGCCGTCAACAAGAGCAATTTCGCCTGCGAAGCAATATCCGAATGAATGCACGGTACGGATCGGGATATCAACGCCGGTCTGGCTGACGATTTTTGCCCGCAAGCGACGCACCAGTGAATCGAGCGAGCGGCCGCTATGGTAGTCATCGCGCTGATACAGCTTCGTCAGTATCGTCTTTTTCTGTACCGGCAGACCAGGCTTGCTTGCCAGCAATTCGAGAAACATTAGTTCCTTCAGGCTGAGTGCGACCTGCACATCCTGGGCAAGACGCAATTCCCATTGCGTAGCAAAAATAGTCCACCGATCCGGCACGTCGGGCACCTCTACGGTGGTTTTCCGTACGCGCTGCGCGATACTGCCAATCACCGCAGACAGTTCGCGGCAGTCCACCGGCTTGACCAGATACTGGTCTGCGCCAGAGTGATAACCTTTGAGCTTATCTTCTATCGCACTGCGGGCGGTCAGGATAATGATGCCCATATTGCTATTGGCGCGCACATATTCGGCCAGTACATAGCCCTCCTGATCCGGCAAGCCGACATCGATCACGGCTATCTGACAATCGCATTTTGGCAAAGCCTGATAAAACTCAGCCGCGTTGCGCACGGCGATGATCTGCATGCCATTCAGTTCGAGCCATTCCACCACGCTATCGCGCAAATCTTCATCATCTTCTACCAATAACACTCTAATTTTTGATGGCACCGCTTTGCGCCTCCTCTACAGGCAATGGTAAGGTGATAGTCGCTGAAGTGCCTCCTTCAGGACGGTTAACCAGAAGGATGCTGCCTGCATGTTGCGCAATGATACGCTGTACCAGATACAGGCCGATGCCGCTGCCGGCGACAAAACCGGTGCGACTGCCACGGAAATACTTGCCATAGACCAGAGACAGTTCATGCTCTGGAATGCCGCTGCCATTATCGTCTACTGTGAGCAGCAATACGCCATCGTTTTTCCTCAACCGGACATTGACCATCCCTTGTTTAGGCCCATATTTGATCGCATTATCGAGTACATTCAAGAATGCCGTCTTCAGCAACTTGCGGTCGCCATGAAAGACGATGGGTTTCGTATACTGGAACTCCAGCCGTGGTGCACGCTCACGCCAGAAATCGGAGGCTTCTTCGATAACACTGCGCAGAAAATCCGGCATGAAGATCGCTTCGCTGACGATATCAGCTTTCCCGTCACTATTTTGATCCCTCTGCAGTGCGGTTTCTGCCACTTCAACCAGTCGCAATACGGCGCGCTGCATTTTTTCGAGGTTGGAACCGAAATGCTGAGCGCCGCTGCGTTCCTTATTTTGCAAAATATCCAGATTCGTCCGGATGACAGCCAATGGTGTACGGTATTCGTGTGAAAACATTTCCACGAATCGAGTCTGGTTTTCCAGCGCTTCCTGTTTGGATTCCAATGACAGCAGCAATTGATGTTTGATACGCTCAAAATACAGCAGCAGCAATGCCGGGAAAAATAGCAGGGTTCCCGCCAAAGGTACCAGGTAGACAACCACTATATTCATCTGTGACATCAACGCGGCATTCAATCCGGCCGGTTGATACAGTAAAACGGCGATGCGCAAGCCATGCGCCGTCATCAACATCACCAGACCGACAATCGCCATTTCTCGCGCATAGCCAGGCTTGCCAGATGCAGTTTCCGGATGTCGTGCCAGTAGCGTTTGCAAACACAGTACAAACACCAGAATCAGGCTGGCACTGCTGAGACAGGCACGGGCGGAAAACTCCGCCTTGTTTTCTATTAAGAAAAAATACGCACATGCAAACAAGGCGACAAGAAAATAAGCCCAGCGGCCTATTTTTTTCCCAAAGAATGCCCTCAATCCGACCCACACAACGATACAGCCAGCAAACAAGGCGACATTTCCCGCCATTAATAACAAGCCTGGCGGGCGGAACGCATTCAGTATGATAATCGTCATGCCAACAGCGGTCAGCACACCGGACATGGCCCACAGCCGCGTATAGCGTTCCGTGGGCGCGGCAAAATAGACGCCAATCATCGTTGCCGAAATACATAACTGTGTCACGGATAATGCAATGCTGGCTGTTTGATGATCCATGGCTACAGTTTATTCGGCTAGCGTAAGTGAGGGCTGCCGGTCAAACGCACCAGCTTAATGTGCAAAAAACATTTCCAAGAAACCAGTATTTTGCCTATCTTACCAGATCGGCAATGAGCAAAAATCAGAAACCCTTGCTCGCCACCAGCCAGGCGCGCACCGACGACGGCTTGGCCAACAATGACGGGGCCGCCCCCAGGCGTGTTGCCACCGACATGCTCGCGCGCCACTGGTCAGGGCCGGTCCAGTTCAGGCCGATACCGGCACCCGACAAGGTCGCGCTGTTCTCTGCCTTGGTCCAGGGCTGGCGGTTGACTTTGACATACGCACTGTCCATAAACGCCAGCACCTGCCAGGCCCCGAACGGCAGCGTTCCCATATCATGGCGCATTTCCACGGTGCCGACATAGCCGCTGTCGCCGGACATGGCGCCGATGTCATAGGCGCGGACCGTATAGGGACCACCAGCCGTCATCTTTTCAGCGGAGTCCAGATTGCCGTCCGCCCATTGCCCACTCAAGTTAAAGTACAGCGAGTCGCGCGGCGTCAGCCCCTGCAGACGGGCAATATTGGCATTCCACTTGGAAAATCCCCCACGCGTGCGTGCGGTAGCGGCATCCGATGCCTCAGCAGACGGGTTATCAAAACCGCCACGTCCGCTGGTCCAGCCCAGGCTTGCCATGCTCATGCCACCAGCCAGCAGATTGTCGCGCAGGTCACCGTTCACGCTGACGATCCAGTTATCCAGATGCCGGTCGGTGCGCAGGCTGCTGACATCGATATGATCGCGCAGGTTTTTAGCATCGTATTGCAATTGGGCATAAACGTTGTATCGTTTGGTGCGCAGCAAGGGATGTTTCGCCCACAGGCTGGCCACCGTGGCCGTGCCATTGGCGTCGAGCGCACTGGCGGTGCTGCCCAGCTTGTAATGCAATGCCGAGTAAGCCCCGCCGGCCCTCGTCCCCTGGCCGTTGAGCAAGGTGTCATAGGCGACCCGGCCATAATTCATGCCTTCACCCGTGCTGATGATGTTGGCGCTCAGAATATCGCCATGATGAAACGGATTGACGATATTAAAGTTACCGCTCAGGCGCATGCGCCCGATATAGCGGTTACCGTAGTTGTCCAGCGACACATTCGCCAGGGCCAGGCGGTTGTAACGCGTCTCGACATCCATGTCGGCAGTGCCAACCGCCGAGCCTGGTTTAAGGACCGCGTTCACGCGCACGCCCGGTACATCGGACAACAACAGCAAGGCACGATCAAGTTCCGCATCGGCAATCAATTGCCCACCACTGAGCGGAACCAGGCTGGCCTGGAGCAAAGCGTCGCTGACTTCGCTGCGGTTGTTTAGCTGGACTTTGCCGTAGTGTGCCTCGATGACCTGGATGATGATGACGCCGCCGGTGATCGTCTGCACCGGAATGATGGCCCGCGTCATCGGAAATCCATGGCCCTGGTAGTACGCCGTGATGCGCCCTGCCAATTCCTCGAGTTGCGGCAAGGTCAGACTTTTACCTTCCTGATCGGCGACCAGCGCATGCAGCGTCTGTGTGGGAAAAGCGGTATTGCCAGTGATACGCAGCGCGGTCACGAGTATCGGTTGCGACGGCGGCAAGCTGGCATCGCTTTTCGGTTTGAGCTCCAGGGTTGGCGCATTCGGCTTCGCCACAGCCGGAATTGCCGGTTGCAATTGTTGCAAAATCGACCCGGCATTGGGCGTCGTTTGCGGGTCGGCGGCATAGGCATCGAGTGGCACCAGCAACAAGGCGGCGTACAAGGGCTTCAGCAAGAAGGACTGCTTGGAGTTGGTGGTCATGTATTTGTTATTCTGTGAGGCTGTTGGCGACGAGCGGCAATTGCATGCCGCCATTTTGAATTTGCAGCGTCGGCGCAGACGTGCCGAATCCGGTGCTGGTATTGAGCAAGCGGGTGCCGGCCGTTTCCTGCGCAGGCCCGGCTCGGTTAGTGCCAGCGTCGGTCTGCTGCACCAGCAGCGTGGAAGACAGGTTCAATACCTGCGGCTGCGCCGAGGCTTGCGGCGGCAACACGGACGACTGCACCTGCGTTACCGTGTTCTGAATCTGCTGCATCTGCGTGCTGCTCACGCCTGGCGTGGTGGGCACGACGACAGGCGCGGCCGTAATGCTGGCGACTGCGCGCGATTGTCCGGCAATGGTGTAATTGCCAATATCGGCTCCGCCATAGACGCTGCTCAGATTAACCGTCTTGCCGGCACCGGCGGCCGCGTCAGAGAACAGGCCGGTCGAGGTTATCGTAATCACATCCGAACCCAACTTGCCCGCCAGCGTGGCATTGCCGGCATTGACCGTGGCCGCCGTGCTGCCGTCATACACTTTATCGGCTGCAGTGATGCCACTGACCGTCATCGATGCCGGTGTGATGCTGGCGGTCAGCACCTTGCGATCGGCGATAGTGTAGTTGCCCGCATCGCTACCGGCCAGTGCGTAGCCACTGACAGTCACTGATTTATTTTTACCCACATTTTTATCGGCAAAGGTGGCGGTTTGCGTACCACCGAGCGAGACGCTGTCGCTCCCCATGACACCAGAAAGACTGGCGGAGCCGGCCAATGCAGCCGTGGTCGTCGCATCGTAGACCTTGTCCGTGGCAATCAGGCCCGTCAGTGACAGATCGGCTTTGCGTATGCTGGCGGTCAGGCCCGTCGGCTGCCTGACGACGTAATTGCCGGCATCGGCTCCCGTCAGGATGTAGCCAGACACGGCAACAGCTTTATTCGCGCCCGCATCCTTGCTGGAAAATTGGCCGACACCCTGGCCTCCCAGGCTGACATTGTCCTCTGCGAAGATGCCGGAGTAAGCCACATGCGCGGCATTCAGGCTGGCCGTGGTCGTCGCATCATAGGTTTTATCGGCAGCGCTGATGCCCGACACCACCAGCTCAGCCTTGCTGATCGTCGCCGTCAAGCCGGACGGCTGCGTGACGACGTAGTTGCCGGCGTCCAGCCCACTCAGGCTGAAACCGGAGACGCTGACCGTCTTGTTCGCGCCCGCATCCTTGCTGGCAAAGCTGCCAACTCCTTGCCCGCCCAGGCTGACGTTGTCCCCGGCGATCATGCCCGAGTAAGCCACATTCGTGGTATTCAAGCCCGCCGTCGTCGTCGCATCGTAGGTTTTATCCACGGCGTTGATGCCGGTCAGGGTGATGCCCTTGGCGGTCACCGTATAGCTACTGCCAGCCGTGCCCAGCACATTGTAGTTACCCGACAGACCGCCATTGCCGCTGCTGCCCAGGACGAGGCCGGCGGCGCTGCCCAGCGCCGTGCCGGCTTGTACATTCTTGCTGGTAAGATTGGACGCATCTCCGGCGCCGCTGACGCTGAAGGTTTCTCCGGCCACGCCCGTGGCCGTCAGCGAGCCGCCCGCCACCGCGGTGTTACCGTCATAAGTCTTGCCGCCGGACAGGATCAGATCGGCCTTGTGGATGGTGGCCGTCACGCTGGACGGCTGCACCACGTTGTAGTTGGCCGCGTCGCTGCCCGTCAGCGCATAGCCGGTGACGGCGACGCTCTTGCCGCTGCCGGCATTGGCGTCGGCAAAGCTGCCGCTGCCAACGCCAACGACGGACACGTTGTCGCTGAGCAGGCCGCTCACTGCGGCCGTGCCGCTCAAGGTCGCGCCGGTGCCCGCATCATAGGTTTTATTCCCGGCGCTGATGCCCGACACCACCAGCTCAGCCTTGCTGATCGTCGCCGTCAAGCCGGTCGGCTGCGTGACGACGTAGTTCCCGGCGTCCAGCCCACTCAGGCTGAAACCGGAGACGCTGACCGATTTATTTGCGCCCGCATCCTTGCTGGCAAAGCTGCCGACACCCTGGCCGCCCAGGCTGACGTTGTCACCGGCGATCATGCCCGAGTAAGCCACATTCGCGGTATTGAGCGTCGCCGTGGTCGTCGCGTCGTAGGTTTTATCGACGACGCCGATGCCGGTCAGGGTGATGCCCTTGGCGGTCACCGTATAACTGCTGCCGGCCGTGCCCAGCACATTGTAGTTGCTTGACAAGCCGCCATTGCCGCTGCTGCCCAGGACGAGGCCGGTTGCACTGCCCAGCGCCGTGCCGGCTTGCACATTCTTGCTGGCAAGATTGGACGCATCGCCGGCGCCGCTGACGCTGAAGGTTTGTCCGGCCACGCCTGTGGCCGTCAGCGTGGCGCCCGCCACCGCAGTGTTGCCGTCATAAGTCTTGCCGCCGGACAGGATCAGATCGGCCTTGTGGATGGTGGCCGTCACGCTGGACGGCTGCACCACGTTGTAGTTGGCCGCATCGCTGCCCGTCAGCGCATAGCCGCTGACGGCGACGCTCTTGCCGCTGCCGGCGTTGGCGTCGGCAAAGCTGCCGCTACCCGTGCCGACGACGGAGACGTTGTCACTGAGCAAGGCGGTAACACTGGCGCTGCCGCTCAAGGTCGCGCCGGTGCCCGCATCATAGGTTTTATTCCCGGCGCTGATGCCCGACACCACCAGCTCAGCCTTGCTGATCGTCGCCGTCAAGCCGGACGGTTGCGTGACGACGTAGTTGCCGGCGTCCAAGCCGCCCAGGCTGAAACCGGAGACGCTGACCGATTTATTTGCGCCCGCATCCTTGCTGGCAAAGCTGCCGACACCCTGCCCGCCCAGGCTGACATCGTCCCCGGCGATCATGCCCGAGTACCCCACATTCGCGGTATTGAGCGTCGCCGTCGTCGTCGCGTCGTAGGTTTTATCCACGGCGCCGATGCCGGTCAGGGTGATGCCCTTGGCGGTCACCGTATAACTGCTGCCAGCCGTGCCCAGCACATTGTAGTTGCTGGATAAGCCGCCATTGCCGCTGCTGCCCAGGACCAGGCCGGTTGCACTGCCCAGCGCCGTGCCGGCTTGCACATTCTTGCTGGCAAGATTGGACGCATCGCCGGAACCGGTAACGCTGAAGGTCTGTCCGGCCACGCCTGTGGCCGTCAGCGTGGCGCCCGCCACTGCAGTGTTGCCATCATAGGTCTTGCCGCCCGACAGGAGCAGATCGGCCTTATGGATGGTGGCCGTCACGCTGGACGGCTGCACCACGTTGTAGTTGGCCGCGTCGCTGCCCGTCAGCGCATAGCCGCTGACGGCAACGCTCTTGCCGCTGCCGGCGTTAGCGTCGGCAAAACTGCCGCTGCCCGTGCCGACAACGGATACGTTGTCGCTGAGCAAGCCGCTCACTGCGGCCGTGCCGCTCAAGGTCGCGCTGGTGCCCGCGTCATAGGTTTTATTCACGGCGCTGATGCCCGATACCAGCAGGTCAGCCTTGCTGATCGTCGCCGTCAGGCCGGACGGTTGCGTGACAACGTAATTGCCGGCGTCCAAGCCGCCCAGGCTGAAGCCGGAGACGCTGACCGTCTTGTTCGCGCCCGCATCCTTGCTGGCAAAGCTGCCGACACCCTGGCCGCCCAGGCTGACATTGTCCCCGGCGATCATGCCCGAGTAAGCCACGTTCGTCGTATTCAGGGTGGCTGTCGTCGTCGCGTCGTAGGTTTTATCCACGGCGCCGATGCCGGTCAGGGTGATGCCCTTGGCGGTCACCGTATAACTGCTGCCGGCCGTGCCCAGCACATTGTAGTTGCTGGACAAGCCGCCGTTGCCGCTGCTGCCCAGGACGAGGCCGGTTGCGCTGCCCAGCGCCGTGCCGGCTTGCACATTCTTGCTGGCAAGATTGGACGCATCGCCGGAACCGGTAACGCTGAAGGTCTGTCCGGCCACGCCTGTGGCCGTCAGCGTGGCGCCCGCCACCGCAGTGTTGCCGTCATAAGTCTTGCCGCCGGACAGGATCAGATCGGCCTTGTGGATGGTGGCCGTCACGCTGGACGGCTGCACCACGTTGTAGTTGGCCGCATCGCTGCCCGTTAGCGCATAGCCGCTGACGGCGACGCTCTTGCCGCTGCCGGCGTTGGCGTCGGCAAAGCTGCCGCTGCCCGTGCCGACGACGGACACGTTGTCGCTGAGCAAGGCGGTAACACTGGCGCTGCCGCTCAAGGTCGCACCGGTGCCCGCATCATAGGTTTTATTGCCGGCGCTGATGCCCGATACCAGCAGGTCAGCCTTGCTGATCGTCGCCGTCAGGCCGGACGGTTGCGTGACGACGTAGTTGCCGGCGTCCAAGCCGCCCAGGCTGAAACCGGAGACGCTGACCGTCTTGTTCGCGCCCGCATCCTTGCTGGCAAAGCTGCCGACACCCTGGCCGCCCAGGCTGACGTTGTCCCCGGCGATCATGCCCGAGTAAGCCACATTCGCCGTATTGAGAGTCGCCGTCGTCGTGGCATCGTAGGTTTTATCCACGGCGCCGATGCCGGTCAGAGTGATGCCCTTGGCGGTCACCGTATAGCTGCTGCCGGCCGTGCCCAGCACATTGTAGTTGCTGGACAAGCCGCCATTGCCGCTGCCGCCCAGGACGAGGCCGGCTGCGCTGCCCAGCGCCGTGCCGGCTTGTACATTCTTGCTGGCAAGATTGGACGCATCGCCGGCGCCGCCGACGCTGAAGGTTTGTCCGGCCACGCCCGTGGCCGTCAGCGAGCCGCCCGCCACCGCAGTGTTGCCGTCATAAGTCTTGCCGCCGGACAGGATCAGATCGGCCTTGTGGATGGTCGCGGTCAGACCGGTGGGCTGGGTCAATAGGTAGTTGCCAGCATCGCTGCCGCTCAGGCCAAAGCCGGTGACGGTGACGGCCTTGCTGGCGCCGGCATTGGCATCGGCGAAAGTGGCCGTACCGCCGCTCAGCGAGACGCTGTCGCCGCTGACGATGCCAGAGGCGACATTGGCGCCGCCAGAGAGCGTGGCCGTGGTGGTGCCGTCATAGGTTTTGTTGTCAGCCGCCACGCCACTGGCACTGATGGTCTTGGCGGTGATAGTGGCGGTCTTGCTGTCGAGACCATTGATATAGTAGTTGTTGCCGCCATAGTTGATGGCGGCGCTCCCTTCGGCGGTAGTGCTGCTGGACGCGCCGCTACCGGTGACGGTGACGCCGCTGATGGTCACGGTTTTGCCTGTCCCGGCGTTCTTGTCGGAAAAATTAGCCTGCGCACCGCTACTATTGAGCGTCAATCCGGCTGGCATGGACAACAAGGAAGTCAGCCCCGATATGCTGGCCGTCGTGTTGCCATCGTAAGTTTTTGACGCAACCGAGCCAGTCGTATTGATGGCCATATAGGTCTTTAGCTGACTGGCGTTATTGACGTAGATATAGGGGCTAAAGTCCGTCGGCGTGCCATAGCTATCCGGGTTGTAATAGATAGCGAGGGTGCTTGCACTACCGTTGAGGTAAATGAAATTTTGAGAAGGATCTTCAAAAAGAAGCGTACCGACACCCTTGGCAGTATTGTCTGTCTTCAGTACGACGTTCCCGGGGCCGCTGGCGATGATACCTCCGCCAAAATCGCCAGTCCCTTCCTTATAAGGTACATTGTTGGTTAATTTAAACAAGATATTGCGATAGGCGCTCAGCGTAAGCGTCGTGTTGTTGCTCCAATTGGCACCGATGTTTGTCTGCTTGTCATAGTCAATACCAGCACCTATTCTATCAAGCACCACAATATCGCCATTGCCAGACCCGCTAGGGGTACATGTGATACCAGTGCAGCTGGCCTTGGATGCACCAGTCTTGATCGTCACATTGCCATTATTGAGCGCAGCCACCAGGACGCGCTCGTCGACATTGACACCGTAGGAATTGCCCCAGATACTGAGATTGCCGATCGTAATATCATCCGGGTCCAGCAGCCAGTCTCCCGCCTTGCCATGGGGCGCGGCCGTACTGACAGCGGCACTTTCCTTGATATTCAAAACCTTGCCGGAAGTCTCCACTTGCCCGCCATTGCCGGCAGTGCTGCCGCCGCGCGCCGTGATGCTGCCGTTGAACTGCGTGCTACCGTCCGACCAGACCGCGACATTGCCGCCATTGCCGCTGGTGATGGCATCGGCCTTGATCGAGGCGCCAGCGTCGACCGTGGTCGTGTGCGCGCGTTGCTCGCTGCCGCTACCGAGGAAATTGCCGCCGACCAGCGCCGTGCCGCCGCCATCGCCAGACACATCAATCGCGCTGCCTGCCGCCAGCTTGACTGTGCCGCCGAGCACCTTCACGCTGCCGCCTCTTGCGCCGCCGCTACCGGAAGCATCAAGCGTGCCGCTATTGGTCGCGGTGCCGGCACTGCCCGCTGCCAGCACAATCGAGCCGTTGACATTCTGCACGCTGCGCGCCTGAACGATGCCCGTGTTATTGATCACGCTGGCCAGCACCGCATCCCTGGCGCCAGCCGAAAGCCATACCGCGCCACCGTCGGCCTTGATGAGGCCGCCATTTTCGGCCAGGTTGTTCAAGGTGCTCTGCTTGACCTCCAAATTGACCAGGCTATCGCCGGAAAACGCCAACGTGACGTCGCTGCCCGCGCCCAGCGCCACCGCACCCGCTGCAGCATTAATGCTGCCCTGATTACTGACCGTATTGCCGATAAAGGCAACATAGCCGCCATGGGCCGCATTGATCGTGCCCTGGTTGATGATGCTGCCCGTGCCGCTGCCGCTGAAATGGCGCATCGCGCCGTTTATATCGGCATCGCTGATATCAAGCGTGGAGGCAACCAGGCCTCCCACGTTGATGTGCGATCCTGCACCAAACAGCACGCCATTCGGATTGATCAGGTAAACCTGGCCGTTGGCATTGAGCTGGCCAAAGAACTGGGTGCCATTCGTGTCGCTGATACGGTTCACTGCAATGGCGCTGGCCGACGGCTGGACGAAATTGACGGTCTCCTGGCTGCCGGTGTTGAAAGACGTCCAATTCAATGACAGGTTCTGGCTAGCTTGCGTCACCGTGGTAGTGGCACCGTTCTGGCTGATGGAGCCGTTGCCGGCGGTCACCTGGCCGCCTGTCGGCCCCGCCATGGCAAGCTGCGTCACGGCCAGCAAGGCACTGGCGACGAGTGTGCGACTCTTTGTTTTACCCTTGCCCTTGGTGCGTTCCGGGACGATTACCCAAGCTTGGTGCACATGGCTCCAGATGAGTCGATAAATTCTGTTCATGGAGGCATGGCGCATGATGGTTTTCTCTGGTAGACGGTTCGAGGCGCAGATGGCACGCCGCTTGTTGTATGGAGGTTAATTGGCAGAAACTCTGCCCAGATGCTCGGCAACCCGGCGGTCAAGCGCAGGCTTCCACTCTGTTGGCATCACTTGATTGACCAGTTGAGCAATACGCTCGATCTGGGCCAGTTCTGCCGCATTGTTCGTGCTGGCTTTGGCAGCGCTGTTCCACATATATAGCGTTGCGAGGTTGACCGGCGTCAGCGCACCGGTAGCCAGGTCCGGCGCGCTGTTGGCATACAGAATGGCCAACGGCAAATAGGCCGGCGCATAGCCTTCGGCGGCCGCGTGTTCCAGCCATGACAAGGCCAGCGCCGGATTGGCATCGCCACCCTCGCCCTGTGCCAGCATCACGCCCAGGCGAAATTGCGCCAGATGGTCGCGGTTTTCCGCAGCCTGCTGATACCAGTGACGCGCGGCCGCCAGATTCTGCGGCACTTCGGTGCCATCCTTGTAATAGTCGGCGATGCGCAGCATGGCCGGTGCCGAGCCTGCCTGCGCCGCTTGCGCGCACAGTCCCAGGCCGTGCTCGACGTCCTTGCCGACGACTTGCCCCCGGATGTACAGTTGACCGGCCGAACAGAGCGCATACACGATGCCCGCTTGCGCCGCCTTGCGGTACCACGCTTCGGCCGCCTTGCCGTCGGCCGGCCGCCCGACACCAGCGGCCAGGCAATCGCCAAAAAACTGTTGCGCGGCCGGGATGTTGCCCTGCGCAGCCTTGCCGAACCAGCCACAGGCGGCTGCCGGATTGCGTGCACGCCCCCACCCTTCGCGTTCGATCAATCCCAGATTGAATTGCGCCAAAGGATTGTGCGCGGCGACGCGCGCATACTCCTTGTAGGCGAGCGCATAATCCTGTCCAGTCAGTGCCTTGTCGGCACGCTTCAGCTCGGCGCTCAGGTCGCGCGGCGCGGCACTGGCCTGTAGCGTGACAAGCAACAGCGCGCCCATTGCTGCAACAGCGGGGGTAGGCAAATTAAATACTCCAGATAAAGTCATCAACGGTGGCATGCCCATCGACAATGCCACCGGTCCAGGCAGGTTCAGATCGTCGGCGACGAGGCTTAGAGCCTGTCTCAGTAGTGAGCGTCTTCTGCTGGCAGTTCATCAGGGGCGCGGACCAGGCGTGAGGAGGACGCATGGCGAGCCATGCGACGACGAGGCAAGTCATGTATGACGGCCCGTCCCCGTTCCTGATGAGCGCCAGCAGGGGATGTATTCATCTACTGGGATAGGCTCTTAGTCCCGGCTTGGATACATGCCGTTGGTGGCCGCGATGTAATACGTCAATGCAAGATAAGTCGGCCTGTTCTCAATTGCCGCGCCACTCCCGACGATATCCGTCTTGCCAGTGGCCGTTGCGGCGCCGCCCACGGTTCCGACCACCGTGCCACCATTCAGTGTCACGGTGGTCGTGGTGGCAGGAATCGTGACCGAAACGGTGCCACCGCTGATGGCGCCGGCATTCAACGTCGCATCCGGTGTTGCAGAGGAATAAACGTACGACGCGGGAGTGCTTGCCTTGCCCAGATAGTTACCCGACGGAGTTCCTTGTCCATTAGTGCCATTGACTACATTCATTTTCAGGTCTGCTACCGTACCGGTAGCAACGGCACTGGCAACGCTTGCGATGCCGCTCATCGCCGGCAAGACCGTGCTGACCGTGACACTTTTCACATCAACGGGAATTGCGGTCAGCGTGAACAAATGAGGTGGCAACTGCGCAATCGTCAGGTTAACGGCATCTTTACCTCCCGCGGCGCCTGTCAGGTAATTCGCACCGTCGGCAGCGACCATGAACCTGCCGCGCAGGTCAGGCAGCTTGAAGACGGTCGTGCCATTGCCACCGTAAGTAATGCCGATCAGGGAATATAGTGCAGGATTGGCATTGATATACATCTCCTGGCCGGCAGCCAGCACATACTGCCGATTGAAACTGCCGAAATTGAATGGGACTGCCATGATGCAGATACTCGCGAGGATGGGGCTATCAGAACAGGCAAAACTGCTGGGTGTCCAGGCTGCCGATACGATGCCGGCGATCAGTGCGGCGCGCGAGAAGTGCTTCTTGACTACAGATTTCATTTCTATTTCCCCTTGATGTGAAGCGAATGTCTTATGTGATGCGTAAACGTTCTGCATTGCCAGTGTCACTTTGACGTCATCGATGCGCCTGCCCCTCACTAACCGCTAGCCGCTAGCCGCCAGCGCCCGGATGAAGAATTTTTTCCAGTATCTTGACAATCGCCGCAATCCGCTGCGTGGCATCGTTGAATTCGATGACGCCAGGAACAGTGGGGCCATGTCCAACAGCAGGAAAATCCGCACCGAGAATCTCGGAGATATACGCCTTGACATGCTGGTTCCCTGCCATGGTCAGATACGCTGCAGCCGTTGCAGGGGCAGACCCTGGCGACGCGCCTGAAAATTGTGCGCTCGGCAGCGCGGCATACAGTGTTTTCGAGGCGGCCGAATCAGCCAATGCAGCCAGCACCACGCCATAAATCTGTTCCGGCAGTTTTACCCCGCCTTCGGCATCGGAGTTGCCATAAATGGTCAACAATTGAAGAAGGGTGCTCAGGCTCCAGGCATGCGGCACAATATCGTACTGATTGCGGATCAAGCTATTCCAGCTCTGCCAGGGTTTCTCTCCAGCAGCCTTGCGCGGAAAGGCATGGGCAAACCGCCTGGAAAAGCTGCCATTTCCAGGCGATGCTCCGGCCGTCGGATAAACCTGTACCCGTTCAAATGCCGACAATGCGCCGTGTTCCTTCAGGTACAAGGCAAACGTCGGGGCCAGAGCGCCGGCAAGGCTATGCCCGGTAAAGACGATGCGCGCGCCCTCGTTGACCGTGCCATTGAGCTGTCGAATAAATGCGGACAGACTGGTCTTTCCATGGGCCGGATCTGTTGGCGTCAGCGCTGCAATATGTGCCACGCCAGTCGCCGTGCCTTTGGAAATGACCGGCATGAGAGCATCGTGTGAAACGACCGTGGCAGACGGCACTGCGGGATGGTATTGCGTCCAGTTGACGGTAGAAGACACTGTAAAATCTTCCACGATCCAGTCATAGCCGGATATCAAATTGGTGGCGGAAATGGCAACCACATGGGTTGGTGCCGTTGTCCCATCCTCAAACGTGACTGCCGGATTGTAGAAAACAAGCGCCGCATTTTGCGCCACCCTGGACTCTGCTCCGCGCCACACGGCTGGCCCCCAGACGATTTGCCAGCCGTCCCCCAGCCCCGCCGTGACCACCGGCAGGGGCAATGTCGCCTGTATATTCGTCGCAAGCTGGGCTTCCAGCGGGTCGCCATGCGTGCCCGGGATATAACGTTCTTTTGCTATATAGTCAGAAGCCAGATTCGACAATAACGACAGGGCAAACGTCTGCTGGAAAACATCAAAATTTGCTGACATGATCTCTTTCTTTGCCTAAGACTTACTTGAATAAGGCTGTATGCCTGCAAGTAAAAGCCTTAGATTTTTTAAAGGGAGGTTTTACATACCGGGTTCAAGTTATTCTTTTGCTTTATTTCTATCGTCAGGGCGACTGGCATTGTTATTTCTGGTAAATGGAAGAGGAAAACCGGATTGAAAAATGGGATATCTGCTTGAATAATGCATTTTCTTTACTCCCCCATTTTCTTGCTAGTACTCCAGGCTGCTTAGTATAGTGAGTGACTTACTTAAATAACAAACCACCAATACCCACCGGAAGTGACCAATTGTGACGATCCTTATCTTCCTTATCTTCTTGTTACTGTCTGCCCATGCGACGATCTTCATCGCACGCAGGTCACGCATGCCATCTCCGGCATCCAACAAAAGCCCGGCTGATGCAATGGCGTGCTCTATGGCGAGGAGTGGTGGCATTAAAGTTCGGCGACATAGCTAAAGTGCGTTAATACATTGATGTAGATCAATCAATTTTCGAATCGCATGCAGCAGAATATGATCATTCGCAAGTCTCCGTTGTCCAAGCTATGGCACAGCGCCTGGCAGGCGCAGCACGACGCATGACCAACTTCATAAGGAATAATATGACTCCCACTACAATGAAAGCCGCAGTTGTCGAGCAACTGGGCCAGCCCCTGGTGCTGCGCGAAGTTCCCGTGCCGGTTCCCGGCCCTGGCCAGATCCTGGTCAGGACGGAGGCTTGCGGCGTGTGTCACACTGACTTGCATGCGGCGCGCGGGGACTGGCCTGTCAAGCCGACGCCGCCGTTCATTCCCGGCCACGAGGGCATCGGACTGGTGGTGGCCATGGGCACGGGCGTGACCGAGGTGCAGCTGGGCGACAGGGTCGGCGTGCCCTGGCTCTACTCGGCTTGCGGCCATTGCGAACATTGCCTGGCAGCCTGGGAAACCGTGTGCGCCGAGGCGCAGTTCGGCGGCTACACCAAGAATGGCGGTTTCGCCGAATACATCCTGGCCGACCCGCGCTACGTCGCGCATATTCCCGCGGGTCTTTCCGCCGTGCAGGCCGCGCCCATCATCTGCGCCGGCGTGACCAGTTACAAAGGCATCAAGGAAACGGGGGCGCGGCCTGGCCAGTGGCTGGCCGTGTCCGGCATCGGCGGACTGGGCCACCTGGCCGTCGAATATGCGCTGGCCATGGGCTTGCGCGTGGCGGCCGTCGACATCGATGAAGGCAAGCTGGAGCACGCGCGCGCCCTGGGCGCCGAAGTGACCATCAATGCCCGCCAGGGCGATCCCGTTGCGGCCCTGCGTGTAGCGACCGGTGGCGGTGCGCACGGCGTGCTGATCACGGCGCCGTCGCTCGACGCCTTCCAGCAAGGCGTGGCGATGACGCGCAAGCGCGGCACCTGCGTGCTGGTGGGCTTGCCGCCGGGCGACTTCCCGACGCCGCTGTTCGACGTCGTCGCCAATTGCGTGACCATACGCGGCTCCTTCGTCGGCACCCGCCAGGACATGGCCGAGGCGCTCGCCTTTGCCGCCAATGGCAAGGTCAAGGCCGGCATCGAATTGCAGCCGCTGTCGGCCATCAATGAGATCTTCAGCCGCCTGGAGCATGGCAAGGTTGCCTCGCGCGTCGTGCTTGATTTCAGCAATAACTGATCAATACTCAAGCCAGGCGGTGTATCCGTGCGACGGCAAGAAATTGCCGTTGCTATGATGTCCTATCATAAAGGACACTCCGATGAAAACCTCGCGCTTTCCCTCCCTCTCTCGCCTGCTGGCCTGCGCCACCCTCGCCTGGCCGCTTGCTGCCAGCGCGGCCGACCAGTCCGCGCCGTCCCTGCCCGGACACTATTACCTGCAAGGCGTCATGGAGACGGGCTCCGAACTGCTGCTGAAAAACGACGGCACCTTCGAATGGATGCTCAGTTACGGCAATACCGACCAGCAAGCCAGCGGCGCATGGAGTGTTGCCGGGGACACGGTCACCCTGGTGACGGGTAACGACGGCAAGGAGCCGCAGTTTCGCGTGTTCGAGGAAGCGGAAATGCGCATCCAGAAACCTGCCGAAGCGGGCCTGTGGGTGGCCATCGTCGGCTTTCCCCGGCTGGGGCCGATGGCCGGCGTGGAAGTGAAGTTCGAAGCGCAAAGCGGCAAGACGGCCACGGCCGTCAGCGTGGCGAACGGCGACGCCATCGTCCACATGCCGGCGTCGGAACGCTGGGTACGCGCCGGCTTGCGCCGCCAGGGTGCGCAGGCCGACTATCAATGGCTGGCCGTGCCGCCCGCGCGCGCGCAGGAACGCATCGCCGCGTTCGCCGTCACAGACAGCCAGTGGCTGCGGGGTCAGGCGTTCCAGAAGCTGGCCTTGCGCGTCGTCAAGGGTGGCTTGCAAGTGGACGATACGGACAGCAGCCTGGCCAGGGGCCTGTACGCGAAACCGGCATCGAAGCAATGGCCTTCCTCCCCCTCGTTCCATTTCCCAGGCACGCTGCCCTGGTCAAGAATATTGGCCAGGGCAGCGCTGTTTGCGTCCACGCGCAGCCGTGCGCCGTTGACACCCTGCACCGTCTGTCCTATAGTCGCCGGGTTAACAAGAAATGAGAATGAGAATCATGTTCATTAAAATGAAAAAGTGGCTCGTATGCTACCCGCTCTTGGCCGCTGGCTTGTTGCTGGCCAGCGGCGCGCAGGCGCAAGTGGCCGATCCTGGCGCCGGCGCCAAGCAGTTGTGGCAATTGATCGATTACGTTGCCGTCGATTACAGCGGCGCCGTCGAGCACGGTAAAGTGGTCAGCGAGGCGGAATACGCGGAAATGCTCGACTTCACGGACAACGCGACGACGCAGATCGCCGCCCTGCCCGCCCACGCTTCGAAGGCAGCCATTGCCGCCGCCATCGCCGACCTGCGCGCGGCCGTCGTCGCCAAGGCGGACAGCGTGGAAGTCAAGCGCCTGGCGCACCACGCGAACGGCTTGCTGATTGCCGCGTATCCGATTCCCGTGGCGCCGAAAGTATTGCCCAACCTGGCGCGCGGCGCGGCCCTGTATGCGGCCCAGTGCGCTTCTTGCCACGGCGTGGCCGGTGGCGGCGACGGTCCGCTGGCGGCCAGCCTGGAACAGAAACCGATCGCCTTCACGGATGGCGAGCGGGCACAGTCGCGCAGCCTGATGGCGCTGTACCAGGTCATTTCGCAAGGCGTGGCCGGCACTTCGATGGCCAGTTTTGGCCAGCTGTCCGACAACGAGCGCTGGGATCTGGCTTTCTATATTGGCGGCATGTCGCACGACGCGGCGGCGCGCGCGCACGGTGAAAAGCTGTGGCAAGACGATGCACGGGCCAAGAAGCTGTACGCGGATCTGGCTGCCGTGACGACCCTGACACAGGAAGCGGCGGCAGCCAAGCTGGGCGCGGACGAGGCGCAAGCCCTGACGGCGTACTTGCGCAGCCATCCCGACAAAGCCGAGGCGCACAAGCCGGCGGGCCTGGCCCTGTCGCGTTTGCGTCTGGCGGAAAGCCTGGCCGCCGTGCACGCGGGCGACCGCGCGGCCGCTACGCGCCTGGGCCTGTCGGCCTACCTGGACGGTTTCGAGCCGATCGAGCCTATGGTCGGCGCGCGCAACAAATCCCTGCTGCTGGCCGTGGAAAACGCCATGCTGGCCTACCGTTCCGCCGTTGCCAAGGGCACGGTAGCCGACGCCGAGGCGGCGGGCGAAAAGCTGCAACAACTGTTTAGCCATGTGGAAGCGGAGCTGGGCGACGCCAAGGCCGAGCCGATGACGACCTTTATCGGCGCCCTGACGATCTTGCTGCGCGAAGGCGTGGAAGCGCTGCTGATCGTGATCGGCATCATCGCCTTCCTGCGCAAGGCCAAGCGCAACGATGTGCTGCCGTATGTGCACGGCGGTTGGATCAGCGCGCTGGTGGCGGGCGGCCTGACGTGGGTGGCAGCGACTTATTTGGTCACCATCAGCGGCGCCAGCCGGGAAGTCAGTGAAGGGCTCGGTTCCGTGTTTGCGGCCCTGGTCCTGCTCAGCGTGGGCTTGTGGATGCACCAGAAGAGCAGCGCCGGACGCTGGCAGGAATACCTGCACGAGAAACTCACGGCGGCGATGACGCGCCGCTCCGCCTGGGGGCTGTTCGCCCTGGCCTTCATCGCCGTCTACCGCGAAGTCTTTGAAACCGTGCTGTTCTATTCCGCCTTGGCGGCGGACGGCAATGGCGGCGCCCTGCTGGGCGGCTTCCTGGTGGCCATCGTGCTGCTGGTCGTGATCGCCTGGGCCTTGCTGCGCACCAGCGCCCGCATGCCGATCGGCAAGTTCTTCTCGTGGACGTCCGCTTTCGTGGCCGTGCTGGCCATGATACTGATGGGTAAAGGCGTGGCCGCGCTGCAAGAAGCGGGCTGGGTCGGCGTCACCCCCGTCGATTTCATGCGTGTCGACCTGCTGGGCATTCTGCCCACGGCGGAAACCTTGCTGGCGCAGGCGGCCATCCTGGTCATCATCGTCGCCGGCTATGGCTGGAACCGCTATTCGGCAGGTAAGCACAAGCCGGCCTGAGCTTGAAACGCGCCACTTGAAACGCGCCGGCACGGGCGTTTCCGCCCTCCCCCAATAGCTCAGCAGCTATTGGGGAATTTTTCATTGCAGCAACAGTGCAGCAAATTAGCGCTCCATGTCGTCTGACGCCTTCGTGTTGCTGTGCACTTTTATTCCTGCCAGCCAGGTTTCCTCCACCACGATGTCGCGTAGCTTGCGCACGCTCTCGTCCAGCGGGTCTTGCGCAAGAATCACCAGGTCGGCCCGCTTGCCGGCTTCCAGCGAGCCGACCAGATGATCGAGGTGGCAGTGCCAAGCGGCATCGAGCGTGACGGCACGCAATGCCGCCATCCGGCTGAGCCGCTCGTCCTGATTCAGCACCTCTTTGCCTGGCGCACCTTCCATGGTGCGAAATACCGCCTGTTCCATCATGCGCAAGGGGCCTAGTGGCGAGACGAAATGGTCCGAGTGCAAGCTGACGTGCATCCCCGCTTGCAGTGCCGACTGGCAACGGTCCAGCAACTGTGCCCGTTGCTGTCCAAAAATGGTGCGCTGGAAGGTGTGTCCCCAGTAGCCGACGTGGCCGATGAGAAAACTGGGATTTAATTGCAATTCTGCCATTTTACTGATGGCATCGTCATTCAGCAGCGATGCGTGCTCGACCCGCAGTCGCAGCTGACGCCGCTTGTGCGCCTCCTCTTCGCTGAGGCCGCCTGGCTGTGGCGTCAGCACCTGCGCGTAGCTGTCCAGCACATATTCCACCGCCTTGTCGCCATTCGCGTGGACCAGCACTGGCCAGCCGTGTGCCACCGCCTTGCCCAGCATGCGGGTGAAAAGAGGCGGCTCGTAATTGCTCAGGCCGGTGTCGGGCACGCCTGGGACGGAGTGGTCATGCGAGCAGGCATAGGGCTCGCTCTGGTAGCCCGTCAATCCCTGGTTCGAGCCATCCGCGATCAGCTTGATCGCCTTGATGCTGAAACGCTGGTCGCCGTGGCTGTCCAGATCCGGCTTGTAGTGCTGCAGCCACTTGTCCAGTGCCGCTTCTTCGGGTTTGGTGAACAGCGCGGCGCCGATACGCACGGGACCGAGGTGGGCCGCCAGTTTGAGCAGGCCCATCTCCACCTGCGGCTGCTCGGTGGCGCCCACACCGGCGTCGAATACGCTGGTAAATCCCATGGCGGAGGCGTTGCCCAGCACCCGCTTCAGGCACGCGACAAATTCCAGCAGCTTGGGCTGCGGCGCGACCAGCAGCGCCTTGGCGATGTTAATTTCGGTCAGCACGCCGGAAGGATCCGTGATACCGGCCGCCGTCAGCGCAGCGGTATTCAGATAAGCAAGGTGGCCGGAAGAGTTCATCAGCAGGATGGGCACCGTGCTGCTCAGCGGGTCCAGCTGGCTGGCGGTGATGTCTTCCCAAGGCTGCATCAGCGAAGGATCGACGCCGAAGCCCAATACCCAAGGGTTGCCTTTCTTGTCTTTCGGCAGCTTGTCCGGCTGCGCCAGCGCGGTGCGAATCTTCTGGCTGATGCTCTGGAAACTGTACTCCAGATCCAGCTCCTGTTGCTGCGGTGCCGGCTTGAAGGGCGTAAGTGACAGCCAGCTCTTGTACAAGGCGCTGGGCAGGATGTGCATATGGGGTTCGATGAAGCCAGGCAGCAAGGTGCTGCCGTCCAGGTCCACCTCGCGCGGCTGGTGCAGTTGCATGGCCTGGCGCACGTCCTGCAGCGTGCCGGTGGCAATGATGGTGCCGCCGGCCGTGCCCAGTGCCGCCACTTGCCCGCTGCCGTCGGCGGCCATGGTATGAATGACACCGTTATGGAAGATGATGGCTTGCGGCGTCAGTTTCCGGGAGTGCGGGAAGTATGTCTGCTGGAACGCCGCGTCCAGTTCACCGCTGAGTGCGGTTTCCGTCAACAGGCCGCTTGTCAGCGTAGGCAGGTGAGGCAGGTTGCAGCAGGCGCAACCGAGGTGCTCATGGCTCATGCAGATTCCTATCAGAAGTTAATGATTGACGATGAATACATTCATTATTCAGGGTTTAATATGCTCGACAACAGAATGTCGGGAAAGCGATATGCATAAACTGGCTCGCTTGTTTCCAATAACTGCTACATAGCATAACGAATTGCCAATCAAAAAAACTCTAACATTGTCACGTTAATGCGCTTAACTATGTGACTGCTCTGAATGCCTTTTCCTGCATTGATTTTCCGCAGCATTACACCATTCATCTGTTCACCATTTTGTCGCCCCCCCCTGTTTCTCTGAAGAGGACATAACACCATTTATCGGCAGGTGACAATTGAATAGTTATATTTTAAAAAATTTAACTATATTCAGTATTGCAAAGATCACAGCGGTCGCCCGAACACCGGCCGTATCAAAAGAAGCCTATCTGTCCAATGAACGCCTAGGGAAGCGCTGAACAATTCACTTTCGCGCGCGAAAGTCAGTGCGATCACTGGCTGAGTTTCGCACGCTGTGTTTTTTGATCGAATCAGATGCTGTGGTGTCTCGAATCAGCCGTTTCGCGCTGTGGCCAATTTTCGACCTCAGGGCGCAACTTGGGCGTGCGCCGTTCCGAGGAATCTGCGTGCCAGAACCAGATTGGCGAAGCCGAACAGCGTGAACAATTGGGCGTTGTTATTCCCTAGGCCGCGATAGCGCGTCTTGCGATGCTTGAACAGGCACTTCACGACATGAAAGCAATGCTCGACCTTCGCGCGCACGCTGGCTTTGGTCTTCTCGAGCTTCTCCTTGGCTCGGCCCAGTGGATTTTTTTTGAGCGTCTTGCGCACGCTCGGACGCATCGCAACGTGCCAGTCGATTGTCTTGTCCGCGTTTTCCGGACGCTTGCCAACGCCCTGGTAACCAGCGTCGCCAAGCACCGCCTTCTCGCCGCCGTGCAGCAGCGCATGCGCCTGGGTCACGTCGGCTACATTGCCTGCCGTGCCGACCAACGAGTGCACCAGGCCGGTCGCCATGTCCACGCCCACGTGAGCCTTCATGCCGAAGTGCCAGTCGTTCCCTTTCTTCGATTGGTGCATCTCGGGATCGCGCTCCTTGTCGCGATTTTTCGTCGACGGCGGCGCGGCGATCAATGTCGCGTCCACGATCGTCCCCTCGCGCATGACCAAGCCTTTCCTGGCAGGTGCATGTTGATCTCATCGAAAATCCGGCGCGTCAGATTGTGCTTCTCCAGCAGTCGACGGAACTTCAACAACGTCGTCGCGTCCGGTGCCGATTCGTTCGTGAGATCGATGCCGACGAAGCCTCGAATGGACTGGCTGTCCTAGATCGCATCTTCGATTCCCTCGTCCGACAAACCGAAGCACCGCTGCGCGATGTACATGCGCAGCATGCGCTCCAGGCCCGTCGGTGGACGGCCGCGGCCATCGCCCTTCGGGTAATACGGCAGCAGCGCCGCTACCAGCGGCGGCCACGGCGTCACCGCCTCGATCTCGGCCAGAAATCGGTCTCGGCGAGTCTGCTTCTTCTTGTGGATGAACTCTGCGTCGGAGAACGTGGTTTGCTTCATGGCTGTCAGGAAGGCATCGAAGACGTCATTGTGCCAGTTCAGGATGTCGGGCGGGCCGCTGCCAGTTCAAATCAATGCTTCCCTGGATACTCAACTATTCGGGCACATTCGCCCCTGTTCTGGAGGACCGCCCATAAGCTTATTCAGCTATGATGTTGTTCATCCGAACTCAAGCGAACAACGTCATGCTTGAACCCACGCCCGAAACTATCAGTGCGCTTGCCGAACACTATCTTCCCGTGTCGCCAACTGCCCCCTACATCGGGCCAAGCAAGGTGACCCTGGTGACCATCCAGTTTGAACTCACCGCGGACCTGCCGGTTGCGGTCCGCAAATGGGAGCAGTTGGGCTTTGTGCGGGTCAACCCGTGCGGTGAGACATCGCTAGCCGACAACGTGGATCGGAGCGGCTTTCCCTTCGAGGCGGCAGCCATTGGCGCATCTGTCGTTGTGTCTACGGCTTGGCCGGCTCCGCCGCAAGCCGTCTATCTGGCGCCCGCCTCGTCACAGGCACGAGAGGCAGGCCGGACCGTGCGAGGCTATGGAAGCACGACGTTCGAAATTAGTGCGCCGCCCCCGGTTGTAACTTCCCATCTCGAACCGGAGACATGTGAAGCCGCGCGAATTCTGCTAGACCACACGCAGGATTTGCAAGCCACCGTGGAGAAATGGGGAAACGCGGGATTCGTGAGGCTGGGCGCCGCCGATGCGGTCATGAGAAACGATTTGATGGGCTTTTCGTACATCGTCGCTTACACGGCCCTCGCGGTGGGGGCAACGCTGGTCGCCTTCCAGGGAACGCCGGCGAAGCAGCGCAGGATCCGGCGCCTGGATAACGGGCATATCGACATGGATGCCGCACATGCGGATCCGCCGGTACAGATGTCCCCGCGCGGGTCGTCGGTGATCCAGGCCGTCTTCCTCGCGCCCACCTCAATCGACGCAAGGGCAAGGGCCGAAGCGGCATTGACCTGTAGCCACGTGCCGACCAACCCTTGAAACGATCAAATCGGCTGAACCGCCTCTGCCAGTGCCTGGGCGTCGCCCAACCAGCATTGTTCCGTCGTGCAGGTAGATAGATGGGCAGTGATTAAATCAGCGGTTCCCTAGCGCAACGCAAAAACGAGCGCGGTGGCGGGTGGTCCGGGCAATACCGTATTCAATAATAATGAAAAGCGCCTGCCCGCCGCCGGCAAGGACGAGGTTTATTATGAATACTATTTGGGTATCGGCGGCGACGGCGGGGCGGGTTCGCATCGTGCGGTATTGCTTGTGCAGACTGCGGCGGGCAAACGCAAGTTGGTGGAACGCTACTATACGCAGGACCACTATACGTCCTTCTGCAGCCTGAAGAACTAGCTGTTCTTTTTCCAATTCAAGCGGCGCCGAAACCAGTGCTCACGGCGGCGCATCGCGCGCATCTACGTAAGCCCACGCCTGCATGCCCGAGGCCAGGGTGACGCGCTCGCGCCGGTAGGCGGCCACCTCGTAGCCGTCCGCCTGCCGCAATTCGTCCGCCGAAATGGCCAGCACGGCGCCCGGCACGCAATCGGTCGGCGCGCCGCTGCGCGAGGCGATCGGATGGTGCGTCTTGCCGCTGGTCGCCACCACCTGCGCGTCATCGATGGCCAGCAGCGCCAGGCGGTAGCCGGGCAATTGGTCGGGCCGGCTGTCGAGCAAGCGCTCGAAGGTGGCCAGTTGCACATCGGCCTGCTGTAAGGTGCCGTAGGAAAATAGCTGTTCTGGCGTTTCCGCTGTAAAAGATGTCATTGCCGCTCCTTGTCGTTCCTTATTCCACCTACCCCAGCCAGTCATGAAACCAGTCCATGGCTAACGCGATGGCGCTGAAATCGGGCCATCACATTATTCACCTGCACCGTGGCGCAGGTCAATCGTGTGAAGGCGTATCGCGTGCACGATGCTGAAAATTGCGATATGATGACCGTCATGCAGAACTCATCCAACAACTCAGCTGCCAAACCCGCGGCGCAAAGCCGCAAGGAAGCCACCCATGAACGCATCGTCGAGGTGGCCACGCGCGCCATCCGCCGCAGCGGCTATGCGGGCACGGGCGTGGCCGACATCATGAAGGAGGCGGGCCTGACGCACGGCGGCTTTTATGCGCACTTCGCTTCGCGCGACGCCCTGCTGGCCGAAGCGGGCGACCGCGCGGGCGCCGAAGCGGTGGCGCTGGCGGCCAGGGTGGCGGCCGCCGCCCCGCCCGGCCAGGCGCTGCAAGCCATGCTGGCGGCGTATCTGTCGCCCGAACACATCGCCGCCATCGAACTGGGCTGCCCCGTGTCGGCGCTGGGTTCGGAAATGCCGCGCCAGGCGCCCGAAGTGCGGCGCGCCGCCACCATCCACATCAAGGAAATGATCGACCTGTTCGCGCGCCAGTTGCCCAACTGGGGCCAGCCCGAAGCGCACGCGCAAGCCATGGCCATGGTGTGCGCCATGATCGGCACCACCATCTTGGCGCGCGCCGTCGACGAACCTGCCCTGTCGGATGCGCTATGCGCGGCCACCCTGACGCAGTTTCAAGCGCCCGGCTAGCCGCACCGCCCGTGGCGTTGGTCCGCTTCGGGCTTTTTTTTCAACAAATATATGATGATCGTCATATTTTATTTCCCAAGCTGTCAATCACTGAAGGAACTGCCATGAAAAACCACAAGATTGCCCTGGTCACCGGCGCCTCGTCCGGCATCGGCGCCGCCACGGCCCGGCGCCTGGCGCAAGCCGGCTATACGGTGTACGGCACCAGCCGCCGTGGCGACCAAGCGGCCGGGCTCGGCTATGCGATGCTGGCGCTCGACGTCACCAGCGATGCCTCGGTGGCGGCGGCCGTCGCTGCCGTCATGCAGGCGGAGGGCCGCATCGACCTGCTGGTGAATAACGCCGGTTTCGGCGTGGCCCCGGCGGGCGCAGAGGAAAGCAGCATTGCCCAGGCGCAAGCCATCTTTGACACGAATTTTTTCGGCGTCGTGCGCATGACCTTGGCCGTGCTGCCGCACATGCGGGACCAGGGCGGCGGGCGCATCCTCAATATCGGTTCCGTCGTGGGCTTCCTGCCCATGCCCTACGGCGCACTGTATTCCGCCACCAAGCACGCCATCGAAGGTTATACGGAATCGCTCGACCATGAAGTGCGCAGCTGGGGCATCCGCGCCAGCGTCATCGAGCCGGCCTATACGAAAACCACGTTCGAAGCCAATTTGCTGGCGCCCGATACCCCGCAGGGCGCCTACCAGCAGGTGCGCACGGCCGTCATGCGCCGGCTGCAGGAACTCATGGCCGGCGCCGATGACCCTGGCGTGGTGGCCGACACCGTCCTGGCGGCAGCGCAGGCACGCCAGCCGAGATTGCGCTACACGGCCGGCCCGCTGGCCGGGCGTTTGCGCCTGATGCGCCGTTTCATGCCTGCCGCGCTGATGGACGCAGGTTTGCGCAAGGATCTGCGCCTGGCTTGAATGCCAGCGCCTTTTTCCCCTTCAACGAGAATATCATGCAAGCATTGCAACTCAAACAATACGGCGGCCCCGATCACATCGCGTTTGCCGAACTGCCCCGCCCCGCGCCCGGTCCCGGCGAACTGCTGGTGCAGGTGCACGCCGTGGGACTGAATCCCATCGATTATCTGATTCCCAGGGGCGACTTCAAGCCCATATTGAAACTGCGCTTGCCGGCCACCTTGGGCAGCGACGTCGCCGGCATCGTCGTGGCCGTGGGCAGCGCCGTCACGCGCTTCAAGGTGGGCGACGCCGTGTATGCGAGTATTTTCGACACGCCATACGGCAGCCTGGCCGAATTTGCCGTCGTGCCCGAGCCTGCGGCCGCCATGAAGCCCGCCAACCTCGATTTCGTTCAAGCGGCGTCGATTCCCATGGTGGGCCTGACGGCGTGGCAAGCCATGCATGAGCGCATGCACCTCAAACCGGGCCAGAAAGTGTTCATTCCAGCCGGTTCCGGCGGCATCGGCACGTTTGCCATCCAGCTGGCCAAACACCTGGGCGCCCGCGTGGGCACCACCACCAGCACGGCCAATGTCGAACTGGTGCGCGGCCTGGGCGCCGATGAGGTGGTCGACTACAAGCAACAGCCTTTCGAGCAGGTGCTGCGCGATTACGACGCCGTGCTGGGCACGGTGCGCGGCGACGGGCTGGAAAAGGCCTTGCGCATCGTCAAGCCCGGCAGCCATGTCGTCTCGCTGATCGGCCCGCCGGACGCCGCTTTCGCCCGCGCGCGCGGCATGAACCTCGTGCTGAAACTGGTGTTTGGTTTGCTCAGCCGCAAGATCATCGGCCTGGCGAAGCGGCGCGGCGCGGACTATGCCTTCCACTTCGTGCGCCCCGACGGCAGCCAGCTGGCGCAGATCGCCGGCCTGCTGGAAGCGGGAAGCATCCGCCCCGTGATCGACAAGGTGTTTCCTTTTCTTGAGGCAAAACAGGCGCTTGCTTACCTGGCGCAGGGGCGCGCGCGCGGCAAGGTGGTGGTGCAGTTGCCCGTCAATGCAATCACATCTGCCGGAAATGGTGCAGATAGCTGCGGCTGACGGGCAAGGTGTCGCTGCTGCCCCGCAACTGCAGCTGCGCCGTTTCATTCACGCCCCGCGTAACGGCACCGACATACGCCAGGTTGACGATAACGGAACGGTGCGTCTGCACGAAGCGGCCGGGGTCCAGTTGCTCGCCAAGTTCCTTGATGCTGGTGCGTATCAGGGCCTCGCCCTCTTCCCATGCCACCAGCGTGTATTTCTCTTCGGCACGCAGATAGCGCACTTGCTCGACGGGAATCAGGCGCACGCTGCTGCCCACAGACGCCTTGATCCATTGCAGCCAGGCAGGCGGCGCGGCGCGCTGGCTCAGCCTGCTGGCCAGCTGGTCAAGCATGGCGTCCAGCCCGTTGCCGGCCGCCAGCGGACTGGCGAGCCGCTCTTGCAAGCGCTGCACCGTATCGGCCAGGCGAAGCGGATCGACGGGTTTGACCAGGTAATCGATGGCGCCCTGCTCGAACGCCTGCAAGGCATACTGGTCATACGCGGTGACGAACACCAGGTGCGCGCGGCGGGCCAGCGCGCGCGCCGTGGCGATGCCATCCATGCCCGGCATGCGGATGTCAAGAAAGACAATGTCGGGTTGATGCAGCTCAAACAGTTCCAGCGCTTCGGCGCCATTGCGCGCATCGCCGATGACGCGCAACTGGGGCCACAAGGTGGCCAGATGGCTGCGCAGGCGCTCGCGCAGCAGCGGTTCGTCGTCGGCGATCAGGGCGGTCGTCATGTTCAACGCGTGTCTCCAGGAAGGATGAAATGCAGCTCGGCGCGCACGCCCTGCGGCGCGACGGCATGCAGTTCGAGGCGGGCGCCGGGGCCATACACGGCCAGCAGGCGGCTGCGCACATTGCTCAGGCCGGTGCCCGGCTGCGCCGTCTCCACCATGCCCACGCCCGTGTCGCTGACCCAGACGCGCACCTTGCCGCTGGCAGGCTCCACTTCCGTGCCCACATCGATGCGCCCGCCTGCCACGCCGGGATCGATGCCATGGCGCACGGCGTTTTCCACCAGTGTCAACAGCGCCATCGGCGGAAAGCGCAAGGCGGCCGCCTGCACGCAGCCGGCGACGGAAAATTGCAGGCGGTCCGGCATCCGCATCTGCATCAGTGCAAGGTAGGCGCGCACCAGCTGCAGTTCCTGCTCCAGGGTGGCGGCCCCGTCGTTCAGGCGCGGCATGGCGGCGCGCAGATAGGCGATCAGCTGGCGCAGCACGGGCCCCGCCTGCGGCGAGCCGGTCGCCACCAGCGCTTCGACATTGGCCAGGGTGTTAAACAGGAAATGCGGCTCGATCTGCGCCTGCAGCAGGCGCAGGCGCGCGTCCAGCAATTCGCGCTGCAACGAACTGTTGACCAGCTCGGCCTGCAGGCGGTCAGCCCGTTCGCGCTCGCGCCGTTCGCTGCGCATGGCCAGCAGAGCAAACGACACGCCAAAGACGATGGCCAGGAATACCATCAGGAAGTGGCCGACGAGGGTTTGCGTTTGCGCAAGGTAGGTAAAGAACTGGCTGCGCTGCGTGGCCAGCGCCGTCACGAAGGCGGCCACGGGCGCCATCAGCACCACGGCGCCCACTCTTGCCGCCGCCAGGGACAGCCGGCGTGGACGCAGGGCGCCTGCCGCCGAATACGCCAGCAGCAAGGCGGCACCGATAAAACCGATACGCCCGAACACGCCCAGGTAAGAAGTCCCGCTAAGCAGGTGCAGCAGCCACGACAGCAACAAGGTGAAGACCGTCACGACGAGCGCCTGCCGCGCGCTGGGCAGGAGCGCGGCGTAGCGGCGGGTGGTGGCGGGCGCAGAGGTCATGGCATCACCATACCCGCGATACGCCCGCCGTTCAAGCCCTGAAAACCGCCGTTCGTCGCACCGGCGGCGCCTGATCGCGCCCACGCTGGAGGCGCGCGCCTATCTTGATGGCTGCACAACACTGTCAGGAGACACGCCATGCCATCCGCAATTTCAGCAATTTCCGCTTCCGCGCCGCACCGGGCCGCATCGACGCCGCGGGCCGGTGCGGCGCTGTCAGCCGCCGCCACATTCTGGTTCGCGGCCACCGTCATCGGCCAGCTGGTGTTTGCCGCTTACATCGTGGTCCTGTACGGTGGGCATGGCCTGCACGGCAACTTCCAGCGCTGGAACGCGGTCATGTCGCACGGCCACGTGCCCGGCGATGGCGTGGGCAACCTGGCCACCGGCATCCACCTGCTGCTGGCGGCCGTCATCATGCTGGGCGGCGCCCTGCAACTGCTGCCGCAGCTGCGCCGCATCGCTCCCCGCGTGCACCGGTGGAACGGGCGCGTGTACCTGGCCGGCGCCGTACTCGCCGCGCTGTCAGGCATCTACATGTTGTGGTGGCGCGGCGCCGTCGGCGACGTGGTGCAGCACATCGGCACCAGCCTCAATGCCGTGCTGGTGCTGCTGTTCGCGGGCCTGGCCCTGCGCCGCGCCTTGCAGCGCGATATTGCCGCGCACCGGCGCTGGGCACTGCGGCTGTTCCTGGCGGTCAGCGGCGTGTGGTTCTTCCGTGTCGGCCTGATGTTCTGGCTGGCCGTCAACGGCGGCCCGGCCGGTTTCGATCCGACTACCTTCACGGGACCGGCCCTCAGCTTACTGGCGTTTGCCCAGTATCTGCTACCGCTGGCCGTGCTGGAGGGATATTTGCGCAGCCGCGACGGCGGCAGCGCGGTAGCCAGCTGGACGATGGCGGCGCTGCTGTCGCTCCTGACAGTGGCAATGGTCGCGGGCATCGCCGTCGCCAGCATGGGCATGTGGTTGCCGCGCATGCATGGTTGAGGCGAGCTGACGCACTGCCTTACCAGTAGCCGAGCAATTTCCACCAAGTCGTGCCGACAACGGCAAAGATCAGCAGTTCCACCACGCACATGATGAAGCCGACGCGCCACCAGTTGCCCATCGTCACGAAGCCGCTGCCGAAGATGATGGGCGACGTGCCTGTCGCATAGTGGGTCAGGGTCATCATGATGGCCGAGCCGGCCGTCATCATCAGCATGAAGGGCACGTGGTATTCGGCCGGGATCAGGTGCAAGCCCACCGTCAGGAACGCCAGCAGCATGGCGCTGATGTGGGCCGTCGTGCTGGCAAAGAAGTAATGCGAGAAGACAAACACCAGCACCAGGACGGCGGCTATCGGCAGCCAGTCCATGCCGCTGGCGACGATGGCCGCCTTCATGCCGGCCGAGAACCAGGCGATCACGCCCGTCTTGTTCAACTGCTCGGCCATCATCACCAGCGCGCCGAACCACACCAGGGTATCCCAGGCGCTCTTCTCGGACAGCACGTCGTCCCAGTCGATGGTGCCCGTGATGATCAGCACGAACAAGCCGACGAAGGCCACCACCGTCGCATCGAGCGAAAACGCGGGACCGAACAGCATGGCGGGCACGTTGGCCCATAGCAACAGCAGCAGGGCAAAGGTGCCCAGCATGACTTTTTCCGATGGCGACAGCGGGCCCATGCTTTTCAGCTCCGCCTTGGCGTAGGTGACGGCGTCCGGCGTGGCTTTCAGTTCCGGCGGCGACAGCCAGTAGATAATCAAGGGCATGAGCAGCAGGCACACCAGGCCCGGCAGCAGCATGCACAGGGCCCAGGTGGTC
The DNA here is from genome assembly GCF_051380895.1 of Janthinobacterium breve. Classification (NCBI taxonomy): domain Bacteria; kingdom Pseudomonadati; phylum Pseudomonadota; class Betaproteobacteria; order Burkholderiales; family Oxalobacteraceae; genus Janthinobacterium; species Janthinobacterium breve. The sequence goes on along the minus strand of NZ_JBNYXY010000007.1, from coordinate 65,479 downwards.
CACGTCAGGTGGAAACTCTGGCCGCTGGCCTTGGCCACGAAGTCGACCACCAGCGGATTGGGCGCCGTGGCTGTGAGGAACATGGCCGAGGTGATGGGGTTGGCATGATAGTTGACGAGGGCCAGATACGTGCCGACTTTACCTTCCGTGCCCTTGGCAGGGTCCGAATCGAAGGCGTTGGCGATCGATTTCATGACGGGGTGGACAATGCCGCCACCGCGTGCCGTGTTACTCGGCGTAAAGGGCGCCAGCACCAGTTCGCAAATTGCCAGGCCGTAGCCGATGCCCATGGTGCGCTTGCCCAGCAGGGAAATGAACAGCAGGCCGATGCGGCTGCCTAGCCCCGTCTTTTTCAGGCCGCGCGAAATCAAAATAGCCACGACGATCAGCCAGATCAAGGGATTCGAGAAACTGCTGAGCGCATCCGTGATGGCGCCCTTGGACGAGGTTGACGTTACTTGCGACAATGACACGATGACGATGGCCATCATGGCCATCACGCCGATGGGCATGACTTTTAATATGATCGCCAGGATGGTGGTAAGGAAAATCGCCACCAGGCCCCAGGCCTTGGGCGTCAAGCCGTCCGGCGCCGGCAGCAATAGCATGCTCACCAGCAAGGCCGTGCAAATCAGGGCGGGGACAAGGCGGAATGGGACGGCTTCCTTGAAATGCAGGAACATGTCGCGCACTGTTTTATACATCTTTATTACCTTTCGCTGTGGGTCAGGCATCTTGCCGGTGGGAATCGCGCACGCTGATTCATGGGCTGGGAGGCACAAATAGCGCGCCCGCAAGATGACAGATGCCCAACAATTCTGTTCGGCAATATCATACACGCAAGGCGTCCCCGCCCCCTGCTCCATTCGGCGCGCCCTTCCCGGCAATTGCAAAATCGTTGACCTGCGAGCGACATATCTCACATAATCGCCCCTCATGCAAGCAAAGCCGACAAGGACACCATTGCAAGCCCGCAACCATCATATCGACGCCCTGCGCGGCGCGGCCATCCTGTGCGTGCTGGTGCTGCACTTCGCGCTGGCCTATGGCTTGAAGAACAGCCCGCTCTCGGACTTGCCGGCCTGGCTGCTGGGCGCCGCCTACCAAGGCAATTACGGCGTGACCATGTTCTTCGTTATTTCCGGTTACCTGATCACCTCGACTTCGCTACGCCGCTGGGGTGACCTGGCGCGCATCGACCTGGCGGCGTTTTATGCTTACCGCATCGCCCGCCTGCTACCGGCGCTGCTGCTGGCCCTGTCACTCATCGTGCTGCTGGGCGTGCTGGACGTGCCCTTCTTTGCCAATTCGGATGGCGGCAAGGACTTGCCAGCCAGCTATTTCGTCATCGCCATCGCTTCCATACTGACCTTCTGGCACAACGTGCTGATGCAAAGCGCCGGCTATTTCAATTATTGCCTGAACGTGTACTGGTCGCTATCGGTCGAGGAAATGTTTTATCTGCTGCTGCCGCTGTCGTGCCGCTTCCTGCGCTGGCGCCAGGCGATCATGCTGCTGTGCGGCGCCGCCATCGTGGCCGGCCCCGTTTATCGCAACCTGCACGCGGACAACGAAATCTATTTCATGTATGGCTATGTCGCCTGTTTCGACGCCATCGCCATCGGCTGCCTGACGGCCCTGCTGACACAACACTGGCAGCCGGGCACGCGTGCCGGGCAACTCTTGCGCTGGGTGGCGGGCCTGGCCCTGGCGGCCCTGTATGTGCGCGGCATCGGCGGCCATGAAGTCTTCGGCTTCAGCGCGATCGCGCTGGCCAGCGCCGCCTTCCTCGTGGGCGCCACGGCGGGCCAGGCGGCCAGCCAGGGCCGCCCCGGTCCGCTGCAATGGCTGGGACGGCACAGCTATGAGCTGTACTTGTTCCATATCATCGTGTTGGCCGCCATGCGCAATGTGGTCGACAAGGCGGGCCTGGGCTACGCGGAGCGCCTGCCGTGGCTGGCGCTCTTCCTGGCTGCGACGGCGCTGGCAGCCGCCCTCGTCGCCCGCACCGTGTCCGAACCGGCCAATACCGCCCTGCGCCGGCGCTTCCGGGGCGCCGCCACGGCCGTGCCTGCACGCGCGGGCGGCAGCCCTGGAGCGGCGCCTTAAAAAAGTGAGCCAGGTCAAGCAAGCGCATGTCCACAGCCCGTTTCCGGGCAAATTCCAGCCCGAACTTGCCATCCGCACTATAATGTCGGCACCGTGTGCGGCAGCATTGGCGGCGATAGACGGTAACAATTTCGTGTGGACGCCAGTACAATAGCGTCTGGGCCTACACAGGGTTTCACTTTTGCCAGCAGTTGCCAGCAACTAACCATTTTTTTGACCAGCCAACAAACACTATGAGTTCGATGAATGAAGAGCGCGTATTAAGCGTGCACCACTGGACGGATACCCTGTTCTCCTTTACCACCACGCGCGACCCGTCGCTGCGTTTCTCGAATGGCCATTTCACCATGATCGGCCTGCGCGTCGATGGCAAGCCATTGCTGCGCGCCTACAGTATCGCCAGCGCCAATTACGAAGAGCACCTGGAATTTTTCAGCATCAAGGTGCCGGGCGGCCCCTTGACGTCGCGTTTGCAACACTTGCAAGTGGGCGACACCGTCATCGTCGGGCGCAAGCCGACGGGCACCCTGGTGTCCGACTACCTGCTGCCAGGCAAGCGCCTGTACATGCTGTCGACGGGCACGGGCCTGGCGCCTTTCCTCAGCATCGTGCGCGATCCGGACATCTACGAGCGCTTCGACCAGCTGATCCTCGTGCATGGCGTGCGCCAGGTCGATGAACTGGCCTACCGCGAGCTGCTGGAAGAGCATCTGCCGAAACATGAATTCCTGGGCGAAATGGTCAGCGACAAGCTGCGCTACTACCCGACCGTGACGCGCGAAGACTTCCGCAACATGGGCCGCATCACGGCACTGATCGAGAACGGCAAGCTGGCCGAAGACCTGGGCTTGCCGGAGCTGAACCCGGCCGAAGACCGCGTCATGATCTGCGGCAGCTCGGACATGCTGCGCGACCTGAAAGAGATGCTGGAAGCGCGTGGCTTCAAGGAAGGCAATACCTCGACGCCTGGCGACTTCGTTGTCGAGCGCGCGTTCGCCGAGAAGTAATCCGCAAGTCATCCGCAAGTCATCCGCAACACAGCAGGGGCCCGGCCCCGCCGCTTCCTGCGGCGGCGCCGGGCCTTTTTCATTGGCGCTTCAGCGGGCCAGCGCTGCCCCGCGCTGGTAATGCAAGCCATTCATGAAGCGCTGCACGGGCTGAAAGGCGCTGCTGAGGATATCATCATGCGCCGCGTAATAACGCGTCTCGATCTTCAGCAGGCCCAGCACGGTCGCATCGAGCTTGTCCGTCTGATACGGCCGGTTTTCCAGGGCGGCGCGCGCGGCAGCCGATTGCGGCGCTTGCTGGTTGCTCCAGATCAACATGGGAATTTCATAGCCGCTCTTGTCCGACGCGGAATGACCCGCATGATTGCGGCTGTAGCCCACTTCCTGGCCATGGTCGGAAACAAACAGCAGCGAGGCGGCGCGCCCGGTCTTGGCCTCTTCCGCCATGCCGATCAGGGTGCCCAGCACATAATCGCCATAGCGGATGGCGTTATCGTACTCATCGCGCTGGTTGCGTATCCAGCCTGACCTGCCCTGGCTGGCCATTTGCGCGCTGACAGCGTCCTGCGTCTGGTCGAAATGCGCAAAGTGGCTGGGATAGCGCATGTCATAGCTGGGATGGGCGCCCAGCAAGTGCACTACGATCAGCTTTTTCGGCGCGCTATCGGCCAGTGCAAGGGCGAAAGGCTGGAACAGCTTGCCGTCGAAATTGTTTTCGCCACGTCCAGTACCGTAGTTGATGAAATCGCTTTCATCGGCCTCGCCCGCCAGCAGCCCGATCCAGCCGTCGTTGCGCGTCTGGTTCGAGACCCAGAACGTCTTGTAGCCGGCCGCCTCGGCCAGCATCAGCAGGTTAGGCTTGGCCATCCACGCATCGGGGTTGCCGATATCGGCCGGCGTGAGCATCGTCATCATCGATTCCACCGTGCTGGAGGCGGGCGAAATCACATCATTGAACACCAGCAGCTTGGCGCGCATGGCGTCGAGCCGGGGCGTGGTGGCGCGCGGGTAGCCGTACAGCGACATCGAGGCGCGGTTGGTGCTCTCGCCGATCACCAGGATGACGGTGCGGCCATCCTCGCCCGCATAGCGCACATGCCAGTCGCGCGGCGCTGCCATGGCCGCCGTCAGCGCATGCTGCATGGATTTCATCGCCTCCAGCTGCGCACTGTACTGCTGGTAGCGCAGCGGCCAGAACAGGGCCGGATTTTCGCGCCGCATGGTGGTATTGACGTGCAGCAGCACGAGAAAGACAGCCATGCTGGCGGCAAAGCCTTTTTGCAACAGACCCGGCGCGCGACTGGCGCGCGCCGCTTGCCAGCGCAACAGTTGGCGGTCAGCCAGCAGCAGCGCTGCCGTCACGAGCACAAACCAGCCCGCCGATTGCGCCAGGGCGATGCTGTTGTGCAGGAAAAATTCTCCCGTTTCGGCTTGATCTGTCGCAAACATGGCCTGTAAAACGGCATTTGGATTCGGCCGCATGCCAAAATAGCCACGCAAAAACCCTTTGATGGCGGCGTCGAGGTAGAACACGGGCACCACGATGCGCAGCAGCACGGTGACCGCCCTGGCGCTGCAGCGCCAGGCGTGCAGCACGCCGCCCACGCCCAGCAGGAAGGCCGCCAGCAAGACGCACAATTTCAGGCATTCGTTCGCGCTTAACTGATCGAAGAGGAAGAAAAGCAGCAGTCCAGCAATGCTGAACAGGACACGGCAAAACAGAATCAGCATGGAGGCGACAGGTAACAGGTATTCAAGGGGAACCGGCCCGCGCGGACGGGCCAACGATTGTAGCGTAGTCCCTTGCAGCCTGTACCATCATTTCACGCGTGCTCCTGACAGAAATTGTCAGTACTTTTTATTATGCTTTCGGCAGCAGCAGGCTAGCCAGCCTGTACTATTGATATCTCCACCTGCGACAGGACTTTTTCATGACACGTGCCATTACCATACTGACCGAGAACTTTGCCGATTGGGAAACCGCCCTGTTCAACTCCACGGCACGCCTGTATTACGGTTTTTATACACAGTTCGCCACGCCGGGCGGCCTGCCCGTCACTTCGTCCGGTGGCATGCAGGTCACGCCGCAACTGGCGCTGGAAGCCATTTCACTCGATGAACTCGACTTGCTCATGGTGTGTGGCGGCAGCCACTGGCAAAGCGGCAAGGCGCCCGACCTGGGGCCGTTGCTGCGCGCCGCGCGCGACAAGGGCGTGGTGCTGGCCGGCATTTGCGACGGCACCCGCGTGCTGGCGCAGGCGGGCGTGCTCGACAACGTGCGCCACACCTCCAATTCCGCCGACAACCTGGCCGATGTCGGCTATGCGGGCGGCGCCCTGTACCAGGATGTGCCCTGGGCCGTGGCCGACCAGCGCATCATCACGGCGCCAGGCACGGCGCCCGTCAGTTTTACGCGCGAAGTGCTGCGCAGCCTGGGCATTCACGACGACAACCTGACGGCCTACCTGGCGCTTCACGGGGCTGAACACGGCCAGCCTTCCGTCGCCTGATCTTGCTCCTTGGTACGCAAGTTCTGCCGCCCGCCGCAAAGGGGTGGCAGAATCCGCTCAACTTGATTAAAGTGCATCCCTTACCTGCCCCCGGAAGGATGCGATGCGACGCCTGAAATACCTGCCAGCTTGCCTGATCCTGTTGTGCTGGACGCCCCTGGCGCTGGCCCAGCCTTCACCCCTGTTGACACCGGAACAGCTGCGCGCCGACTTACGCTACGTCCAGGAGTCGATTGCCGCAACGCACCCGCAGCCGGATTTTTCCGCCGATCCCGCCGCCGTGCGGCAAGCCTACGCATACATCGCGGAGCAAATGCAGGCGCCAATGTCGCCTGACCAGGCCTGGCGCCTGCTGGCCATGCTCAATCCCCTCTACGCCGACGGCCACCTAGCCATCACGCCAGCCGGACCGCTGGCGCAAAGCCAGGCTTTCCTCGACGCGGGCGGCAGTTTCTTTCCCTATGAAATGAGCCTGGATACTAGCGGCGCCCTGCGCATCCGCGCGCAGCTAGGCGGTGCGCCGTCGCCGCTGCAAGGCGCGCGCATCACCAGCATCAATGGCGTGCCGGCTGACCAGATCATCGCCGACTTGCTGATCCGCTGCCACGGCGACACGGCCGCGTTTCGCGCCAGCCTGCTGTCGCTGCGCTGGCCTTTCCTGTACTGGAAAGTACTGGGCACGCCGGACAACTATGCCTTGCAGTTTGACAACGGCCAGCAATTGACGGTCGCCGGCGCCGCCACCCTGCCCGCCTATCTGGCCGGCAATGGCAGTTTCGCACAGCAATTCCGTTTCGAATTGTTGCCCCGCAAGGCTGCATTGCTGACCATCAATACCTTCGCCTGGCCGGACAAGGCGCAATTCACGGCGTTCACGGCCAACGCTTTCCGCCAGGTGCAAGAGGCGGGCGTGCGCACGCTGCTGATCGACGTGCGGGAGAATGGCGGCGGCAACGACGACATGTGGATCGATGGCGTGCTGCGCTATATCGCCGACAAACCCTACCGCTGGGCCTCGACCTACCGCAAGAAAGTCATCAAGGGACGCGACAGCGCGAGCGAAAAGCTGGGTGACGTCATCGATGGCGAGATCACTTCCTGGCAGCAGCCCCAACTGGACAATCCGCTGCACTTCTCGGGCGCCACCTATTTGCTGGTGGGCGGCCGCACCTATTCTTCCTCTGTACTTCTGAGCAATGTCATGCAGGACTTCGGCTTTGGCAAGGTGGTGGGAGCTGCAGGCCAGGCACGCACGCGCCAGAGTGGCGGTACGCAGCGTTTCGTGCTGCCCAACAGTGGCCTGGAACTGGGCGTGCCGCGCCTGCTCTTCCAGCGACCGGCGGGCACGAGCGGCCCCGTCCTCCTGCAGCCGGATATCGTGCTGCCGGACAGCCCCTACAATGAACGCGAACTGATCGACGCCGTGCTGGCCCTCCCGGCCCCGCCGGCCTAGTCGGCGGCCAGCACGCGCAGGCGCGCCACGGCGTGCGTGTTGCCGGAGTCCAGGTCCAGCGAACGGCGGTAATGCGTGACGGCCAGCGCCGTGGCACCATCCGCCTCGTACGCTTCGGCCAGGCTGTCGTGGCCGTTTGCCCCTTGCGGGTAGAGTTGCACGCCTAGCTGGAAAACGGCGACTGCCTGTTTCGGCTGCTGCCGGCGCAGCAGGCGGTAGCCCCAGGCATTCAAGTCTTCCTCGGTGGGAGCAGACAGCCCATGCTGACGCCGGATGGCCGCCAATTTCTTGTCCAGCCCGTCGAAACCGTCGCTGGCCGCTGTGTTGCGCAGCAGATGCGTGGCATACGCGCCGCCGCGCTGCTGGCGCAGGGCGGGAATATAGAAGCCGGCGACGGTATCGATCAGCTGTTCCGGCTGGCCGCCGGCCAGGTTGCTGAGGATAATGACGGCCAGGCCATCGTCCGGATACACATAGAAGGCGGAACGGGCGCCGCCGATGCCGGCCACCGCGCGGTGGGCATCGCGGCCGATGGTGGGCCAGCCCAGCGCCCACGGCGCCGGCTTGCCGTCATTCAAGCTGGTCGGCTGCCACAGCCGTGCCACGCTGGCCGGTGACAGCAAGCGTCCCGACTGCAGCGCGATGAGCCAGTTCGCCAGTTCACCCGCATTGCTGTTGATGCCGGCCCCGGCGCGCATGAACACGGGAAAATCCTCGTTCACGTTGCGGTAACCCTTGCCGCCCCTGTCCAGCACGTAGGAACTGGCCTTGCCCACCACCACGTCCTTCGCGTCGCCAAAGCCGCTGTGCGGCATGCCCGCCACGTCAAACTGCTGCCGCTGGATGTAGGAGACAAAGGGCTGGCCGCTTTGCCGCTCGATCAATTGCGCCAGCAACACGTAATTGGTCTGGTTATAGCGGTAGCGCTCGCCTGGCTGGGCTTCCACCGGCAGCGCCTGCACGGCTTGCCACGCCGCATCGGCGTCGTCCGGCTGCGGCCCCACCAGCTTGCCGCTGCGCTGGTCCAGCACATCGGGCAAGCCCGAAGTATGGTTAAGCAACTGGGTCACCGTCACGGCTTGCCAGGCTGAAGGCAATCCCGTCAGGTACTGGCCGATCGGTGCAGCCAGGTCGATCTTGCCCTGTTGCACCAGTTGCATCACGGCCACGCCCGCAAACGCTTTCGTCGCCGAATTGATGGAAAACAGGCTGGCGTCTGTTACAGGCACCTGGTATTGCAGGCTGGCCAGGCCGAAATTGCGCGACAGCACAACCTTGCCGCGCTGTATCACTGCCAGTTGCAACCCTGGAATCTGGCGCTCCTGCATTTCGCTGCGCACAAAGGCGGCGATATCCCGCTGGGCCTGGTTTTGCTGCTGCGCGGCTGGCAAGGTGCTGGCGCCCATGGCGCCTGCCGGAAACGCTGCCGCGAAGGCCAGGGTCAGGGCCAGGGCGGCGGATGAAAAATGAACACGCATCGTACGGCTCTCTCTCTCGTAATCTGGATCATGCGGGGCAAGCGGGCCTGCTGCGTTGGCGCGGCCCGGACGACAAAGCGCCGCATATCCGGCCAAGTCGGGCATGCGGCGCATGGTGGCCTTGAAGGGGCCACTATTGCAAAATAGCACTATTGCAAATAAATGTATATACGCGCATACATCAGCTTGCCTACGTCAAGGCCCCCTCCCCCTGCAGCCTGGGCGCCGGCTCGGGATCCAACGCTCCCAGCAGTGGCGGCAGCACGCAGTGCTGCAGCATGGCGCGGTGCGCCAGGGCGCGTTCCAGCAGCGCATGCGTTTCCTGGCGCAGCCTGTCGACCAGGGGATCGCGCCCCACATCGTCTGCCTCGCGGCCGGCGCGCGCCGCCAGGGTGGCGCGCAAGCGTGCGCGTGCCGCATCGGCGCTGACCTGGCCCGCTTGCAGCATGGCGGCGACAGGCGGACTGAACTGGTTGCCTTGCGCATTGCTCGTCAGGTTCGCCTGGCTGGCCAGATAGGTGGCCAGACGGCCCGACGTCCAGATCAGGCTCAGCGTTTCCGACATGGCCGTCTCGGCCAGGCCCGCCAGCGCCATGAACTGGATCAGGCGCGCCACGCTGCCGTCGAGCGCCGCCAGCTCCGCCTTCGCATCGGCCGCGATGCGGCCGTTGTATTGCGCAATCCAGCGCTGCTGCACGGGATGCATCGCGCGCTGGATCTGCACCAGCAGGCTATTGCCGATGATCAACAACTGGCTGTCGACCACCTGCCCCGCCACCAGGCGCAGCTGCGCCACCGGCTGGCGCGCGCCGCGGAAGGCCACCCACAGCGTGACTTGCTTCTCGTCGCTGACCAGCGACAGGTCGGCCACGCGCAAGACGTGGGCCACGGCCAGCACGCGCTGCAGCTTGACCGCGCGCCAGCCCAGGCCGGGGCTGGTCAGGAAGCGCGACATGCTGCCCAGGTGGCTGGCGCGCTCGGCCAGTTGCGTTGCGGCAACGCTCTCCATTTCCAGCTCGGCCAGGTCGAGCACGGGAACGGCGTCGAACATCAAGCCATGCAGCAAGGCGGCGTCGCCCAGCCGGCCCGGCGGCAGCCGCCATTCCTGGCTGTTCTGTACGGGAATGATGGCGCGGCAGCGCGCTCCCAGGCCGGCCAGCGCCTGCACGTAGTCATCGAGCAAGCCGTCGAGGAACGCTTGATTGTCGGCAAAATCGCTGAGAAACCCTTCCAGCGTTTCCGACGGCGCCACGATCAGTTCGTCCAGATCGGCAATCATGCCCTGCGGATGGTCGGAGAACTGCATCAGGTGTTCGGACACCCACAACAAGCGGCTGGCCAGCGTCTTGCCATAGGCGGCAGAAAAATACACGCGCTGGCTGGCTTCCTCCGCCCCCGTACTGCGGCGCACATAAAAATCATGGCAGTCGCCGATGCGGTTGATGCTCACCTGCCCGGCCTGGCGCGTCGCCACGCCCGTCGGCAGCGGCCAGGTTTGCAGCCAGCTGCTGTCGAGCGTGTCTTCCAGCTTCCGGCGCGGCAGGCCCAGCAGCTTGTTGCGCACGCCGTTCACCAGGCGGTTGCGGTAGTCGGCCAGGCGCGCGGGGTCATCGGCCAGGCGCGGGCCGTCGTCCGCCGCTGCCGTCGCCGCGTGCAAGCTTTCCGTCTCGGCGTTGAAAATGGCGATATCCATCGTCGCATAGTCATCCATCAGGCTCACGGTCATCATTTCTTGCAGATAATGCAAGTCGCTGCCCAGCTTATCCTCGATCAGGTCGAAACGGCGTTCGACGCTGTCGAAACCCCGTTGCATGGCCAGCAGCACCTGCCCCGTAGCTTGCCGCGTCTCGGCGCGACCGGCGGCAAAGCCTTCATCCATTTGCGCCGACAGTTCGGCCACCTGGCGCCCCAGTTCGCGCCCCAGGCCGTCGATCTTGTCCTCGATGCCGTCCAGGCGGTTGTAGATGCCGGCCTGCATCGACGCCAGTTGCTGCGACATGGCCGCCAGGCTTTCCTGCAATGCCTTGCCCACCTCTTCGATCTGCTTGCTCAAGGCCTTGTACATTTCCTCCATCGGGTCGGGTGGCGGGCCATAAATGGCGCACTGCACGATATTGAACGCGGCCATGCCGATGGAGAACATCATGGAAATGCTGTCGCCGCCCTTGCCGATGGAACCGAGCCCCTGCATGGCGCGCATCTGTTTCCAGCCGTAGGCAATGGTGGCCACGGCGATGCCGATCTGCACGACGCGGTTCGCCCACGTCAGGATGGTCTTGGCCACTTCCGCAAACTTGCCCGAGATTACGCCCTTGTCCTGCAGCCAGTCGAGCGCCGAGGAGCCATAATGGGCGATGCTGTCGGCCAGCAGCGCGTAATCCTGCATCTTGCTGATCTTGCGCTGGGCCGCCTCCAGCTGCCCCTTCAGCTTGGCCTGCTGCTCGAGCTGGCGCAGGCGCTGCGGATCCATGTCGCGCTTGCGGCGCAGGCTGTCGACTTCGCCGATCGCCTTGCTGCGCGCCGCTACCGCGTCCTTTTCCACGCCGTCGAGCCGCGTATGCTCGTGCTCGAGGGCATCGTCATACAGGTCGTCGGGCAACAACTGATGTTCGCTCATGCCCGCAGGCAACTTGACGTCGATGCCCGCCTTGCGCAGCTCGGCCGCCGACATGCCGAACGGCTTGTTTTCCAGGTCCTTGACCAGCTCGCGGCGCGCGCGGGTATTGCTCAGGGTCGCATCGGCCTGCGCCGCGTTGCGGGTCAGCTCGTCGATGCGCGCCGTGTACGGGCTTTTCAGCAGGCGCTCATCTTCCTGCGCCTGCAGCTTGCTGTCGACCAGCATATTGTTTTGCCACGTCTGCACCATGAATTTCATCTGCGTGGCGCGCACGGTCTGTTCCAGGCGCCGCCTGCGGCTGGCTTCTTCGTCGATGTCGGGCGCGGGCGGCACGGCCGCCGCGTCGACGGCATCGAGCACGCGGCGCACCGGGGCATTGCTGCTGCGCGCTGGCAGCGGCGTGACCGCGTCCGTTTGCTCAGGCAGCGCCGTCGGGTCCTGCGCCAGATACGGCGGATCTTCCGCCCAGCTGAACCACTGTTGCGCATAGGCATTCACATCGCCTTGCGGTATCCACGGTGCGGGCGCGCGCAGGGCCAGCAATGCGGCGGCGGCGGGCAAGGCCAGAGCGGCGCCCTGCGGCGTCGTGCAAGACCACAGCAGCAATTGCTGCATGGCCAGGCCGGCCATGGCCGCACCGCCAGAGAATTCCCCCAGCGCCGTGTACGGGTCCTGCACCGCCGCCAGGTCGGACACGACCAGCCGGCCGGCGTCCAGCTCCTGCTGGTGATAGGCGCGCACGGCGGCCCCCATGCCGCTGACCAGGGCATCGGCTGCCGCCCCCATGGGCGCGGCCATCCACGGCGCCATTTCCAGCAAGGCCGTCACTTCGCTCGGCAGGCCCTGCACGGCCAGCCCGGGGCGCAGCACGGGATCATCCCAGCCGTTCGGCGTCAGGGCGTCGCGCCCGGCCTGCATCAGCATACGATAGTGGGCCGGCGCGCGCCGGGACAGCGGTTCTTGCGGCGCACCAACGGGCGCCGGCCAGCCCAGTTCCACCAGCGCGGCATAATGCAGCAGCGCCAGGTCGTAGACGGCGGGTTCGCTGACGAGGTGGTAGGCGTCCGGACGCTTGGGGCGCGCAGCCGCGGCCACCAGTTGGCGGCACTCCTGGCGGCGCCACGGCCGCACCTTGTCCGCCGCCGTCCAGATGGCGTCGATGGCGGCGATGAAGGCGTCGGGGTCGGCATGGCGCTGGCCCAGCAGCTGCGCCAGCACCTGCTGCAAATCCTCGCCCACGCCTTCTGCCTGCTTGCAATCATCGGCCCGAGCGCCGTCGGGCACCAGCAGGTGCATCAGGCAGGCGTCGCCCTCCCCGCGCGCCGCCGCCAGCAGCGCATCATCGATGGCGTAATCCTGCACCAGATGCTGCACCTGCCGCGCCGTTTCCGGCAGCACCGGCGCCAGTGCGGTGGCGATCAGGGTGGCGATGCGCGGGTTGTCGCTCAGGAAGGCCGCGGTTGCCGGCGCGATGGACGCGCCCGCCAGCGGCAGGTCGGGCAGCAGGTAGGGCGTGCTGGCCAGCAGTTCGGGCGGCAGCAAGGCGGCCAGCACGGGTTCATTCAGCAAGGCGCTCGTGCGCTCGGCGTTGCCGCCGCTCCACAAGGGGGCGCCGGCCGCAGTCAGCTGGGGCAAGATGGCGCAGTGCTGCGCGCGCAAGGCCGTTTCGGCCAGGCTTTCCTGCGCGCCGCTGGCCGCATCGGTGGCCAGCAGGTCGGGCGGCGCCCCTTCCGCCAGGGCTTGCGCCATGCCGGCCTGGTTGCCGGCGGCAGCCAGATGATGTAGCCAGGAACGGCCGTCATCGGCATCGCGCCAATTCCAGCTGGGCTGAAGGCAAGCCTGCGCGCGCGGCCAGCCACGCGCCGCCAGGTAGCGCAACTCGCGTCCCTTGGCAATCACCACGTCGCCGCTGTCCAGCACGACGGCAGCGTCGGCCGAACGGCTGGAACTGAGGCGTTGCAGCATCACATAGCCATTGCCGCGCCGGCCCCAGAACATGTATGCGCCGTCGCTGATGCTGAGAAAGCCGCCCTGCGGCAGCGGCAGCAGCACGCGTCCGACCTGTTCGCCGTCGCTGAGCGCCGCCCATGCGGCGGCCTGCGGACGTTCGGGCTGCAGGGCAGCCGGGCCGTAGGCCTGGTAATTGCCATTCGCCGTCAGGACCGCCACGCAGCCGTCGGACAAGGCGCTCAAAAAGGCGATGGCGCCCCAGTCCTCCCGCGTAGAACGGGGCACGGCCGCCTGCAACGCCAGCTTGCCGCCCTCTATCTTCCACAAGGCCACCGATGGCACCTCGGCGCTGCGCGCCGCGCCGCTCAGCAGCAAACCGCCCGGCAGCGCGACGAGCGCCGTCGCCGCCAGCGGCATGGACGGCGACAACTGCCATGCCTGATCGCGCCGGGCCGGTGCCGTGACAGTGTGCAGCGCCGTGCCGTCGAAGAACAGCGCCTGTTCGCCCCAGCCAGCCAGCAAGCTCCCCGCCTGCGGCGCCAGCCCGGCAGCGATGCGCAGGACGGGCGCCTTGCTGTCTTGCACATCGATGCGCGCCAGTTCGCCATTTTGCTGCAGCACAAGCAGGCGCCCCGATGGCAAGGCCAGCAGGGAGACCACGGGCGCGGCCAGATGCCAGGCAGATTTGGTTTCCCACTCCCACGGCGCGACAGCACGGTTGGGCGCCATGATCTGCACGGCGCCGTCCGACAAGGCCAGCGCCAGGCGTCCTCCCGGCAGGGCCGCCATCGCCAGCACCCCGGCGCTCACCGTCATGTCGCGGCTTTCCAGCGGCGCACCATAGTCGCGGCCGGCGCTCCACAGTGGCCGGGCCGGCAACGCCGTACCGGCCCTGGCCGCGCGCCGGTACAGACTGGAATCGGGTAAGGTCAGCAGTTCAGGCTGCGCTGGCGGGCGTTCCTGGCGCAGTTCGTCGCCGATGGCGCGCAGCAGCGAGCGCGGGTCGCTGGCCGGCAAGTCGCCGGACAGGTCCCAGGCCATGACACCGCCCAGCGATTCTGTCTTGGCATAGCGGAGCTTCTCGCGTATCGAGGCGGGATCGTCATACGTCACGGAAATGGCCGGCATGCCATCGTGCGCCGGCACATACAGATACGGCGCGCGCGCCTTGGGATGCAAGCCGGGCGCCACGAAATTGGGAAACTTGTCGGAGCGGCTGCCCAGCTTCATCTGGCTGGCGATATGGCTATACAGATAAGTGCCGGGCTGGTCGGCGAACTGTCCTTCGGCGGGGCCATCCGTGCGGCAATTGATGCCCAGGCGCGCGTCGGGATCGCGCTGGCCGCCCGCTTCCGGCACCACTTTCACGCCGCGCCCGTAGATAGGCAGGCCCAGCGAGAGCTGCTGGCGCGTAAAGCACAGGCGGTCGGCATAGCCGAGCATGGTAGTCAGCGTTTCGCGCACGCCGCTTGGCTGTTCGCCCGCGCCGGCGTCGGAAGCGGCCAGCATGGGCGCGTTGAAATCCGAATAAGTGAGCCAGGGGCCGCCATAGTCATACGTCATCATGTGGATGGTGTCGACCAGACGTCCGATGGGGCGCCAATAGGTGTCGCTGCCGGACGGCAAATCCCCGCTGTCGATCAGGCGGATCTTTGCCGCCGCGGCTGGCGAGGCAATGCCCAGGTAAATCTTGCGCTGCTCGGGATTGAAACTGGCGTTGGCCTCGGCGGTGCGCAGCGCCTGCAGGATGCGCACGTAGGCGGGCCCGTCGTCCTTGCCCGGATACTCCCAGTCGATTTCAATGCCGTCAAACCCCATCAGCACCACGGTTTGCACCATCGCCTCGGCAAAGCGCTGTGCCTTGACCGGGTCGTTGCCAACCATGCTGAACAGCTCGGCAGCAGGCTGGATTTTCTGCTGCAGCGCAGCTGCCAGCGCCAACTGGATGCGCACGCTGTCTTCCGGAGGATAAGCGCCGCGTGCGCCCGTGCCGAATGTCTCGCTGCCCACCGCGCGCCCCACATCCGCCCAGCGGTTATCGAGGTAGGTGGGAATGAAGGCCTTGGACCAGGCAAAGCGGGTGGCCGTCGCGCTGGGCTGCACCACGCTGCCGTTCACCGTCAGCGGCGCCCACAGCCGATAGTACATTTCTACCGCTTCCTGCCCGCTCATGATGCGGTACACGCTGACCGTGACATCCTTGTTGAGCGGCACCGCGCGCGACGCCGCTTCCTGCATTTCGCGCAGGCTGAAGCAATCGCACACCTCGAATTCCATTACCTTGGGCCAGCCGCCGACGATCAGGTGCACTTTCAGGTCGGGATTGAGCTGCTTCATGAATTGCAGTGAGGAAAGCTGCCAATCATCGCCCCAGTGGTCGGCACTGGCCGGCGTGCCGTCCGGATTGATCGTGAACATGCCATACGACAACTCGTTGATGTTCTGGAACGGCACGTCGCGGATGAACACGTCGCGCTGGTAGCCGAAATAGTTCGCGTAATAGCCGAGCGAGCGGCGCGAAAAGGCGGCGGCCGTCACCAGGTTGCGGCAAGACTGGTCGATCACGCGGCTGCGCTTGTCGCCCATGCTGGCCTGCAGCAGGTCTAGCGGCACCTCCAGCCAGTCGGCGCTGCCATCAAACTGGACGCGGATCGTTGGCAGGCGGGTCAGGCCATCGATCGAGGAGCGGCAGACCAGGTATTTGAAACTGCTGACATATGACAGGTCGCGGCCCAGGTTGGCTGGAATCACGGCCGGCTTGCGCGCATACTCAATTTGGTAGATATATTCCGGCATGCCGTCGATGACCATTCGGCCCGTCTGTTCCGTGCCGACGCTGACCACGGCTGCATAGCCGCCCGATTTGTAGACCACCTTCCGCGTATAGTCCGCCGGATGCTCTTCCGACGAGGCCAGCGCACCCCATGGCGCAAAGAACTCGTCCGTGGCGCACATTGCCTGTTCGTCCAGAGTGCCTTCGTGCCTGTTCATCTCGGCCAGGAAGTACTCTTCCTTCTTCTGCGGCCAATCCTTCTCTTCTATCTTTTTCCCCGCCATGATGGTATCGAGGCTGTTTTTGTTTTTGAGGTAGCCGATGGCGATATTCAGGGTGATTTCCAGCTTGGAAATATACACATCCTGCTGCCCCTGATTCAGCAACACGATCGTATCGACACCATTACGCTTGTGGAACTGCCATTTCAATCCGTATTCCGCGGTAGACTTTTTCATCTCGGCTCCGTATCCAGGGCGATTAAGGAAATGAAAGTCTAGTCCACAAGAAATATTTATAACTGAGCAAAACTTACATGGCCAGTCTAGCCCTCCTCCGTCCAGACGTCCTCATAGCCTTCCCGGTCGAGAATGAATCTGGCGCCACTGGGCAAGGCCAGGTAATCGACCACCTGCGGCAGCATCTCGTGCAGGTGTTGCGCATGCAGGGGCTGGTAAAAGCCGCTGGCGTCGTCGTGTTCGCCGCAGTGGATGAACCAGCTGATGGTGCCGTTTTCCGGCAGCACGATGCGCGTACCGTATATGGGCGATTGGTCCAGGCTGCCGATGGCCAGGGCCACCATGGGCTCGGGCGCCTGCGCCGGCAAGCCGAATTTGTCGCAGATGCGCCGTTGTGTTTCGCTGATCAGTTCAGTCATGGTGCTCTCAGGATCCTATGTAGTGGTAATGCAGGCGCAGCGCGCCGTCGTGGCCGGAAATTTCCAGGTGCAAGGTCACTTCGCCCGGCTTGCCATCGGCCAGCAACAGGCATTCCATACCCAGCGGCCCGGCGTCGGTGGCATACACGTCGACGGCGGGACGGCCACCCTTGCCCGGCACAAAAGCCTGCGCCAGCGGTGCCAGCGACAGCGCCTGGTTTGCCAAGAAATAGCTGTCGAGCATCTCGACGACCTCCTGGGCCACGGCCGGAGACAAGGACCAGTCGCGTTGCAGCGCAACAGGATCGCGCCGGTCGAGCGTGTGTACGAAGGCTGCCGCCTGCGCATACGCTTGTTGCCGCAAGCTGTCAGTCATGCTCATGTCCATACTACAACTCCTGTCCCGTTCATTCAACAGGCGTAATTATAGGGCGTGACCTGGTGGATGCCACACTCTCGCCATGCCGACAGTTGCATGACAGTCCGGCAACCCTGTAAAGTGAGTCACGATGAAAAAAACCTACCATGGCAGTTGTCACTGCGGTGCCGTGCGCTTCGCGGCCGAGATCGACCTGGCGGCCCCCAGCCTGCGCTGCAACTGTTCGTTCTGCCTGAAAGTACGCTGCTGGGCCAGTCTGGTGCCACCCTCGGCCTTCCGCCTGCTGGCCGGCAAAGGGGACTTGAGCGAATACCGCTTCGGCGCCGGCCGCGAACGCCACTATTTTTGCCGCCATTGCGGCGTGCGCCCGTTTGGCCACGGCGATTCTGCACGCAGCGGTCCGTTTATCGGCATCAGCGTCAGTTGCCTCGATGACGCGTCGGTGGCTGAACTGGCCAAGGTGCCAGTCACTTTTATCGATGGCTGGCATGACGAGTGGGATACGCCGCCGCAGGAAACGCGGCATCTGTAAAAATGCAATGCAGAAATGGTTGTCACGCACCACGGAGTTTTCCTACGTGGTGACAGGTAGTGTCCCTATGGTGAAGCGAGCGTCGGGCAGCGAAAATGACTTCACCGGTGCTGCACGGCGCCGGATGCCAGGCAGGCGCATCCTAATCCATCCTCACGCCATCGTTGGTGTGGATGATGTCGCAGACTAACCATAGGGGTAACAATCATGACTTCAAACAGCAACGACAAAAGCGGCAAGCAGTCGGACAAACAGCAATCAGGCAATCAACAGTCAGACAAACAGCAGTCGGACAAGCAGGCCGGCACCCGCCAGTCATCCGGTGGCACCCAGGGCGGCAAGCAGGAGCAGCATGTCGAGGGGGGCCGCCAAGGCCACAAGAATGACGGCGACAAGCAATCCGGTTCGCAACAATCGGGACTAGGCAAGAGCGGTAGCGAGCAAGCGGGTTCCGGCGCCGGTTCGCGCGGCGGCTCGCATGAGCAGCACGTGGAAGCGGGACGTCAAAGCCACAAGAATGATGACAAATCCTGATTGCCGGGTCGTGTGACTGCCGGCAAATCAGCCGGTAATGTACAGTAGCATGGGCCGGTGCGGCAGTCACGTGCCGGCCCATGGGCACCGCCCGGCCAAGCCCGCCATTTCATGCATGGTCCGACAGGTGACATGCGAAAGGCCGTTGTCTGGATCGGCATTCTGGGTGATAATTACGCCCATGAACGATACCACCACCTTACCCCCATTGCCCGATCGCCTGTCGATCGACCCTAGCAGCCCTTACCACGTTGCAGCCGTGTTCGAGAACGACGTCGGCATCCGCTTCAACGACAAGGAACGCCTTGACGTGGAAGAATATTGCATCAGCGAACGCTGGATCAAGGTCGCTTCCACCAAGTCCCTCGACCGCCGCGGCCGTCCGCTGCAGATCAAGCTGAAGGGTAAAGTCGAAGCCTTTTACCGCTAAGCAACACACTGAGCAACACATGCAGTTGTCATCGAGGCCGATTTCCGTCGGCCTTTTTTACGTCTGCAGGTATTGCTCAGCCGCGTACCGATCAAGCGGCCGGCGGCGGCTGGAAGGCGCAAAAACCCGGCCACTGGTCGCGGCTGTCGCACACTTTCAGGCAGCCTTTATTATCCTTGAACGTGGCGACGACCTTGATGGGGAAGCCGAATTTTGGCGTGGTGGCCAGGAAGGCGGACGGGCAGCTTTGCTCGTTGCTGAAACGAAAAGTGATTTCTTCGCGGCGGCCCTTGCGCTCAAAACTCAGCATGAAGGTTTCATTGCTGTTCCACTGCGCCTTGCCCGGCACGCGGAAGCGGTAGCGCGGGTTGCCCGGCTGTTGGCCTTCAAGTTTCAGGCCGAAGACGCGGCTGCTGGCCGTGGCCGTCTCGACCTTGGCAACCGGATACACGACGGCAAACATGTAGGTGCCGGCGAAACCCTGGTCGAAACCGAGTCCCTTCTGGTAGAACGGCACGACGATATGCGGCGCGCCCGCGTATTCCACCGTGTTGCGGGCCGTCACGCGCGACGTCAGCTTGTCATCGGGCACTTGCCCGAAGACCACGTCCAGTTCCAGCAACGCTTGTTGCTTGTCGATATCTTGCGCCAGATAGTCCTTGGGGAACATTTCGCCGTGCACGCAGCCGGCCAGCAAGGAGGCGGCGAAGCAGCCGGCGATAAGTTTAGGTATTGTCATGGCTGTTTTCCCTCCGGCGGCGCGGTAGCGAGGCCCAGCCCCGTCACTTGCCAGCCATTCTTGCCTTGTTTCCATTGAAATTGCTGGCCGAACCAGGCCAGTTCCAGCTCGCGCCGGATGCGGTTCGAATCCGTGCGGCCCTGGCGCGCCTTGATGGCGGCGCCCGCCTGTTCGGAAGCCGCCTCCGACAAGGGCTTCAACCACCGTTGATAGGTGTCTGGCGGCAAGGCCAGCACGCCGGCCACGCCGTCGTCACGCGTGGCGACAATAATCTGCAGCTTGGTCAGTTTCCTGGCGAGATAGGCGCCGCGCCGGCCGTCGGGCGAAACGGAGACCAGCATGGCGGGCGCGTAATCGCCAGTGACGGTGTCCGGCATGTCAAACCACAGCAGCTCGCCCGTGCCCGTATCGAGCGCGCGGCCGTCGCGGGCAAACAGCAGCATTTCGCTGCGGCCCGGCTGCGGCACGCCCCATTCGGGGTCGCGCTCCGTGCGCACCATGCTGTCGCGCTGCATGGGACTGATGGGGCGCATCAGCGGTTCGCCATTCTGCACGGCGATGAGGATGGTGCCCTGCCCCGTATAGCCCTTGCCAAACGCCAGCAGCATGGGCTGGCCCTCGCGCGTGGCTTTGAGGGGGCGCACTTCCACCACTTCGCGCGCGCCGCCGGGCCAGTAGCCGTGCTGACGGAAAGACAAAGTGACGAGCGAGTCAAAGCGGTCGTTTGTGACGACGAAGTCGCCGTACTGTTTGGTCAATGGCACATACGGCGTTTGCGCTTGCGCGGCGGGCACGAAGGCAGCAGCCAGGCTGGCGGCAGCCGCCAGGCGGCGCAGGGGGAAAGAAAGGGACAGCATGGCATCCTGTAAAGGTCGCACTGGGCGAAGGATTAGCATCATAGACGATTCCTTACCAGCAACACTGTCCGGTAGGAAACATCAATGGCGCTGGATTTCGATCAGCTCGATTTCGAACAGCTTCGGCCACAGTTTGCCCGTGACAAACAAGCGCTTGCCGCGCTCATCCCAGGCAATGCCGTTGAGCACGGCGTCGGGATTGGCCGTGCCCCGCTGCTCGGGTGGCAGCAAGCCCGTCAGGTCGATCCAGCCCACGACCTTGCCGCTGGCCGGGTCGATGCGGGCAATCACATCCGCGCCCCACACATTGGCATACAGTTCGCCGTCGACCATTTCCAGCTCGTTCAGGCGGTCGATGGGGCGGCCCTCGGCCTTGACCTCGAAGCGGCGCACCTCGGCCAGGGTTTTCGGATTGAGCACGCGGATGGCGGAAGTGCCGTCGCTCATGTAGACAAATTTGCCATCGCTGGCCAGGCCCCAGCCTTCGCCCTGGTAGCCGAAAGTGCGTTTCAGTTTGAAGGTTTTCTGGTCGAATACATAACCGGTCTGCGAAATCCACGTCAGACCCAGGATCTCATCGCCCACATCCGTGATGCCTTCGCCGAACACTTTGTTGTCAAGCATGCTTTTCTGCAGCACCTTGCCCGTCGTCAATTCCACCTTGCGCAGCGAGGACTGGCCGTTCTGGCCCGTGCTTTCATACAGGTGGCCATCCTTGAACAGCAAGCCCTGGGTGAAGGCCTGGGGGTCGTGCGGATAGGTATTCTTGACGAAATAGCCATACACGGGTAGCGCGGCCTGGGCGTAGCCCATTTCGCTCATCAGGCCCACGGTGCATAACAATCCCAGCAGCAACGAGCCGGCGGTGCGCTTGAGTCTGGTTTTAACGTTGATGTTCATCTGGTCGGGCGGAAGTTGGCGTACGCCTATTGTAAACGTGCCGCGTCCGCCATGCGCGCCCTGACGAGGTCCAGCCAGGCGCGCGCGGCGAACGACAACCGCCCGCCGCGGCGCCAGGCCAGCATCAGATTCCATTCCACGGGCGGACCATCGAGGGGAATGACGGCAAACTGCGCTTGCTCGAGCGTGTCGCAATACATCTTCGGCAGCAGGCAGATGCCCACGCCCAGCCGCACCAGCGAGGCAATGAAGTCCCACTGGCCGCTGCGGCCCGTGATGCGCGGCGCAAAACCGGCCCGCTGGCAGGCATCGAGCACAATGTCGTTCAGGGCAAAAGCGGCGCCATAGAAGATGAAGGGACTGTCGGCCAGCTCGGCCAGGGCCACCGAGGAACGTCCCTGCCATGGTGAGCCGGGCGCGGCCAGCAGGCACAGTGGAGAGCGCACGAGGGGCAAGGCTTCGAAATCCTGCCAGGTGGCCGCATTGCCCGGATAGTCGAGCATGGTGCCCAGTTCCACCGTGCCGGTGCGCAAGTCGCGCTCGATGGCTTGCGTGCCGCTCTCGTACATTTTCAGTTCGATGCCCGGATAACGCTGGTGGTATTCCGCCAGCCATGGCGCCAAGGTGGAATGCGTTTGCGGCGACACGCCCACGCGCAATTCTCCCCGTTCCAGCGCTTGCAGGTCATGCAATTCCACCTTCAGTTCCGCGTGCAGGGCCAGCAGCTCATGCGCGCGCGCCAGTACCACCTTGCCCGCGTCGGTCAAGGTAAAACGCTTGCCGGCACGGTCCAGCAAAGCCAGGTCCAACGACTGCTCCAGCTGGGCGATCATCTTGCTGACGGTGGGCTGCGTCACGTGCAGCTTGGCGGCTGCGCGCGTAAAACTGTTTTGCTCGACCACTTCGACGAAGTAGCGCAAGGAGCGGATATCCATGATGCATTCCAATATCGAATGATAATCATAAGTTTAAGTCATTTTATCTTTTGATGTGGGGTCTCTACAATGAAAACTTCCCCCAGCCGTTTGAAAGCCCGCCGTGAAAGCACCAGCCTTGCAGCACTCCCTCCATCCCACCGCTGCCCTGCCGCCCGCCCCCGCCTGGCGCCAGCCCGCGCAGACCGCGTGGCAGGTGGGTGTACTGATTGCCGCCTGGTGGCTGGCCGATGAGGCCGCTTCCGCCCTGCACTTGCCGTTTTCCGGCGGCGTGGTGGGACTGTTCGTGCTGGTGGCCCTGCTCTTGTCCGGCTGGGTGCGGCCGGCCGCCATCGAACTGGGCGCGAACTGGCTGCTGGCCAATATGCTGCTGTTCTTCATTCCGCTGGTCGTGTCCGTGGTGCAATTTACGCAATTGCTGAAAACCCAGGGCGTGATGCTGTTCGTGAATATCGGCCTGGGCTTTGCCAGCGTGATGCTGGCCACGGCGTTGACCGTGGAATGGGTGTGCCGCTATGAACGCAAGTTGCGCCTGCAAAAACTGCTGCGCCAGCGCGCAGCCAGGGCGGCAGCATGAGCACCCTGATGCTGTCCCTGCTGTTTTTGCTGCTGACCCTGGTGCTGTTCTATGCCAACCAGGCCGTGCACCGCCGCCACCCGCACTTCTTGCTGACGCCCGCCATCTGCACCTCGGCGATACTGATCGTCATCGTGCAGGCGACTTCGACGCCATTCGCCACGTATTTCGGCGAAACGCGCTGGCTGCCGTGGCTGCTGGGGCCCGCCACCATCGCCTTCGCGTTGCCCATCTTCCAGGAGCGCAAACTGATCCGCAAGCATTGGCTGGCCTTGTCGTTGGGCAGTTGCGCCGGCATCGTCGCATCCGTGGCCGCCACCCTGTTGCTGGACCGGCTGCTGGGCGTGCACGGCGACATGGCGCGCAGCCTGCTGGCCCGTTCTGTCTCGACGCCGTTCGCGCTGGAAGCGTCACGCCACATGGGCGGCTCGGCCCAACTGACGGGCATCTTCGTCGTCATGACGGGTTTGTTCGGCTTGATGCTGGGCAAGCCCTTGTTAAAACTGCTGCCCTTGCGCATGCGCATCGCCCGTGGCGCCCCGTATGGCGCGGCGGCCCACGGCTTCGGCTTGTCCGTGGCGCGCCGTGTCGGCACGGAAGAAGGCGCCGTTGCCAGCCTGACGATGATATTTTCGGGCGTCGTGACGGTGCTGCTGGCGCCGCTGCTGGGACATCTGCTGGGCTAAACCGCCACGCCAGCGGCATTTATCGGGGATAATACGTCTTTCCCTTTTCCAAGCAGCCGCGCCACGATGAAATACCCTGCAGTCCTGCCTTTCAGCGACATCCTGCCCCGCTTGAGCGAGTTCGATGCCATCATCGACGTGCGCAGCCCGTCCGAGTTCGCGGAAGACCACTTGCCGGGCGCCATCAACCTGCCCGTGCTGGACGACGAGCAGCGCGTGCGCGTGGGCACTTTATACAAGCAGACGAGCGCCTTCGAGGCAAAGAAACTGGGCGCGGCGCTGGTGGCGAAAAATATCGCGCGGCATATCGAAGAGGGTTTCCTCGCTCATCCGCATGACTGGAAACCGCTCGTGTATTGCTGGCGCGGCGGCAACCGCAGCGGCGCCATGGTGCACATTCTGGCGCGCATCGGCTGGCCCGTAGTGCAGCTCGATGGCGGCTACAAGGATTACCGGCGCCATGTGAACGCCGAGCTGGCCACCCTGCCCAAGCGCTTCGACTTCATCAACGTGCTGTGCGGTCCGACGGGCAGCGGCAAGAGCCGCTTGCTGCAAGTGCTGGACCGCCAAGGCGCGCAAGTGATCGACCTGGAAGACCTGGCGGCGCACCGCGGCTCCGTGCTGGGCGGCTTGCCGGACGCGAACCAGCCCTCGCAAAAAGCGTTTGAAAGCGCGCTGTGGCAGCAATTGCGCCATTTCGACCCGCAGCTTCCCGTATTCATCGAATCGGAAAGCAAGAAAGTGGGCCGTTTGCGCGTGCCCGATGCGCTGATGGAAAAGATGCGCGGGGCCGATTGCACCGACGTGCAACTGGCCACGGAGCAGCGCGTGCAATTGCTGATGCAAGACTATGCGCATTTCGTCGGCGACGCAGCGCGCCTGAACGTGCAACTGGCCCTGTTGACGCAGCTGCATGGCAAAGAGAAAATTGCCCACTGGCAGCAACTGGCCACCTCGGGCCGCATGGCCGAGCTGGTGGAAGCGTTGCTGGTGCAGCATTACGACCCCGTCTACCGGCAATCGATCGCCCGCAACTTCAGCCGCTACGCCCAGGCGACGCCGCTGGTCTTGCCCGATATTTCAGAACATGCCTTTGAGCAAGCCGCGCGCGCATTATGTGCTATCGTCGGCGAACCTCGTACCGCCAGCGCCGCGTGAACGCTGGCGCCGCCTTTCATACTTTTTTCAGCAGGATGACGACCATGTCCGATAGCGCAGCAACACCAAATACACCCATCCGGTTGACCGAATTTGCCCATGGCGGCGGCTGCGGCTGCAAAATTGCGCCCGGCGTGCTTGCCGACATATTGAAAGGCAGCGGCGGCTTTCCATTGCCGAAGGAATTGCTGGTCGGCATAGAGACCTCGGATGACGCGGCCGTCTACCAGCTCAACGACGAGCAGGCGCTGATCGCCACCACGGATTTCTTCATGCCCATCGTCGACGACCCGTTCGACTTTGGCCGCATCGCCGCCACCAACGCCATTTCCGACGTGTACGCCATGGGCGGCACGCCCATCATGGCCTTGGCCCTGGTGGGCATGCCGATCAACAAGCTGCCCGTGGAAACCATCGGCCTCATCTTGAAAGGCGGCGAAACCATCTGCGCCCAGGCCGGCATCCCCATCGCGGGCGGCCACACCATCGATTCCGTCGAGCCGATCTATGGGCTGGTCGTGCTGGGCCTGGTGCATCCCTCGCAGGTCAAACGCAACGCGGGCGCGCGCGCCGGCGATAAACTGGTATTGGGCAAACCTATCGGCGTGGGTATCCTGTCGGCCGCACTGAAGAAAAATGCACTGGACGGGGCTGGCTACGCCTCGCTGATAGCCAACACCACCAAATTGAATACCCCGGGCAAGAAACTGGCCCTGCTCGATGGCGTGCATGCGCTGACGGATGTGACGGGCTTCGGCTTGCTGGGCCACACCCTGGAACTGGCGCGCGGCGCCAAGTTGCAGGCGCGCATCGCCATGGCATCCGTGCCGCTGCTGCCGCAAGTGCAGCAACTGGCGCAGAACGGCAACATCACGGGCGCCTCCGGGCGCAACTGGCAGGGCTACGGCGCGCAAGTGACCCTGGACGACAGCCTGAGTACCATCGACAAAGCGATCCTGACGGACCCGCAGACGGCTGGTCCCCTGCTGGTGGCCTGCGCACCGGAAGCCGTCGAGCAAGTGCTGGCGATTTTCCGTGCCGAAGGCTTTGGCGACGCCGTCGTCATCGGCGAGATGCAGGAAGGCAGTACCGGGGTTTCCGTATATTAATGATCAATTTTTCTAAAGGCAGTCCCATGACCATATTCTCCAACTCATTCAACAAGTTCCCCGCCATCCTGGCCACCGTCGCCGCCACCCTGGCCATCCACAGCGGCCTAGCGCAGGCGCAGCAAGTGTTGCGCGTGTCCGCCATCCCCGACGAAGCGCCGACGGAATTGCAGCGCAAGTTCAAGCCGCTGGGCAGCTACCTGGAGAAAAAGCTGGGCATGAAGGTGGAATTTACGCCTGTCACCGATTACGCGGCCTCCGTGGAAGGCTTGATCAATAACAAGCTCGACATGGTCTGGTTCGGCGGTTTTACCTTCGTACAAGCCAATGTGCGCAGCGGCGGCAAGATCGTGCCCCTGGTGCAGCGCGAAGAAGACACGAAATTCCGCTCCGTGTTCGTGACTACCAGCAAGGACATCAATCAACTGTCCGACCTGAAAGGCAAAAATTTCACGTTCGGTTCGGAATCGTCCACGTCCGGCCATTTGATGCCGCGCTACTACTTGCTGGCCGCCAAGATCAACCCGGACACGGACATGAAGCGCATCGCGTTTTCCGGCGCGCATGACGCCACCGTGGCCGCCGTGGCCGGCGGCAAGGTCGACGCAGGCACCTTGAATATTTCCGTGTGGGAAAAGCTGGTCGAAGCGAAAAAGGTCGATCCAAGCAAGGTGCGCGTGTTCTACACGACGCCAGGCTACTACGATTACAACTGGAGCGTGCGCGCCGACATGAATCCCGTCGTGCGCAAGAAGCTGACGGACGCCTTCCTGGCACTGGACCCATCCACGCCGGAAGGCAAGGAAATCCTCGATCTGCAGCGCGCCACGAAGTTCATCCCGACCAAGGCCGAGAACTACAAGGATATCGAAGCGGCCGCGCGCAATGCCGGTTTGCTGAAGTAACGCCAGCCAATCCGCTGGCCGGCGGCACGCTGGCCAGCACCTTCCCCATTCTCGCATGACATTCCAACTTCACAAGGTCAGCGTCCACCACGCGGGCGCCGCCAGCAATGCGCTGGCCCTGCGCGAGCTGGACCTGGACGTGGCCCAAGGCGAACAGATCGCCCTGATCGGCCCTTCGGGCGCCGGCAAGACCAGCTTGCTGCATACGCTGGCCTGCGCGCTGCGCCCTGAGTCCGGCAGCCTGAACATCCTCGGCAGTTCCCCCTGGCAGATCGCCAGCAGCGAACGCCACGCCTTGCGCGCGCGCCTGTTCCTGGCGCCGCAAACGCCGCCGCTGCCGCCGCGCCAGCGGGTCGTCAACGCCGTGCTGGCGGGCCGCTTGCCGCAATGGAGCTTGTGGACGGCCATCCGCTCGCTGCTGGCGCCCGTCGACCCGCGCGCCGCGTGGGAAGCCCTGGGCAAATTCAAGCTGCAGGATAAATTGTATGCGAGAGTCGACCGCCTGTCCGGTGGCGAGCGCCAGCGCTGCGGCATGGCCCGCGCGCTGGTGTCGAATGCGGAAGTGTTCCTCGTCGACGAACCGCTGTCCGCACTCGACCCCACACTCGCTTTGCAGACGATCCATGTGCTGCAGGCCGAAGCGACGGCGCGCAAGGCCACCCTGATCTGCAGCCTGCACCAGGTGGAAATCGCCCGCGCCTGCTTTACGCGCATCGTCGCCTTGCGCGATGGCAAGATCGTCTTCGACTTGCCTGGTGCCGAGGTCAGCGATGCCATGATAGAGCAGTTGTATCGCAACAAGGCCGATCCGGCGCCCATATTCGCACCGGTGGACGTCGATCTCAACGCAGCGAGGCCCCGTTGCTGAAGACCGCCAACGCCACCCTGCCGCGCGACCCCGCCTGGCGTGGCCGCCTGACCACCGCTGCCATCGTGCTGCTCGTGCTGTGGCCGATGCTGGTGCAAGCCGAATTCAAGCCGTGGATCTTGTGGGATGCGCAAAGCCTGGCAGCCACCTGGCAATTCCTTGCCAGCTTCGTGCCGCCCGCCTACTCGCTGGAATTCCTGCAGTTGGTGGCTATTTCCAGCTGGGAAACCATCGCCATGGCCACGGCCGGCATGGCGCTGGCCATGCTGGGCGCCATCCCCATGACCCTGCTGGTGACGGAGCGATTGTCGATTTCGCGTATCGGCAGCGGCACAGTGTCGCCGCTGGCCGCCGCAGTGCGCCACGCCGTGCGTGCGCTGCTGGTGCTGCTGCGCAGCGTGCCGGAATTGGTCTGGGCACTGTTGCTGGTGCGCATAGTGGGCCTGGGACCGACGGCCGGCGTGATCGCCATCGCCCTCACGTATTGCGGCATGCTGGGCAAGGTGTATGCGGAAATCCTCGAATCGTCGGACGCCGCCGCCTGCAACGCCCTGCTCCACAACGGCAGCGGCCGCCTGAAAGCCTTGCTGTACGGCGCCCTGCCGGAATCGGCCGCCGAGCTGGTGTCATATACGATTTACCGCTGGGAATGCGCGATCCGCGGCTCCGTCGTCATGGGTTTTGTCGGCGCGGGTGGCCTGGGCCAGCGCATGGATGAATCGATGAAGATGATGGCGGGCAATGAACTGGCCACCATGCTGATGGTCTTCGTGCTGCTGGTGGCGGGCGCCGACGCCGTTTCCGCCATGCTGCGCCGGAGGCTGGCATGAAGAGCGGTACATCCATGCTGCCTGTTTCCGCTCCCGTGCGCTGGTCGACCTGGGCCTTACTCGCAAGTTTATTGCTGCTGGTCATCGCCAGCTTCGCCACCCTGCCCCTGAAATGGGGCGAGTTCTTCAGCGCCGACGCCGTGCGCACGAGCGCCGATTTCCTGCACGGCTTCGCCCCGCCCGAACTGGCGCCCAACTTCTTGCTGAAAGTCGGCGTGGCCACCTTTGAAACCCTGGCCATGTCGGCCATCGGCACGGTAATTGCTGCTCTCCTGGGCACGCTGCTGGCCCTGCCCGCCAGCGGCCGTTTCGGCAAGCTGGCGCGCAATGCCACGCGCGCCATCCTGAACGTGCTGCGCTCGATACCCGAACTGGTGTGGGCCTCGATTTTGCTGATCGCCGCCGGCCTGGGCCCGTTTGCGGGCACCCTGGCGCTGGCCCTGCATACGGTGGGCGTGCTGGGCCGTCTGTTTTCCGATGCCTTTGAAAATTGCCCGCCCTTGCCGGCCGCGACCTTGCGCATCAATGGCGCGCGGCCCGCCGTGGCCTTCCTGTACGCCACCTTGCCGCAGTGCAGCCCGCAAATGATGTCCTACACCTTGTACCGCTGGGAAAACAATATCCGCGCCGCCGCCATCCTCGGCGTCGTGGGTGCGGGCGGCCTGGGGCAGATGCTGAAATACCATCTGTCGCTGTTCCAGATGCAGGCCGCCGCCACCGTCATCGTCGCCATGTTGCTGATGGTGGCCGCCGTCGATGGCCTCAGCTACGTGCTGCGCCGCGCCATGACCAAATAGACTGTTTAACTTTTATCAAGGGATTCACGCATGGCAGGCTGGTGGACTATTATCTCGACAGAAACACCGGAACAAATGGCCGACCTGGCCAAGGTCAATAAAGACGCCATCCTGGCCACCTGGGAAGCGGGCTTGGGCGGCCTGGGCTGGATCACGCAACTATGCCAGCAAGGCAAGGCGACCCAGCTGACCTGCAACGGCTTTCCAAACCGCTACACGGCGCTGGCATCCGACCTGACGCCCCTCCTGGCCAGCGGCATCACCGAGGCGCAGGAAGGCGTTTTCCAGGAAGACCGCCCCGCTGGCTGGCCCGGCAGCATCACGCTGCACCAGGGCCGCATCGCCGCTTGCCAGCCTGGGCAGGCATTGACGGTGGAGGTATGGGACCAGTCCTGAGCGGAAAACCTGAGTCAGCCAGCCGCGCTGCGGGCTATTTATCCGCTCCCTCCGCCAGGACCAGTATCCAGCGTTTCCCATTGACCATGATTTTCACCTCGAACGGCAGCGCGCCGGCAGGCGCGGCCGAGACGTCGAAACTGTGCGTCTGCGCAACGTAGCGCAACCATGCAGGCAGAGGCGTGTCATCGGTTCTGCTGATGCGCACCGATGCGCGCGTGTCTGACAGGGCCGCGGTCAACGGCGCCGGCAAAGCAAAACTGAAAGCGTCCCCCTTGCTCACCATATCTTTGGGAATCGACACGCTCACCATGCCCGGCTGGCCATCCGACGACGGGCGCACCAGCGACACCGTGATAGCGCTATCGCGCTGGCCGTCGACGATACGGCCACCCGCAGCGGGTACTTGCAGCGTCAGCGCCAAAGGCGATGCCACCGAGGTCGGCGCCGGAATGACAGGCACGATGACCAGCAGTTGCGGCACCTGGGTAGGCTCAACGCCTGCGACCAGGATGCTGGCGCTGGTGCTGGCACTGCTGTTTTGCAAGCTGTAGTTGACGGCATCGCTACCCGCGATATTGATCCCCGTGACCGTGACCGGCTTATTGCTACCGACATCGGCATTGGCGAAGCTTGCCCCGCCATCGGCGAGCTTCAGCGCATCGCCGGCTATGCGGTTGTCAGCAAGCACAACCAGCGCGACGGTCGTTCCATCGAACTGCCGATCGATCCCCGTGGCGCCCACTGTCAGCGCGCGCGGCGTGATATTGGCGGTGGTGGCGGTGAGACCCGCGCCGAAGACATAGTTGGCGGCATCGACACCGCTGGCCGAGATATTGCTGACACTCACAATCTTGCCCACACCGGCGTTCTTGTCCGCGAAACTGGCATTGCCGGTCAGCGTCAGCAAATCCCCCGCCACCCGGTTGTCCGCCAGTATCGCGCTGCTGCCCGTGCCGCCGTCGTAGATACGGTTTACGCCGGTCGCGCTGACCGTCAACTCCCGCGCCTTGATATCAGCCGCGGTCGTGGCCGAGGTGTTGTGGGCATAGTTGGCCGCGTCGGTACCGGCGACCTGGATGCCCGTCACGCTGACGGCCTTTGCTGTGCCGACGTTCTTGTCAATAAATGTCGCCGCTTCGTCGGTGACGCTCAGTGCGTCGTCGGCAACCCGGTCATCGGCCAGGGCGACCGTCGCATGGCGGCTGCCGTCATACACGCGATTGACGCCGCTGGCACTGACGTTGAGCATGCGCGGCGTAATATCGGCATGGGCGAGGGCCGTGGTACTTTCCAGAGCGTAATTTCCGCCATCGCTACCGCCTATGCTGATGCCGCTCACATTGACCGTTTTGCCGACGCCGACATTCTTGTCCAGGAAATTGGCCGATGCATAGCTAAAGCTGAGCACGTCACCGGTGAAGACCCTGTCGTCCGGCGTCAGGAGCGCCACATCCACGGTGCCGCCGTCATACACGCGGTTGCTGCCGTTGGCGACCACCGCCAGGGTGCGCGGCGTGATGTTGGCATGCGCCGTCGCCGTGGAGCTGTCGAGACTGTAATTGCCCGCATCCGCGCCGCCGAGACTGATGCCGCTAACATTGACCGTTTTGCCAACGCCCACGTTCTTGTCGAGGAAATTGGCGGTAGTATAAGCGTAGGTGAGAAAGTCGCCGCCGACCACGCTATCGTCCGGCACCAGGGTGGCCGTACTGTTCGTGCTGCCGTCATAGACCCGGCTGGTGCCGTTGGCGAAGACGGACAACGGCCGCGCCGTGATATTGGCATGCGTCGTGGCGCTCGTGCTGCCGATGGTGTAGTTGCCGGCGTCGATGCCGCCCAGGCTGATTCCCGTCACGTTGACGGTCTTGCCGGTACCGACATTTTTATTCAGGAAATTGGCGGCGCCGTAAGAATAAGTCAGCTGGTCGCCGGACACGACGCTGTCATCCGGTATCAAGCTCACGGCATCGCTGGTGCCACCGTTATAGACACGGTTGGTCCCGCTGGCGAACACGTCGAGCGCGCGCCTGGTGATGTTGGCTGTCGTGGTGGCTCTCGTACTGGCCACGCTATAGTTGCTGGCGTCGGCACCGCCGATGCTGATGCCGGCCACGTTGACGGTCTTGCCATTGCCCACGTTCTTGTTGAGGAAGTTGGCCGACGTATACGAATACGTCAGGGCGTCGCCGAACACGACGCTGTCGTCCGGGGTCAGGTTGGCAATATCGGCCGTGCCGCCGTTGTAGATGCGATTGGTCCCCCTGGCAAAGACGGCCAGTGAGCGCGGCGTGATGCTGCCTGCGCCGCTGGCGCCCGTGAGCGTGTAGTTGCTATCGATGGCACTGCTGCCGGTCAAGGTCAGCCCCCCCAGCGCAAGCGCCTGGGCTCCCGCACTGACATTCTTGTTCGCCACCGAGGCACTGCCGGTCAAGCCGCATGCGCTCAAGCCGGCATTGCAATCTGAACCGACCAGATTGGTGGCCTGCATCACGTTATTGCCCATCACGGTGCCGCCGTTGTAAGCACGCGTGGCGACCAGGCCCAGCGGCCGTTTGAAAACCGTGTAACTCAGGCCAGCGTCGGGGAGGAAGGCGTAGTCGCCCGCGTTTGCGCCGCCCAGGACCAGTCCCGAGCTGTAGATGATCTGATAGTGCCCCGCATTCGATCCGACGCTGGGCGCGCCGCCAAACAAGGCGCTGCCGCTGACGTCCAATCCAAGGGCGGTCATGCCATTCGCGTCCAGCAGTGTGGCGCCATTGAACAGGCTATAGGTAAATGTACCGACGAGGTCGCCGTAGATGTTGCTGCTCTGGCTGCTGTTGACATGCACGCTCAGCGGCTTGGAAATCGGGCAATTGCCAAATGCGGTCAGGCAGGGGTAACCGTTATTGACGGTGGCCTTGATCTGCCACACGGGCGCCGAAGAAAAATTCCAGCCGGCGCCGGTGAAGGTGCCCATGGTTTTCATTTCAGCGCTGGTCTTGCCCGTGCCGCCAGGGCTGGCCGCCTGGCCGCTGGTCTGGGTATCCCAGAAGCTGTTAGTGATGACGGACGGCGAGTTGGCGCCATCGACCGACAGCGTGCCGACCAGGCCGCCCACACTGGTGTTGCCATTATTGATAGTCACGGCGCCGACAGAATAGCTATTGCTGATGTTCGAACCGTTCTCGCCCACCAGGCCGCCGACGTTGGTGTTGCCGTTGACTGCGCCCGTGGCGTAGGTATTGATAATGTTGCTGCCGCTGCCGCCCGCCTGTTGGTTCAGACCGACCAGGCCACCGACGGTCTGAATGCCAGTGACGTTGCCGCTGGCGTAGCTGCTGCTGATGGTGCCGAAGTAATTGACGCCGGCCAGCCCGCCGATAAATGCCGTGGTGCCCGTGACATTGCCGCTGGCATAGCTGTTTGTCGTTTGACCGCCGAACATTCTCCCCACCAGTCCACCCACGTTCGTGGTGCCCGAAATAGCGCCGCCCGCATAGCTGTTGGTGATGATCCCGGCCTGGCTTTCGCCAACCAGTCCGCCGGTATTATTGAATCCGCTAACGTTCATGGTCGAGAAACTGTTGCTGATGCTGCCCCAGCTCCGGCCCACCATGCCGGACGCGTATTGTGCCCCGTTTACCACGCCGCCGACGATACCAAGATTGCGCAGCTGAACCGTATTGTCGCCATACAGGCTGGCGAACAGGGACGACTGGTTGTTGATCGTTGGCGCGATGATGACGTGACCGAGACCGTCAAATGCGCCCCATGAAATTGAAAACTGCTGCATGCCGATGGCGCCACTGGCATTCCAGGCGGCGGTCGACGTGGCGTCGATATCGCTGCCCAGCGCGTAGAAGGCGTTCTGACTTGCCTGCACGCCCTGCAAGGTGCCCGGCGTCATATCGTTGCGGTCGGTACCCAGGCTGTTGATGACGGTATAGACCTGATTCTTGATCGTCAGCGTACCGCTGCCGGCGAAATTGACTTTACCTTTGAAGGTATTGCCAGCGCCAAATGACGTGTTGACCTTGCCTGCCGTCGGCTCGAGATCGAGGCTGGCCGTGCCGCTCGCCGTCATCACCGCATTGATATTGACGTCATTGGTGGCGGTCAGGGTCAGCTTGTTGGCGCTCCAGGTTACGGCATCATTGACGCTGACATTGCCGTCGCTGCCGCCGCCGTTGGTGCTGGCGATGGCGACATCGGCGGTAGCCAGGTTGCTGCTCAGAGTCGCGCCGCTGATATCACCGCCGCTGGCGGAAATCGTAAAGCCGTCAGGATCAAGCAGCCAGCGACCTGACTTGCCATGCGCGGCGCGCGCGTCGACGCGGGTGGCGTCGCGGATGCTCAGGTGGCTGGCGGAGGTTTCGATGAAGCCGCCGTCGCCGCCGCTGTCGCCGCCGCGCGCACTGAAGCTGCCGCTGACATCGGTGCGGCTGGCCGAATTGGCAAGGTCCGCGATCAGTGTCACCGTGCCGCCCCGCCCCGCGCTGCCGGCCGCCGCGTTGGCGCTGATGGTGCCGCCAGCGCTGATCTGGTCGGACGCGGCGAGCATGATGCGCCCGCCATCATTGGTCAAGCCGTTTGCCTCCAGCGCGCCGGTGTTGTTGATCACGCCGCCCATCAGACGATTGGCCGCCTGGGCCGACATGATGATGGTGCCGCCGGGAACCAGCACCGCTTGCCGGTTTTCGACCAGGGCGGCGATCGCGGATGGCGTAACGATCACGCCGGCCAGGGTATTGCTGTCGCCGAACTGCAGCTTGATCTGTTCGCCCGATGCCAGCGCCACGGTACCGGCGCGTGCCGTGATCAGGCCGTAGTTGCGCACTTCCGGCGCCAGCAAGGCGATATAGCCGCCGAGCGTCGCGTGCAGGCTGCCCTCATTGATGACGCTGCCCGTCGCGCCCCCGCGTGAAAACGTGTTCATGCCCGCCATGAAATCGGCGCTCGACATATTGTGGGTGGTGGCCACCAAGCCGCCCACATCGACCGATGCGGAGGGACTGAAATAGACGCCATTCGGGTTGCTCAGGAACACCTGGCCGTTCGAAGTGATGCGGCCGAAAATCTGGCTCGGTTGCGTATCGAGAACCCGGTTCAAGGTGACGGCGCTGGCCGAAGGCTGGGCGAAATTGACGCTGGCCTTGGCACCGAGATTAAACGTTTGCCAATCGATCGCCCCACGCGCCGTGCTCTGCTGGATGTTCATCGCCGCGCCATTCTGCGTGACAACGACCTGGCCGCCAACGACCTTCGCGCCGGCAGGCAACTCGGTCGGCGCGGGCGGCGCCGCGAAGGCGCCCATGCTGGCGCCAAGACCGAACGCCGCGAAGGCCGGAGCGAGCAAAGTGTGGCCGTTGCGCTTACCTTTGCCTCTGGCGCTTTCCGCCACGGCGACCCAGGCGCCAAGAATCTCGCTCCAGATCAATCGGTAAATACGGTTCATGGACGCGTGCATGGTGGTACTCCTTCAAAGCAGAGGAAAACGAAATGGGGGGCATGCGGCGAAAGCTAGAACGGCATCGAGGCCTGGAGCCAAAAGCGATTCTTTCTGAATGAACCATCCTGGTCCGTTCCCGTCAGTGTCGGGTTCGGATTGTCACCAATACGCCTGGCCCAGGTAGCTTTGAGATTCAGGCCGAAGCTGGCCAGCCAGCCGACGGACAGGCCCGCGCCCTTGAGGCTATAACTGCCCAGCGCCGGCGCATCGGGAAAAGCATTGTCGTGGTTGATCTTCACGTGGCCCCAGTCGTAGAAGCCGGTGACGTTCACGTTGTTAGGCAGGCGCGCGCGCAGTTCCAGGTTGAACAGCTGCCCTTCCGAGCCACCGCCTTCGTTGGACGGATAGGCGCGCACGCCATACGCGCCGCCGAGATAGAATTTCTCGGCCGAATCGAGGTTCTTTCCTGCAGCCTGGCCCGAGAACGCCGCGTACAGGGCCAGCGCCTCGGTAAGTACCTGCTGGCGGCTGGCGGCATAGCGCAGTTTGGTGAAACTGCCGCCTGTGCGCGTGGTCATGGCATCGGCCCTGGCGTTGGGCGAGCCATCAAGGTCGACATTGCCATGCACCAGCGCGAGGCTGGCACTGTTGCTGCCCCCGCCACCGTATTGATCAAGCACATTGCCGTTCAGGCCGACAGTGAAGGTGTCGATCTTGTAATGGGTGATCGTGCTCGCTGCCGCCCGATTGTCGAAGCGCTTGTTGTCGTAATTGAGGGCCAGATAGAGATTTTTCAGGCGCGCGCGGATCAGCGGGTAGGTCGCTTCGAGCCCGCGCGTGGTCGACGTCCCGGATGCGTCGAGCGCGGCCAGCGCATCGTCCACCAGGCGATAGCGCAGGTGCGACGCATTGGCGCCAACCCGCCATCCGGCCGCGCCCAGCGGCACAGTGTAGGCCAGGCGCGCATAATCGCTGCCTTCCGTATGCATCAGATTGACGACCGCCTGGTCGCCAAGGCGAAGGGGACTATTGATGTACAGGTCGGCGGTCAGGCGCGCGCTGCCGGTGGAACGGGCGCTGGCATTGTCGACGCCCACCTGCCCGGTGATGAGTTTTTCATCCTCGATCTTCAAGACCAGGTCGACTTCATTGGCCTGCTCTCCGGGCGCCAGGCTGCCGGCCGTGCTGATGCCAGGCATGTCGTCCAGCAGCAGCAGGGCGCGGTCCATCGCTTCCGCCTTCAGCGCTGCGCCATGTGGCTGCGCGGCACCCACGATAGGCACCAGCCTGTCGAATGGCACGCGGCTCGGCGCCGAGCCTTCCATGCGCACTTGTCCGAACACCGCTTCGACGACCTGCAGCGTCACGATGCCGTCCTTGATCTCCTGCAGTGGCAAATAGACGCGCACGATCCAGCCGGCCTTGCGGTAGGTTTCGGCAACTGCGGCAGCGACGTTTTGAAGATCACTGAACGAGAGTGGCCGGTTCAGGAAGCCTGTCACGGCAGGCGCCAGTTGCGCTTCTGTTAGCAAGGTATTGCCGGCAAATTGAAAACGCGACACCGTGACCGACATTCCCGACAATTCTTTCATGGGCTGAGGCGGCGGCGCCAGAAGCGGCACCTGCTTGCCTGATGGCGGCGGCAATCGCCCTTTTTCAATTTGCTGCAATAGCGAACCCGCATCCGGAACGGTTTGCGCGAAAGCGGATGAAATGGAGATCGACAAAACTGTCAGGATGTACAGCGGCAAGCGATGTGGCAGCATGAGTTGAATTCCTTCTGATGCGAGTGACTTCCTTGACGATGAAAATCATCAACAGGGGGTGGTGAGGTACCGCCAGCCGATAATTGCGGCATGCGGGATTTAAGCGAGCTCATTAGTTTTCTTTTGAAAACTTGAAAACATGGGGTATTTTCATTAAATAGAGGAATTTCCGCATTCGACCTCCAGCTAAATGTAGAGCTTGGTTTCCACTATAAAATTTTCTCGGATCCATTGAGAATACGCGTGGAAATCTTATGTGCAAGATATATTAAAATTAAAATGCGACTTAGTCGCTTTTTCACACATTGTTTTTTAATAAATAATATGTGAGAAAGAAGGCTTTGCGCTATACGGCCAACTTCCTTAAATCATGAGATAACACAGCCGTTTGATTTGTTATATAAACGGAGTCGGTGCGAGGAGAAAGGCAAGAATCGCGTCGATCAGCATTCGGTGACAATCCAAATGGCAAACCGTGCAATTTCGTGAACGGCAATGCGGATATGGTGCTGGACGACGGGGTATGGTCCTAAGTGCTGAAGCAAGAATACGGAGAAACGTCAGCAAGCGCTATCGTAATTAATGGCATTTCCAAAGTTCTATGTATCCGTGCACATTTGAAATTTTTTTATATTGTTTCCATGCGGAAATTAGATTGCAAGCCCCTTTTGCTGTAGTCTCGGAAGGCCGGACATGCGAAGCAATAATTAAGCATGCTCAATTTGCAATATCTATTTTTATCCTGGCGCGTGATATAACGCCGCCGTGGGACTGCCGTTGCAAAGCAGGAAAATGTGGCATAGTATGATGTTTTTAATGCTACGAAATAAAGCTTGTCATGGCCATGCCCAAGATCGAAGTTTCACTGCCACATAACGGTAGCTTGCTGCTGTCCCTGTGCCGCCGCGACGATAGCCCCGCGCTAGACGTGGCCTTGCCCCTGGCCGAGCTGTACAGCCAGGGCGCCGATGGCGCCGCCCGGCAACTCGGCAAGAAAATCCTGCAGACCCTGGCCATCTGGCATGGCACGGCGTTTGCGACGCCGCCCTTCCCCGCCACGCCAGCAGACGATCAACGCCCGCCCGGCAACTTCGAAGCGGCCTTGATCCTGTTCGACCTGTCACTGCAACAGCAGACAGCACAACATGTGGCCGCCATCGAAGCCCTGTTGCGACAGGCGCAGGCCGACGGACAGATGGCGGAG
This sequence comes from Janthinobacterium breve, assembly GCF_051380895.1. Lineage (NCBI taxonomy): Bacteria > Pseudomonadati > Pseudomonadota > Betaproteobacteria > Burkholderiales > Oxalobacteraceae > Janthinobacterium > Janthinobacterium breve. The sequence goes on along the minus strand of NZ_JBNYXY010000007.1, from coordinate 27,669 downwards.
CGGGAAGACTTTTTGCTTGCAACATGGCCCGCATTGCGCGCACGCCTCGACACCTGTTCCACGCTCACCTGACATGCGCTGCGCGGCCTTCGTCCCATCGGCGCACGTTTTACACAGCCTGGGCCAGATGCGGGCCTGTAGCGCTGGATTGTCAATAGACTGTATAGCCGCGACAGAAAGCCATCAGTTAGCGTTTCCGGAAGATTTCATCTACGATTTCGTTGCGCCGGGGCCAGCTGACAACCTTGAATTCGGCATCAACTACAGGGCATGCGGTTTTTGCAAATTCGCGCAGCAGCATGAAGACAAGGAAATCTTGCCGAACATTTGCGGGCTTGATTGCGTCGCTTATACAGCGCGGGGTATCCACATGGAAAGAACGCAAACCTTGGCTGGCGGCGCGAGCCATTGCAATTTCCGATTCTCCCGGCAGCGAAGCTAGCCTGAGCAAGACCCGCAATGGAGTGCTGGCGGCCTGTTCCAATCATAGGGAGATGCGGGGGGGGGGGGCAAACCTCCTCCCCCAACAAGGCGTGAGCAAAATGGTGGGAGCGGCTACAAACAAGGCAGCGATCCTGTTAATATTGCCAAATACTTCAATGGCTGGCGCTTGCCCATGGCTAAGCGCCATGTCATTCAAGCATGACGGACGTATTTTCCTGCGCCGCAGGCCACCCTTGCATAGGTTGTCAACACCATGAAAAAACTGCTACTGGGCGCCCTCGCCGCCTGCTGTGCCCTGCACGCCAGCGCCGCCCCTGTCGAAGACTTTATCGGCACCTGGAAACTGGAACGCACCACTGTGCCGAATTATGTCGTCATCAAACAGGAAGGCGACCGGCTCGTGGCGCTGCGCTATACGCGCAATGTGCTCACCAACAAGATCACCGAGCGGCGCTTTCCCGCCAGCTATGCGAACGGCGATGTCACCATCGCTGCGGGCGAGACGATCATCGAGGCGCGCAGCGTGAACGACGTGGCGACCGTCACGATGCTGGCGGAAGCATATAAAAAGATTTCATCCTCCACGGCCACGCCGACCAGTTAAGGGCGCCCACAGATTTGAAGAACATTATTATCCGCCCCACCAGCGCCGCCGACTGGCAGGCGCTGAAAGTCACGCGCCTGGCCGCCCTGCTCGATGCCCCCACCGCCTTTGGCGCCAGCCACGCCAGCGCAGCCCGTTTTTCCGATGCCGACTGGCAACAGCGCGCCGTCAGCACGCCGCAGCGCACGTTTTTTCTCGCCTTTGACGGCGAGCTAGCCATCGGCCTCGCCGCGCAAGTGGTGGCAGGCAATGGCGAGTGCCACTTGATCGCCATGTGGGTACAGTCCGAATATCGGGGCCTGGCCGTGGCGCAAGGCTTGGTCGAGGCCGTGAAACAATGCGCCGTCGGCAACGGCCACGCGCGGCTGGTGCTCGGCGTGGCGCCCGAGAATGCCCGCGCCGCGGCGTTTTACCGGAAACAGGGCTTTGTATTCTTGCCTGAATGGGAAGCGCTGGAAAGCCATCCGCATATCCGGGTGCAAAAGATGGCTTGGCGGGAACCCGCATCGGCATTAACAATGGAAAGATGAAACGCGATGCGACGCTCTATTTCGACACTCCTGCTATTAATAACTGCCCTTGCCGGCAAGGCTGCAGCCGGCAATATTCCAGATATCGTTCTTGGATACGCCAGTGCTTTCGCTCAAACACAGGCGGCGGACAAACAAATGCCCACATCCCCCACGCTACCAGCCGAATACGCGCAGTGGTTCTTTCAAGGTTTGATCCATCCATCGGGCGGGATTGTGACGCAATCGGCGATCATGCGCGATGCCTACACGAATGGTCAACGCTATTGGCGCGATCATCCGTCCGAACGGGCCAATATCATGGCAGGCTATGGCTACCTTGCCATCGAGCGCGATGGCACCTGGTCGCGGGGCTTTGAAAAGAGCGTTTTCCAACCGGCCCATGTTGACGTTGACGTTGACGCCGGCGCATGGTGGCTTGACTCATTCGGTGGCGTTGCATGGAAGGAAGTCGGCCTGGTGCCGCCCAATTCAAGCTATGAGCAGCCGCACGTGCGGATTGTCGGCTATCTCAGCCCCAAAGGTCATTATGGCCATTTGGGCGCCTATGAACATGAAGTCCTGGTCACGTCGGGCGTCGCCGTGAAAGCCGCAGATCATTGATGACGAGGCTGCAAAACTGCGATTTCAATCACTTCATTCATCCCAATTGACACTCTGTCTTAAAAACCTCCTGGCGCCTCTGTTTTTTTACACTTATGCCAAGCTGAGTTTGACAAGCAATTACTTGAGATTAATGAACAGGATGAATATGCGTGCAATAGCTGGTTTTCTGCTGTGTTTATACGGCGCTACGGTACAGGCTCGGGTGGACACCGCGCAAGCCATGGAGCCATCAGGACAGGATGCTGCGGCGTCCGTCAATGTGAAGGGCATGCGGGATCCGGACTGGAAGCCCTACAGTGCCATGCTCAAGGGTGTCAAACGCTTCGAGGAAAAACAGGCGCTGGCGCCAGGCGCGGAGTTGCGCTTCATCCTGGAACCGCGCCGTGCCGATGTCGACATGCACGCCATCGCGCTCCGGCTGGAAAGCGACGAGGCGGGCATGGTAATACCGCTGGGGGAGCGCAATATCTTCACCTTGCCCGTCGAGCAGGGGCCGCTGTATGAAAAGGCCGAGCTGACCGTGAACCGCAAGGCGCGGTCGGTCCGGTGGATACCCTACATCCGCAGCGCGGCGACCAGCGACACGACGCGCCGCCTGGGCGACCTGCGGCTGGCCTGCGAAGTCCATTGGGCCATCGACAAGGACACCTTGCCTTCCGCGATGCGCACGGCGATGAGCGCCCTGGGTGGCCCCTGCAATTTCGTGTCGCAAAAAGGCACCTACAGCTTTTCCGAAGGGCGGCGCATCGCCACTGCAACGATCAGCTTTAACGACAAAAGCGCGCCCGTGCCCTTCAGCGGCACGTCGTTCACGCCACCGTTGCGGGAGCAGGACTGGAGTGACGACAGTACGATCGAATTAACGTTCGACAACGATTAGACCGCGCAGGGGCTATCGCAGTGCCTACTTCACCCGCTGCTTCTCCAGCTTGCGCGCCAGGGTGCGCCGGTGCATGCCCAGCCGCCGTGCCGTTTCCGAGATATTGAAATCCGTTTCGGCCAGCATTTCGTGGATGCGCTCCCATTCCAGGGTCTTGATGTTGGTGGCGCGGTTGCTCAGTTCGATGTCGGCGTTGCCGGCCACGTGGCCGAAGGCCGCTTCGATGTCGTCCGTGTTCGACGGTTTCGCCAGGTACTGGCAAGCGCCCAGCTTGATGGCTTCGACGGCCGTGCCGATGCTGGCGTAGCCTGTCAGCACGACGATCAGCATTTCCGGGTCGTGCTGGTGCAGCATCTGCACGCAAGCCAGGCCCGACGTATTGCCATTGAGCTTCAGGTCGACGACGGCGTAATCGGGGCAATGCTGCTCCAGCAAGGCGCTCGCTTCGTCGAAATTGGTGGCCAGGATGACCTGGTAGCCGCGCCGTTCGAACGAGCGGCCCAGGGTGCGGGCAAACGCGGCGTCGTCTTCCACGATCAGTAACAGACGTTCATCCTGCATGGTGGTCGCTTTCTCTTTCCAGTTTGATGGCCGCCAGCGGCAAGGCCAGATGCACCACCGCTCCGCCCTGCACGCGGTTGCGCGCCGTCACCGTACCGCCCAGGGTACGCGCAACATTCACCACCAGGAACAGTCCCAGGCCACCACCGGGTTTACCCTTGCTGCTTTGATACGGTTTGCCCAGGTGCGTCAGCATCGACGGCTCGAAGCCGGGTCCTGCATCGGTAATGACCAGGTGCAAGGCATCCGCTTCGCGCGTCGCTTCGAAGCGCAGCCAGTCGGGCGACGCTTCCAGCGCATTGTCGAGCACATTGCAGATGGTTTGTTTCAGGGTCGAATCGAAGACGACGGGCACGTCATGCTCGATGCGGTTATCGTACTCGAAACTCTGGATCGGGCGACTGCTGCGCCACTCGTCCACCAGGTCGTTGAGGAAGGTGTTGATCGTCGTTTTCACGGAAGATTCGCCGCGCGCCTCGCCCGCCGACAGCAGGATGCCGCTGACGATGCTCTTGCAGCGCTGCAACTGCGCCTGCATTTCCGTGATTTCTTCCAGCAATTCGCTGTTCTTGCTCAGTTCCGGCATGCGGCGCCAGTCGCCGAGGATGACGGACAGCGTCGCCAGCGGCGTGCCCAGCTCGTGCGCCGCGCCCGAAGCCAGCAAGCCCATGCGGATGATGTGCTCTTCTTCCGCCGCGCGCTGGCGCAAGTCGGCCACCTTGGCGTCGCCGGCACGCTGGTTGCGGTTGATGCGCGTGATAAACACCACCAGCAAGGCGGCGTTCAGGATGAAACAGATCAGCAAACCTTGCACGTACAGGCTGGAAAAGCCCCGCTCGGGGTCGATCGGCAGGATCAAGGGGCCGGGCAGCAAGGCCAGGCCGGCCAGGCACAGGCTGGTGATGGCCACCATGATCCAGGTCGACCACACTTCCAGCAGCACGGCGCTGAGGATGACTTGCAATAAATACAGGAAGGCAAACGGATTGCTTATGCCGCCGCTCAGGTAGAGCTGGGCCGTCAGCACGGTGACGTCGACCAGCAAGGCGAGGAACAGCGCCGTGTTGGAAACGGGCTGGCGTTCGTGCCAGCGCAGCAGGCTGGCCAGGTTGAATGCGATGAGGCAGGACAGCACTTCGAGCATATAGGGCACGGGCAAGGCGATGCCCAGCCCCACGCCCACGCCAAAGATCGTGCTGATCTGGCCGATCACAGCCAGCCAGCGCAACTGGATCAGCAGCTTCATGTTCTGGTGGCCGGCCGGATGTTCCATCTCGGTCGCCACCGCACCGCGCTCCAGTACTTCGCGGTTGGGCAGGATTTCAATCCTGCCCGGCATGGTCGCTTTCCTGGCGCTGGGCGCCACGGGCGCGGCGGCGCTTGTCTTCGCGCACGATCCACCAGCTGATGCCGGCCACCATCAAGGCCAGCGCGAACCACGTCAAGGCGTACACGAGGTGGTTGTTGTGGAAGGAAATCACGGTCAGGCCGCCGACGGGAGCGTCACTGGCCGTTTCCGATTTTTCCTTCGCATCGACAAAATATGGCGCCACGTTGGAGAGCATGTGCGAGGCGCCGATGGCGGCCACGTCGCGCGAATACCAGTGCTGCGTGGCAGGACTGTTTTCGCGCAGGAAACCGCCGCCCGTCTCGCTGATGCGCAGCAAGCCGTCGACGTGGACGACGCCGGCCGGCGTGCTGGCGGCGATGCTTGCGCGTTTCGGCACGAAGCCGCGGTTGACCAGCACGGTGCTGCCATCGGCCAGGCGCAATGGCGTCACCAGCCAATAACCGCTGCCCAGTGCCGTCGTAGCTTGCACCAGGGTATTGAAAATGGGGAGATACGTACCGGAGAGTCGCACATGGCGGTATTCATCCGTTTGTGGCGTAATGCTGGCCCAGGCTGCGGGTCCAGGTGCGTCCGTTGCGGGCGCATGTACGCGTTGTTCGATGCGCTCGATCAGGTCAAGCTTCCAGAACAGGCGCTTGACTTGCCAGGTGCCCAGGGCACAGAAACCGGCAAAAACGATCCCCGCGAGTATGGCCAGTGCAATTCTTGAATAATGCACCGCCATGCCGCGTGGGCCTGGCGCAGCATCTTGCGATGCGGCGCCAGGGGCGCGCCCGGTGTTGCTTGGGCGCGGTTGACTCATCATGGAGCCGTTTTCGTATGCATGTATTCAGGCATCAGATCCGGCATCATGTTGTGGTTCATGTGGTACATGACCCACAGGGAACCGGCCATGGCAATGCCCACGATCATGATGGTGAAGATCAAGGCCATCATGTTCCAGCCGCCTTCGGACTTGGTGTTCATGTGCAGGAAGTACACCATGTGCACGACTACTTGAACAGCCGCGAACGCCAGCAGGACCAGACCCATGGTGCCCGAGTTGGTGATGGCTTTCGTCATCACCAGCCAGAAAGGAATGGCCGTCAGGATCACCGACAGGATGAAGCCGATAGCATAGCTTTTCAGGCTGCCATGATCGTGTTGGTCATGGTGGTGGCTATCGCCGTGTGTGTGGTGGTCGCTCATGGCAGCACTCCCATCAGGTAGACAAAGGTGAAGACGCCGATCCAGATGACGTCCAGGAAGTGCCAGAACAGCGACAGGCACATCATGCGACGGCCGTTTTCCGGGGTCAGGCCATGCTTGTTCAACTGGAACATCAAGGTCACGAGCCAGATCACGCCGAACGTCACGTGCAAGCCGTGCGTACCGACCAGGGCGAAGAACGACGACAGGAACGCGCTGCGCTGCGGACCGGCGCCTTCGTGGATCAGATGAATGAATTCATACATTTCCAGCGACAGGAAGGCCAGGCCGAACAGGCCCGTGATACCCAGCCAGACCAGCGTGCTGCGCAATTGCTTGCGCTGCATGGCCAGCATGGCGAAGCCGTAGGTGATCGACGACAGCAGCAGCATGGCCGTGTTGACGGCCACCAGCGGCAGGTCGAACAGCGCGGCGCCCGTCGGGCCGTCCGCGTAGTTGCGGCCCACCACGGCGTACGTGGCGAACAGACAGGCGAAGATCAGGCAATCGCTCATCAGGTAGAGCCAGAAACCCAGCAAGCTGCCGTTTTCCGGGTGGTGCTCGCGCACAAAGTAGCTGCGCGTGCTTGGTGCGGCGCCAGCGGCGCCGGTGTTATGGGCGATGGTATCAGACATGGCTGCTCAGCAATTTAGTATAAGCGTCTTCGGTACGGACCACTTCTTCCGCAGGAATGTAGTAATCGCGCTTGTAGTTGAAGGTATGGACGATGATGGTAATCATCATGATCGCGAAGCCTATGCCGGCGACGAGCCACATTTGCCAGATCAGGCCAAAACCGACCAGTGCGGAGAGTGCGGCGATCACGAAACCAGCCCAGGTGTTCTTCGGCATGTGGATCTTCGTGAAACCGGACGTCGGACGCTGGTAACCGTGTTTCTTCATGTCCGTCCATGCATCAAGTTCGTGCACTTGTGGCGTGAAGGCGAAATTATAGTCTGGCGGAGGCGACGACGTCGACCATTCCAGCGTACGGCCACCCCATGGGTCACCGGTGACGTCGCGCAGGGCGTGACGGTTGCGGTAGCTGACGACGAACTGGATCAGCATGGAGCCGATGCCCAGTGCGATCGAGACGGCGCCAAACCAGGCGATGATGGTCCAGATTTGCAGCGATGGATCTTCAAAGTGGTTGACACGACGGGTCACGCCCATCAGGCCCAACACGTACAGCGGCATGAAGGCCAGGTAGAAGCCGACGAACCAGAACCAGAACGAGCATTTGCCCCAGAAGGTGTCGAGCTTGTAGCCGAAGGCTTTCGGGTACCAGTAGTTGATTGCAGCAAACACACCGAACACCACGCCGCCGATAATCACGTTATGGAAGTGGGCAATCAGGAACAGGCTGTTGTGCAATACAAAGTCCGCTGGTGGTACGGCCAGCAGCACGCCGGTCATGCCGCCGATGGTGAAGGTGACCATGAAGCCGATCGTCCACAGCATAGGCAGTTCGAAGCGGATACGGCCGCGGTACATGGTAAACAGCCAGTTGAAGATCTTCGCGCCCGTCGGGATCGAAATGATCATCGTCGTGATGCCGAAGAAGGAGTTGACGCTGGCGCCCGAACCCATGGTGAAGAAGTGATGCAGCCATACCAGGTACGACAGGATCATGATGACGCAGGTGGCGTACACCATCGAGGCGTAGCCGAACAAACGCTTGCTGCTGAACGTGGCGACCACTTCCGAGAACACGCCGAACAGTGGCAGGATCAGGATGTAAACCTCTGGGTGACCCCAGATCCAGATCAGGTTGACGTACATCATGGCGTTGCCGCCCAGTTCCGTCGTAAAGAAGTTAAAGCCGGCAACGCGGTCCAGCGACAGCATGGCCAACACAGCCGTCAGTACCGGGAAAGCGGCGACGATCAGGATGTTGGTGCACAGTGCGGTCCAGGTGAAGACGGGCATTTTCATCCAGGTCATGCCTGGCGCGCGCATCTTGACGATGGTGGCGATCAGGTTGACACCGGACAATAGCGTCCCGACCCCGGCAATTTGCAAGGACCAGATGTAATAGTCGACCCCCACGTCCGGACTGCCGACGATGCCCGACAGCGGTGGATACGCCAGCCAGCCCGTGCGGGCGAATTCGCCGACGAACAGCGAAGCCATGACCAGGGCGGCGCCCATGGTGGTCATCCAGAAGCTGAAGTTGTTGAGGAAAGGGAAAGCCACGTCGCGCGCGCCGATTTGCAGCGGCACCACGTAGTTCATCAGACCCGTCACGAAAGGCATCGCGACGAAGAAGATCATGATCACGCCGTGGGCGGTGAAGATCTGGTCGTAGTGATGCGGTGGCAGGAAGCCGGCATTGTCGCCAAAGGCGATCGCCTGCTGGGTACGCATCATAAGCGCGTCGGCAAAGCCGCGCAGCAGCATGACCAGGCCCAAGATCATGTACATGATACCGATTTTTTTATGGTCGATACTGGTGATCCAGTCGCGCCACAGGGTACCCCAGACGCGGAAATACGTCAGTGCCGCAACGAGTGCGATACCGCCCAGGGCGACCATCGCAAAGGTCGCCAGCAGGATAGGTTCGTGAAATGGAATTGCATCCCAAGTCAGACGGCCGAATATAAGCTTCGTCAGATCAATATGGTCTAGCATTGTTACTCTCAGAGAAAAAAGGGAGGCGCCAGGCAAGCGGCGCCAGTATCTGCAGCGCAATGCGCTGCGGGATTCATGCAGTCGTTACTTGGCTTGAACGCCCTTTTCAACTACTGCATCGCTAGCGACTACTGCCGTTACGGCCGCTACCGGGCTATTTGCCATCGACAATTTGTATGGCTCGACCGGCGTGACGCACAGGGCGTCGGAAACGATGGTGCGGTTCAGGATTGCCTTGTACAGATCGTTAGGTACGGCGCTGTAGCGGCGCACGGGATCGCGTTCGCTAGGCTGGGCCAGCGACAGGTAGTCGTCGCGGTTCAGCGCGCCGCCACCGGCACGTGCCGATGCCACCCATTTATCGAAGTCCGCATCATTGACACCGTGGAACTTGAAGCGCATGCCCGAGAAACCGGCACCGCTGTAGTTCGCGGAGAAGCCCTTGTAGACGCCAGGCTTGTTGATGACAGCATTCAACTGCGTTTCCATGCCCGGCATGGCGTAGATCTGACCTGCCAGTGCGGGGATGAAGAACGAGTTCATGACGGACGACGCGGTGATCTTGAAGCGGATCGGACGATCGACGGGCGCGTACAGTTCATTCACCGAAGCGATGCCTTGCTCGGGGTAGATGAACAGCCATTTCCAGTCCAGGGCCACGACTTCGACGATCATCGGCTTGTGGCTGGCAGGAATCGGGCGATTGGCGTCGATACGGCTCAATGGGCGGTAGGGATCGAGGGTGTGGGTGCTGATCCAGGTCAGCAGGCCCAGCACGATGATGATCAACAGGGGCGCGCCCCAGATAATCAGCTCGAGGCGAGTCGAGTGGTCCCAGTCCGGCTCGTATTTGGCCGCGGTGTTGTTTTTTCTATAGCGCCATGCGAACAGCAGGGTCAGGGCGATTACCGGAACGATAATCAACAGCATCAGCAATGTCGAGATGACAATCAGATTGCCTTGCTGAACTGCGATGTCACCAGACGCATTCAGTACCACCGTATTGCAACCAGCCAACAATGCGAGAGGTAAAAGAAGCAGTCCGCGACGAACTTTTAATGAAAACATACAGGAAAGTCCAGTACAGGGGATGAAGATATGGTACTGTATTCTCACTGGAGCGCGTTGGCAATTGGACGTTTTGTCCACCCCTTGCTCGGTCTTTCACTGCGTAGGCGCGGAGTTTTCCTACGACTACCTGATGAATAGTCCTACTCCGGGCGTGAGACACCCGGGGTATGTTACGCGTTGGCCGAACTCGAAACTATATTGGAGACGATCATCATGTCCAGCACGCGCACACACGGCGGGGATGTACCCGCCGATTTTTCCCCTCACTCCCTGCGCGACGCAAGCGGGGCCGGCACGGTCGAATCGCATATCGACCCCGGTGAGATCGCCGTCGGCGTGATCATCGGCCGCGCTTCCGAATACTTTGACTTCTTTGTCTACGCCATCGCCTCGGTGCTGGTGTTTCCGCGCGTCTTCTTCCCGTTTGAAGAACGCCTGGAGGGTACTTTATATGCCTTCCTGATTTTCTCGTTCGCCTTCATCGCCCGTCCGTTCGGCACCGTGATCTTCATGGAGATCCAGCGCCGCATGGGGCGCAGCGCCAAGCTGACGATCGCCCTCTTCCTCTTGGGCGTGTCGACGGCCGGCATCGCCTTCCTGCCGACCTACTCGCACCTGGGCTTTGCCGCCATCATCTGGCTGTCCGTGCTGCGTATCGGCCAGGGCGTGGCGCTGGGCGGATCGTGGGATGGCTTGCCATCGCTGCTGGCCCTGAACGCGCCGGAAAACAAGCGCGGCTGGTACGCCATGCTGGGCCAGCTGGGTGCGCCCGCCGGCTTCCTAATTGCCGCCGGCCTGTTCTGGTTCATGCTGACCACCCTGACGGATGAAGATTTCCTCGACTGGGGCTGGCGCTATCCTTTCTATGTGGCCTTCGCCATCAACGTGGTGGCCCTGTTTGCCCGTTTGCGCCTGGTGTCGACGAATGAATATGCGCGCCTGCTGGACGAACGCGAACTGCAGCCCGTGAGCGTGTTTGAAATGAGCCGCGGCCAGGGCCGCAACGTGCTGATCGGCGCCCTCGCCGCGCTGGCCAGCTACGCCCTGTTCCATCTGGTCACCGTGTTCCCGCTGTCATGGATTTCCGTCTACCAGACGCGTTCGGCGTCAGACTTCCTGCAAGTGCAGATGGTGGGCGCCGTGCTGGCCGCCATCGGCGTGGTGATTTCCGGCTTGCTGGCCGATAAATTCGGCCGCCGCACCACCCTGGGCGTGCTGGCCGTGCTGATCGCCATCTTCAGCGCCTTCGTACCGACCCTGATGGGCGGCGGCAATACGGGCCAGGACGTCTTCATCCTCGTGGGCTTCAGTCTGCTGGGTCTGTCCTACGGCCAGGCAGCGGGCGCCGTGACGGCCAACTTCCCTGCCCGCTTCCGCTACACGGGCGCGGCCCTGACATCCGACCTGGCCTGGCTGGTGGGTGCCGGCTTCGCCCCGCTCGTAGCGCTGGGCCTGTCGGCCAACTTCGGCCTCGCCTATGTCAGCTTCTACCTGCTGTCAGGCGCCGTCGCCTCGCTGGCCGCCCTGAGCCTGAACCGGGCACTGGAAATCCGCGACTGACAGATATATCGTTAATGTCGATCAGTTGCAGGCAAAAAGCGCCGGATTCGTCCGGCGCTTTTTTTGTACCAGCCCGATCCTTCCTATCTGACGACTGTATCGCCGTCACTCTTTCTCTGCATATTAGAACGTAGTACGCAAACAGGCGGGGTCATTGACCTGCCTCAATCGGGCAGGTCTTGCATTTACGCGTACCTGATCTCTCAGGGCATCAAACGCTGCGTATCGATGAACTGGCGCACGCCGGTCGGATGCGCCGTCTTCCACGCTTCCAGCTCGGGCCGGTAAGCTTCGCGGAACTGCAGCAGCAGCAAGGCTGGCTCGAGCTGGCCGGCTGCATACAGTTTCTGCATGCGCAGCAAGGCCGGGTCGGCCAGCGCCACGCCGCGGCGGGCGGCTAGGTCATCGAAGGCACGCATGGCTTGCTGCCACGCCGTCAGCTCGATCTGGAATGGCGACAGCTTGTTTTCCTTCTTGAAGGCCGCCGTCTTCAGGCTCGCCTGCCCCATGGCCAGCAGCTGCCACATGGCCGTATCGGCCGACATGTTGGCGCCGGGCGCGGGCGCTTCGGCAAACACCTGGATCCTGGGCTTGCCATCGGGACGGTCCACCGAACCCTCGGCGCCGCGCCGCAGCTTGAGCGCCGTCAAGGGCTGGCCTGCCGTCGCGTCTTGCAGCACCGATAATTTTTGCCAGGCCAGCGGCTGGTCGGGCCGCGCGCCGATACTGCTGGCCAGCGCAGCGATGGCCTCGTCCGTCTTTTTCTGCTGCAGCAAGGTATCGGACAAGAAACGCCAGGCTTGCGCGTGCATCGGATCGATCTGGAGCGCCTTGCGGAAACGCTCTTCCGCCTGCGGCCACTGCTGCTGGGCCACGAAGCAATCGCCCGCATACACCCAGGCGCTCGCATACTGCGGGTCCGCCAACTGGGCTTTTTCATATTGCTCCAGTGCCGCGCCATACTGCTGCGCCTGGAATAACTGCTCGCCTTGCGCCAGGAAGGCGGCCGCCGCCGGCAACGGCGCATGGGGCCGCAAAGCCTGGTCGGTACTCATGGTGCGCAGCAACTCTTCCGCGACGGGGTCGTTCGCATCGACCTTCAAGGCCTGGCGCGCCGCCGTCTCGGCCATGGAGCGCAGCTTCAAACGCGCCGCCTCCACCCGTTCCGTGTCGCCGGACAAGCCATAATTCATCACCGCCATGGCCGCGAACGCGCTCGAGGCTGCAGGATCAGCCTGCGCCGCCTGCATGAATTTCATGGCGGCCGCTTCATGCTTGCCATCCTGCGCCAACAACTGACCTTGATACAATAATTGCACACTAGCATTATTACCAATGACCGCAGCCTGGGCGGACAGGGAAAAAGCCGTACTTAACACGGTGACACAGGCAAGTTGACGTAACATTTGTTCGATGCCTCTCATTAAGAAGTTTTACATATCAGCATTGCGTAACAAGGCTGCTATGCTAGCGCACGCTATACATACACAACAGAAATACTTGCCTTTCAATTAAAATTGTTTTTCGCTACATCCCTACACGGACATGATGAATACCAAGACCCCGATCGACTCTTTCAGCTTTCGCCGCATCCTCGCCCGCAACGTCACCTTGCCGTTGGTCATCGGGGTCGTCACCGCCCTCGTGTTTGTCGGCCTGATCGCCTACCTGCTCTCGGCCCTGCGCTCGGTCGAGCATTCCGAACGGGTGATCGGCAATGCGAACGAAGTCATGAAGTTGTCGGTCGATATGGAAACAGGCATGCGCGGCTACTTGCTGACGGGCGATGAAACGTTTTTGGCGCCGTATAAATCGGGCAAGGCCAAGATCGCCGTGGAAATGAGCACCTTGCTGGAACTGATCTCCGACAGCCCCATCCAGGTCGACCGTCTGCGCCGCATCCGCGCACTGCAAAACCAGTGGATGGCCTATGCAGAAAGCGTGATCGGCCAGCGCCGCAGCAACCAGGAATTCCTCGCGCGCGTGCGCCAGGGCGAAGGCAAGCTGGAATTTGACGAAATCCGCCGCGAATTCCTCACCTTCCTGTCCATGGAGCAGCGTTTGCGCCAGGAGCGCGCGGATACGGCCGAGAGCCGCACCATACTGGCCGTGGTGGTGTTCCTCATCCTCAGCCTGGGCATGTCCGGCTTGCTGGCCTACCTGGGACGGCGCGAACTGCTGCGCCTGTCCGATATCTACAACGATGCGCTCGAACAGCGTGGCAAGGACAACGACATGCTGCAGGAGCAAGCATGGCTGCGCACGGGGCAGACGGAGCTGGCGGCCCACACCAGCGGCCAGCTGGGCTTGCCGCAGCTGGGACGGCATGTGCTGGACTTCCTCGCCCACCGGCTGGAAGTGGCCGTGGCCACCCTGTACGTCGTCGACGAGGATGGCAGCCTGCGCCGCACGGCCGTGTACGGTTTCAACGAACAGGGCGTGAAGGACAAGCAAGTATTCAAGCTGGGCGAAGGCCTGGTGGGCGAGACGGCGCGCGAGAAGCGGCTGAAACACATCAAGCAGGTACCGGACGACTATCTGACCGTGACCTCGAGCCTGGGTAGCGGCGCGCCGCTGGAACTGGTTTTAACGCCTGTCAACAATGAAGGCTTCGTCAACGGCGTCATCGAACTGGGCTTTACGCATCCCGTCAGCGCCCGCGCCAAGGAATGGCTGAACCTGATTGCAGCCAACGTCGGCACCTCGCTGGAAGCGGCCCTGTACCGCCAGCGCCTGCAAAATGTGCTGGAAGAAACCCAGCAATTGAATGAAGAGCTGGAAGTCCAGCAGGAAGAGTTGCGCACGGCCAATGAAGAGCTGGGCGAACAGTCGCGCGTGCTGGAACAGTCGCAAGCCCACCTGGAAGAGCAAAAGGCGGCGCTGGAGCAGTCGAACGAGCAACTGGCCGTACAGGCCCTGTCGCTGGACCAGAAGAACATGGCGATTGGCCAGGCGCACGCCCAGCTGGAAGCGCGCGCCGAAGAGTTGCAGCGGGCCAGCCGCTACAAGTCCGAATTCCTGGCGAATATGTCGCACGAGCTGCGCACGCCGCTGAACAGCTCGCTGATCCTGTCCAAGCTGCTGTCGGACAATAGCAGCGGCAACCTGACGCCGGAACAGGTGACGTTTGCGCAAACCATTTATTCAGCCGGCAACGATTTATTAACCCTTATCAACGATATCCTCGACATTTCCAAGGTCGAGGCGGGCAAGCTGGAATTGACGCCGGAAGCCGTGCCTTTCGACGAGCTGCTCAGCAGCATGAAGATGCTGTTTGGCGCCCAGGCCCAGCAAAAGAAACTGGTGTTTGACGTCAAGGTGGCGCCGGACACGCCGCCGTCCTTCGTCAGCGACCGCCAGCGCCTCGAGCAAATCCTGAAAAACCTGCTGTCGAACGCCATCAAGTTTACCGATACGGGCACGGTATCCCTGCACGTGAGTACCGACGCAGCCGGTCGGATGCGCTTCCAGGTGCAGGATTCGGGCATCGGCATTGCCCACGACCAGCAGCAGAAGGTGTTCGACGCCTTCCACCAGGCCGATGGTACCACCAGCCGCCGCTATGGCGGCACTGGCCTGGGCCTGTCGATTTCGCGCGACCTGGCAGCCTTGCTGGGCGGCAGCATCGACCTGGCCAGCACGCCAGGCCAGGGCAGCACGTTTACCTTGGTGCTGCCAGCGGTCATGCCGGAACGCGCGGTAGAAGCTGCGCCGGCGCCGGCCGCAGCGCCACGGCCGCCCGCCGCCGCGCCCAAGGCGGCACCCGCCGTCAAGCCCGTGCCGCTGCCGACCTTCCAGGATGACAGGAACAGCGTGCCGGGCGGCAAGACTGGCCAGCGTTCCGTGCTGGTGATCGAGGATGAACCCGCGTTTGCCGGCATCCTGTTCGACCTCGCGCATGAAATGCAATACCGCTGTCTGGTGGCGCATGGCGCCGACGAAGGCTTGCGCCTGGCGGAAGAATTCCTGCCCGACGCCATCCTGCTCGACATGGGCTTGCCGGACCGCCCGGGCTTGCTGGTCTTGCAGCAGCTCAAGGAAAACCCGCAGACGCGCCACATTCCCGTGCACATCGTGTCCGGCAATGACCAGATGCAAGAAGCCATGCAACTGGGCGCCATCGGCTACGCCACCAAGCCGCGCACGCGCGAGCAACTGAAGGAAGTGTTCCGCAAGCTCGAATCGAAATTCACGCAAAAGATGAAGCGCATCCTGCTGGTCGAAGACGATGCACGCCAGCGCGAAAGCGTGGTGCACCTGATCAGCGACGACGACGTGGAAATCACGGCCGTGGCGCTGGGCGAGCAGGCACTGGAATTACTGAAGACGCAGATTTTCGACTGCATGATCATCGACTTGAAGCTGCCAGACATCCAGGGCAACGAATTGCTCGAACGCATGGAACATGAAGAACTGTGCTCGTTCCCGCCCGTCATCGTCTATACGGGCCGCAACCTGAGCCGCGAGGAAGAGGCGGACCTGATGAAGTATTCGCGCTCCATCATTATCAAGGGCGCCCGCTCGCCCGAGCGCCTGCTTGACGAAGTGACCTTATTCCTGCACAAGGTGGAATCCGAACTGTCGAGCGAGCGCCAGGGCATGCTGCAGCAGGTGCGCAGCCGCGAACGCGTCTTCGAAGGGCGCAAGATTCTGCTGGTGGACGACGACGTGCGCAATATCTTTGCCCTGACGAATGCGCTGGAACAGAAAGGCGTGGTGGTGGAAATCGGCCGCAACGGCTTCGAAGCCATCAGCAAGCTCAACAGCGTGGACGATATCGACCTGGTGTTGATGGATGTCATGATGCCGGGCATGGATGGCCTGGAGGCGACGCGGCTGATCCGCGCCGATGGTCGCTACAACAAGCTGCCCATCATTGCAATTACCGCCAAGGCCATGAAGAATGACCAGGAAGAATGCCTACAGGCGGGAGCGTCCGACTACCTGGCCAAACCGATCGACCTGGACCGTTTGTATTCGCTGCTGCGCGTGTGGATGCCGAAGATGGAACGCATGTGATGCAACGCTACCTACGCCACGCAGTGGAGTGTCGCTGATGTCGCTGCGTTACACAGATGAGCAACTGCACGCGCTGATGGAAGCGCTGTATCAGCGCTACAGCTATGATTTTCGCGACTATTCCCCGCCCTCGCAGCGGCGGCGCCTGAATCACGCGCTGGAGCGCTTCCACTGTGCCGACTTGCCGGCCTTGCAGCAACTGGTGCTGGACGACGCGACCGCCTTTGGCAGCCTGCTGCAGATTTTGACCGTGCCTGTCACGCAAATGTTCCGCGATCCCGCGTTTTTCCGCGCCGTGCGCGAACATGTGGTGCCCGTGCTGAAAACCTACCCGTCGCCAACGATCTGGGTGGCCGGCTGCTGCACGGGCGAGGAAGCGCTGTCGCTGGCCATCGTGCTGCACGAGGAAGGCTTGCTCGAGCGCAGCACGATTTACGCCACCGACATCAACCCGCAAGCGCTGGCCACGGCCGCGCGCGGCGTGTATCCGCTGCACCGCATGGCCGACTATGGCGACAACTACCTGGCCGCAGGCGGCCTGGGCCAGCTCGCCGAGTACTACACGGTCGAGCATGCCACCGTGCATTTCCAGCAACGCCTGCTTGACAGGATCAACTTTGCCGACCACAGCCTGTCCACGGACAGCGTTTTCATTGAAACGCAATTGATTCTCTGCCGTAACGTGCTGATTTACTTCAATAAAACCTTGCAGGAGCGGGCCCTGGGCCTGTTCCACGACTCGCTGTGCCACCGGGGTTTCCTGGGACTGGGCAGCAAGGAAAGCACGCATTTCACGCGCTTTGCCGCCGACTTCGAGCCATTGCCGGGTCCCGAAAAGCTCTACCGCAAGCGTGCACCGTCGCACGCCGCTTCCCATTACGCTGGACGGCACATGCCAGGAATGAAACATGATGAATGAAACAAGCACCAAATTGCTGATCGTCGACGACTTGCCGGAAAACTTGCGCGCGCTCAATGCGCTGATCCGCGAGAGCGACCGCAGCGTCTATCAGGCGTCGTCGGGCGAAGAAGCGCTGGCCCTGCTGCTGGAACACGATTTCGCGCTGGCCATCCTCGACGTGCAAATGCCGGAAATGGATGGCTTTGAGCTGGCGCAATTGATGCGCGGCACGGAAAAGACGCGCCACATCCCCATCGTCTTCGTCACGGCGGCCGGCAAGGAAATGAATTTCGCCTTCCAGGGCTATGAAAGCGGCGCCGTCGATTTCCTGCACAAGCCGCTCGATATCAATGCCGTGCAAAGCAAGGTCAACGTCTTCGTCGCCCTGCACCAGCAGCGCAGCGAGACGCGGCGCCAGGTGCAGGCGCTGGAACACAGCCGCCAGCAGCAAGAAGCGTTACTGAAAGAATTGCGCGCCACGCAGGCTGAGCTGCAGCGCTCGCTGCGCCTGCGCGACGAATTCATGTCCATGGTGGCGCACGAACTGCGCACACCCCTGAACACCCTGTTCCTGGAAACGCAGATGCGCACCGTCAACCTGGAGCGGGGCAACCTGGCCGCCTTCGAACCGGATAAGCTGAACAAGATGGTGGCGCGCGACGGGCGGCAAATCCGCAGCATGGTGCGCCTGATCGACGACATGCTCGACGTCTCGCGCATCACCAGCGGCAAACTGTCGATCCGCCGCGAATCCGTCGACCTGACCAGCCTGGTGCGCCGCGTGGCCGACGACCTGGGCCCGTATGCGGCCGCCACGGGCAGCGTGCTGGAAGTGCTGGCCTTCGAACCCATCGAGGGTTTCTGGGATGCCTTCCGCGTCGAGCAGATCGTTGTCAACCTGATCAGCAATGCCGTGCGCTACGGCCAGGGCCAGCCCGTGGAAATCAGCCTGGCGCACACGCAAAACAGCGCCGTCATCGAAGTGCGCGACCATGGCATCGGCATCAATGCGCGCGACCAGGAACGCATCTTCGACGCCTTCGAGCGCGTCATGCACCAGGACCGTACGGGCGGCCTGGGCCTGGGGCTGTTCATCACCAAGCAGCTGGTCGATGCGCACGGTGGCGCCATCACCCTGCAAAGCCAGCCCGGCAATGGCGCCCTGTTCAGCGTCACCCTGCCGCTGGCCGGCAGCTGAGGCCGGCATGACGAGCACCGCCGCCCCCCGCAGCCAGGCCGGCACCAGCGGCGTGGCCTTTCTGCTGCAACTGGAACGCCGGCTGCGGCTGCTGCACGACACGGGCGAGATTCTCTCGCTGTCGGCGCAGCTGCTGGGACAGCGCCTGGGCGCCCAGCAAGTGGCCTGTTTCGATATCGACCAGACCCTGCAATGCCCCACCCTCCAGCATGCGTGGAGCGACGGCCTGGCGCCCGGCGCCGCCGGCGAGTATTTCCTCGGCGATTATGCGGCCCGCCTGGCCGATGCGCTGGCCGCCGGCCAGGCGCTGGCCGTCAGCGATGTGGCCAGTGACCCGCGCACGGCCACGCCGGCCGCGCTGGCCACGTTTGCGCGCCTGGGCATCCGTGCCTTCCTGAACATTCCCATCGCCAAGGAGGGCCGGCTGGCGGCCTTGTTCGTCGTGCACAGCCGCGCGGCGCGCCTGTGGCATGCGGACGAGATCGAACTGGCCGTGCAAGTATCGGAACGGGTCTGGTCGACCATCCTGCGGGCCCAGGCGGAATCGCGCTTGCGCGCCCTCAGTGCCAGCATGGAAACGCAGGTGGCCGAGCGCACGCGCGCATTCGGCCGCACCTGGAACGTCAGCCCCGATTTGCTGGGCGTGCTCAACCTCGACGGCTATTTCGAGCACTCGAACCCCGCCTGGCAAACCACCCTTGGCTGGTCGGTGGAGGAAATCCGCACGACGCGCTTCCTGGAACTGATCCACCCGGAAGACTTGCCGCGCACCCATGCCGCCTGGGAGGCGGCCAACCAGGGCCAGCCGGCGCTGCGCTTCGAAAACCGCTACCGCCACAAGCTGGGCGGCTGGCACTGGCTGTCCTGGGTCGCCGTGCCCGAGGGCGACAAGGTGTATTGCAGCGCGCGCGACATCACCGTGGAAAAGAAGTTGGAAGCGGACCTGGCCGCGCGCAACAGCGATCGCGAGCGGCTGTGGCGCAGCGCGCAAGACCTGATGGTGGCCATCGATGCCGAGGGCTGCTTTGCTGCCGTCAACCCGGCCTCGGCCGCTATTCTGGGCTGGCTGCCCGAAGAAATGCTGGGCCGCAGCCTGTTCGACTTCGTGCTGCCCGAGGATGCCGTCGCCACGCGCCAGGCGCTGGCGCAAGTGACGCAGGAGGCCATGCCCAGCTTTGAAAACCGCTACCGGCACCGCGATGGCGGCCACCGCTGGCTATCCTGGTCGGCGGCGGCCGAAGGCGACCTGATTTTTGCCACCGGGCGCCATGTCACGCTGGAAAAGGAAGCGGAAAGCACCTTGCGCAGCATGCAGGAATCGTTGCGCCACAGCGAGATGGCCCTGTTGCAATCGCAAAAACTGGAAGCGCTGGGCAAGCTGACGGGCGGCGTGGCCCATGATTTCAATAACGTCCTGCAAATTATCTCCGGCAATCTGCAACTGGTGCAGCTGACCCTGGACGACGACCCGCTGGCCGCCAAGCGCATCGCCAGCGCCTCGGCCGCCGTGGAACGGGGCGCCAAGCTGTCGGCCCAGCTGCTGGCCTTTGCGCGGCGTCAACCATTGCAACCGCTGGTGACGGACCTGGCGCACCTGCTGCGCTCAACGGAAGAGCTGCTGCGGCGCGCCACGGGCGAAAGCATCGAGACGCGTTTGCTGCTGGCCGACGACTGCTGGCGCGCCCTGGTCGACCCGCACCAGCTGGAAAACGTCATCCTCAACCTGGCCATCAACGCGCGCGACGCCATGGATGGCCAGGGCCAGCTGACCATTGAACTGAGCAACAGCGTGCTGGGCCGCGACTATGCGGCGCGCCATGCGGACGTGGCGCCCGGCGACTACGTGCAGCTGGCCGTCTCCGATACGGGCACGGGCATTCCTGCCGAACTGCTGGACAAGATTTTCGAACCATTCTTCACGACGAAGAAGGAAGGTGAAGGCACGGGCCTGGGCCTCTCCATGGCGTACGGCTTCCTGCGCCAGAGCGGCGGCCACCTGACGGTGGACAGCCTGCCCGGCCATGGCAGCACTTTCCGCATTTACCTGCCGCGCTCGCTCGAAGCGGAAACGGAACTGCCGCTGCAGCTGGGCGGCCCCGTGCTGGGCGGCAAGGAAACCATCCTCGTCGTGGAAGACGACGTGCAGGTGCAAACGACGGTGGTGGACATGCTGCGCGGCCTTGGCTACGTCGTGCTGCGCGCCAGCGATGGCGAAAGCGCGCTGGCCATCATCGGCAGCGGCGTCCCCATCGACCTGTTGTTTACGGATGTGGTGATGCCGGGCAAGGTGGCCAGCACGGCACTGGCGCGCCAGGCCCGATTGCTGCTGCCGCAGCTGGCCGTGCTGTTTACCTCAGGCTACACGCAGGACGCCATCATGCAGGGCGGCCGGCTGGAACCGGGCGTCGAATTATTGAGCAAGCCCTACCGGCGCGAAGACCTGGCGCGGCGCATCCGCCACTTGCTGGCCAATGGCCGCCACGTGACGGCGCTGCAACAGTACCGCGCGCAGCTGGCGCCGCAGCCGCCCGCGTCGCCTCTGCCGGGGGCGCGGACTGGTATGCGGCCGGGTATGCGTCATATCTTGTTGGTGGAAGACAATGCCGACGCGCGCGCCATGACGAGCGAACTGCTGAGCATGCTGGGACACGCGGTGCTGGCCGTGGGCACGGCCGAGGAAGCCTTGCCCCTGCTGGACACGCCGGGACTGGAACTGTTGCTGACCGATATCAGCCTGCCGCACATGTCAGGCGTCGAGCTGGCCGAACTGGTGGCCCGCGAGCAGCCACAGCTGGAAGTGGTGTTTTCCACGGGCCATGCGCCGGCCAATTCCGGCGTGCTGGACCCGGCCGCGCGCTTCCTCGTCAAGCCATTTACCGTCGAGCAATTGCAGCAAGCCTTGCTGCCGCCAGTTTAGTAAACATCGAGCCGGCGCGCCTTCAATGCGTTGGCCAGCTCTTCCAGGCCAAACGGTTTGCGCAAGAAACGCGCGCTGGCGTCCTGCATCAGGCTGGCGCCCCAGTCATGCCCGGAAGCAAACACCACGTCCAGCTGCGGCCAGTGGGCACGCGCATGGCGCGCCAGTTCCAGGCCCGACATAGTGGGCAGGCTGATGTCCGTCACCAGCACGTCCAGGCCCGGCATGGCCAGCAGGGGCAAGGCTGCCTCGGCGCTGGCCACGCCATGCACGGTATGCCCCAGCATATTCAGCATTTCCGTCGTCATCTCCCGCGCATCGTCATTGTCTTCCACCAGCAGGATGCGCCGCCCGGACGGGTCGGGCGCGCCCACCAGGCGGCGGTCGGCCAGCAGGTGGCGGATGCGCCGCGCCAGGTCTTCGCGCTGGTAGGGCTTGCTCAACAGTTCCACGCCCTGGTCCAGGCGCCCGCCCTGCATGATGGCATTGTGCGTATAGCCCGAGGTAAACAACACGGCCAGCTCCGGTAGCAGCAATTTGGCCTGCTGCGCCAGCTCCTTGCTGCTGACGGGACCCGGCATGACCACGTCCGTAAACAGCAGGTCGATGGCCACGCCCGTGCCCAGCAGGGCCAGCGCCGAGGCGCCATCGTCCGCGTGCAGCACGTCGTAGCCCAGGCCGCGCAGCATGTCGACCACCGTATGTTGCACGGGAGCATCGTCTTCCACCACGAGGATGGTCTCGCCGCCGCCCAGCACGGGGCCCGTCAAGCCCGGCGGTGGCTCGGCCAGCTTTTCCAGCGAGCGGGGCAAATAAATCTTGAAGGTCGTGCCGGCGCCCGGCGCGCTGTGCACCTTGATGTGGCCCGCGCTCTGGCGGATGAAGCCGTAGGCCATGGACAGGCCCAGGCCCGTGCCCTCGCCTTCGCGCTTGGTGGTGAAGAACGGTTCGAATATCTGGTCGATCACGTCGCGCTCCATGCCATGGCCCGTGTCGGTGATAGTCAGCAGCACGTATTGCCCCTCCAGCACATCGGCATGCAGGCTGGCGTAGGTGGCATCGAGCGTGACATTGCTCAAGGTGAACGTCAGGCGTCCACCCCCTTCCATCGCGTCGCGCGCATTGATGGCCATGTTCAGCAGCACGTTTTCCATCTGGTTCGGGTCGACCAGGGTATGCCACAAGCCTGCACTGATGAAGGTTTCCTCGGCAACCGCCTCGCCCAGGGCGCGGCGGATCAGCTCATGCATGCGGCGCAGCAGGCGACCCAGGTCCGTCACCAGCGGCTTCAACGGTTGACGCCGCGCAAAGGCCAGCAATTGCGACGACAGCTTGGCGCCCCGCTCGACGGCCGAAGCGGCCGAATCGAGGCGCCTGGCCGCCTGCGGATTGTCGGCCACCGTCAATTTCAGCAACTGCAAATTGCCGGAAATGATTTGCAATACGTTATTGAAATCGTGGGCCACGCCGCCCGTCAGTTTGCCGATCGATTCCAGCTTTTGCGCCTGCAACAAAGCTTGCTCGCTGCGCACCAGCGCCAGCCGCGCCTCTTTTTCATCGGTGACGTCGCGGCCGATGGCGTGGATCAGCTTTTGCGCGGGCACGGCCGTCCAGGAAATCCAGCGGTAGCCGCCATCGCGGCGCCGGTAGCGGTTTTCCATGCGCAAGGTGGGCGCGCCATGGGCCAGGCGCGACAAGTCCTTCAAGGCCGCCATGCGGTCGTCGGGATGCACGAGGCTGATGAAATCCATGCCCAGTGACTCGATTTCCGGCCGGTCCAGGATCTTGCTCCAGGCGGGATTGACGGCGATGATCATGCCGGCCAGGTCCGCCACCAGCATGATGTCGGTCGACAGCCGCCACATGCGGTCGCGGTCAGCGGTGCGGTTGGCCATTTCCACTTCCAGCGAGGAATTCAGGTAGGCCATCTTTTCCAGCACGTTCTTCTGTTCCTGCACGTCCGTATTTGTGCCCACCCAGCGCAGCACCTTGCCCGTTTCGTCCAACAGGGGCAAGGCGCGCGCCAGGAACCAGCGGTAGGCGCCGTCGCTGGCGCGGCGCATGCGGAACTCGTATTCGTAAGCGCTGGCCGTGGCGACGGCCCGTTCCCAGCTGTTCTGCGTGGCTTGCACGTCGTCCGGGTGCACGCAGTGGCGAAAGCCGCTCGACACCAGGGACTTCATCGATTGTCCCGTGTATTCGCACACCTGTTCGTTGACCCAGTAGGTGGCGCCGCTGCCATGCGCCAGCCAGGCCTGGTTGGGCATGGTCGAGGCCAGCGAACGGAACTGCGCTTCGCTGTCGAGCAAGGCATTGCGCGCCTGCCAGTGCTCGTCAATATCCTCGCATGAGCCATACCATTTCACGGGCTGGCCCCGCTCGTCAAGCCGGCAATAGGCGCGTGTATGCACCCAGCGGTACAAGCCGTTTTGCCGGCGTACCCGCATTTCCGCATCGAAAGGCTGGCCGCTGCCCACGGATTCACTCCAGGCCGCCAGGGAATGGGGCACGTCGTCTGGGTGGATGGCGTCCAGCCAGGTGGTGCCCAGGCCGCTGCAACCCGTCCATTCGCGCCAGCGCTGCGCCACATAGTCGAGCTTGCCGTCGATGTCGGCCGTCCACAGCACTTGCGTGTTGAGTTCGATGGCGTAATGAAAGTGTTCGCGGCTGTCGTCCAGCGCTTTTTCCAGCAGGCCCCGCTCGATGACATGCGCGGCCACGCGCGCAGCCAGCGCCAACAGTTCGATTTCCGGTTGCGTAGGATGGCATGACGCCGGGAAAAACAGGCCCAGCACGCCCAGGATATGCCCCTTGGCGCCAAAGACGGGCGCGACCCAGCAGGCGCGGTAGCCATGCAGCATGGCTTCCTTGCGTCCCGCGCTCCAGTGTACGTCGCGCGTGATGTCGCCGCAATACACGGGCGCGCCGGAAAAGGCGGCCGTGCCGAACGGCGAAGGCTGTTCGCCGCCATGCCGCAGGGCCAGGCACAGCTCGTGTGGCAGGCTGGGCGCGGACAAGCCGCAAAAACGGTCGGCCTCGTCGATCAGCACCAGGCAGGCATGCGCGCCGCCCTCGGCCAGGTCTTGCAGCGCCAGCAACAAATGCTCTAGTGCATGGGCCAGGTCGGCGCCTGCCGCGATACTGCCCAGCGCACTATGCTCGGCGTCCAGCAATGAAAGAATGTTGTTTGCGTGCACCGTGTCGATATGGGGAAAACTGATGCCCGAAATATACCATGGGGCACCCCTCTCCTAGGGGAAAACAGCGCACCGCTTGATCTCAGCGGCAACGCGGCCCTATGCTAAAGTGTTGCTCTCTTCTCAAGCGAAACCCAGCATGCCTACCTCCCTGCCGTCCTCCCTGATCGCCACCGCCCTGCTCGCCTCCGTCCACGGCGCCGTCGCCGCCCCCATGAGCCTGGACGACTACCTGGCCCTGAACGGCCCCGCGCCCACGGCACAGATCGCATATGGCCCGGCGCCGTCGCAATACGCCCAGCTGTTCCGGCCGGAAGGCAGCGGGCCGTTCCCTGTCGTCGTGCTCGTGCATGGCGGCTGCTGGACGGTGGCCTTCGGCGGCATCGGGCAGATGCGCAACGTGGCCGGCGCACTGGTGGCGCAAGGCATTGCCGTGTGGAATGTCGAGTACCGTCGGGTCGACGAGCCGGGTGGCGGCTATCCCGGTACGTATGCAGACATGCACGCGGCGCTGGACAGCCTGCAGCAGCACGCGCCCCAGTACCAGCTCGACACCAGCCGCACCGTCGCCATGGGCCACTCCGCCGGTGGCCAGCTGGTGCAATGGATTGCCGGTCGGGAAAAACTGCCGAAGAGCAGCCCCCTGTACCGCGAACAGTATCTGCCGATCAAGAATATCCTCAGCCTGGGCGGCTTGGCCGACCTGCGCCACGAACGAGACTTGATCAAGAGCAGCTGCGAGCGCGACATCGCGCAACTGGCAGGCAGCGCCAGCACTGAGCGTTCCGACATATACAGCGACACCAACGCGGCCGACCTGATGCCCAACGGCAGCCGCACCGTGCTGGCCACGGGCGAGCTCGACACCATCTCCCCGCCCCGCGTCGCGCACGACTATGCGGCCAAGGCCAAGCTGGCCGGCGACCATGCGGAAGTGCTGATTTTGCCCGGCGCCAGCCATTACGACGAGATCGCGGCCACATCGAATGCATGGCGGATGATCTTGCCGGTAATCAAACAGATGCTGGCAATGGAGGCGAAATGAAACGCGCCATCGCCTTCACCCTGCTTGCCGCCTGCTCCGCCATGGCGTTCGCCGCTGATACCCTGTCACTCGAAAGCGGCTTGCTGCATGTCATGCAGCTCAAAAAGGGCACGACCGAGCGCACTGGCACGTCCGGCCAGGCCATCCGCGCCTACCAGCATGCCGGCCTGGTCAGCAAGACTCCCCGCCAGCGCTTCGATTACACCGATTACTACCTGCTGGACCAGCCAGTGCCCTTCATGGGCCACGAACTGGTGCTGATCGAAGAAGAATACCGCAGCAAATACATAGGCTGCTGCGCCAGCCCCGGCGTCGGGATCACGGTGAAAGTCCATGGCAGCCTCAAGAATCTGCAACAGTTCGCCCGCGCCAACCGCTGCACCCTGACCGATCATGTTGATTTTGCACATGCCCTCCGCGAAGTGGCGATCAAGAACAAGGTTCCCAAGGCGCACTATGCGTCCCTGAGCTGCCGCGAGCGCGATGCCGAGCGCGATGAGTCGTGACAGCTCTCCGCGTGGCCGGCCTATCCGTACAGATAGAACGCTACATTGACGACCACTTCCCAGGCGTGGTTGCCTGCGTGCTGACCGATGCCGATGGCAAGCGGCATGCATTCACGGAGAAAGTGCCAGTGCTCAGTAGCAGCGATCTGCGTGCGGACAGCAGTTATCCGAAGCCAGGATACATTGGCTGCGTCATCGAGCACGAATGGCTGGACGCGGCAGGCCGCAAGCTGGTGCAGGTCAATACGGAGCAACCGTGGGGAATTACGTCTGTTTCAGGGGTGACGGTGTTTAACGTGCTGGATGCGCAAATCATCGATAGGTGATGACGGACGGCTATCGCCTGCGGAGTCAAGCAGTCGACGTGACAATGCGTGACTTTTCTCGCTTACTAATTCGTTATGCTCATTGCCGCAGTCGGCCACTACCGGCCAAACGAGGTCATTGCTAAATTCTTGCGCTTGGAGTGGCAAACCTGCGGTCTCCTTTAAGAGATGTAGCAGTGTCTATTGAAATAGTGGCGATTCAACTTCCGCTATGGGGCGGAAGCCGCCAAAGACGGCAACCGGCCAGAAGAGGCCGGCGAGCGAGATAGACATTGCGTAGCTGCAGATCAGTATTGCAATAGCTCGCATTGGGCAATCGTAAAGCCTTTTCCGGGGTCGGGCGGTGTCTCGGGAAAGGTTACTTTGTATTGATTGCTTTCTCCTGCAAGCTGTTCGGTCACGAAATGTTGCTTGCCTCGTGAACGCGCTAGCCCGCACATGCCCCTCAGGATAAACATTGACGAAGACACCGAGCCGCCCGAGCGGCGTGTTGCCCTCACCGTGGACGAATCAGCCTCTCGCGCGACTTCCTTGAATTCCATGTCTAAGATCTTGCCATTCTCAACAGGCGTGACCGGTATGATTAGACGGAATAACTGCAGATCGGCAGCTTGCGTGACAATAGGCATTAGCAGGATTGGCCATATTAGGGTAATGATTCGGTACATCGCGATCTCCTTATTGAGCCGCCGATTATTGCAGTAGGTTGCATCGTCGTGTTGGCATTCATAGCAAGTATAGCGAAACGGTACCAATGGTATTCTTTAACCATGGTGGCTACAAACAGTTCGACCTCGGTTCATCAGATTTGACATTGCAAGAGTGACCGTTCTATAGCAGATGCCAGTCAAATTCTGGACGACATCCGCTCTAGGGCGAAACCTGCCAACGACGGCAACCGGCCAGTAGCGGTCAGTCAGATTCGACCGACAAAGGGCAAAACTGCATCCCCAGTGAACGTTGGATACCTTTTAGGAGAACCTAGTGCAATCGCAGTTAGATGAAATCGAGCGGCGTGAGATGTATGCGCTAGCCGCTATTCGTGATGCGTTCGGCACCGAAGCCGATGAGTACGGTGGGACTCTATTCGTTTCTCACCACCTTGAAGAGTTGGACGCCACCTATTGGCAGTCG